>CAVTZF010000021.1:0-220783 GCA_963739095.1 uncultured Thermoleophilaceae bacterium
CTCACGACACTCGGGATCGCGAGCGTCGTCGGCGCCGGGATCTTCGTGACGACCGGGACCGCCGCCGCCCAGTACAGCGGGCCCGCCGTGGTCATCTCGTTCCTCGTGGCCGGGGTCGCCGCCGGCCTCACGGCGATCTGTTACGCGGAGCTCGCCGCGATGATCCCGATCGCGGGCTCGACCTATTCGTACGCCTACGCGGCGTTCGGCGTGTTCATGGCCTGGTTCATCGGCTGGGACCTGCTGCTCGAGTACCTGTTCGCGGCGTCCACGGTCGCGGTCGGCTGGGCCGGCTACGCCGTGAGCCTGCTCGACTCGCTCGGCATACACGTGCCGCACGATCTCGCCAGCCCGCCATTCGGGAGCGGAAGCGGCATCGTGAACCTGCCCGCGCTGATCGTCGTAGCCGGGACGACCCTGTTGCTCGTGGTCGGCACGCGTCAGTCGGCCGGCGTCAACAACGCGATCGTCGTGCTCAAGATCGTCGTCCTGCTGCTGTTCGTCGCGGTCGGCGCGGCGGCCGTCGACAGCGCCAACTGGTCGCCGTTCGTCCCGGCCAACGAGGGCGACTTCGGCGAGTTCGGCGTCTCGGGGATCGTCCGCGGCGCCGGCGTCGTCTTCTTCGCCTACGTCGGCTTCGACGCCGTCTCGACGGCCGCGGGCGAATCGCGCAACCCGCAGCGCACGGTGCCGATCGGCCTGCTCGCGACGGTGCTGATCTCGACGCTGCTGTACGTGGCGATCGGGCTCGTCCTGACCGGCATCGTCCCGTACGAAAAGCTCAACGTCGCCGACCCGCTCTCAGAGGCGGTCCGGACCGAGGGATCCGGGGCTGACTGGCTGGACGAAGCGCTGGGCGTGGCGGCGGTGGTGGGGCTCTTCTCGACCGCGCTCGTGACCTTCTACGGGCAGACCCGCATCCTTATGCGCATGTCGGCCGACGGCATGCTCCCGCCGGCGTTCGCACGCGTGAGCGAGCGCTTCAAGACGCCAGTCTTCACGACGATCGTGTGCGGCGCCGCCGGCGGGGTGGTCGCCGCGCTGGTGCCGATCGACGTGCTCGGCGAGCTCGTCTCGATCGGGACGCTGCTGGCGTTCGTGCTCGTCTGCACCGGGGTCCTGGTCCTGCGCCGCACGCATCCGGACGTCGAGCGGCCCTTCCGGGTGCCATTCGTCCAGGTGGTCGCGGGCCTGGGGCTGCTCAGCGCACTGGGGCTGATGGCGATGCTCCCGATCGAGACCTGGATCCGGCTGGTGACCTGGCTCGTGATCGGGCTGACGATCTTCTTCACCTACGCGCGCACGCACACGAACGAGAAGTTCGCGAGCCTGGCGCTCGAGGAGGATTGAGGGCTCAGGCCTCGGACTTCGGGGTGGGCGCGCCCGCCACCTTGTCCTGGAAGCTCTGATAACGGCGCGTGTGGCGCTCGTAACGGGCCTCGGACTTGATCCGCTTGGAGCTCCCCTCCGGATAGCGGCGACGGGCCCAGAACGAGTCGGGCTTGGCGAGCCGGATGGCTCCGATCAGCGCGATCGGCAGGAAGAGCATTCCGGCGACGCCCATGAAGATCTTGCCCTTCAGCACGGCAACCGCCGCGACCGCCAACGAGCCCAGTACCGCGAGGATGATCGTCGGCGCCCCCGAGTCCGTGGAGAAGGGCAGGAAGCCCATCAGGATCAGCCCGCCCACGATCGCCGCAACGATCACGGCGTCCACCGAGCGGCGCCCCTCCTCGGCCCAGTACACGTCCTCGAGTTGCAGGAAGAGCGCGTACTCGTCGAGCGTCAGCCCGGCGCCGATGCCGAAGGCGGCGGCGGACAGCTCGAACCACGGGCTGGCGAGCTGCAGCGCCATCAGGAAGCCGGCGAAGAGCATCAGCACGATCCCGAAGACGAGGTGATGTACGTGCAGGCCGCCCTCGGTCTCGATGCTGCCCGGCCACCAGGTGACCTTTGGGCTCCTCATCAGGCGCGTGCTCACGCGGATCAGCAGGAACGAGAGCAGCATCGCCCCGAGCAGGATCATCCCGGCCCGCTCACCCTCGGTGCTGAGCGGGCTCTCGTTCTCGAACTCGAGGATGATCTCTGCGATCTGCATTGCGCGAGCCTCCTAACGCCTGGTCGCCAGCGCTGCGCAGGCCGCGGCCGTGAACGCTCGCCGCAACCTGGCGAATGCACCCGGGACGGGCGTCTTGGCCGTGATCTGCTGATTGATCGCGACGGTGGCCGATCGGCTGCCGTCGGCGCTCGCGCCGATGAACTGTGTGTAGCCGGGTGTGTTGCCGGTGTGGCCGAAGACAACTCCGCAGCGCGTGCGGTAGCGGAACAGCGCGAGGCCGGCGCGGTTGATCCCCGGCCCACGCGGCTCCGAGTTGCCGGGGCGCATGCGCCTCTGAGCCCGCTGGACGCTCCCACTGAACAGGCGGCCGCCGACGTAGCCACGGACGAAGCGGGTCAGATCGGCCGGGGTCGAGACGATGCCACCCGACGCCCAGGAGCCGGACGCGCTGAACGCCTCGCTCAGATCCTCGAGCGGGCCGGGCGGATCGGGGACGTACCCGTGGGCGAACGGGCGCGGCAGCCGCGATCCGAGGGGCAGGCTCGTGTTGCGCATCCCGAGGGGGCGGTAGACGCGCTCGCGTAGGAGCCGGTCGTATGAGCGGCCGGTCGCGGCCTCGGCCATCAAAGCCGCCGCGATGTTGTCCGTGTTCGAGTAGTGGTAGCGCGTGCCGGGCGGGAAGAGCAGCGGCTCCGGGTGGGCGTAGGCCAGCAGCTCCGGCGGGGTGAACCTGCGGAAGAGGTCATCGGTGAAGGCCTTCAGGAAGGCGTCCGTGCCGGAGAAGTCCGCCAGCCCGCTCGTGTGGGCCAGCAACTGGCGCAGCGTTACCTGCGACCAGGACGCCGGCTGGCCGGGCAGCAGCTCGCCGATGGTGTCGTCGAGCGCGAGGTCGCCGCTGCGGACGAGCGAGAGCGTGACCGCGCCGCTGAAGGCCTTGGCGACACTCGCGACCCGCATGTGGTCGCCGGGCCGCCAGACGCGCGCAGGCCGGATCACGCCGACACCCGCGGTGTGCGCGACCGTCCGCCCACCGCGGTGGATCATCGATATCGCGCCGGGCGGGCCGCCCTCGCCGTCGACGAGCCGCTCGAGCGCGTTGTCGAGCGCGCGGTCGGCCTGTGGCGCGGTTACGGCGCCGGCGCCCGTCACCGGAAGAGCCCATAAGGCCAGGGCCGCGACGAGCGAGACGAGACAGGTCCGTCGCATGCGGCGCCCGACGGTACAGGAGATACAGTCCCCCCGGCAACTGCGCGACTCGCAAATGGGTTCCACGGCCGACCGAAGCAGGGCCACTGCCAGCGTCGTGATGCTCGTCATCGGCGCCGTGCTGCTGATCGCCGGGATCGTCGCGTTCTATGCGCGCGAGCAGATCGTCGACCGCGAGGCGTTCGCCAACCGGGCCGTGACGGCCCTCGACGACGACGCCGTGCGCACCATCGTCGGGCGCGAGATCGTCATCTATCTCGCCGAGCGCGGCTCCGCCGACCTCGCCGCGGCGCGGCCGCTCCTCGAGTCGGTTGTCGACACGCTCATCCAGACGGAGCCCTTCCAGCGCGTCTTCCGTTCCGCCGCAGCCGAAGCGAATCGTGTCTTCTTCGTGCGCGACAAGGAGAATGTCCTGCTCGACCTCGGCGACGCGGCCCAGATCGTCCAGTTCGGCCTGCGCTCGGTCTCGCCCAACCTCGCCAAGCAGCTGCCGGACGACCTCAAGCCCAACCTGCTCGCGCTCAAGGACAGCGAGGTCACGGGCACGACGCTGCGCATAGCGGACCACGTCCGCACGCTCGGGATCGTCCTGCCGCTGGTGGCGCTCGCGCTGCTGTTCGGCGCGGTCGCGGTCGCGGTCGATCGCCGCGTGGCAGTGCTCAGGGCGGGCATCGCCGTCGGCGTCTGCCGGCGCGATCCTGCTGGTCGCGCTGCTCGTGCTGGAGGCGCGCACGCTGGCGGGCGTTTACGGCGAGGACGAGGTGACCGACGAGGAGGTGCGCAACGCGGTCTCGGGCCTGTTCGACGCATTCATCGGAGACCTGGTGACGTGGGCGCTGCTCGTCGCGCTGCTTGGGATCGCCATCGCGGCGGCTGCGGCAGCGCTCGACCCGGAGGACGTCGAGGCGCCGGCGCAGCGCCTGCGCCGGCTCGCGCAGCGGCCGAAAGCAACGTGGGCGCGCGCGCTCCGCGGCGTCGCCGCGCTCGTAGCGGGGGTCCTCGCCGTGCTCGAACCCACGCTCGCGGTTCAGATCGTGGCGGTGGTGGGCGGCGCCTTCCTCGTGTTCTTCGGCATGTCGGAGCTGCTTCTACTGCTCGCACGTCCCGGCCAGACGCGTGCGCAGGCCGAGGAAACACGCGGGCGGGCCTTCGTCGCGGCCGGGGCGGCAAGCCTCATCGTCGTCGGGGCGCTCACGGCGTTGGTCATCGTGGTCACGAGCAGCGCGCCGGAGCCGAGCATCGCCCAGCCGAGCGTTCAGCGCGGCGAGTGCAACGGCTCGTTCGCGCTTTGCGAGCTGCGCTTGAACGAGGCCGTCTGGGCGGGCACGCACAACTCGTTCTCCGCGTCCGACAGCCCGGGCTGGTTCATCGCCAACCAGCGTCACGACATGAAGCGTCAGCTGAAGGACGGGATCCGCCTCTTCCTGATCGATGCGCACTGGGGCATCGAGAGCGGCGAGGGCAAGGTCCGCACCGACTTCACGCTCCGAGAAGCGCGACCGCAACAAGGTTGCGAAGAGCATGCCGCCCGAGGTGCTCGCGTCAGCCGAGCGGCTGGCGGGACGGCTCGGCGCCGGCGACCTCGAGGGCGAGCGCGAGGTCTGGCTGTGCCACACCGTCTGTGAGCTCGGCGCGACCAGGATGGTCGACTCGATGGTCGACGTCAGGGAGTTCCTCCAGGCCAACCGCGGCGAGGTCGTGATCCTGTTCATCGAGCCGTACGTGAGCCCGCAGGACATCGAGCGGGTGTTCAGGGAGGCGGGGCTGCTGCGCTACGTCGAGACGCTCGACCGCGACAGCCCGATGCCGACGCTCGGCGACCTCGTGAGCCGCAACAAGCGCGTGATCGTGTTCACCGAGAAGGACGCCGACGGAACGGTGCCGTGGTACCTCGACGGCTTCTCGTTCGTGCAGGACACGCCGCTCGGTGCGACCAAGGTGAAGCAGCTCAGCTGCAAGCTCGAGCGCGGCGACGTCGACAGCCCCTTCCTCATGCTCAACCACTGGGCCGACGTCTTCCCGCCGCGGAGCTCACCGAACGAGCCCTTCCAGACCGAGAAGGAGATCATCGGGCGCGCGAAGGAGTGCGGGCGCAAGCGCGGCGTGCCGGTGAGCCTGATCGCCGTCGACCACTACGAGCTGGGGTCGCTGATCCCGGCTGTCGACGCGCTCAACGCCGAGCGGATCCAGGCGCTGCGGCGCGCCCAGGCGGCGGCGCGGAGCGGCTAGCCGCCTCGTCCCGGTCTCGGGATAGGCGGAATTACCCACTCCCGTTGCCCGAGCGGTGTGGGTGATTTATCCGACGCGGCGACGCGGCGCGGTCCGTAGCGTCACAACGATGAGCAACCGCATCGACGAACAGCCCACGATTCTCGAGATCGCGGAGGCGCTCGCACCGGGCTGGGAGCGCTGGCGCGCCCGCATCGAGCAGAACGTCGCCCCGGTGCGCGAGTGGATGATCGGGCAGCTCGCACCACGGCCGGGCGACACGCTGCTCGAGCTCGCCGCGGGCGCGGGCGACACGGGCTTCGAGGCGGCCGCGATCGCCGGTGAGCGCGGCCGCATCGTCTCGACCGACTTCTCCCCGGCGATGGTGGAGGTGGCGCGCCGCCGCGCTGCCGAGCTCGGGCTGGCGAACGTCGATCACCGGGTGATGGATGCCGAGAGCATCGAGCTCGACGCCGACTCGGTCGACGGCGTGCTCTGCCGCTTCAGCTACATGCTGATGTCCGATCCAGCGACGGCGCTCGCCGAGACACATCGGGTGCTGCGCCCCGGTGGGCGCCTCGCGCTCGCCGTGTGGAGCGCGCCTGAGAGTAACCCGTGGATCACCATCCCCTTCGGCCTGTTGGTCGAGCGCGGCCTGCTGCCGCCACCCGAACCCGGCGCCCCGAGCCCGTTCGCGATGGCGAGCGAGGAGCACACGCGATCACTGCTCGAGGGCGCGGGCTTCACCGATGTCCGCACGGCGGAGCTGCCGGTTCGCTTCCCCTTCCGCGACCTCGACGACTACATGACGTATGCGACCGACACCGGCGGGCCCGCCGGGCCGGTGCTCCGCGACATGCCCGACGACGAACGGAAGGCCTTCAAGGGACAGGTCGGCGCCGCGTTCGCCTCCTTCCGCACCGACGGCGGCTACGACCTTCCGGGGCTCGCGCTCGTTGCCGTGGCGACGTCGGACGGGGCCTGATCCGGGTCGCGGCGATCCGAGATGTGCCAGGCTCGCGCCCGCAGCAGGCGCGAGCTACGCAAGGAGCCCTCGATGAGCCCAGGCGTCCACGTCCAGGAGTCGGGATGCGCCTGCTCCGCCCCATCCTGGGTCCGATGGTCCGCTCGGGGCTCAGGAAGGATCTGCAGACCCTGAGAGCGCTGCTCGAAGCCGACTGACGATCAACGGTGCCGTCTTCGGTCGGCCGTACTCTCGGAGCGCGTGACCGACATCGTCGAGGGTCTTGGCAGCGCTCAGCGAGAGCGGATCGCCGCACTGCGCAGCGCGGATCGTTTCTTCTGGGTCGACCTCAGCTCGAGCGACGCGAGCGAGGGCGACCTGAGCGAAGTGCTGGGCATATCCGAGCGGGCCCTTGCCGCGCTGCTGGACTTCGGCGAGGCCGATGCCGCTTCGCGGAAGTTCTACGCCGACGGGCAGCACGTTGTCTTCGCTTTCAGCTGCTACCTGGAACGCGACCAAGAGGATGAGAACAGCTACCGGCTGCACCCGATCGAGGTGCACGTCCTGGTCAGTGGCGACTACCTGCTGACGCTTCACAGGGAGCGTGTGTCCCTTCCCAAGGTGCTCGCCCCCAGTGTGCCGGAGGGGCGCAGCGAGCAGTACACCGTCTACGCCGTGCTCGACGCAATGGTCGCCAGTGCCTTCGACGCGCTGAACGAGGCCGAGCTGACATTGGACGACTTGTCGGTGATGTCGGCCGACCTGCGTGCCGGCCGGCTGCGAATGGGCACGCTGCGGTTGATCAGCTCGCAACTCGCGAGGATGAGGCGTCGGGTGGGGCTCCAGCGCGGCCTCTTCGAGCGGATCGGGGTGGAAATCGGCCGGCTCGAAGGTCTCCAGGCGGACGATGAACGTTACTTCGACCGCATTGGTGAGCAGGTCAACCGCTTGGTCGACGCGATCGATGCCGCCGCGGATGCGTTGGCAAGGTTGATCGACCTGCGCCTCAACGAGACGTCGTACTGGCTGACCGTGGTGGCGACGATCTTCCTGCCGCTCACGTTCATCACAGGGTTCTTCGGCATGAACTTCGAGTGGATGGTCGGAGAAATCGACTCGGAGCTGGCCTTCTGGCTTCTGGGCGTCGGCACGCTTGTTGTCGGCGTAGCGCTGATTTCGCGGCTCGTGGTGCGCGGGTCTCCGGTCCAGCCCGGTCCCGACGCCGCAAACCCGGGTGGGCGATCCCCTGCGGACGCGTACCGCGCTCGCTGAGCGAACCGGTGCGCGGTCAGTTTCTGGTAAGCGATCGCGCGACTGCGATGGCGTCGCTGAGCACGCCCTGTCCCGCGAGCTCCGGTCCGGCGCCGGGTCCGATGATCGTGACTTCCCCGATCGGACTTGCGCGGCACACGGCCGCGTTGGTGGTCCCCTCGACGCTCGCCAGCGGATCGTCGCGGGGAACGGCCTCGGGCTGCACCCGAGCGCTGACATCTCCCACTCCGTCTGGCTCGGAGAACTCGAGCGTCGCGACGTGCTTGAGCCGTGCGCCGTTGGCGGCCGCCTGCTCGATCTCGGAGCGAGCGATGTCGGTGATTCCGCGGCACGCGACCTGCTGGGGTCGAAGCTGCCTGCCAAAAACGAGTGCTGACAGGATCATCACCTTCGCAACCGTGTCGTGGCCCTCGACGTCGGCGGCCGGATCAGGCTCGGCCAGACCAGCGCTCTGTGCCTCGGCGAGCGCGTCCTCGTAGGACGTGCCTTCCTCCATTCGGCCGAGGATGAAGTTGGCGGTTGCGTTCAGGACGCCCCGAAGCGCGATCGGGACCGCACCCGCGAGACCATCGACCAGCGCCCTCAGCAACGGCGTCCCGGACATCACGGTGGACTCCGCGCGAAATGCGATTCCCTGGTCGCGCGCCCGCGCGGCAAGCTCCACCCCGTCCAGGGCGACGGGCCACTTGTTGGAGGTAACCACTGGGATGCCGCGTCCAAGCGCCTCGCGCATGTGTGCCAGCCCCGGCTCGCCGTCAGTCGAAGGGCTCGCCGTCACCTCCACAAGAAGATCAGCTTCGGTGGCGCGGAGCCCTTCGATGGCGCTCGGCCAGCGGCGCGCGCCAGGCTGCTCGGTGATCGATGCTCCACCGGACGCAAGCGCCAGCACAGACGCGAGGTCGAGGCCGTTCTCGTCGTAGACGAATCCGTCGCGTGCGTTCGCGAGACCGACGACGGTGACAGCGACGCCGTACCGGTCGGCGAGCCGCTCCGTCTGCGAGTCGAGGGCGCGCGCGAGCCATCGGCCCACCGTGCCAAAGCCGACGAGCCAGATCCGCACCGGCTTCACCCCGGTGGCCGCGCTTCGCATCCGTCAAGCGTGACGGTTCAGCTCAGCCACGTACAGGGCAACGGCGGGACCTATTCTGGCCGGGTGAGCAGACCGCCCGCCCGCGAGCTTGGTACCGGCGACCTGGAGGAGTTCCGGCGCACCGGGCACGCGCTCGTCGACGCGGTCGCCGACCACCTCGCGGCGCTGCCCGGGCTGCCGGTCTGGCAACCGCTGCCGGACGACCTCCGCGAGGAGCTGCTCTCGCTGCCGCTCCCGGACGGGCCCAGCGGGCTCGGCGCTTTGGCCGGGACGATGGCGCGCGACGTGCTGCCGCACGCGATGGGGAATGGGCACCCGGCGTTCTTCGGCTGGGTCAACCCGCCGCCGTCGCTTGCGGGGGTGCTGGCGTCGCTGACCGCGGCCGCGATGAACCCGAGCGTCGTATCGGGCGACCACGCCGACGTGCACCTGGAGCGGACCGCTGTGCGCTGGCTGGCGGAGCTGGTCGGCTACCCGCACGCGCCGGGCGCCGGCCTGCTCACGAGCGGGGCCTCCGCGGCGACGATCGTCTGCCTGGCCGGCGCCCGTGGACGCGCCGCCGCCGCGGCCGGCCGCGACGTGCGCAGGGATGGGCTCAGGGGCGGGCCGCCTCTGCTCTCCTATGTGCCGTCCGAGGCGCACAGCTGCGTGCCGCGCGCCATCGAGCTGCTCGGGCTCGGCAGCGACTCGATCCGGCCCGTGCCGCTGCCGGATGGACGCCTCGACGCGGACGCGCTGCGCGCCACGATCGCGGCCGATCGCGCGGCGGGCGGGCTGCCCGCCCTACTGGTCGGCTCGGCCGGCACCGTCAACACCGGCGCGATCGACCCGCTCGAGGCCCTCGCCGACGTCGCCGCCGCCGAGGGACTGTGGTTCCACGTCGACGGGGCGTACGGGGCCTTCGGGGTGCTCGATCCCGCGATCGCCGCCCGCTACCGAGGCATGGAGCGCGCGGACTCGCTGACGCTCGACCCGCACAAGTGGCTCGGCGTCCCCGTCGACGCGGGCTGCGCTCTTGTGCGCCGCGGCGACGACCTGCGCGAGGCGTTCAGCACGGTCCCGCCCTACCTGCGCCAGGATGCCGGCGCGGAGGTGGGCACGTTCGCCGAGTACGGCCTGGAGCAGACGCGGCCGTTTCGCGCCCTGAAGACGTGGGCGACGATCGCCGCCCGTGGTCGTGACGGCATCGTCGACCAGGTCGTCCGCGCGAACGCGCTGGCCCGCGAGCTCGCCGCGCTGGTCGAGCGAGAGCCCTCGCTGGAGCTCGCGGCCCGTCCGGAGGCGTCGATCGTGGCGTTCAGGGCCCGGCCGCCCGGCTGCGCGCCGGACCGGCTCGAGGCCGTCAACCGCGCCCTGCCCGAGGCCGTCCAGGCCCGCGGGCGGGCGTTCGTAACCGGCACGCTCTACGAGGGGCGCGAGACCATGCGCGCCTGCATCCTGCATCCGGGCACGACAGAGGCCGACCTGGCGACGCTCGTCGCGGAGGTGGTCGCGGCCGGGGAAGCGCTGGCGGCGGCTTCTGAGGCTCGGACGTGACCGTCTGCCCAGCCACCGACCCGCGCGGCAAGCCGGTGCTGGCCTTTGCCAACGCCATCTCACGCGGCGACGTCGCGCCGGCGCTCGAGGTGTCCCACCCGGACATCGAGTTTCTGTCCGTGCTTGCCGTCAGCGGTCGCGCCTACGTCGGACACTCCGGCATCCGGCAGTACTTCCAGGACGTGGCTGCCGCTTGGGCCGAGTGGCGGGTCGAGGTGCACCGCGTCGAACCCGTCTCGGACGGTCGGGTGGTGATCGTGATGACGATGCACGTCCGGGGCAAGGAGAGCGGAGCGATGCTCTCCGAGCCGACGGCTCACCTCTGGACGCTCCGCGACGGGCTGCTCTTGCGAAACGAGCCCGTCCGCGGAGCCGAAAGGGAGCTCCTAGACCTCGGCCGCTAGGGAGCGGCGGGGTTGGCTGCGGCCTGCGTCAGCGACGTGGTGAAGAAGCGCTGCACCGAGTCGAGTGGCTGGGTGCTTTGGTTGGCTCGGCTCAGGATAAGGGCGCCCTCGAGCGCTGCGAGGAGTACGGAGGCGTCGTCGTCCGCGGTTGACTCCTGGACGCCGAATTTGACCAAGGCGGCGCTTATCGAGTCGCGCCACTGATCGAGGAGGGCGCGAGCCTCTTGCCGTAGCTGGTCGTCTCCGCCGGCATCTACGACCGTCGCGGCGAGGGGACATCCCATCGTGAAGTTGCTTTCGACGAGCACTTGGCGCCAAGGGGCGAAGATGGCGTCGATCGCATCGGCTGGCGTGGCCGCCTCGAGGAGCCCTGACTCGGTGTCGTTCAGCACCTCGGCGCCGGCGAGTTTGAGGGCCTCGGTGATGAGCTGCGTCTTCCCGCCCGGGAAGTAGCGCTGGAGGGACCCGCGAGGGCCGTCGGCGTGGGCAACGATCTGGCGAAGGCCGACGCCGTGAACACCGCGCTCGCGAACTAGCGTGGCCGCGCTGCGCACGATGCGGTCACGGGCCGGTTGCTCCTCGCCGCTTCCCTTCGTCCGCGATGTCGCTCGCCGGGCGTCCATGAGGACAGCGTAGCTGGGGGCGATGACGGTCGTCATCGGGGTCTGCTATCGTCCGCCGCACTCCCCGATGACAGTCGTCATCGCCTGCTTCGAAACCGATCGATTCAGCACCTCAAAGGAGCGCACCAATGAGCGAGCCAAGCGATCCGGAGACCAGAACGATGCATGCAGCAGCGCATTCGCCCATCGCTCCGCTCTTTCGAGTCTGCGACGGGCTGCGGATTCGGTTTGCTGACAACAAAGCGGACTCGTCGGCAGTGACCGTGTTGATGCTGAGCCCATGGCCGGAGAGCCTCTGGGCGTTCCGAAGGATCTGGGACCAAGTGTCGGGGGCGGCGCGCGTGGTCGCGATCGACCTGCCGGGCTTTGGCCACTCAGACGGTCGCCCGGAGCTGATCGCACCGGATGCGACGGGCACGTTCCTTGCGCGCCTGATCGAGGAATGGGGCCTGGGCGCGCCGCACGTGGTCGGTCCGGACGTGGGCACCGCAGCCGCGTTGTTCGTGGCGGCCAACGCTCCAGACCGCGTCACGAGCTTGACCATCGGTGGAGGCGCGGTGCGTGATCCCATCGATGCCGGCGGCGCGCTCAAGGATGTCATCGAGGCCCCGAGCCTCGACGTCGTCCGACAGCTGGATGCCCGAACCAACATCGGCTTAGCCGTCGAGCCCGCGGCCGCTGCCGATAGCGAGCCCGACGTCCATGAGGACTACGTCAGCGCGTACGACCTCGGGCGCTTTGCCGAGTCCGCTCGCTTTGTCCGCCATTACCCCGAGCAGAACCCGGTGCTGCGCGCTCTGTTGCCTTCGATCACCACGCCGGCTCAGATCATCGCCGGACGCGAAGACGACTTGGTGCCGTGGTCCAACAACGAGTACCTCGCCGACCTGCTGCCCAACAGCGAGATCCACCCACTGGATGCCGGCCACTTCGCGTGGGAGCAGGCGTCCGATGAGTACGGCCGTCTGATCGTCGATTGGGTCACCGGCGGCTACCAGCGGCTCGGTGGCGCGCGCTAGCGCACCTGCTCGGTCGGGCGGACCAGGATCTCGTTGATGGCCATGTGTCGTGGCCGCGTGACGATGTAGACAATCGCGTCGGCGATGTCCTCCGCTCGGAGTCTCTGCTCGGGACCAGGCGGGAGCCGGCTGCGGACTTCCTCGCGGACGTGGGTGACGAGCTCGCTCTCGGTCGAGCCGGGCTCGATCAGCGACGAACGGACGTGGCGGGCCGTGACCTCTTGGCGCAAGGCTTCACTGAAGGTCCCGACGCCGTGCTTGGTGAGCTGGTAGATGCCGCCGTCGGCTCCGATGCGCCGGCCGGCGACCGAGCTGACGTTGACGAGGTCCGCGACCCGGCGCGGCTCGCGCTCGGCGGCGCGCAGCAGGTGCGGGAGCGCTGCGTGGGCGATGTAGAGCAGCCCCTGGAGGTTGAGCTCGATCATCCGATCCCACTCCTCCACGGGGGCGTCGACGATCGGACCGAGCAGCATCACGCCGGCGTTGTTGATCACGATGTCGAGCCGACCGAGGTCTTCGACGGTCCGCTCGACGGCGGCCAGCGCCTGCTCACGGTCGGTGACATCGGTTTCGATTGCCAGGCCACCGATCTCGGCAGTGAGCGCATCAAGCCGGTCCTTGCGGCGCGCCACAACGGCCACCGTCGCCCCCTGTGCCGCGAGAGCGCGCGCGGTCGCCTCACCGATCCCGCTGCTCGCGCCCGTGACGAGCGCGACCGTGTCTCGGAGCCCACCGCTCATGCCGCGAAGGTATACCGACGGCGACGAGGATGTGCCGGGTCCGCTGCAGCTACTGGGAGCCCGACTCCGCCTGAGTCACTCGAGAATCGAGTCGACCACGATCTGATCCCGGCCGAGGAAGAAGATCCCGGGATCGGTCTCGAAGCCGAGGCTCGGATTGTCCCGCACGGTCGAGGAGCGGATGCTGAGGACGCCGCTGCGATCGTTGCTGACGAAGAACACCGCGCCGCCGCCCTCGCGCGCGCGGTTGCGGGTGATCCTCGTGCCGGCGATCAGCACGCGGAAGTCGTTGCCGTCCGCGTAGACGGCCCCGCCCGAGCCACCGCCGGGCGTGCCCGGGCGCGAAGGGTTGGCGCCGCGACCGATCGCGCGGTTGCCGGTGAAGACGCTGTTGTAGATAGACCACGAGACGCCGATGCTGCTCAGCGCAGCGCCGTTGCTGCAGACCCCACGGCGGAAGGTGCTGCGGACGACGGTCACGGGCTGCCTGTGGTGCTGCGACAGGGCGCGGATGGCGCCTCCGCCCAGGTCCGGGCCGGTGGCGTCACAGCGGTTGGCGACGAATGTCGAGCCGACGATCTTGAGCCGGCCGCCGCGCGCGAAGATCGCACCACCCCCGCCGCCGTCGAACGTCGCCCCGGTCGCGTCTCCGTCGGCGAAGGTCAGGTTCTGCACCACGAGGCGAGGCGTGGCCTGGTCGTCGCAGTGCGACGTGGTCCAGGTCTGCCGCCGGTCGCACGTGTTCTGATAGAGGATGCGGCGCCGTCCGCCGCCGCTGAGCGTGACCAGACCGCGGCCGTCGAGGACGACGCGACGGCTCGTGTTGACCACCTTCGCCGTCTGCCTCATCTCGATCCGCACTGGGTTTGGCCCGCAGCGGAACCTGATGATCCCGCCCTTGGCGATGGCTCGCACGACCGCGCGGGATGTGCAGCTCCGCGGCGTGCCGGAGCCGACCCAGCGGTTGGGGTGCGACGTGTCGACCGCCCGCCCTTCGCGCGGGACCGTAACCGGAGCCGCGCCCGCCGAGGCCGGCACGATGAGCGCTCCGGCGAGCGCCAGACAAAGAGACACGCGCCGGGCTTGTGGATGCTTCCTCATCGCTGGCCCGGCAGCATCCCACGCCGCCGGGTCGCAACAGCTCGTTCACGCGACCGATCGACGAGCGCCGACAGCGGCACTAGACTCGGCCGCCCATCGCCGACCGCAAGCAGATCGCTCGCGACTCATATGCCGCGTTTGCAGCCGGGGACCGGCGCTTCTTCGAGGAGCGCCTGAGCGATGACTTTCTCTTCTCGGCGCCGCCGGACCCGGAGCTCGACCGTGACGGCTACTTCGAGCGTTGCTGGCCCGGCGCCGGCCGCGGCCAGGACTTCGAGCTCGTCCGGTTGATTGAGGCGGGCGACGAGGTAGTCATCACCTATGAGACCGGCGCCGCCGGTGGTCGGAGGGGACGGAACACGGAGATTCTGACCTTTGACGACGAGGACAAGATCGCCCGGGTCGAGGTCTACTTCGGCTGGAACCTCGAGTAGGCGCCGCGCGCGAGCTACAGGCTGGACTCTGGCACTGGCAGGCGCCGCACCCGGACTGGACGCCGGGCGAGCGCATCTCCGTCGCCGGCGCTCTGGGTCATGGCGTCTGCAAAGAAATCCACGGCGTGATTGCCTCGAGCCAACTGCGCGAGCGCCGCATCAGCGTCCCGGTCAGCGGGACATGCGACGCGTGGTGCGCGAGGATGCCGATCGAGCCCGTCGTCGTGCGGGTCGAGACCATCTCCACCTCGTCCGCGAAGACCTGACCCTCGGGGGTGAGGACCTCGACGGGGAAGCTAGTTCTCGCCATCGCCCTCGCCGTTCTCGGAAGCGGGAGACCAGGTGTCTTCCCTGGCCTGCCAAGGAACCCGGCGGGCGCAGGGTCAACGACGCTCGGGCCGATGGCAATGAGAGGCGTCAGCGAGCCTCGACGGGCTCGAAGACGTGCTCCGCGCCGCCCGGCGAGATCAGGATCAGGCCAAGCAGGGGACCGTCACCGGAATTCCACGCGGTATGAGCAATTCCTCGCGGGATGAATACGAAGCCGCCGGCGCTGACTCGAACCTCTCGGTCGCCGAGCAGGAACGTCGCCTCGCCACCCGCGATGTAAAAGGCCTCGTCAGTGTGCGGGTGGAGGTGGAAGGGAGGCGCAGGCTGGCCGGCGGGAAGCTCACCGGTGAGAACCCGGTAGGCGCCGTCCATCTCCGCCGGGCCGAAGATCACCGGCTCGGGTCCTTCCGATGGAGTGATCACGGTGCACCCGCTGACGGTCTCCATGACTGTCGACCCTAACCGAGCGGCAAGCCTGCCGGCGTCGTCTCACGTCGCCGCTTGCGATGCGCGACGATGCTGCCGCGCCTCGCAGCGGACGAAAGACAGGGGTCCCGCGAAGGCCAAACGTCGCTTCCGCACGTCGCGCATAGGAGCAGTCCGCGTCCGGCGAGTCCGGCTGCTGCTTCGCATGGAAGGCAGCAGTCCGCTTAGCGCGACCTCAACTTGTGCAAGCAGGCGAAAGCGGAAGTCCACCCGGCGGCGCGTCGGCAACGACCCCGCGCGGAGCGTCAGTCAGGTGCTGCGATGAGATGGCTTCCCGGGCGGGGTCATACTGCGGACGCCTATCGGCGACTCGCGCGGGTCAGCAAACCAAGAGGGAGGGACGATGCCGCTCTATCTAACGAGGTTCAGCTACACGCCGGAGACTTGGGCCAGGCTGATCGGCAACCCAGAGGACCGCGGGAAAGCCGCTCAGTCGTACATCGAGTCGGTCGGTGGGAAGCTCCACGGGTTCTGGTACGCCTTTGGCGAACACGACGCCTACACCCTTTGGGAGGCTCCCGACAACGCGTCCATGGCTGCGGTTGCGCTGGCGATTACTGCGGGCGGTGCGCTCAGCTCGCTCGAAACGACAGCGCTCCTGACCGTCGACGAGACGATGGATGCCCTGCGGAAGGCCCAGCAAGTCGGGTACCAAGCGCCCGGCGCGTAGCGCTCGCGCGCGTCGGTCGGTGTGACGCCCGTCTGCACGTCGCCGGGCGAGAGAGCAGCACTGTTTGCGACGAGGTGGATCGCCCCGGACGGCGCTACTACATCGAGGCAGAAGCAGGAGCGCCTGGCCGACGGACCCGACTATCGAGTTGGACGATTGGCAGGCGTGTCGTCTGACGCCGCCGTCGCTTTCGCAAATCGCGCAAAGCACTAGCGAACTGCGCGCGAGGTGAGCATCCGGCAGAGCGGGCATAAGGGTGGGATGGCTGGACGACTCGAGGATCGGCTACGGGACCCGTTGGTCTGGACCGACGTGCTGCAGCTCGTCAAGACGGTCGCCGCCGCCGTCATCGCCTGGCTACTCGCCGTTGAGGTGTTCTCGCTGCCGCAGTCGTTCCTCGCGCCATGGGCCGCGCTTCTCACCGTTCACGCCACCGTCTATCGCACGCTGACGCGCGGCATCCAGCAAGCTGCCGCCGCCGTGGTCGGCGTGCTGCTCGCCTTCGCAGTCACCCCCATCCTGGGCGTCAGCTGGGCCTCACTGGCGCTCGTGCTGCTGGCGGGGCTTGCGGTGGGCGCGATCGGTCCGATGCGAGCGGAGTCGACCACCGCCGCCGCCACCGCGCTCGTCGTGCTGCTCACGGGCTCAGCGACGACGGCTCGATGCTGCTTGCGCGGCTGGCCGACACGATCATCGGCATCGCGGTCGGTCTCGCCGTCAACCTCGCTGTCTGGCCGCCGCTGCGCGATCGTAGTGCCGCGCGCCGCATCGATGACCTCGACGACCGCCTCGGCGCGCTGCTCGCCGACATGGCCAGCGGGCTTCAAAGCAACGCTGCCCCCGAGCCGGACCGTTGGGTGGAGCACACGCGCGAGCTAGATCACGGCATCGACGACGCCTGGGGCGACGTTCGACGGGCGCGCGAGAGTGGACGGCTCAACCTCCGCGGCAACGCCGCGCGGCGCATCCAGGACACCCGGGACCTCGGCGACGTGCTGGTGGGCCTCGAGCAGGCGGTCGCCGACACGCGCAGCATGGCGCGAACGATCGGACGTGCCGGCGCCGTCGCCGACTGGGAGCCACGATTCCGCGACGCCTGGGTCGCCATCCTCGGCCGCACCGCGGACGCGGTGCGCGATGCGAACGTAGACGACGTGCCCTGCATCTGTGAGGACCTTGAGTCGGTCGCGCGCCGGCTCTCTGAACCAACGGTGACCGCGCGCCCCGGCCGGTGCAGGGCGCGCTCGTCGTGAACTTGAGGAACATCTGGAGGCGATGGCCCCGGTCGACGGCCGGGTAGATGCCCTTCTCGGAGATCGAGCGCGACAGCGTCGTCGTCGCGTTGAGATGGGCGAACACCGACGCCGGCGCCGGGTCGGTGAGGTCGTCAGCAGGCACGTAGATCGCCTGCACAGACGTGACCGAGCCCTGGCGGGTCGAGGTGATCCGCTCCTGGAGCTGCCCCATCTCCGTCTCGAGCGTGGGCTGATAGCCGACCTGCGAGGGCATCCGGCCGAGCAGCGCCGACACCTCCGAGCCCGCCTGCACGAAGCGGAAGATGTTGTCGATGAAGAGCAGCACGTCCTGGCCGCCCTCCTCGCGGAAGTACTCCGCCATCGTCAGCCCGGACAGCGCGACGCGCATGCGCGCGCCGGGCGGCTCGTTCATCTGGCCGAAGACGAGCATGGTCTTGTCGATCACGCCCGACTCGGTCATCTCGAGCCAGAGGTCGTTGCCCTCACGCGAGCGCTCGCCGACGCCGCAGAACGCCGACAGGCCGCCGTGCTCCTGGGCGATGTTGTGGATCAGCTCCTGGATCAGCACCGTCTTGCCGACCCCGGCGCCGCCGAACAGCCCGACCTTGCCTCCCTTCGCGTAGGGCGCGAGCAGGTCGACGACCTTGATGCCGGTCTCGAGGATCTCGCGTGTCGGCGTCAGGTCCTCGACGCTCGGCGCCGGGCGGTGAATCGGCCAGCGCTCCTCCGCCTCCACGGGACCGCCCCCGTCGATCGGGTCGCCGAGGAGGTTGAAGATGCGACCGAGGACGACATCGCCGACGGGCACGGTGATCGGGCCGCCTGTGTCGACCACGTCGGTGCCGCGCGCGAGCCCGTCCGTGGCGTCCATCGCGACCGCGCGCACGCGGTCGTCGCCCAGGTGCTGCTGCACCTCGAGCACGAGCCGGGTGGCGTTGCCCTCCTCGGCGCCCTCCTCGAGCTCGATCTCGAGCGCGTTGTAGATCTCGGGGAGCTCGCCGTCGGCGAAGGCCACCTCGACGACGACGCCCTGCACCTCCTCGACCTTCCCGACGTTGCCCTTGGTCCTGCGCTGCTGCTCGGTGGCCTGCGTTGCGGCTTCCATTCAGTCTCCTGGGTTGATCCCTATCGAAGTCCCTCGGCCCCGGCGACGACCTCCATGATCTCCTGGGTGATCTCGGCCTGGCGCTGCCGGTTGGCGGCCAGGGTGAGGTCGTCGATGAGCTCTCCGGCGTTGTCGGATGCGTTGCGCATGGCGCTCATGCGGGCGCCGTGCTCGGACGCCGTCGACTCGAGCAGCGCCCTGTAGATCGAAATCTCCACGTAGTCGGGCACGAGTCGGGCGAGGATCTCCTCGGGGTCGGGCTCGTAGATCCACAGCGCGCGGGACTCGGGCTCGTCCTCGGCGTGCTCCCCGTCCTCGTCCACATCGATCACGTCGGCCTGCTGGAGCGGCAGGAGCGTCTCCTCCCGCACCTCCTGGTTCACCGGCGAGATATAGCCGTTGTAGATGATCTCGACGCGGTCGACCTTGCCGTCGACGTAGGCCGCGGCCATGCCGTCGCCGATCGTCCGCGCGTCGGCAAAGGCGGGCCGGTCGGTGAAGCCCGTCCACGAGGCGCCAAGCTCGAGCTGACGGAACTCGAGCGAGGAGACGCCGCGCCGGCCGACGGCGTACCAGAGCACGTCCTTGCCGTCGCGCCGAACCTCGGCGGCGCGCCGGTTGCCGGCGCGCACGATCTGCGAGTTGAACGGGCCCGCGAGGCCGCGGTCCGCCGTGATCAGGAGGATGCCGACGGTCTCGACGTTCTCCCGGTCCTGCAGGATCGGCAGGTTCGGGATGTTGTCGGCGGCGTGCGACGCGCGCGCGGTCATCCGGCGCAGGGCGTCGGCGTACGGCCTCAGGTGCTCGATCCGCTGCTCCGCTCTCCGCAGGCGCGCGGCGGAGATCATCTCCATCGCGCGCGTGATCTTGCGAACGTTCTGGACGGAGCCGATGCGGCTGCGGATGTCCTTCAGGTTCGCCATGCTCAGGCGGGCGCGGCCTGCTGCTCCTCGGCCTGCTCGGCGCCCTCACCCGAGGCGGAGCCCGAGTCGGAGTCGGAGCCCTCGCTGCCGTCCTCGCCGCCCGCCTCGCGATCGCGCTCGCGATCGCCGCGGATGCGGTCGGACTCGCCCTCCTCGATCGGATTGCCCTCGGCGTCGAAGTCTGGCCCGAAGTCGTCGATCGCCTCGGCCATCGCGTCGCTCAGCTCGCCCTCGATCGAGTCGTCCCACTGGCCGTCGCGGAGCTTGTCCATCAGCTCCTGGTGCTCGGAGTGCAGGCGCTGCAGCATCGACTCGTGGAAGTCCTTCACGCGCTCGACCTTGATGCGGTCGAGGAAGCCGCCGGTGCCCGAGTAGATCGCCGCGACCTGGTTCTCGATCGGCCACGGGCTGCGCTCGTCCTGGTTCAGCGCCTCGACGAGCCGCGCGCCGCGGTTGAGCGTCGCCTGCGTGTCGGCGTCCAGGTCGGAGCCGAACTGGGCGAAGGCCTCGAGCTCGCGGTACTGGGAGAGCTCGAGCCGCAGCCGGCCGGCCACCTTGCGCATCGGCGTTGTCTGCGCCGAGCCGCCGACGCGCGACACCGAGATGCCCACGTTGATGGCCGGGCGCACGCCCGAGCGGAAGAGATCCGCCTCGAGGAAGATCTGGCCGTCCGTGATCGAGATGACGTTCGTGGGGATGTACGCCGACACATCGCCGGCCTGCGTCTCAATGATCGGCAGCGCCGTGAACGAGCCGCCGCCGAGCTCGTCGTTCAGCTTGACCGAGCGCTCGAGCAGGCGTGAGTGCAGATAGAAGACGTCGCCCGGGTAGGCCTCGCGGCCGGGCGGGCGCCGCAGCAGCAGCGACATCTGCCGGTACGCGTAGGCGTGCTTCGTCAGGTCGTCATAGATCGCGAGTGCGTGCTGGCCGTTGTAGAGGAAGTGCTCGGCCATGGCGGCGCCGGCGTAGGGGGCGAGGTACTTGATCGGGGCGGCCTCGTCGGCGGGAGCGGCGACGATGATCGTGTGGTCTAGCGCGCCGGCATCCTCGAGCTCCTGCGCCACCTCCACGACCGTCGACATGCGCTGGCCGATCGCGACGTAGATGCAGATCAGGTCCTGACCCTTGTTGTTGATGATCGTGTCGATGCAGATCGACGTCTTGCCGGTCTGGCGGTCGCCGATGATCAGCTCGCGCTGCCCGCGGCCGACGTTCGTCATCGCGTCGATCGGCTTGATGCCGGTGAGCATCGGCTCCTTCACGGGCTGGCGCTGAACCACCCCCGGGGCCTTGAACTCGGCCGGCCGAGTCTCCGTGGTGTTGATGTCGCCCTTGCCGTCGAGCGGCCGGCCGAGCGGGTCGACGATGCGCCCGAGCAGCTCGTCGCCCACCGGCACCTCCAACAGGCGGCCGGTGCGCTTGACCTGGTCGCCCTCCTCGATCTTGTCCCACGCGCCGAACAGCACGGCGCCGACGTTGTCGGACTCGAGGTTGAGCGCGAGCCCCGTCACGTCGTGCGGCAGCTCCAGAAGCTCCGTCGACATGCAGTTGTCGAGCCCATGCACACGCGAGATGCCATCGGCGATCGACAGGACCGTGCCCACCTCGGACAGGTCCGCGCCGCCGTCCTCGAGCCCCTCGATGCGCTGCTTGAGGATGCTGGTGATCTCGTCTGGCTTGATCTGCACTTCGAAGTCTCCTTAGGCCGCCCGGGCCACTTGCTTGCGTAGCTGTTCGAGTCTGTTGCGCACGGTTGCGTCGAGGACAAGATTGCCAACACTCACCCTGAGCCCACCGAGCACGTCGGGATCGACGCTGCTCGACAGCTCGACGCGCCGTCCGGTCTGCTTCTCGATCTCGCGGCCGATGTCCTCGACGATGCCCTGGTCGAGCTCAACGGCGCTCGTGACGCTCACCGGCAGCAGCCTGTTCTCCTCGGCCCACATCGAGTCGAACTCGCGCCGGATCCGGAACAGGGCCGGCATCCGGTGGCGCTCGGCGAGCAGCTCGAGGAAGTTGAAGAGCCGCGGGTCCGCGTCCTCGACGATTTGCCCGATCCCCTTCTTCTTCTCCTCCGAGGAGAAGTAGGGCGAGAACAGGTAGACCTGCAGGTTGCGGTCCTCGTCGAGCGCGTCGGTGAACTGGCCGAGCTCGTCGTGCACTCGGTCGAGGGCGTCGTTCTCCTTCGCCGCCTCGAACAGCGCACGCGAGTAGACCTCGGCGATTTCTTCCATCTAATTCCGGGAGCCTTCCTCGCCCGCCAGCGTCGAGAAGTCGACCTCCTTGAGGGCGTCTTCGATCAGGCGCCGGTGATCGTCGGGCGTCAGCGACTTGCGCGTGACCTTCTCGGTCGCCATCACCGTTAGGTTCGCGACCTCCTTGCGGATCTCGTCAAGCGCGCGGCGGGTCTCCGCCTCGATGTCGCGCCGGGTGGCGGCGAGCAGCTCTTCGCGTTGCTTGCTCGCGTCCGCCTTGGCGCTGTCGGCAAGTGAGTCGGCTGCCTTGCGCGCGCGGATGGTGATGTCCTCAGCCTGCTCGCGGGCCTCCCTGAGGCGAGCGCGGTACTCCTCGAGGAGCCCGTCCGCCTCCTGCTTCGCCCGCGCGGCGTCGTCCAGCGACTTCTCGATCGTCTGCCGGCGCCTGTCGAGCGCCTCCGCGATCCGCGGGAAGGCGAGCTTGTTGAGGAGGAAGAGCGTGGTTCCGAAGGCGAGCAGCGTCCAGATCATCAGCCCGACGTTCGGGCTGACGAGGAAGCTGCCGCCTCCATCCTCCTCCCCGCCGCTCGTCTCCTGAGCGATGACGAGGAAGCTCGCGATGTCCCCGATGAAGTCCATTCGCGGCCTAGAGGAAGAAGGCGATCAGGCCGAAGATGAAGGCGTAGAAGACGATCGCCTCGGTTAGGGCGAACCCGAGCCACTGGATGCTCGTGATCTCCTCACGCATCTCGGGCTGACGGGTGACCGACTCGATCACCTTGCCGAAGATGTATCCGACGCCGATGCCCGGGCCGATCGTCCCGAGTCCGGCGCCCACTCCGAGCGCGATCGCCTTCAGGCCGTCCGTTGGGTCGGCCGCCTGGGCGATTGGGAGCAGCACTGCAAGGTCCATGGATCCTCCTTAGTGGCCTCCGGCGCTTGCCTCGCCGAAGTAGATAGACGTGAGCGTGGCGAAGATGAAGGCCTGCAGAGTGGCGATCAGCCCCACCTCGAGCGTGAAGAACGCGACGGCCACGGGCAGCGTGATCCAACCGAGCGCGGTGATGCCGAGCAGCACTGCGAGCCCGCCACCCATGAACAGGATCAGCAGGTGGCCCGCCAGGATGTTCGCGAACAGTCGGACTGACAGCGAGATGATCCGCATGAACTGGGAGATCACCTCGATGAAGAAGATGGGGACAGCGGCCGGGCCGGACACGCCGGCCGGGAGCCAGCCCTTCAGGTACTGGACCACGCCGTGCCTGCGGATGCCCTCCGCCTGGTAGAGGATGAAGACCGAGAGCGTCAGCACGAGCGGGATCGAGAGGTTCGCGGTCGCGGCGTAGAGCGCGAAGGCCGGGAAGGCGAAGCCGAAGATGTCGATCGTCTCGTGGTCGTTCACCGGCAGCGGGATGTAGCCGAGCATGTTCGAGAACCAGATGAAGAAGAACAGCGTGGCCACGAGCGGGAACCACTTCGCAGCGGCGTCGGCCGACATGTTGTTCCGGGCTATCTGCGAGTAGGTCAGGTCGTAGGCGCCTTCGACGATCACCTGGGTGCGGTTCGGCTTCTGCTGCATCCGCTTGGCGATCCAGACCATCGTCCCGATCGTGAGGATGCAGGCGAGCAGCAGGTATAGGACCGCCTTGTTGAACGAGAGGTCGAGGCCCCCGATCTTGAACTCGATCCAGGGATCGAGCTTGAACTCGTCCTGCGGCTTGAACTCCTCGTTCTTGCCGTCCGAGCCGAAGATGACGTACAGCAGGATCGCCACGCCCAGATAGATGGCGAGCCCGATCAGGACCTTGGCCCTCGTGCTCAGGCCACCCTGCTCTGGTGGGGCCGTCGCGGCGGACGTGGTCAAGGCCGCTCCTGCTCGAAGGGTCGCGTCATCAGCTGTGAGGTGAAGTAGAAGGTGAAGAGGGTGATCGAAAGGATCGCGGCCGACAGTCCGGCCTCGCGCTCGCTCAACCCGACCACGAAGATCGACCCGGCGACGATCCAGCCGCGCGCGATCATAGACCCGGTCATGAGGCCCGCCACGGTTCGCGGGTCGCCCGACTCCTGTGCGCGCCGCGTGATGCCTGCGGCGATGAGCCGCTGAACGATCCATCCGACCGCCGCGCCGGCCCAGCCGAGCAGCGGCAGATCCGCGGCGACGAAGATCGGCAGCGCGAGCGCCAGCACGTACAGATCGAGGTACCGCAACATGCGCAGCGGCATGGGGTCGGATGCTTTCAAAGCGTGACTCGTCAAGGGGGGTCCGCCGGGGGAGCAGTGGGCGGGCGGCTCTGGGTGCTCCTACCCGGGGTCAGGAAACCTACATGAGTCGGCGACTTTGTGACTACTTTGTGACAGTTGGCTCACCGGGCGGATTCGCCGCCGTATCGCCGCGATGAACCACCGACGGCTGCCCAGGTCGCGACGAGCCGCCTGCGAGGACTAGCGCCGCTTGAGAACGAGCTCGACCGTCCTGCCGCGCGTCCGCGGCAGCCCGCCCGCCGGCGTGAAGCGCAGCTTCAGGCGGAGCGTCACGCGGCCGCGGGAGCGCAGGCGCTTGCGCGCCTTGCCGGTGGCGTTCACCCGCAGGGTCACGTTGCCCGCCCGCTTCACGCTCTTCGACACCCGCTTCACGCCCCGGCCGGTCAGGAGCAGCCTGCCCGGGCCGGGCACGCGCACGACCAGCAGCGCGATCCCCTTCCGCGCTCGCCGCGTGAGCTTGCCGAAGCGGAACAGGTTCGAAGCGGTCGGCCCCGGAGCGCCACTCGTGCACGGCGGGGGCGGCGCGCCCCGTTCGCCGAACTTCTGGATCCGGTTGTTGCCCGTGTCGGCCACGTAGACGTTGCCGCGGCAGTCGACGGCGATGCCCGTCGGCCCGCTGAGGTCGCCCAACCCGCCGATCAAGGCTCCTGACGGCGCGACTATCTGAACCCGGTTGTTGCCGGTGTCGCTGACGTAGAGGTTGCCGGCGCCGTCGACGGCCACCCCGGCCGGACCGCTGAGCTGCCCCGGACCGCCCCAGACGCCGAGCAGCGCGCCTGCGCCGCTCAGCTTCACGACGCGGTGGTTGCCCGTGTCCGCCACATAGGCGTTCCCTGCCGGATCGACAGCGAGCCCCGTGGGCGCCTCGAACCCGCCCGCCGACCAGAGCAGCGTGCCGTCCGGGCCGAATTTCCTCACGCGGTCGTTGAAGGTGTCCGACACGAAGACGCTGCCGTCCCGGGCGGCGGCGACTCCCGCCGGGGCGCTGTGGGTCCGCCCGCTGCCGGGCGCGTCGAATGCGACGTGGATGTTGTTCTGCACGGAGGCGTCCGTGAAGAAGCCCGGTGCCCCGATAGGCCACGGCGAGCCCACCTCCGTCGGGCGGATCGGCAGCGGCAGCTCGGCGAGACTGCGAGCGAGCGCGTTGGCGCCGGCGCTCGCCGGGTTGACGGGCGTGCCGTCGACCGCCGCGATGTCGAGCCCGCGGCCGTGCCAGTGATTCGAGACCTGACCGCCTGACGTGAACTGCGGGTGCCCGGTCTTGACGACCGACACCGTCACGGTGTGCCCGCGCAGGACCGCGGCGAGCACGCCGAGCAGCCGAGCATCGATCGCAGACCCGGGTGCGCCCGCCGTGACGAGATCAGCGCGCGCGTCGGGCGAGAGCGTCAGCCCGGGTGTGGCGACGACGTCGGCGGCGAGCCCGGTCGCGCTCGGCCAGGGCGAGCCAAGCGGCGCGCCGGCTCCGTCCAACCGCTGCACGCCGTCAGCACCGGTGTCCGCGACCACAAGGCCCGACGCCCCGGCCGCGATGGCGAGCGGCGCGCTGGGCGCGTACGGCAACAGCGCGTCCGGCGCCCCGATCCGCCAGACCCGGTTGTTGCCCGTGTCGGCGACGTACAGGGTGCCGCCGGCGTCCACCGCCACGCCATGCGGTGCATTGAACTGGGAGGGGCCGCCGATCGTGGCGAGCCACTCGACCGCCGTCGCCGGGCCGGCCGTCGCGAGCGGGGCCAGCAGGGCGACAAGCGCGAGACCGAGGCGAAACGGGCCGATGCTCGATCGTACCGCCGCCGCGCGCCGGCTCAGCCGGCAGCAGCTCGCGGCGCCTGCGCCGCCGGCGCCGTGTCGCGGTCGAGCGCGCGCAGGAAGGCCTCCACCACCTCGGCATCGAACTGGATGCCCGCGCCCGCCTCGAGCTCGGCGCGAGCGGCCACCTCGCCAAGCGCCGGCCGGTAGGAGCGGTCGGCGGTCATAGCCTCGAAGGCGTCGGCCACGGCGAGGATGCTCGCCTCGACCGGGATCTCGGGCTGCGCGAGACCGAAGGGGTAGCCGCTGCCGTCGGGCCGCTCGTGGTGGGCCAGGATCCAGAGGCGCAGGTCCTCGAACTCGGGCCGCGAAAGCAGCCGCGCAGCGATCTCCGGGTGCGTCTTCATCTCGATCCACTCGTCCGCGCTGAGCGGGCCCGGCTTCGACAGCAACGCGTCCGACACGCCGATCTTCCCGATGTCGTGCAGGAGTCCGGCGACCCGCACGCGCTCGACGCGACACGGCTCGAGCCCCAGCTCGATCGCCATCAACTCGGCGTAGCGGCCGACCATGTGCGCGTGCTTCGCCGTCCCCGTGTCGCGGATGTCGAGCGCCTCGGCGAGGGCGATCACGGTGGCGAGCTGGAGGTCGCCGGCAGCGCCGCCCGCGCCGAGCAGCCGGACCGCCTCGGCGCTGTAGATGACCGCGCGGTCACGGCCGAGTTCCTTGGCGGCGAGCATCGCCCGCTCAGCCGAGCGCATCAGCGTCGCCGTGTCGGCCCCGTGACCCGGATGGCTCGCGACACCGAAGCTGATCGTCATCGGCACCTCTGCACCCGCGAAGCTCCGATGAGTGGCGCGCCGCAGGCGCTCGGCCAGGAGGTAGGCGCCGCGCTCGTCGGTCTCCGGCAACAGCAGGGCGAACTCGTCGCCGCCGATGCGGGCGGCGCGGTCGATGCGCCGCTTCCACTTGCCGAGGTCGCGCGCGACCAGCCCGAGCACCGCATCGCCGGCCGCCTGCCCGGCGCGGTCGTTCACGGCGGCCAGGCCGTCAAGATCGCCGAGCAGGATCGCCAGCGGGCGTCCCGTGCGCCGCGAGCGCTCGAGCTCGAGCGCGACCAGCTCGTCGAAGGCGCGCCGGTTGAGGAGCCCCGTCGCCGGATCGGAGCGGGCTGAATTCGCTATGCGGGCTCGGAGCGCGCGAATGCAGCCGTGCTGGAGCACGGCGATGCAGGCCAGGGCGAATGCACAGGCGCTGGGCAGGTAGAGGGTGAGGACCTCGTCAATCCCCATCTGATCCCTATATCGGAGCGATATGCGCGGGCCTTGAAGCCCGGCGACGGCGCTCAGACGGCCCGCAGCAGCGCCTCGACCACCTCCGGCGGGAACTGGCTGCCGGCGTGGCTCCGGAGCTCAGCCGCGGCGGCGTCCGCGTCGAGGGCCGGGCGATGCGGCCGGTCGCTCGTCATCGCCTCGTATGCGTCCGCAACACCCACGATCGCCGCCTCGAGCGGCACGTTCCCGGCCTGGCGCCCCTCGGGATAGCCGCGGCCGTCCGGGCGCTCATGATGGAGCCGGACCCAGGAGCTGATGTCGTCGTGGTGTGTCGTCGCGACCATGCGTGCGCCGATCTCCGGATGGGAGCGGATGAGCACCCATTCGTCGTCCGTCAGCGGCCCGCTCTTCTTGACGAGTCCGTCCGGCAGTGCCACACGCCCGACGTCGTGGAGGATCCCTGCGAGGCGCACCCGCTCGACCGCATCGGGAGCGAGACCGAGCTCGCGGGCGGTCAGCTCAGCCAGCCGGCCGACGCGGCGACAGTGCGTCGCGCTGCCGCGCTCGCGCACATCGAGGGCCTCCGCGAGGCTGAGCAGCGCGTCGAGGCCGACGCCGCCGTTACCGGCTGCGACCTGGCCGCGCTCGAGGATGCCGGGGACCTCAGCGCTCGAGATGACCGTGCGATCGCAGCCGAGCGTCTTCGCCGCGTAGAGCGCCTGGTCCGCCGCGCGCAGGAGCGATTCCGCCGACTGCCCGTGCAACGGGAACGTGGCGACCCCGAAGCTGATCGTGAGCGGCGGCCGGTCCCCTGCGAACTCATCGTGGAGCACTCCGCGCACGCGCTCGGCGAGCATGTACGCCCCGTGGTCGTCCGAGTCGGCCGCGAGCAGCGCGAACTCGTCGCCGCCGATGCGCGCGGCACTGTCGAAGCGGCGCTTGCCGCTCGTCAGGATGCGCGCGCTGCGCACGAGGGCCGCGTCGCCGCCGGGGTGGCCGAGGGCGTCGTTGACCCGCTTGAAGCGGTCGAGATCGCCGACCACAACGCTCAGCGAGGAGCCCGAGCGCCGCGCGCGCTCGAGCTCGGCGTCGAAGGCCTCCTCGAATCCGCGTCTGTTCAGCAGCCGGGTGAGCGGGTCGCGCCTCGCCCTGTCTGAAAGCAGCGCGATCTCGTGGCGACGGAAGTGCTCCTGGGCGAGCATGCACAGGGCTCCCAGGGCACCCGCAACGCCGCTGAGCGCGAGCGCGACGGGTCCGAGCAGCGCTGCCGCGGCAAGGCCCAGCAGCGCGAGCGCGGCACACGCGAGCGCGAGAGTGCGGGCAAGCGCAGCGCGCCCCGCGGCCACTCCATTCAACTTCACCTCCTTGCGAGTCCCTCCAGGCCACGGTCACCCTACGGCCGATCTGGTGCTGTCGCCAGAATTCCGCCGCGTGTCGGCCCAAACTCGGATCGAACTTCGTCCGCGCCCAGCACCCGCACGCCCGTGAAGGAGGGACAGCGCAGCCGCACCGCGGAGTACATGGCCTTCTTCCGGGCGGTCGAGTCGCGCCGCCCGGCGGGCCGGCGCCTGTTCACCGATCCGCTCGCGGCACACGTGCTCGACCGCCCGCTGCGCGCGGCCGCCTCGCTGTCGGGCGTTCCGCTCCTCGGAGGCCTCGTGCCCTGGTTCGTCGACCGCCGCTTCCCGGGCCCCCGCCCGTCGGCGGTCGCGCGCACGAAGGTGATCGACGACTGGCTGGCGGACGCGTTGGACACAGGGCTCGACCAGCTTGTGCTGCTTGGGGCCGGCTACGACAGCCGCCCTTACCGGATCCCAGGCGCCGAGCGGCTGGCCGTCTTCGAGGTCGACCACCCGGACACACAGCCGCGCAAGCGCGAGCTGCTCGAGCGCCGTTTCGGCGAGGTACCCGCGCACGCGCGGCTCGTGCCCGTGGACTTCGAGCGTGACTCCCTGGCCGACGCGCTCGCGGCGGCCGGCTTCCGCGCCGGCGCGCGCACGTTCACGATCTGGGAGGGCGTCGTGAGCTACCTGAGCCGGCCCGCGGTCGAGTCGACGCTCCGCTGGGCCGCGGCGAGCGGCGCAGCCGGCAGCCGGCTCGCGCTCACCTACGTCCACAGCGGGCTGATCGACGGCAGCGTCGAGTTCCCGTACTCCGGCCGCTGGGTCGACTCGGTGAGGCGCGCCGGCGAGCCTTTCGTGTTCGGCTTCGACCCGGCGGCCCTACCGGCCGAGGCCTCCGCCCTCGGCCTCACCGTGCAGGAGGACCTGTCGACGACCGAGGCGCTGCAGCGCCTCGGCCTGCCCACGGCCCGGGTGCCCGGCTTCTACCGCATTGCGCTGCTCGAGACCGCGGGCTAGACGGCCTCGCCAGAATTCCCACGCGTGTGGACCCAAACTCGGATCGAACTTCGTCCGCGCCCGCGCGGCTTTCACCTGGTGACAGCGGAGATCGTTGACGGTGTGCCGGAGCTGCGCTCCATGTCCGTCGGCATCGCGACGGTGTTCATGCAGCACACGTCCGCCTCGCTCACCCTGAACGAGAACGCCTCACCGGACGTGCGCAGGGACTTCCAGGCCTGGTTCGACCGGGCCGTGCCGGACGGCGCCGACTACTTCGAGCACCGGCTCGAGGGGGCGGACGACATGCCGGCGCACATAAAGACGACGCTCACCGGCAGCTCACTCGTGCTGCCGGTGTCGGGAGGGCGCCTCGCCCTTGGCACCTGGCAGGGGATCTACCTGTGCGAGCACCGCAACCACGGCGGCCCGCGCAGCGTTGTGGTGACGGCCGTCGGCGAGTGACGGCCGCTAGGCGGGCGCCTTCGCCTTGGCCCACTCGGCCTTGTGCTCGCGCTTCAGCGCCTCGTACGCGTCGAGCGCCTGCGGCGAGTCGACGTCGCCGAGCGTCGGGTGCCAGGGCACGAGCTCCTGGGCCGCCGCGACGCCGAAGTGCTTGGCGAGCACCGCTCCCAGCACCTTGATCTTCATCTCACCGAAGCCGGGCAGCGCCGACAGGTTCGCGCGCAGCTCGCTCGCGTCGGCGGCGTCGTTCCAGACGCGCGCGGCGTCGCCGTCGTAGCGGTCGCGGATGTGTACCGCGAGCTCGTGCACGCGCTGCGCCATCGACCTCGGGTAGCGATGGATCACCGGGCGCTCGCGGAAGACCGGCTCGAGATCGGCTGACGCGACCGTCGCGACGTCGATCGAGCCGAGCCGCTCCTTGAGCGCCAGCGGGCCCGCGAAGGCCTTGCGCACGGTCACCTGCTGGTCGAGCTCGAAGCCGATCAGCAGCGCCATCGGGTCGGCGGCGATCAGCGCGCAGGCGTCGTCGGAGTCGGTGAAGTAGAGGCGATCGGGCACGCTCGGATCGTACCGGCCGCCTCGTTGACAACCTGCGCGGAGGAGCGCGAGGATCGCTGGGTGGCCGTGCAGACCGTTCCGATGGACCGCCGCTCGCTGCGCCGCTTCGTGCGCCTCGAGCGCGAGCTGAACGCCGGCCGGCCGCTCTGGTGGGGAGAGTTCGACTCGGACCACGTCAAGCGCCTCCGCGGCCGCTCGGCGCTGACGGCGAACTGCGAGATGCAGGCGTTCGTCGCGGGCAACGGGGAGCCACGCGCGCGCTGCGCGGCGATCATCAACCGCCGCTGGCAGGAGGACAACGAGGACCTGGCCGGCGGGATCGGCTACTTCGCGGCCGCGGACGACGCCGGCGAGGAGGTGGCCGAGCTGCTCGCGCGTGCCGAGGGGTGGCTGGCGGAGCGCGGCTGCGACCGCGCGCTCGCGCCGTTCAACGGCGGGGCGATGCACGGGTTGGGCGTGCTCGTGGCGAGCTTCGACGAGGAGCCGGTGTTCCCCATGCCGTGGCAGCCGCCCGCCTACAGCGCCTACCTCGAGGCCGGCGGCTACCGGCCGACGTACCCGCTCTGGGTGTACGAGATCGACCTCACGTCAGACGCGTACAGGGCCGCGGAGAGATCGGCGCTTGCTGACCCCTTCGCCGTCGTTCGGCCGGTGAACAAGAAGCGCTGGAAGGAGGAGCTCGCGACGATCGCACGCGTCGTGAACGCGAGCTTCAAGGACGAGTGGGAGTTCTACGACTACTCGGACGAGGAGTGGTTCGAGGTCCTGGCTCCCATCAAGCAGGTCCTGGATCCACGCCTGATGGTGCTCGCCGAAGTGGATGGCGAGCCGGTTGGGACCTGCTTCGCCTTTCCGCAGTGGACGGGCCTGATTCGCTCGTTCAACGGGCGCCTCGGCCCGCTCCAGCTGATCCGCTTCCTGCGTCAGGCCCGGCGCGCGCCGGCGGCGGGCGTCATCAGCATCGCGATCCTCCCGGAGTGGCGTGGCAAGGGGATCGGGCGCGCGCTGCTCGCCACCGTCTACTCCGCCTTCCGTGAGCTGGGCTACGAGCGCGGGTCGTACTTCTACGTGAACGAGTCGAACGCGCGCTCGCGCGGGCTCGCCGAGTCCTTCGGTGGCCTCGGCCGGCCGCTCTACCGCTGCTACGACAAGCCGCTTCGCTGAGCCCGGTCCGGCCGCCCGATGTGCGAACATGTGTTCGTGCGATGGGACAACCTGAGCGTCGACGCCGAGGAGAGCCGAACGCTCCCCGGCTACCGCGAGCCGGCGACGGTCCGGACCTTTGACGCGCCCGAGGCACTCGACACGCGCTTCTACGAGATCCAGGCCAAATCGGCACTGAACCGAGTGCCGAAGGCGTCGCGGATGCCGTTTCGCTGGACGATCAATCCGTACCGCGGATGCAGCCATGCCTGCGTGTACTGCGCCTCTGGGGACACGCCGATCCTGATGGCCGACGGCCGGGTCAAGCCGTTGGCCGACCTCGCCGCAGGCGACCTCGTATACGGCACCCGGCGCGGCGACACATACCGGCACTACGCCACGACTCGCGTCCTGGCGCACTGGTCGTCGGTCAAGCCGGCGTTCAGGATCACGCTCGAGGACGGCACGGAGCTGGTGGCAAGCGGCGACCACCGCTTCCTCAGCGACCGGGGCTGGAAGCACGTCACGGGCCGAGAGCAGGGCGCGCTGCGGCGCCCCCACCTCACGCTCCAGAACAAGCTGATGGGGACCGGCCGCTTCGCCGCCGGACCCCGGCAATCGTCCGAATACAAGGCGGGCTACCTCGCGGGAATGATCCGTGGGGACGGCGCGCTGGGCTTCTACTCCTACGACCGCCCCGGCCGCCGCCACGGGAACGTGGCGCGCTTCCGGCTCGCCCTCGCGGATTTGGACGGCCTGCGGCGGACGCGCGACTACCTGTCTGAGCTCGACGTCTCAACCCAGGAGTTCGAGTTCCAAGCCGCCACCAAGCAGCGGCGCGGGGTGACGGCGATCCGCACACAGGCCTGGGACAAGGTCGCTCTCATCCAGGACACGATCCGCTGGCCGACGTGGCCGACAGAGGATTGGATGCGGGGCTTTCTCGGAGGCATCTTCGACGCCGAGGGAAGCTGCTCCGACGGCGTCTTCCGGCTCTCCAACACCGACCCCGAGATCATCGATTGGACGACACGCGGCCTCGCTCGCTTCGGCTTTCGCTCCGCGATCGAGGACGCAGGGCGGAACAACGGCCTGAAGGTGATCCGGCTGCTGGGTGGTCTCACGGAACAGCTCCGTTTCTTCCACGTCACCGATCCTGCGATCCGACGCAAGCGGTCGATCGAGGAGAAGGCGATCAAGACGTCCGCGCGACTACAGGTCGTCGGCATAGAGCCGGTGGGAGAGATGGAGCTGTTCGACATCACCACCCGCACCGGCGACTTCATCGCCAACGGCGTCGTCAGTCACAACTGCTTTGCCCGCCCCACCCACACCTACCTCGACTTCAACGCCGGCCGTGACTTCGAGAAGGAGATCGTCGTCAAGGTCAACGTGCCCGAGGTTGCGCGCGCTGAGCTGATGCGGCCGTCGTGGAAGCGCGAGCACGTCGCGCTCGGGACGAACACCGACCCGTACCAGTGGGTCGAGGGCCGCTACAAGCTGTTGCCGGGCATCTGGGAGGCGATGCGCGACTCGCGCACGCCATCGTCGGTGCTCACGAAATCACCGCTGCTGCTGCGCGACATCGAGCTGATGAAGGAGATCCACGAGGTGGCCGGCTTCGCCGCCAACCTGTCGATCCCGACGCTCGACGAGAAGGCATGGCGCGCGAGCGAGCCGCACACGCCGCATCCGCGCAAGCGCATCGAGGCGGTGGCCGAGCTGAACCGGCAGGGCATCCCGTGCGGCGTGCTGATCGCGCCGCTGATGCCGGGCATCAACGACGCGCCCGGGCAGGTCGAGGAGATCCTCGAGCTGTGCGGCGAGGCGGGCGCCATCAGCATCGGCGGCATCTGCCTGCACCTGCGCGGCGAGGTGCGCCAGATCTTCATGGACTGGCTTGCCTCGTACCGCCCCGACCTGATCCCGCGCTACGAGCGGCTGTACGCGCGCGGCGCCTACGCCCCGAAGGCCGAGCGCGACCGCATCACCGCGCTGGCGCGGCCGGCCAGGCGCTCCGGCCCGGGCCTCCGCGGCGCGGCGACGGACTCGACCCGCCGGGACCCGGCCGGCGGTACCGATCCGGTGCTGACGCCCGAGGAGAGAAAGCGAAGGGAGGCGGTGCAGGAGACGCTCTTCTGACGGTCCCCCGGGGGAACCTTCCTGACTTTTGTGGCCTATGGCCGTACAAGTCAGCACAGTTCGCCAAGACCGGCGCGGGGCTGCGCCGCCGCCTCAGTCCCGCGCGACCGCCTCGAACTCCCCTGTCTCCGGCGGGCGCACCGCCTCGAACTCGCCGGTCTCGACCTCGCGGCCGATCTCGGCGTTGATCTCCGCCTCGCTGAGCGCCGGGAGCTCGCCGGTCTCGACCTGGCGCCGGATCTCGCGCTCGCGGGAGCGGCGGAACTTGAGGATCTCGAGCACGACCACGAGGTAGACGCTGGCCGCAACGGCCACCGCGGCGAACGCCACGATCACGAGCGTCCAACCCACGTGCAGCGTGCCGTCGTCGTCGGAGTACGGGACGAAGCGCATCGCGAGGGCGAGCGCCGCCAGCGAGAGCGTCCAGCCGTACAGGTAGAGGACGGTGCGCCGCTGCGAGAAGCCGATGTTCGCGAAGCGGTGGTGGAAGTGCCATCGGTCCGCCGCGTACACGGGCCGGCGGTACTTGATCCGCTTGGCGACGACAAAGGTCGCATCGAGCGCCGGCACGGCGAGGATCAGCAGCGGGAAGAACAGGGCGACGACGGCGGCGGTCTTCAACACGCCCTGGATCGCCACGCAGGCGAGCAACAGGCCAAGCAGGTTCGAGCCGGCGTCGCCCATGAAGATCGACGCCGGGTGGAAGTTGTGCCAGAGGAAGCCAATCGCCGCGCCCGCGGTGAGCGCGGCGAGGATGGCGGCGTCCAGCCGCTCCGAGAACGACAGCGCGATGATCGCGAAGGTGGCGGCGGCGATCGTGCAGACGCCGGCGGCGAGGCCGTCGGCGCCGTCGGTGAAGTTGACGATGTTCGCCACAGCAACGATCCCGACCAGCGTCAGCGGATAGCCCCAGTCGCCGAGGTAGATCGGCTCGATGAAGGGCAGCGTCAAGTTCTCGACGCGCACCTCGGAGAACACCGGTATCGCGGCGGCGGCGAACTGGCCCGCGAGCTTCAGCGCCGGGTGGAGTCCGCCCGGGCGGATGTCGTCGATCGCGCCGACGAGCGTGATCGCGATCGCGCCGCCGATGATGCCGCGCGTCTGCTCTCCCGCTGGCATGAAGAAGACGGCGGCGACCAGCACCGCGGCGAGGATCGCCAGGCCGCCCAGCCCCGGCACAGGGCGCTGGTGCAGGTCGCGCTCGCGCGGATGGTGCACCACGCCCATGCGGGTTGCGAGCCGCGCGACTGGAGGCGTGACGGCGAAGGCGACCACGGCGGCGACGAGGAACGCCCATAGGGCATCGAGGTCGTCCATCGGACTTGAGCCTAATGGCGCAACGGCGGAAACCCGTGCAGAGGCCGTGAAGCGGAGCGCGTCAGCCGGCGTCCGGCAACACGTAGAACGCGACCACCGCGTACTGCAGCGCGGCGGCCACGATCACGAGAGCGTGGAAGACCTCGTGGTAGCCGAAGACGGTCGGCACCGGATCGGGCCGCTTGAACGCGTAGACGAGCGCGCCCGCGGTGTACAGGAGCCCGCCCGCGACGACGAGCGCGGCGCCGGTCAGCCCGAGCTCGTCGATCAGGTCCGGGAACGCCGCCACGGCCACCCAGCCGAGCGCAACGTAGACAATCGCCGTGATCAGCTTGGGCGCGTCGATCCAGACCAGCTTCAGCAGGATGCCGCCGAGCGCGCCGGCCCACACGACGACGAGGATCACCGTCGCGATCGGCCCGTCGAGCACGAGCAGCGCGAAGGGCGTGTAGGTGCCGGCGATCAGGACGAAGATGGCCGAGTGGTCGAGCCGGCGCATCCAGCGCCGAGCCGGCACCGACGCCCAGTTGATGCGGTGGTAGAGCGCGCTGACGCCGAACAGCACGGCGACGCTGAGGGCGTAGATGCTCGCCGCGAGCCGCGGGGTGCCGGCAGGCGCCGCGACCACGAGCGCCGCCCCGATCGCACACGACGCGAAGAACGCCCACTGGTGCGAGACGCCGCGCAGGCGCGGCTTGACGAGCCGCGGGGCGGCCGGAAGGACGGGCTTGGGCGCGGCCTCGGTCACCCCCGCCAGGGTAAACCGTGGCGGCGACTCAGGCGACCGCCGGCTCCGCCAGCTGCGGATAGAGCGGATAGCGGTCGGCGAGCGCGGCCGTGCGCTCGCTCAGCTCCGCCTTCTTCGCGTCGGTGAAGTCGCCGGCGAGCGCCTCGCCGATCACGCGTCCGACCTCGCGGAAGTCGTCCGCCTGGAAGCCGCGCGTCGCGAGCGCCGGGGTCCCGATGCGCAGCCCCGACGAGACCGCCGGCGGGCGCGGATCGAACGGGACCGCATTGCGGTTGACGGTGATCCCGACCTCGGCCAACCGGTCCTCGCCCTGCTGGCCGTCGAGCTCCGAGTCGCGCAGGTCGGCGAGCACGAGGTGTACGTCGGTGCCGCCGGTCAGCACGTTGACGCCCGCGGCGAGCATCTCCTCGGCGACGATCGCCGCGCCCTCGCGGGTGCGCCGCTGGCGCTCGCGAAACAGCTCCGTGCCGGCGACCTTGAGGGTCACCGCCTTGCCCGCGATCGTGTGCATGAGCGGGCCGCCCTGATGGCCGGGGAACACGCGCGAGTTGAGCTTCTTCGCGTATTCCTCCTTGGCGAGGATCATGCCGCCGCGCCCGCCTCCGAGCGTCTTGTGCGTCGTGGTCGTGACGACGTCGCAGTACGGAACGGGGCTCGGGTGCTCCTCGGCCGCGACGAGCCCGGCGAAGTGGGCCATGTCGGCCATCAGCAGCGCGCCGACCGAGTCCGCGATCTCGCGGAAGCGCTGGAAGTCGAGCTGACGGGAGTAGGCGGACCAGCCGGCGATGATCAGCTTGGGACGCGCGTCCTCTGCGATCTGCTGCACCTCGTCCATGTCGAGGCGCGAGTCCTCCTCGCGCACGCCGTAGCCGACGATGTCGAAGTAGAGCCCGGAGAAGTTGATCTTCATGCCGTGCGTGAGGTGACCGCCGTGATCGAGCTTCATCCCGAGGATGCGGTCGCCCGGGTCGAGCAGCGCCATGTAGACGGCGGAGTTGGCCTGGGCGCCCGAGTGCGGCTGCACGTTCGCGAACTCCGCGCCGAACAGGTCCTTGGCGCGGTCGATCGCGAGCTGCTCCGCCACGTCGACGTACTCGCAGCCGCCGTAGTAGCGCTTGCCGGGATAGCCCTCCGCGTACTTGTTGGTGAGCACGGAGCCCTGGCAATCGAGGATCGCCTGCGGCACGAAGTTCTCCGACGCGATCATCTCGAGCGTCCGCTCCTGGCGGGCGGCCTCGTCCTTGAGTACTCCGGCGATCTCGGGATCGACGTCGGCGATGGGCTTGGTGAAGAAGTCGGGCCGGAGATCGCTCATCGGAACCACGCTACCAGCGCGGCATCACGTCAAAGCGCTCTCGATGTCGGCGCTCGGAACCGCGCCCTGCGCGCGCTATCCGGAACCGGCCGCCCTCCTCGTAGTCGCTCAGGTCGACCACGGTCGAGGCCCTGCCCGGCAGTTCGCCGCCGTCGAGGATCATGTCGACGCCCGCGCGGATCGCCGCCTCCACGCCCTCGACGCTGCGCACATCGGGGCCACCTGACGCGTTGGCGCTCGACTGCAACACGGGCCAACTCGCCGCGCCGAGCGGCTCGAGCGCGCCCGTCAGGCGCGGCACGCGGATCCCGAGCCGCTCCGGGTCCGGCCCGCACGCGAGCGGGTAGCGGCGCGCCGGGTTCGGCAGCACGAGCGTCACCCCGCCCGGGAGCAGCCGCTCCAGCGCAGCACGGGTACGCTCGCCGAGCTCCGGCAGCGCGGCGAGGGCGAGCTCGAGCTGGAAGAACATCACCGCCGCGGGCCGGTCCTGGCGGCGCCCCTTTAGGCGGTAGAGGCGCTCCACGCCTTCGCGCGAGTCCGGGTCCGTCGCCAGGCCATACACGGTGTCGGCCGGGAACAGCGCGACGCCGCCGACGGCGATGCAGCGCTCGAAGGTCGCGACGTCCTCGGGGCTCACGCCGGCAGGTGCATCAGGGCACGCGCCCCACCGTCATCCGCTCCCAGTTGGACAGGTCGGGGAACGAACGCGCGTCGTCGAGCAGCTCGCGCACCGCGTCGCCCTGCTCGTTGCCGTGCTCCAGCGCGATCTGAGTGCCCGAGGGGGCCGCCGCGATCAGCTCACGGATGGCGTCGAGGCCATCCTCGCCCGAGACGAACGCCTCGCGCGGCTCGTACCTGCGGATCTCGGGCTGCAGCCCTTCCCAGTCGTCGTCGCGCACGTAGGGCAGATTCGCGACGATCAGGTCGTACTCGCCGTCGGGGATGCCGAACTCGTCGGTCACCTCGAGCGGCAGGCCGAGCCGAGCGGCGTTCTCGCGGGCAACCTCGGCGGCGGGCGCGTACGGCTCGCTCGCGCTGACCTGGAGATCGGGCCGCTCGTCGAGCAGCGCGAGGGCGATCGCTCCGGTGCCGGTGCCCACGTCGTGGACGCGCGCGCCGGCGGGCTGCTCGGCGGCCACTTCCACGAGCAGCTCCGTCTCGGGGCGCGGGATGATCGCGCGCCGGTCGATCGTCAACTCGATGTGGCGAAAACCCTTGCGGCCGAGGATGTAGGCGACAGGCTCGCGGGCGATGCGCCGGCGCACGTTCGTGCCGATCACACGCGCGGCCGCCGGAGGGATCTCCATGTCGGGGTCCATGAACAGCTGCGCGCGGTCGACGCCGAGCGCGTCGGCGATCAGCAGCTCGGCGTCGAGGCGCGGCGTCGAGCAGCCGGCGGCCTCGATTGCCGTGACGGCCGCGTCGAGTGCGTCGCGGACGGTCAACTGCCCACCGGCTCGGCGGCCTCGAGCATGCGCCGCTTCTCCTCGGCCTCGAGCGCGGCCGTGAAGTCGTCGAGCTCGCCGGCGAGGATTCCGGGCAGGTTGCCCTTGGTGAGGCCGACGCGGTGGTCGGTGACCCGGTCCTGCGGGAAGTTGTAGGTGCGGATCTTCTCGGCGCGCTCGCCGGTGCCGACCTGGGCCAGGCGCGCGGCCGCCTGCTCCGCCTGCTGCGTCGCCAGCTCGCGCTCGAGCAGGCGCGCCCGCAACACGCGCATCGCCTTCTCGCGGTTCTGGAGCTGGGACTTCTCGTCCTGCATCGACACCACGAGCCCGGTCGGCTTGTGCGTGATGCGCACCGCCGAGTCGGTTGTGTTGACCGACTGGCCGCCGGGGCCGGACGAGCGGTAGACGTCGACCTGGAGGTCGTTCGGGTCGATCTGGACGTCAACGTCCTCGGCCTCGGGGAGCACCGCCACGGTGGCGGTCGAGGTGTGGATGCGCCCCTGGGACTCCGTCTCGGGGACGCGCTGCACGCGGTGCGTCCCGCCCTCGTACTTGAAGATGCTGTAGGCGCCACGGCCCTTGACCGCGAACGTGTAGTGGCCCTCGCCGACCTCGATCGGCTCCTGCTTGAAGCCGCGCCGCTCGGCGTAGCGGCCGAGCATCCGGTACAGGTCGCTCGCGAACAGGCCGGCCTCCTCCCCGCCCGCGCCCGGGCGGATCTCGACGATCACGTCCTTGTCGTCGTTCGGATCGGGCTCGACCATCGCGAGCCGGATCTCCTCCTCGAGCTCGGCCAGCCGCTCCTCGGAGCTGCGCAGGAACTCGCGCAGCTCGGCGTCGTCACCGTCCTCGGCCAGCAGCTCGCGCGCGCCCGCGGCGTCGCCAGTGGCGCGCCGCCACTCGGCGGCCAGCGCGTGCGCCGGCCCGAGCTGGCGGTATGCCCGTCCGACGTCGGCGTAGCGACGCTGGTCGGCGATCACCTCGGGATCGGCCATCTGCTCCGAGAGCTCGGAGAAGCGGTCCTCGATCTGCTCGACGAGGCGGTCGATCACATGGCAGAGGGTACGCGCCCCCAGCCCGCCCGCTGCGCGAACTCCACCAGCCGGTGGAAGTAACGCTCGACGGGCGGGCCCGGTCCGAGGCCCTGATCGTCGAAGCGCACGCGCATCGAGAAGTAGGGGAAGTACACCTCCAGCTTGCTCAGCCCTCGGTACCTGCGCCGCAGCCAGGGGTGGGCGACGCGCCCGTACAGCCCGGGCGGCACGACGGTGGGCGGCCTGCGCTTCAGGTGGCGCGCGGCCAGCTCGAGCAGGCGCCCGACGGTGGTCGCGTTGCGGCCGGCGACGAGGTGGAAGGTCCCGTCGGGGCCGTCCGTGACGAGCTCGTAGGCGCGGTCGGCCACGTAGTCCACGGGCACGATGTCGACCGGCGCCGAGCGGCGCGCCGGGATCGCCGGGATGCGGCCGCGCGCGAACGCCTTGAGCGGCCCGTACAGCACGTTGAACGACGAGGTTCGGCCGGTGCGGCTGTCGCCGACGATGATGCTCGGGCGGAGGACCTGCAGCGGCAGGCCGGCGGCGCGCTCGCGGATCATCCGCTCTGCCTCGAACTTGGAGCGCTCGTAGGGGTTGCGGAACTGCTGACCCACGTCGAGCTGGTTCTCGCGGAAGAGGCCGCGCGGCTCGCCGGCGACGTACGCCGTCGAGATGTAGGTCAGCCGCTCGAGCCCGTGGCAGCGCTCGGCGAGCTCGACGACGTTGCGTGTGCCGTCGACATTGATGCGGCGCGACTTCTCGAGCGACAGGTCGAACGAGACCGAGGCGGCACAGTGCACCACGGTCGTGACCTCCTCGGCCAGTCGCGCGCGGGCGGACTCGGAGAGCCCGAGCCCCCGTTGCTCGATGTCGCCGGCGAGCACGTTCAGGCGCGCATGGGCGGGTAGCCGCTCGGCGGCGGCACGGTCGTCGGCTGCGCGCACGAGCGCGTGGACAGGCCGGTCGCTCTGCTCGAGCAGGCGGTCCAGCAACTCCGTCCCCACGAAGCCCGTGGCGCCGGTCAGCAGAACAGCGCCCATCACTTAGGCCTATCCGTCGGGGGGCGGGACGAAACCTACGCTACGACTTCCATCCCGATCTTGTCGTCGTCCGAGGCGGCGCGCGGGTTCTCGACCGCGAGCACGGCCTGCAGGGCGGCGATGGCGACCGCGAGCTGCGACAGATCGGGCTCCCGGGTCGTGAGGCGCTGGAGCTGGATGCCGGGCCACATCAGGATGCGCGCCCAGCGCTTCGTGCGGTTCTTGCCGAACCACTTGATCAGCTCGAAGGCGAGCCCCGCGACGATCGGGATTCCGAGGATCCGAGAGATGAACAGCCACTGCCAGTCGAGCTTGCCGAGCGGCGCGAAGACCACGATCGCCACGATCATCACGAGCAGCAGGAAGCTGGTGCCGCAGCGCGGGTGGAAGCGCGAGTAGCGCTGCGCGTTCTCGGGTGTGAGCTCCTCGCCCGCCTCGTAGCAGGAGATCGTCTTGTGCTCGGCGCCGTGGTACTCGAACACGCGCTGCAGGTCGGGCATACGCGAGATCAGCACGAGGTAGCCGAGGAAGATGGTGATCCGGACCAGCTTCTCGATCACCACGAACAGGATCGAGTTGGGGATCTGGTCCTGGAAGATGTTCGTCAGGCCGGCCGGCAGCAGGAAGAACAGCCCGACCGCGAACAGCAGCGCGAACACGATCGTGCCGACCCAGGCGCCGCCGCCGATCTCGCTCTTGCCGCCGTCCTCGTCAGGCGGCATCTGGGCGTTGGCGGAGATCCCGAGCGCGCGGAAGCCGATCTTGAGCGACTCGACGAGCGCGGTGACGCCGCGGATGATCGGCACGCGCAGGATCCGGTGCCGCTTCGTCCAGGAGACGAGCGGCTCCGAGATCACCTCGATCTCGCCCTTCGCCCCCTCCTTCGAGTCGGCGCCGCCGGCGGCGAGCTGCTCGGCCGACGGTTTGCGCACCGCCACCGCCCAGGTGGAGATGCCGCGCATCATCACGCCCTCGAGCACGGCCTGTCCGCCGATCGGGGCGTCCCGCGTGGCCTCGCGCAGATGATCAGGCGCGTTGCCGTTAGTGGACGGGGGGGCGCTCACCGTCCTCATCGTATCGGCGACTCAGCCGCTTTCCTGAGCGGGCGGGTCGCGTCGCGCCGTCTTCGGACAGGGAACCTCGTGGACGTTGTCGCTCTCAGAGCTCTCGACGATGGTCCCGTCGGGGTCGGCAGCGGCTGTGACCTCGCGCCGGCAGGTGGGCCCGCGAAAGTCGATTTGACGCGACTCGCCCGGCATCAACGTGGCGTTCGCCGTGTCGATCACGGCGTCGTCCACCGACAGCCGCACCGGCGCCGTGACCTGTGCCCGGCCGGCGTTCGTCACGAGCACCCGGTAGCGCACGACGCCCGCCACCTTCGTGGCGGAGGCGCCGAGCACCTCGACACGCAGGTTCGGCAGCGCCGAGAACTGGCGGCACGGCGGCGAGTTGCGCTGGACCTGTGCCAGCACGCTGCCGTCGCTGGAGGACCAGCGGAAGTCGACGCGCATCTTGTAGACGGCGTTCTCGGAGAGCGCCTTCACGACCTGCCGGTAGCCGAAGCTGACGACGCCCGGCTGCGCGCGGCGCCAGCGGCCGAGCCCTGGCGCCTTGAGCGGCTTGAAGCCGTCCGAGCCGGTGCGCTCGAGCAGCGTGAAGCGCATCGCCATGCGCGCGCTGCCCTCGATCCCACGCATGCTTCCCCTGAACGCGGCCTGGTGCTGCTCGAACGAGCACTCGACGAGCCGCACCGAGCTGCGCAGCTGCTGCGCGGAAGCGACCGCGGGCAGCGCCGCCAGAGCGGCTGCTGCCAGCGCGGTGATCAGGAGTGCCCGGCGCATGCCCCGTGTGAACAGGCGCCGAGCCTCAGAGTTGCGGCCGCCGTCAGCGCCGCGAACGTGCAGCGCGGCGGCGGAAGCGCTCGACGCGGCCTCCTGTGTCGACCAGCTTCTGCCGGCCCGTGTAGAACGGGTGGCAGTTCGAGCAGATCTCGACGTGCATCTCAGGCTTTGTGGAGCGGGTCCAAAATTCGTTGCCGCAGGTGCAGCGGACGTGCGACGGCCCGTACTCGGGATGGATATCCGGCTTCATTGCTCGTTCGAGTTTAGCGGCGGCGCCAAGCCCCTCAGGTGGCTTGGTAGTTGGGCCCATCGCCGCCCTCCGGCGGAGTGAGTCGCCCACCCTTGGCCGTGATCGCGCCGCATTGGATGCAGTTCGAGGGGGTGATCTGGAGCTTGACCTCGTGCTTGCCGTCGAGCTTGCCGCCTGCGCCCCCATGGGTGTTGCCGTCGGCGCGGGCCGCCTCGAGCTCCTCCTCGGGCACCTCGTACACGGCGGCCGGGCACATGTTCTGCCACATCAGCGCGATCTCGAGCGGGACCCGCTCCTGGATGCGGATGTGGTTCGGGGCGTCGTCGCGGGTCGCGTTGCCGCTGGCGAAGACGGAGGAGAGCTTGTCGAAGGTCGTCTTGCCGTCGGGCTTCGGGTAGTCCTTGTCGCGGTCGCCGATGAAGACGTCGATTGTGGCGTCGTCGTGCGTCTTCCAGCGCCCGCCCGGGAAGCGGCCTCCCGAGATCTCCATCATGTTCGCGATTGCACCGCCCACGAGGAAGCCCTTCGAGAACGGCTGGCGCATGTTGCGCGAGCGGCGGATGTCCTTCTCGATCTCAGAGCTCTCGACCTTCGCCTGGTAGGAGGAAAGGTCGGCGACGCCCTCCTCGCCGGCCTTCAGGCGCTCGACGATCGCCTCGGCCGCGAACATGCCGGCGTGCATGGCGTAGTGGACGCCCTTCAGCGTCGGGATGTTGACCATGCCGGCGCCGTCGCCTGCGATCGCCATGCCCGGCGCCCACATGCGGCGCGGTTGCGCCCAGTAGCCCCCCGACGGGATCGTCTTCGCGCCCCAGCCGATGCGCTTACCGCCCTCGATGATCCCTGCCACGAGCGGGTGCGTCTTGAGCTGCTGGAGCGCGTCGTGAACGCTGACGGTGGCGTCGCGGTAGTCGAGTCCGCAGACGAAGCCCATCGAGACGCGATCCTCGCCCATCGGGTAGATGAACGAGCCGCCGAACTCCTGGTACTTGGCGCCGTAGCGGAGCGGCCAGGCCATCGTGTGGATGACGCGGTCGAGCGGCTTCTCGACCTCCCACACCTCCTTGACGCCGAGCTCCCACTGCTGCGGGTCCTCAGAGCCGAGGTCGAAGTGCCGGATCGCCGCGCCCGTGAGGTGGCCCTGCGTGCCCTCGGCGAGCACGGTGGCCTTCGCGATCAGGTCTGAACCGGGCTCGAAGTTCGAGAGCTCCTCGCCGTCGCGGCCGCGGCCCTTGTCGCCCGAGCGCACGCCCACGACCTGGCCGTCCTCGACGAGCAGCTTGGCCGCCGCCGTCTCGCCGAGGATGTAGACGCCGTTCTCCTCGGCCTGGTCGGAGAGCCAGCGCCCAAGCTGCGCCACCGAGGTCACGTGGTTGCCGTGGTTGCGGAACGGCGGCGGGGTCGGCTTGAGCGGGATCGCGCGCTTCGAGTTCGGCAGCAGGTAGACGGCGTCCTTCGGGACGGGCCCGTAGGTCGGCCACTCGCTCTCGTCGAGGTCCGGGAACAGCTTGCGCATCGCCGACGGGTTCATCATCGCCCCCGACAGGAGGTGGGAGCCCGGCCCCTTGCCCTTCTCGACGAGCGCCACCGGCACCTCGCCGAGCGACTCCATCAGCGCCTCGTCCTCGGCGAGCAGCTGCGTCAGCCGGATCGCACAGGCGAGCCCGGCCGGGCCGCCGCCGACGATCACGACGCCGACCTCGATGCGCTCGTCCTCGGGGTCGGTCGGCGTGCCGACAAACTCCTTGGCGGAGTCGACCGGGGGCGGGAACTCGATCGGCGCGGTGCTCATCGGTGGTCTCCGGCCACTAGCCCTTCTTCGCCCTGACCGCCTCGGTCAGCTTGGGCATGATCTTGTTGAGGTCGCCCACGACGCCGAGGTCGGAGAACTCGAAGATCGGCGCGTTCGGGTCCTTGTTGATCGCAACGATGTTCTCCGAGGACTGCATGCCGACCTTGTGCTGGATCGCCCCGGAGATGCCGGCCGCCACGTAGAGCTTCGGCGCGACCGTCTTGCCGGTCTGGCCGATCTGGGCGGCGTACGGGTACCAGCCAGCGTCGACCACGGCGCGCGTGGCGGCCACGGCGCCGCCGAGCGCTTCGGCGAGCGACTCGCAGAGCTCGAAGCCCTCGGCCTTGCCGAGCCCGCGGCCGCCGGCCACGAGCACGTCCGCGTCCTCGATGTTCACGTCCGCGCCGCGCTGCTCGCCGCGCTCGACCATCGTCGCCTTGGTCGAGTGGTCCTCGAAGGTCACGTCGACGTCCTCGACCGCCGCCGCGCCCTCACCGGACTCGACCGCGTCGAAGGCGTTGAGGCGGCTGATGATGATGCCGGGCTCGCCGGCGTAGCCGACGTCCACAACCTGGGAGTCCTGCAGGATCGGCCGCTCGGCAACGAGCTTGCCGTCCTCGACGCGCACGGCGGTGACCTCCATGGTCACACCGGCGTCGAGGCGCGCCGTCAGGCCGGCGCCGATCTCGAACCCGAGCAGGCCGCCGCCGAACAGCGCGTACTTGAAGCCGTTGTCGGAGATGACCCTGGCCATCGCGTCGACGACCGGCTGGGCGAGCCCCTCAGGGCCCCTGACGCGGTAGACCTTCGAGACGCCGTACTTGCCGAGCGAGCTGCACAGCTCGTCGGTCAGGTCGTCGCCGCCGACGACGATCGCGGCGGCCTCGCCGCCGAGCTCCTTGGCGAGCTTCGCGCCCTCGGAGACCGCGCCGAGCGAGTTCTTGTTGAACTCGCCCTCGTAGTGGAGTGCGTAGACGAGGATGCTCATACCAGCAGCTTCCTTTCCTCGAGCCAGGCGACGATCCGCTCGACCGTCTCGTTCGTGTCGTCGTCCTCGATGATCTCGCCGGCCGCCTTCTCGGGGGGCGGGTTGACGGCGAGGACCTCGGTGCGGGAGCCGTCCTGGCCGACCTTGCCGGGCTCGATGCCGACGTCGCCGGCGGACTTGACGTCGCGCGGCTTCTTCTTCGCACCCATGATCGCCTTGAGCGACGGGTAGCGCGGCTCGTTGATCGCGTCGCCGACGGAGATGACGGCGGGCAGCTCGACGGAGACGGTGTCGTAGCCGTACTCGGCCTGGCGCTCGCAGCGCAGCTTGCCGTCCTCGACGTCGAGCTTGATGACCTGCGTGAGCGAGGGCATCTTGAGATGGTCCGCCACGACGGCGCCGATCGTGTAGCACTCGCCGTCGGCCGACTGCTGGCCGAGCAGGACGAGGTCGGGCGCCTCGGCCTCGAGCACCTTGGCGAGCGCGTAGCCCGTGGCGCAGACGTCGGAGCCGGCAAGCGCCTCGTCTGTGAGGTGCACCGAGCGGTCGGCGCCCAGGGCCACGGCCTTGTTGAGCGTGCGGCCCGCCTCGGAGGGCGCCATGGTCACGGCGACGATCTCCTCGACGTCGACGGCGCCACCCTCGCGGATCTGCATGGCCGCCTCGATGGCGTGGGTGTCGAACTGGTTCAGCGTGGTCTCGCCCGAGCGGTCGAGGCGCTTGGAAGCCGGGTCCATGCGCTTCTCGACTGCGGCGTCGGGCACCTCTTTGACGAGGACGCAGATCTTCACGGAAGCTTCTCCTTGGCTGTAAACATGGCGCGTGGAGGGGCGGCCTCCCAGGCCTCCGCCTCCCGCGGCGGACAGCATCCTATCTCATTGACTGACGAGTCAATCGGAGGGGTCAGGCGGGTACGGCGCCCTCGATGAAGTCGATGATGCCCTGCACCGGCGCTCCCGGGGTGAACACCTCCGCCACGCCGAGCTGCTTGAGCTCCGGGATGTCGTCGTTCGGGATCGTCCCGCCGACCACCAGCACCACATCGTCGGCGCCCTCCGACTTGAGCAGCGCGGCGATCCGCGGCACCAGCGTCATATGCGCCCCCGACAGGATCGACAACCCAACCGCGTCGGCGTCCTCCTGCAACACCGTCTCGACGATCTGCTCGGGCGTCTGATGCAAGCCCGTGTAGATCACCTCCATGCCCGCATCACGCAACGCCCGCGCGATGATCTTCGCCCCACGGTCATGACCATCCAGACCAGGCTTCGCGACAACAACGCGGATCTTGCGGCTGGACACGGCCGCCAGATTACCCCGTGACCGCGCGCGGCCTACCAGCCGATGCGGCCCGCGGTGCCGCTCTCCGGCGCTTCCGAGCGGCGCTGGATCGCGAATCCGATGGCGAGCATCAGCACGCCGAGGATCGCGAGCGCGAGGGCGTCCGCGCCCGTGGCGGGCAGTCCCGAGCCCGAGCTCGTCGAGCCGCTCGAACTGCTCGACGTCGACCCGCTGTCGGTCGAGCCGGTGTCGGAGGAACCGGAGCCCGAGCCGGAGCCGCCGCCACCGGAGCCGCCGCTGCTCGAGGCCTCGACCACGACGGTGCCGTGCATGTTCGGGTGCGGCGTGCAGATGTACGCGAAGGTGCCGGCCTCGTCGAATGTCTGCGAGCGGCTGCCGCCGGCGGAGAAGATGCCGGTGTCGAAGCTGCCGTCGGAGGCGGTGGCCGAGTGCGCCGTCGGGCCGTCGTTGGTCCAGGTCACCGTGTCGCCCTGCTGGATCGTGATCTGAGCGGGGGTGAACTGGAAGTCGGCGATCGTGACGTTCTCCGTGGCCGCCGCGACCGCCTCCGGCTTCTTGCGCTTGCGCTTCTTCGCCTGGGCGACGGGCTCGGCCGGCGTGGCGGCGGGCGGCTCCTCGGCCGGCGCGGGCGCGGCGGGAGCGGGGGCGGGCTCAGCCGGCGCGGGCTGCGCGGGCGCGGGAGCGGGCTCGGCCGGGCTGGGCGCCGGGGCGGGCTCGGCGGGCGCCGTCTCGACGGGGACCGCCTCGGCGGGCGGCGGCTCAGCCGGAACAGTCTCGGCAGGGGTCGTCGTTGCGGCCGGCGCCTCCTCCTGGGCCCCGAGCGGGCCCGGCACGATCAGCGCGGCTACCAGGGCGTACAGCGCCCCCAGCACAAGCCAGTGCCTCATCGCCGCGGGACCCTACTGTTGTCGCACTGGGTGTGCAATAACACCCCGTAATTGGGCGCGCGTGCACCCGAGAATGGCGCGGATCAGTCGTCCCAGCGCGGCCAGAGGCCCCACCAGCTGCGCACGAACCTGAACTCGGCGCGGTGGACGGAGCCGTCCCCCAGCTTGATGAGGAACTGGCGGCAGTCGCGGGTCCAGTCGCGCTCGGTGCGCCACATGAAGATGTAGGTGCGGTGGCGGAAGCGCAGCCCCTTGTGCCAGCCCGCGCTGCGAGCGGGCCGGCCGGAGGTCGGCTGCTCACCGGCGCCGCAGTCGACCTCGGCGACCTGCGGATAGCCGGGCGCGAGCACGTCGAGCCCCTTGTAGCCGCCGAGCGAGAAGCGCACCGGCACGACCTCGCCCGCGATCCAGCGGTTGATGGCCGGGTAGTCGTCGACAGGCCAGCGGAAGCCCTTGAAGTCGCTCTGCGCCGACCGGACCTCGTAGGCGACCGTGATCGCGGCCGTGTTGCCCGCCGCGTCGGTCGCCGTGACCGTGAAGCTGCGGCTGCCCGGCGCAGTCGTGTCGAGCGCCGTGCCGTCCGCCACGTCCCCCACGCACGAGACGAGGCCCGAGCCGCCGGACTCGTCGCTGCACTCGTAGTCGGCGAGCACCTCCTCACCGACGGCGTAGCTCGCGCCCTCCTCGGGCGTGCGCAGCTCGACGGTCGGCGGCGTCTCGTCGACGACCACGATCGTGGCCGAGGCCTTGGTCTCGTTGCCCGCTCCGTCGCGCGCCGTCACGGTCACCGTCTGGGGCCCGAGCTGCGACGTGTCGAGCTTCGTGCCGTCGGGCACGCTGCCCTCGCAGGAGGCGAGCTCAGAGCCGCCCTCGTCGCTGCAGGAGAAGTCAACCTCGACCTCGGCGCCGAGCGGCACCTCGTCGCCGTCGACCGGGCTGCGCAGGTCGATGACCGGCGGGGTCGTTTCGCAGGAACGCGTTCCGGTCAGCGCGATCGTGTAGTCGCCCGAGTCGCGCGGCAGCCCCGCCCAGCCCTCGACGGGCGAGCCCGCGCCGCGGCCGTTGGCGGCGGTCACGAAGGCGACGTTGCTGAAGATCGGCCCGCCGGCGCTCTGCGGGTCGCGGTCGTAGGCGCTGATCCCGAGGATGTACTCGCCGGAGGCAGAGGGCGTCAGCTGGTGCCCGGCGGGGAGCGTCGACTGCTTCGTGGTGCCGTCGTCGTGGGCGTAGATCCCGAGGCCGGTCGAGTCGAACAGGAACAGCTGAGTGTCGACGCTCCGTGAGGCCTACGGTGGTCGCGGAGAAGCTCCCGCCGCCGGTCAGGCAGACGCGGTAGAGGTCGGCGTCGTTCCCGGTCGCGATCTGGCCAGTGATGCTCCCGACCGCCGCGCGGGTCAGATCCTGGGCGCTCGCGGGCACGTCGCCGGCGTCGCCCTGCTCATCGGCAGCGAGGGCGCTCGGGGCGAACGCCAAGGCGATGAGTGAGATAACCAGCCAGGTGCAACCGCGCTGCTTCAAGAGACCTCCAGTCCCGCTGGGAACTTCATCGGCATCCGTGCCCGCCTGCGTTAGCGGTCCCGCGGGGGCTTGGACGTAGTTCGTCCTCCTGACGAACGTCCTGAGACTCAGAAGACTGGCGTTTCTGTGTAGGTCCCGAAGACCTGTTGGAGGGACTGCACGATTTCGCCCTCGGTTGCATGTGCGCGTGCCGCCTCGAGGAGCGGCTCCATCAGGTTGCGCTCGTTGGCCGCGGCGTCGCGGAGCGCCGCGAGCGTGAGCTCGACCTGGGCAGTGTCGCGGGCGGCGCGGATGGCTTGGAGGCGGCCGATTTGTTTGCGTTCGAGGTCGGCCGGGATTTTGAGGGTGTCGGTGTGGTCGGTGTCGGGTTGTTGGTAGCGGTTGACGCCGACGATGATCCTGTGGCCGGTTTCGATTTCTTGTTGGAGTTGGAAGCTGGCGTCGGCGATTTCGCGTTGGGGGTAGTTCTGTTTGATCGCGTCGACCATGCCGCCGAGCTCGTCGATCCTGTCGAAGTAGCTGTAGGCGCCCTGCTCGAGCCGGTCGGTCAGCGCCTCGACGAAGTAGGAGCCGCCCAACGGGTCGATCGTGCTGGTCGTGCCGGTCTCGTGCGCGATGATCTGCTGCGTCCGGAGCGCGACCCGGACGGCGTCCTCGGTCGGCAGCGCCAAAGCCTCGTCGTAGCTGTTGGTGTGCAGCGACTGCGTGCCGCCGAGCACCGCCGAGAGCGCCTCTGTCGTCGTCCTGACGATGTTGTTCAAGGGCTGCTGCGCGGTCAGCGAGACGCCGGCCGTCTGGGTGTGGAAGCGCATCAACAACGAACGCTCGTCCCGGGCCCCGTAGGTGTCGCGGAGCTCGCGGGCCCAGATCCGCCTGGCGGCGCGGTACTTCGCGATCTCCTCGAAGAAATCGATGTGCGCGTTGAAAAAGAACGACAGGCGCTGGGGCGAACTCGTCCACCCCAAGCCCGCGCGCGAGCGCGTGCTCGACGTAGGTGAAGCCGTCCTTCAACGTGAACGCCAGCTCCTGCACCGCCGTCGAGCCCGCCTCGCGGATGTGATACCCCGAGATCGAGACCGGATGCCAGCGCGGCATCCTGTGCGCGCAGAACTCGACCATGTCCGTCACCAGCCGCAGCGCCGGGTCGATCGGGAAACACCACTCCTTCTGCGCGATGTACTCCTTCAAAATGTCCGTCTGGATCGTCCCCGCCAACCGCTCCGGCGGGACGCCCTGGCGCTCCGCCGCGACCACGTAGAAAGCCAGCATCACCGCCGCCGGCGCGTTGATCGTCATCGACGTCGACACCTCACCCAACGGAATCCCGGCGAACAACAACTCCATGTCGTCGAGCGTGTCGACCGCCACCCCCTCCCGGCCCACCTCCCCCTCCGAGCGCGGATGGTCCGAGTCATGACCCATCAACGACGGCATATCGAACGCCGTCGACAAACCCGTCTGGCCATGCCCCAGCAAATACCGGAAACGCTCGTTCGTCTCCTCCGGCCCCCCAAAACCAGCGAACTGGCGCATCGTCCACAACCGGCCCCTGTACATCGACGCATACACACCACGCGTAAACGGAAACTCGCCCGGCAACCCAATCTCCCCCAAATCAGGCAAATCCGCCTCCGTATACAACGGCGCCACCCGCTCACCACTCAACGTCGAAAACAACACATCCCGCTCCGGCAAACGCGAAAAACGCTCCCGAAACCAACGCTCCGCATCCGTCATCGCCCGCGGCTCGACCGCCATGGCCCCAAGTCTAGGTTGCCGATCCGGCCGCCCGCCGGGCCGCGGCCTTGGCCCGGGCGCGCGCGACGCGCAGCCCTAGCGCCGCTGTCCAGGTGAAATCGTCCGTGCCGAGGCCGCGCCCCGAGTCCGGCACAAAGTACTCGCGCATGCCGCCACCCTCGATCGCCTCGAGCATCCGCGCGCGGAGCGTCGCAGCGGCCGTGCTCTCGCCGTGGGCCTCGAGCCCGCGCGCACACAGCCAGGTGACGTTCGCCCACACGGGGCCGCGCCAGTAGTTGCGCGGCGAGCGCTCGCGGTCGTCCCGGGCGAGCGTGCGCACGCCGTACGGCGAGGCGAGCCGGCCGCCGACCAGCTCCGCTGCGAGCGCCCGCACGTGCCCCGCCTCCAGGCCAGGCGTGAGTGCGGCCAGCGCGCTGCCGGCGCCGGTTGCCGCGAGCGGCGAGCCGTCCACCAGGTCGACGGCGCGGATCAGGCCGTCGGCACCGGCCCGCGCCCGCAGCGACGCCGCGACCCGCTCGGCGCCGGCCTCGCTCTCGTCCGCGATGTGCGCTTCGCCGAGCTCGCTCGCAAGCCAGGCGAGATCGAGGCAGGCACGCGCGAGGATCGCCGAGAAGCCCGGATCCAGCACCCTGAACTCGCCCTCGCGTGCGAGCCGCGACTGGTCCCAGCGGATCGCCGTGCCGTGGCGGACGAGCGTGAGGAAGCGCCGGTAGTGCTCGTCGCTCGGCCGCTCGGCGGCATCGACGGAGTCGGTGTCACGGCGGTGCAGGACGGCGACTTCGGGCAGCACCCGCCACAGCGGCGCGTCCCACTCCTGCGCGTTGTCGCGGCCCGACTCCCAGGGGTGGACGAGCACCGGTTCGCCGAGGCCGTGCGGGTCGCGCTCATCGAGCAGGAACCGGTGCCACGCATGCAGCGGCTCGAGCAGCGCGCGGGCGCGGCGCTCGTCTGGGTGCTGCTCGAACACGAGCCGGGCGCAGCTGGCGGCGAGCGGAGGCTGTGTGATGCCGGAGATGCGACGGCCGTCGAGCGCGAAGCGCCGCCCCCACCAGCGCGGTCCCGGCAGGTAGCGCGCGTACGGCCGCGCGACCGTGGTCAGCAGGCTGCGCAGGCGCCCGTTCAGGCGGTCGGGCACGCGCGTGTGGAACGCGATGTGCGGGATCATCCCGCGGCCGTCGCGGGCGCGGGTGAGTGTCTCGAGCTCGGTCCAGGCCCGGTCCGAGTCGAACTCGGCCCAGCCCAGCGCGGCGAGCGCCGAGTCCCAGTTCCACTGGTGCGGGTAGGTCGAGCGCGACGGGACGGTGTAGCCGCCGTTGTCGTTCTGCCGCAGCACCCGCTCGGCGTCGGCGGGCACGCTCGCTGCGGCCATGGGGCGTCGGCTAGGAGCCGTTCACCTCGACGATCATGGCGTCGCCCTGGCCGCCGCCGGAGCAGATCGCCGCCAGGCCGAGGCCGCCGCCGCGCCGGCGCAGCTCCGCCACGAGCGTCATCAGGATGCGCGCCCCGCTCGCCCCGATCGGGTGCCCGAGCGCGATCGCGCCGCCGTTGACATTCACCTTGGACTCGTCCACCTCGAGCATGCGCACGGAGTTGAGCGCCACCGACGCGAAGGCCTCGTTGATCTCGAACAGGTCGATGTCGTCGACCGACAGGCCGGCCTGCTCGAGCGCCTTCTTGGCGGCGTTGGCAGGCGTTCGCGCCAGGTACGGGAAGTCGTCGGCGACGGCGGCCTGCGCGACGATCGTGGCGAGCGGGGTGCGCCCGTTGGCGCTCGCCCACTCGTCCGAGGACAGCACGAGCGCGCCCGCGCCGTCGTTCACGCCGGGCGCGTTGCCTGCGGTATGTGCGCCGTCCTTGTGGAACGCCCCGCGCAGCTTCGCGAGCGACTCGAGCGTGCTGTCGCGCCGCGGCGCCTCGTCGACCTCGACGGTCGTGTCGCCCTTCCGCGAGCTGATCGTGACCGGCACGATCTCCTCGGGCAGGCGGCCCTCGTCGGTCGCGTTCACGGCCAGCTCGTGCGAGCGCAGCGCGAAACGGTCCATGTCGGCACGCGTGATCTCGAGCTCCTCGCCGACCTCGTCGGCCTCCTCGCCCATGTGCTTGCCGCTGAACGGGTTGGTGAGCCCGTCGTGGACCATGGCGTCGAGCATCCTGGCGTCGCCCATGCGGTAGCCGAAGCGGGCCTGCTCCAGCATGTAGGGCGCGTGCGACATCGACTCCATGCCGCCCGCAACGGCGACGTCGAGGTCGCCCGCGCGCACCGCCTGGTCGATGATGCCGGCCGAGCGCAGCCCGGACGCGCAGACCTTGTTGACCGTCTCCGAGGAGACCTCCTTCGGGATGCCTCCCTTGATCTGCGCCTGGCGGCTCGGGATCTGCCCCTGCCCCGCCTGCAGGACCTGCCCGAACACGACGTGCTCGACCTGCTCGGGCGCCACCTCGGCGCGCTCGAGCGCCGCCGCGATCGCGGTGCCGCCGAGCTCCGTCGCGTCGAGCGAGGCGAGGCCGCCTCCCATCTTTCCGAACGGCGTCCGGGCGGCGCCGAGGATCACGGTCTTGGGCATCTGAGCTGCGTCTCCTTGCGGGTCACGTGGGTCGCGAACGATATCGCCGGGTTATGCTCCCCCGCCGATGCCTGGACCGATAGTCACAGCCCGCAGCGGGCCGCCCGAGGAGACCGCCGCCGACACACGCGTCGTCGGCCTGTTCGAGAACGAGTCGCTCAGCGACCCCGCACTGCAGCGGCTGGTCGAGCTGGGCGAGGCGAAGCCCGGCACGGGGAAGGTCGCCGTCGCGCACGAGGACGCGCCCGGCGGCGGCCAGCGCCGCGTGCTGATCGCCGGACTGGGCAAGCGCGACGAGCTCGACGCCGAGCGCGCGCGAGTCGCCGCCGCGGCGGCGGCCGCGCGGGCGAAGGAGCTCGGCGCGGTGTCGCTGTCGTGGGCGGCACCGGCGGGCGAGGGCGTCGCGGCGGGGATCGTCGAGGGGACGCTGCTGAAGCTGTACTCGTTCGACCGCTTCAAGAGCTCGAAGGACGAGGACGACGGGATCGAGTCGCTCGAGGTCAGCGGCGAGGCCGTCGATGGCGAGGAGGTCGAGCGCGCCCGCGTGGGCGCGCTGGCGGCCAACGCCACGCGCGACCTGCAGAACCTGCCGGCGAACGTCGCAACGCCCGCCTTCCTCGCCGAGCGAGCCGCGGAGATCGCGGACGAGTACGACACGCTCGAGGTCGAGCTGTTCGACCGCGACGCGATCGTCGCCAACGAGATGGGCGCCTTCGCGGCGGTCGCGCAGGGCACGGACGTCGACCCGCGGCTGATCGTGCTGCGCTGGCGCCCGCCGGGGGCGAGCGGGCCGCACCTCGGCTTCGTCGGCAAGGCGGTGACCTTCGACACGGGCGGCATCTCGATCAAGCCCTCGGCCAAGATGCAGGAGATGAAGTTCGACATGTCGGGCGGCGCCGCGGTGATCGAGGCGATGGCCGGCATAGCCGAGCTCGGCATCCCGGCCACGATCACGGCCGTCGTGCCCTCGACCGAGAACATGCCGAGCGGCCACGCCGTGAAGCCCGGCGACATCGTCACGGCAAAGAACGGCACGACCATCGAGGTCAACAACACGGACGCCGAGGGCCGGCTGATCCTCGCCGACGCCCTCTGTTACGCGGTCGAGCAGGGCGCCGAGCGGATCGTCGACCTCGCCACGCTCACCGGCGCGGTCCTGGTGGCGCTCGGACACACCTACTGCGGGCTCTTCTCGAACGACGACGACTGGTGCGCCCAGGTCGAGGCCGCATGCAACGCCAGCGGCGAGATCGGCTGGCGCCTCCCGCTCCACACGGAGTTCTTCGAGCTGACGAAGGGCCAGTACGCGGATCTCACCAATGCCTCCGACCAGCGCGTCGCGATGTCGAGCTACGCGGCCGAGTTCCTGCGCCAGTTCGTCGACGACCGGCCCTGGGTCCACATGGACATCGCGGGCACGGCGTGGGGCATGAGCCGCAACTACGTCGGCAAGGGCGCGAGCGGCTTCGGCACCCGCGCGCTGATCGAGCTGGCGCGCGCGTCCGCGTCCTGAGCCGCGACTAGTTTCACGCGGTTTCACGTTGTGTGACATTCGTCACACAAATGTTTGACTCGCGAATCGGGTGGCTACGGTGACGGCGTAAGCCGAACCCGGCCCTGTCCGCGTGCGGGAGAGATCTCGCGGACACGGCAAGCCCTGGCGGGCGTCCCGGCCATTCCGGCCTGAGACGTCAATGCCGGGCAGGCAACGACACCCGGAGGTAGCTCCGTTGAAGAAGCAGGCAACGATCCTGCTGCTGTGCGCGTGCGCGCTCGTGCCCGCGCTGGCAGCCGGAATTCCGGCCCTGGCTCAGACAAGCCAGGCCGCCCCTGAAACGACCACGCCCACCACGACCGGCGGCATCGGGCCCGCCGTCTTCCCGCAGGCCGAGGCCGCGAGCGCTCGAATGCAGCGCGCCTACCGCCGCTGGCGAAGAAAGCTCGACCGCTACGACGTGCGGCTCGGCCGCAACCTCGTGGTGGCCGCCCGCTACGACCAGCGGGTCCCGACCGCAGTGGAGCTGCGGCGCTCGATCCGCACGATGAAGACGCGCTTCCAGCGCTTCCTCCGCTCGGAGGAGGGCCGGACGGTCGTGTACCGCTACAAGGTGAGGAAGATCCCGTCGTGGGGTCGACAGCAGCTCACCTCGATCGCCGCATGCGAGTCGCACGGCAATCCGCACGCCGTCGGCGGCGGCGGTGCCTACCGCGGCATGTACCAGTTCAGCTTCAGCACCTGGCAGATCGTCGGCGGCTCCGGCGACCCCGCCGCCGCGTCGCGCCACGAGCAAACCTGGCGCGCCTGGATGCTGCTGAGCCGGCACGGCTCCGGCCACTGGCCGGTCTGCGGCTAGCGGCGCCGTAGCGCCGCGGGGCGGCGGGTCGATCGACCCGCCGCCCCGCTGTGGCGCGCGGTCCTAGCGGTACTCGGTCCGGTGCTCTTCCTCGCGCACGACCTCGGGGTCGCGCTCGGCGTCCGTGGTCGTCCGCTCCTCGTGCATCTCGCGGACATTGCGGTCCGCGTCCGCATTCGTCGTCGTGTCCTCGGGCCGGTCGTAGTGGGGATCGTCCGGGCTCGTCGTGGCTGCGCCGGCGTCGGTCGTCGAGCGGTCGCGGTCGGGCACGTAGTCGCCCTTCGCGTCCGGATCGACCTCATGGGCGCGGGCGTGGTGTGCCTCGGCCTCATTCCGGTGCTCGTCTGCGCGGGCCGCCGTCGCCCGTGCCTGCGCCTCTTCCTGACGCGCGCGAGCCGCACGCTCGTCGGCCTCAGCGCTCATCTGATCGGCCTCGGCAGAACGAACCTCGGCCTCGCGGCGAATCTCGCGCGCCTCGTGGCGACGTGACTCGAGCTTTGCGGCACGGCCCCTGCGGCTGAGCCACAACAGCAGCGCCACGACGATCAATACACCGATAACGATCGCGATGATCGCTGCAGTGGACATACTCGACTCCTTCGTCGGTTGCCCTGACCGGCTACCCCGAAATTGCCGCCCTATCCCTCTTTCGACTCAGCGGCGCGACCACCGTCGGGGCCGTCGAGCTCGCGTAGCTCGCGCTTCAGCACCTTGCCGGTGGCGTTGCGGGGCAGCTCCTCGATGAACCAGATCTCGCGCGGCACCTTGTAGCGCGCGAGGTTCTGCTTGACGTAGGCCTTGAGGTCGTCCTCGCTCACGTCCTGGCCCTGCTCGACCACCACGAACGCGCGCAGGCGCTGGCCGAAGTCGTCGTCGTCCACGCCGAGCGCCGCCGCATCCGATACCGCCGGGTGACGGGCCAGCTCGTCCTCGACCTCCTTGGGGAAGACGTTCTCGCCGCCCGACACGATCATCTCGTCGTCGCGCCCCTCGACGAACAGGCGTCCGTCGGCATCGAAGCGGCCGACGTCGCCGGTCGACATGAAGGCGCCGATCACGTCCTTCGAGCCGCCGCCGGTGTAGCCCTCGAAGAGCATCTCGTTGGTCACGAAGATGCGGCCAGGCTCACCCTCGGGCACCTCCTCGCCGGCCTCGTCGTAGAGCTTCACGAGCGTCCCGCGCGGCGGCCTGCCGGCCGTGCCGGGCGCCGCGCGCATGTCCTCGGGCGAGGCGATCGACGCCCACGCGACCTCGGTTGACCCGTACAGGTTGTAGAGCGTGTCGCCGACCTCGTCCATCCACTCGGTGGCGAGGTCGCCGGGGAGCGCCGAGCCGCTCGCCGCCACCACCTTGAGAGACGACAGGTCGTACTTCGCGCGCGTGTCCTCGGGCAGCTCCAGGATCCGCTGCATCATCACCGGCACGACCACGAGCGAGTCGCAGCGATAGCGGGCGACGGTGGCGAGGCAGTCCTCGGGCTCGAACTTGCGCCGCAGTGCGTAGGTCGTGCCGAGGATGAGGCCGAGCGTGAAGTGCGCCAAGCCCCACGAGTGGAAGAGCGGCGCCGCGATATGGGAGATCTGGCGCGTCCTCAGCGGGATACTCGAGAGCAGCGACACCGCGGGCTCGAGCGACTGCGGGTTGCCGCGCGAGGCGCCCTTCGGCGTCCCCGTGGTGCCGCTCGTGAGGATCACGATGCGGCCTTCGCGGTCGGGCGGCACGACGTCCTCGGGGTCGCCGGTCCGGATCAGCTGGTCGAGCGTCGGGTCCGAGCACTCGTCCGAGTCGTGCCAGGCGACGAAGCGCTTGCGCCGCTTGCCCGCCTCCTCCAACAGGCCCTCGAACTCCTCGTCGTAGATCAGGGCGCGCGGCTTCTCGCGGCGCGCCACCTCGGCCAGCTGCGGACCGGCGAAGGCGGTGTTGAGGTAGAGGGCGTCCGCACCCAGCTTCGACACCGCGACCGTCGCCTCGATGAAGCCGCGGTGATTGCGGCACATGATCCCGACGCGATCGCCCTGGACGATGCCCGCGTCCGAGAGCGAGTTGGCGATCGCGTTGGTGCGGACGTTGACCTCCGAGAAGCTGAGCGTGCCCAGTTCGTCGACGATCATCGGCTCGTCCGGGTAGCGCGCCGCCAGCGAAATCGCGCCGGCCGCAGGGCTGCGCCCCCAGCGTTGGAGCGTCCGCAGGAAGTGGAACAGCCGGTCGGGCCGGATCGGTCTGATGACGCCGGCATCCACGAGCACCTTGACGTTGCCGGCCTGGTGCGAAACCTGGCCCGGCAGCCTGCTCACGAACTCGCTCAACTGATGGGTCCCCTCATCGTCGTCGTGTCTCTGCTGGATTGTGCAGCCTCGGCGCCGCGGGCGCCGCAGGCCGGCGACGGAACCGGCTCAGGCGGCCCGGCGCCGGACTGCCGGACGCAGCTCGGGCCAGCTCGACGGCGGCCCGGCCGGCTGCGCGATCTTGTGCGGCTCGCCCGCGGGCAGCTGCTCGAGGAGCGATCGCACGGCCGGCGCCTGCAGCTGCTCCGCGACCGTCCGCTGCGCGGTCTCGATCACCTGCTGGCGGCGCTCGGCGCTCATCCAGTTGCGGCCCATCACGGCGCGGTCCTCGGCGGTTGGCTCGATCACGAGCACCTCGCTGCCGAAGCGGCGCACCTTGCGCTCTTCGTGCGCCAGCCGGCGCCTGCCGCTGGCGTTCGTGAACAGCGGCAGCAGGTCGAGCAGGCCGTCGTCGCGGTCCGAGCTCGTGAGCGGGTTGAGGCAGATGACGAGGTCGAGGCCCCGGCCCGCGACGAGGTCGAGGTTCGAGATCGAGCAGACACCGCCGTCGACGTAACGGCGGCCGCCGATCCGCACCGGCCGGTAGAAGCCGGGGATCGCGCACGAGGCGGCCACCGCCTCTGAGATCTCTGCCCGCGGAGCATCGATGCGCCCGAACGGGACGCGCCGCCCCGTGCCGTAGTCACAGGCGACCGCCCAGTAGTTGGGGTGCTCGACCCAGTCGCCGGGGACCGCGCGCCGCACGATCTCCTGAAGCGAGTCGGTCGAGATGACCCCGGCCGGCACCCAGCCCGCCAGCATCTGGAACGGCGTGTGACGAAGCGGGCTGCGCAGCGCCGTGAACGCCATCCGCAGCGAGCCGGGCCCGATCCCCGGCAGCCCGCGGTGGATCCGGAAGACCGCGCCCGCCGAGCGGTCGGCGTCGGCGGCCGGGCGCCCATCCGGCCCGGCCAGCCCCTCGAATACCTCCCCGCGCGAGTGGGCGACCATGAACCAGGGCGGCACCCCCGAGGCGACGAGCGCGCCGATCATCGAGCCGGCCGACGTGCCGACGATGTAGTCCGCGCTGCCCGGGTCCCACTCGCTCTCGCGCGCGAGCGCCTCGAGCGCCCCGGTGAGCCAGGCGCCGCCGAGGACCCCGCCCGCTCCAAGCACCAGCCCGACCTTCATGAACACCAGGGTAAGCGTTTGCCGGCCGGAAGACGCCGACTGGCCGCGCCGCGAGTGGCGAAAAGCGTCTGCATAACTGGCGCAATTAGCCACTCGCGTGACCGACTGCTCCGACCACCCTTACTCGCTGCCTTTCCGGGCCGCCGCCACCTCACGACCCGTCGCTCTCCGGATCGTCGTAGACCTCCTTCCGCCACGGCGGCGCTACGTCCTCGTCGCGGCGCCGGTAGCCGCGCGTGTCGTGCGTCTCGAGCGGGATCAGCCTCAGACCCTCCGCGGTCGTCGTGCGCTCGCCCGGGTCCGGACCGCCGCGGGGGATGTGGCCGGCGTGGCTCCCGTAGGAGACGCGGGCCCAGCCCTCGTGCGAGGTCCACCGGTTGCGGCACTCCGCCTCCTTGCAGCCCTGGTAGTGGCCGTGCGAGCTCGCGCGCACCCAGGCGCTGCCGTCCGGGTCGAGCCGCACCTGCACCGATTCCCAGTCGTCCCTGTGAAAACCCGGCCAGTCGCGCTTCCCGCTCACGAGCTCGCGCACGCGCGGCAGCAGCCAGCTCGCCTCCCAGGCCCGGTCGGCGCCCGCGAAGGTCGTGTTCGAGTCGGGGTAGTAGAGCCAATACTGGATGTAGGTCCGGCCGCCGACGCGCCGCAGCCGCGTGAACACGGTCGCCCGCTCGCCGGCGTCGCTGCGGTGCACGTCGAGGCCGGCCTCGTCGGGCGCATCGGCGCACGCTCGGCTGCGGCAGCGGCGCCAGTCCACGGGCAGCTGGCGCTCGCCGCGCTCGTAGACGAGGCTCGGCGCGTGTGTGCGCACGAGCGCGGCGTCGCGCCCGCCGTAGGCGTCGGCCAGCGCGCGGGCGCCGTCGTCGCAGCCGCCGCGCACAGCGCACGCGATGCGGTGCGCGAGAAGGCCGCCGAACGAGCGGCCGTCCACCGACGGGCCGAGGGTTGCGAGCGCCCCCAGCGCGAGCGTGCAGACGAGCACGAGCCCCACCCACTCGACGCTCGCCTGGCCGAGCTCCGCGTCTCGCGCGCGCCCGCGCACGCGCGCGAGCGCCGGCGCCGCGCCCAGCGCCGCCCCGGCGAGCCACGCGACCGCAACGAGCGGCCGCCCCGCGTCCAGCACGTCGCGCGCCACGAAGCCCAGTCCGCCGCCGCCGATCAGCGCCAGCCACACAACTGCCGCCCAGGAGTGCAGGCGCTCGAGCCGCGAGGCCCCCCGCCGCGTCACTCGTCCTCCATCAGGAACGCGTACGGATTGAGGCAGCCGTTCGCGATGTCGATCGCCTCCTCGAGCGGCATCACCTCGTTGGGCGCGCGCGGATGCTCGAGCTCGTAGCGAAAGCGCTGGTAGCCGATGCAGACGATCCAGGCCCGCCGGACGAGCTTCACCCCGACGGAGCGCAGCCGGCGGAGCGCGTCGACGGCCCGCGCCCGCGTGACGCCCCGGGCCACCACCACCCCAGCCCCGGGCGGAGCGACCCACGCACGCGCCCCGGGCGCACCCCCACAGCCGCCACGCGCCGTGCACGTGAGTCGCTCCGCCACGAGCTCGCCCAGACCCCGATCGCTCGCCGGCGCGCGCCCCGGACGCAGCCCCGATGACCGCTCCGAGCGCGACCAGGGCGAGCACCACCAGCAACACCAGCCCTGCCCATTCGACACTCGCCTGGCCCCCCTCCCCGCGCATGCCGCCGACCGTACGGGGAGGTGACGCACACGTGGGTCACGTGTGTGACAAGTAAGTCCAATTCCTCCTTAACCCGAACTTAATCCCCCACGCATGATGGTCTTTATGTCCGAGGCTTGACAGAACTGGCTCCGCCTGGGAGGGTCGAACCCGTGGCCAAGGGCTCTGGCTCGCTGAGCTCCCTTCGAGAGCTCAATCGCCTTCGCATCGTGGACTTCCTCCGTCTCAACGGCACCGCCAGCAGGGCGGAGCTCGCCCGCCGCACGGGGCTCTCGCGCTCGACCGTCTCGACGCTCGTGTCCGATCTGCAGCGGCGCCGGCTCGTGGTCGAGCAGCCCGGCCAGTTCGCGGGTGAGGGGCAGCCGGGCCGGCCCGCGGCGCTGCTGCAGCTCGACCCGTCGGCTGGCGCGGCGATCGGCATCGACTTCGACCACGACCGGCTGCGCGTCGCGGTATCGGACCTTTCACGAATCGTGCTGGCAGAGGCAAGCGCGCGCTTCGACGTCGACCACGACGCGGCGGGCGCCCTCGACATGGCTGCGGACCTCGTCGAGCAGCTGCTGGACGAGGTGGGCATCGGCCGCGACCGCGTGCTCGGCGCCGGGATGGCGCTCGCCGGGCCGATCGACCACGACCGGGCGGCACTGCACCACTCGACCGTGCTCCCGGGCTGGGCGGACGTCGACGCCGGCGCGGAGCTCGAGCAGCGCATCGGCACGACCGTGTACGTCGACAACGACGCGAACCTGGGCGCCCTCGCGGAGGTCACGCTCGGGGCCGGGCGCCGCGCCCGCTTCGCCGCCTACATCCAGATCGGGTCTGGCGTGGGCGCGGGCATCGTGGTCGACGGCAGCCCCTACCGCGGCGCCCGCGGCACGGCGGGCGAGATCGGCCACGTGGTGGTCGATCCGCAGGGTCCGCTGTGCCGGTGCGGCAACCGCGGCTGCCTGGAGACCGTGGCCTCGACAGGAGCGTTGCAGGCGCTTGTGAGCGCGAGCCGCGGGCAAGAGCCCACGGTGCAGGAGATGATCGCGGCGGCGCTGGCAGGCGATGCCGGCTGCAGGCGGGCGATCACGGACGCGGGCCGCGTCGTGGGAGGCGTGGTCGCTGGGCTGGTGAATCTGTTCTCTCCCGAGATGGTCGTGATCGGCGGCGATCTCGGGGAAGCGGGAGAGCTCCTGCTCGAGCCGCTGCGGGAGGCCGTCATACGCGACGCGCTTCCCGAGGCGGCCAGCGGGCTGGAGATCGTTGCGGGAGAGCTGGGCGAGAGGGCGAATCTGCTCGGAGCGCTCGCCCTGGTGCTCATGCAGTCCGAGCACGAAGTGGCCGCGCGTGTGGCGGGAGGCGCGGTGGCATGAAAGCGAGAGGGCGAAGGCCCTACAAGGAGGAGAGGCACGTGTTGAAGAGGAGCAGGCTCGTGGCGCTGGCTGCGGTCGGCGTCCTGGCCATGGGCGGACTAGCCGCCTGCGGCGACGATGACGATGACGGTGGAGGGAACGGCGGAGGCGGCGGCGGAGGCGGAGGCGACACTCCGCGCGTCGGCGTGCTGCTGCCGGACACCAAGTCGTCGACGCGCTGGGAGACAGTCGACCGGCCGGGCCTTCAAGAGGCCCTGGAGGCCGGAGGCGTCGAGGCCGACATTCAGAACGCCGAGGGCAACAAGAACACCCAGCAGCAACAGGCCGAGCAGATGATCACCAACGGCGCCAACGTGCTGCTGCTGGTGAACCTCGACTCCGGCTCGGGCGCAGCGATAGCCGCGAACGCCCAGTCGCAGGGCGTGAAGGTGATCGACTACGACCGCCTCACGCTCGACACGGACGCGACGGACTTCTACGTCTCGTTCGACAATGAAGAGGTCGGCAAGCTCCAGGGCCAGGGGCTCGTCGACTGCATCGGCGACAAGCAGGGCGCGCGTATCGCCGTGCTGAACGGCTCGCCTACGGACAACAACGCGACGCTGTTCAAGAACGGCTACGACTCGGTCATCAACCCGAAGTTCAAGTCGGGTGACTGGACCGAGGTCGACGATCAGTCCGTGCCGGACTGGGACAACCAGCAGGCGCTGACGATCTTCGAGCAGATGCTGCAGGCCGCCGACAACAAGGTCGACGGAGTGCTGGCCGCCAACGACGGCCTCGGCAACGCCGCGATCTCGGCTCTGAAGCAGCGCCAGCTGCCGCAGATCCCGGTGACCGGCCAGGACGCGACGCTCGAGGGGCTCCAGAACATCGTCAACGGCGACCAGTGCATGACGGTCTACAAGGCGATCCAGAACGAGGCCGACGCGGCCGCCGACCTGGCGATCGCGCTCGCCAAGGGCGAGGAGCCGAAGGTTGAGACCACGCCGATCGACAACGGCACCGAGGAGGTCCCGAGCGTGCTGCTCAAGCCGGTCTCGGTGACGAAGGACAACATCGGCGAGTACTTCGGCAATCCCGACTACCCGACGAAGGAGGACGTCTGCGCCGGGAAGGTCGCGGCGAACTGCAAGAAGCTCGGTCTCTGAGCTGACAGACGACGCGTGTCCCACGCCCCGGAGCGCGAAGGCGCTCCGGGGCTGGCCCGCGTAAAGTGCCGGGCGCAACCCAGGGGAGAGAGCTGAATGAGCGATACACCGTTGCTCGAGCTGCGCGGGGTGAGCAAGCACTTCGGTGCCGTCATCGCCCTGCACGAGGTCGATTTCACGGTGCCGGCCGGATGCGTCACCGCGCTGGTCGGTGACAACGGCGCGGGCAAGTCGACGCTCATCAAGTGCGTCGCCGGCATCTACCGCATCGACGGCGGAGAGATCCTGTACGACGGCAACCCGGTCAACGTTCACGGACCGCGCGACGCCGCCGACCTGGGGATCGAGATCGTCTACCAGGACCTCGCGCTGGCCGACAACCTCGACGTCGTCCAGAACATGTTCCTCGGCCGCGAGGAGCTCGAGCCGACCCACACGCTCGACGAGATCAAGATGGAGGCTCGCGCGCGCGACACGCTCGCGAGCCTGTCGGTCACGACGATCCGCAGCGTGCGCCAGACGGTGGCGGGGCTGTCCGGCGGCCAGCGCCAGTCGGTGGCGGTCGCCAAGGCCGTGATGTGGAACTCACGCCTCGTGGTCCTCGACGAGCCGACCGCCGCGCTGGGCGTGGCCCAGACGCGCCAGGTGCTCGACCTTGTCAAGCGGCTGGCGGAACAGGGCCTCGGGGTGGTCATCGTCTCCCACAACCTGCACGACATCTTCGAGGTGGCCGACGACATCACGGTCCTGCGTCTCGGCCAGAACGTGGCGGAGTTCAAGCGCACCGAGACGACCCAGCAGGAGGTCGTGCAGGCGATCACGGCAGGGAAGCTCACCAAGGTGCCCGGAGTCGTCGACGAGGAGGCCGTGGCGTGAGCACCGCAGCCCCTCCCGCGCCCACAGGAGAGGCCGCCGGCCTGGCGGGCGCCTTCCGCGAGTGGTGGACCGACGTCCGCGAGGGCCAGCTCGGCTCGCTGCCGATCATCCTCGGGCTGCTCATCATCGCCGTTGTCTTCCAGTCCCAGAACGACCGCTTCCTCACCGCCGGAAACTTCGTCAACCTGATCGTCCAGTCGGCGGCTTACACGACGATCGCGATGGGCATCGTCTTCGTGCTGCTGCTCGGCGAGATCGATCTGTCGGTCGGCTACGTCTCGGGCGTCGCGGGCGTCATCGCCGCCGTGCTGCTGATTCCCGACGGCAACGAGGTCGCCACCTGGATCGCCGTCGGCCTCGCCCTCCTGTCCGGAATCGCGATCGGCACCTTCCACGGCCTGATCATCACGAAGATCGGCATCCCGTCGTTCGTCGTCACGCTCGCGGGGTTAATCGCCTGGAACGGCGTGGTCTTGCTGTTAATCGGCGACCGGGGCACGGTCGTCCTCCAGGACGACTTCCTGATCGGCCTCGCCAACGACTTCCTGCCCGAGACGACGTCCTGGATCCTGTGGCTCGTCGCGGTGCTGATCTTCGCCGGCATCGAGCTCAACGAGCTGCGCGTGCGCCGCAAGGCGAACCTCGACCACGACCCGGTCAGCCTGATCGCGCTGCGCATCGCGTTCCTCGCGCTGGCGCTCGGCGTGGTCGTCTGGGTCGCGAACGAGGACCGCGGTATCCCCTACGTGTTCCTGCTGGTCGGCTTCTTCCTGCTGTTCTGGGGATTCATCCTCAGCCGGACGCGCTTCGGCCGCTACGTCTACGCGGTCGGCGGCAGCGCGGAGGCCGCGCGTAGAGCGGGCATCAACGTCGACCGCATCAAGATCATGTGCTTCGCGATCTGCTCGTTCATGGCCGCTGTCGGCGGCCTGATCCTCGCCTCGCGGCTGCGAAGCGTGGACACGAACGCGGGCGGCGGCGAGATCCTGCTCTACTCGATCGCCGCGGCGGTGATCGGCGGAACCTCGCTGTTCGGCGGCATCGGCCACATCAAGAGCGCGCTGCTCGGCGCGCTCGTGATCTCGTCGATCGACAACGGGCTTGGCCTGCTCGGCCTCGGCTCGGGTGAGAAGTTCGTGATCACAGGCGGCGTGCTGCTGCTCGCGGTGACGGTCGACTCGCTGTCAAGACGCAGGCAGGCGCAGACCGGGAGAGCCTGACGCTGCACCTCGCGCTTCTCTCGACTGCCGGGATCAACCGGAAGCTCGTCGCAGGCGCCCGCGACGTGGACGAGGTCGAGCTGGTGGCGATCGGGTCACGCTCGCGCGAGCGCGCCGAAGCCCAGGCGGCCGAGTTCGGGATCGCGCGCGTGCATGGCTCCTACGAGGACGTGCTTACGGACGCGGACGTGGAGGCGGTCTACATCGCGCTGCCGAACGCGCTGCATGTCGAGTGGTCGATACGCGCGCTCGAGGCGGGCAAGCACGTGCTCTGCGAAAAGCCGCTCTCGCGTCACCCCGACGAGGTCGGGCGCGCCTTCGACGCGGCGGACAGCGCCGGCCGTGTGCTCGCCGAGGCGTTCATGTGGCGCCACCACCCGCAGGCGCGACGGCTGGTCGAGCTGCTGCCGCGCGTCGGCGAGCTGCGACTCGTGCGTTCGTCGTTCTCGTTCCCGCTCGGCGATCCTGGTGATGTGCGGCTCTCGCGCGAGCTCGAGGGCGGCGCGCTCATGGACGTCGGCTGCTACTGCGTGAGCGGCTCGCGGCTCGTGGCCGGCGAGCCGCTCGAGGTGAGCGCCGTGGAGGTCATGGGCGGCGACGGGGTCGACGCCCGCCTTGCGGCCACGCTGCGCTTCGAGGGCGACGTGCTCGGCCACTTCGACTGCGCGCTCGACTGCGCTCCGCGGCACGAGCTCGAGGTCGTCGGCTCGGACGGCGCGCTGCTGCTGCTCGACCCCTGGCATTCGCTCGGGCCGGTGATCGTGGTACGTACGGCCGACGGGTCCGTCGAGCGCGTCGACGTGGAGCGCGAGAACCCATACGCGTGCGAGCTGCGCGACTTCGCGGCCGCCGTGGCGGGCGAGCGCCAGCCGGCGTTCGGCCGCGACGACGCGCTCGGGCAGGCGCGAACGATCTCGGCCCTGTACGAGAGCGCCGCGACGGGCCGTCCCACCTCGGTCGCCTCGTAGCCTGACCTCCTGAATGGCCGCCGGTTCTCAGACCACAGGCGCGGCGCCGGCGGGTATCGCGGCGCTCGTAGCGCGCTGGGACCCCGACGTGATCGACCTGCCCCAGGGTCGCGCGCTGATCCGGCTCGAGGTGGCCGGCGAGCAGGCCTGGGACGCGCGCGTGCGCGACCTGGAGCTGGACCTGGCTCCGGCAGACGAGGACGCCGAGCCGGACGCCGTGATCGCCACCGACGCCGAGACCTGGCGGCGCATCGCCGAGGATCCGCGCGGTGCGATGGGCGCCTTCCGCCAGCGGCGCCTGCGCATGCGCGGCAGCCTGCACGTGGGCGTCGGCTTCCTTGCCGCGACGGGCGGCTCACGCGACCCGGGGCGGCTCGCCTTCGACCGCATCGAGACGCCAGGCGGGCGGCTCTCGATCGTCTCCGCGGGCACCGGCCCCGAGACCCTCCTGTGCCTGCACGGGCTCGGCGGCACGAAGGCGTCGTTCCTGCCCACGCTCGCGGCCCTGGCCGGGCGGCAGCTGCGCGTGGTGGCGCTCGACCTGCCCGGTTTCGGCGAGTCGGACAAGCCGATCGGCGCGCCCTACGACGCTCCCTGGTTCGCGCAGGCGACCTTCGAGGCGATGGACGCGCTCGGGCTCCGCTCGGTGCATCTCGCCGGCAACAGCATGGGCGGGCGCGTGGCGATCGAGGTGGGCCTCGTCGACCGCTCCCGGGTCAGCTCGCTGACGCTCCTGTGCCCCGCGCTCGCCTGGCTGCGCGAACGCCCCTGGGCGCCGGTCGTGCGGCTCCTCCGCCCCGAGCTCGGGCTGCTGCAGATGGCACCGCGGCGCGTCGTCGAGCGGATGATGCGCCGGCTCGTGCCGACGGCGAGCGACGGCTGGGCGGCGGCCGGCGTCGACGAGTTCCTGCGCGCGTACCTCACCCCGCGCGGGCGCGCGGCCTTCTACGCCGCGGCGCGCAACATCTACCTCGACGAACCGCACGGCCAGGAGGGGTTCTGGACGCGCCTCGAGGCGCTCGCCCCTGACGCGCTGTTCATCTGGGGCAAGCGCGACGCCGTCGTCCCGATCGCCTTCATGCGCCACGTGGAGCGCGCGCTGCCGCAGGCGCAGCACGTCGAGCTCGACTGCGGACACGTGCCGCAGCTCGAGCGCCCGCGCGAGACGCACCGGGCGATCCTGCAGTTCGTGCGCGCGCGGTCCGGTACAACTGCTGGATGAGCTTTCCACCTGGCCCCCGCATACCGCGCCTCGTCCAGGCGGCGCGGCTCACGGCGGAGCCGTACGCCTGGATGGTCAAGCGCCGCGAGCGCTTCGGCGACATCTTCAGCTCGCACTTCCCGTTCTTCGGCCGCATCGTCTACGTGACCGACCCGGAGCTCGTGAAGCAGGTTTTCTCGGGCTCGCCGGAGGTCTTCCACGCCGGCGAGGCGAACGCCACCGTCCTCGGTGACGCGCTCGGCGAGCACTCGCTGCTGACGCTCGACGAGGGCCGCCACCTCTCGCAGCGCAAGCTGCTGCTGCCGCCCTTCCACGGCCAGGCCGTGCGCCGCTACGCCGAGGTGATGGCCGAGGTCGCCGCCGCGGAGATCGAGACCTGGCCGGTCGGCGAGCCGTTTGCGCTGCGCCCGCGCATGCAGGCGATCACCCTGGACGTGATCCTGCGCGCCGTCTTCGGCGTGCGCGACGGCGAGCGCATGGACCTGTTCCGCGAGCGCATCCCGCCGCTTGGGGAGCTCAGCAACCCGCTCGACTGGCTGCCGCTGATGCAGCGCGACCTCGGCGGGCTCTCGACGGCGGCGCGCTTCCGCAAGGCGCTCGCCAAGGTGGACGAGCTGATCTACGCCGAGATCGCCGACCGGCGCGCTGCGCTCGCCGCCAACGGCGACGGAACGCGCGACGACGTGTTGTCGCTGCTGCTCGCCGCGCGTCACGAGGACGGCTCGGCGATGACGGACGTCGAGCTGCGCGACCAGCTGATGACGCTCCTCACCGCAGGCCACGAGACGACGGCCACCGGGCTGTCCTGGGCGTTCGAGCGTCTGCTGCGCACACCGCAGGTGCTGGAGGCGCTGCTCGGCTCGCTCGACGACGACGAGTACCTCGACGCGGTCGTCAAGGAGACGCTGCGCGTGCGGCCGGTCGTGGCCGACGTCGCGCGCGTGCTGAAGCAACCGGTCGTGCTCGGGGGCTATCCGCTGCCGGCCGGGACGCTCGTGCTGCCGGGCATCACGGCGATCCACATGCGCCCCGACCTCTACCCGGAGCCGCACGAGTTCCGGCCCGAGCGCTTCCTCGACGGCGGCTGCCGAGTCCTACTCGTGGATCCCCTTCGGCGGCGGCGTGCGGCGCTGCATCGGCGCGTCGTTCGCGCAGGTGGAGATGCGCGTCGTCATCCGCGAGGTGCTGCGGCGGGTGACCCTGCGCGCCGTCTCGGAGCGGCCCGAGCGCCCCAAGATCCGGCACGTGACGGTGGTCCCAGCGCGCGGCTGCCGCGTGCTGGTGGCGGAGCGGCTGGCGACGGCGCCGCGCTCAGAGACCGGCGAGCTCGAGCAGGTCGGCGGCCGGACGGCCGAGGTCGTCTAGCGCCGCGGCGAGCTCCGCGCCGCCGAGGCGCTCGGCCTTGAGCCGCAGCGCGTCCGCGTCCATCGGCTGCTGTGGCGATCCGAGCGCCGCCTTCACGCGCGCGAGCTCGTCGCCGCCGTTCGTGAGCACGAACTCCGACTCGAGTAGCGCGGCGTCGCTCTGCACCTCGATCAGCCGTGCTCGCCCGACCACCTCGGGCAGCACGGACTCGAAGCTCTCCACCTGCGGCGGCCCGTGCATGAGCGTGAACGCCGTCAGGTAGGGGATCGAGAACTTCGCCTGCAGGCCGTCGAGCGGCTCGGGACCGTGCGCGGCCGCCTGCAGCGAGACCGGATGCACGCTCACGGTCAGCCGCTCCGGCGCGCCGGCGCGGATGCCGGCGGCCGCCTCGATCGCGCCGTGCGTCTGGAGGCAACACGGCCAGGCCTTGATCCAGTTCTGCTCCACAGCCGGCCGCTCCGGGTCGGGCTCGGCGTACATGCCCCCGGTGGCGGCCTCGTAGCCGCGCGCCGCGGGCTCGAGCGGGACGCGCGCGCCGGCGGCCGCGAGCCGGGCCGCCTCGACTCCCGAGGAGGCGGCGAGACCGACCTGGAGCGACTTGCCGTGCGAGCCGAACGCGGCCCGCAGTCCGCTCGCGCGCAACAGTGCGAGCGCGACCGCGTCGTCGCGCGGGGCGCCCAGCAGCGCGGCGGCTGCCACCGCAGCGCCGACGCCGCCGCAGAGGGCCGTCGGGTGCCAGTGGCGGTCGTAGAGGGCCGGGTGGCCGGCGCGCGCAAGCGCGCCCATCGCCTCGAAGCCGGCGGCGTACGCGTCGAGCGCGGCGCGGGCGTCGAGCCCGAGCTCGGCAGCGACGACGAGCGCGGCCGGCGCCGTCGGCGCGCTCAGGTGCGCGATGCCGGGCAGGTAGGTGTCGTCGAAGTCGAGCACGTGCCCCGCCGTGCCCGCGGAGGCGACGCGGTCGCCGATCGCCCGGGCAGCCCGGGCGGCGGGCTCGTCGCGGCCGCCGGCCGCGCAGGCGAGCCAGTCGAGCAACGCCGTCCGGTAGCGCTCCTCGCTCACCCGTCGAGCTTCCTGCGGAAGTCGCCGGCCCCGACTACCGCCGCGCCCGCCCTGCGGACGCGCTCGGCCAGCGTGCGGTCCGAGGTCACGACGGTCAGGCCGGCCGGGTCGGAGTCGCCTTCGACGAGCGCCGCGATGTCGTCGTCGGCCGCGTTCGGCCCGCGCCGTGTCGCGAACGCGACGCTCACGCCCTCCGGCGCGTCGAGCTCGAAGGGGCGGCCGTCGAAGATCACCGTCAGGTCGTCGCCGCTCGCGCGCGCCAGCTCGCCGAGCTCCTCGCTCAGCGAGCGCATCGCGCCGGGGCGGTCGCGCCACCAGCCGCTCGGACGCGAGCCGATCACGTTCATGCCGTCGATCAGCCAGCGCGCCATGGCCGCCTCAACGCCGGCGCCGCACGTACAGGACGATCACGGCGACGAGCAGCAGCCCGGCCACGCCCTGGGCAGCGAGCGAGGTCGCGGTGCTCTCGTCCTCGGTTGCGTTGCGGATGTAGCCGAACATGACCGACGCGCCGAAGAAGAGGACGAGCGTCCATAGGGCGGTGTTGCGCGACACCTGGCGGACGATAATACCGGGGCTCGCCCCCGTACTCTCGGTCGTCGTGAGCGATCGACCGGTTCTCGCCGGCGCCCTCGGCGCGCTGGTCATCGCATTCTCGGCGATTCTGGTGAAGCTGGCCGAGGTCTCCCCCTCGACCGCCGCGTTCTTCCGCTGCTTCTACGCGCTGCCGCTGCTCGCCCTGCTCGCGTGGCGCGAGCGTGAGCGCTACGGCGGGCGCTCGCGGCGAGACCACCTGCTCGGCTGGCTCGCGGGCCTGCTGTTCGCCGCAAACCTGACCTTCTGGCACCACGCGATCGAGGCCGTCGGTGCCGGGCTCTCGACCGTGCTCGGCAACGTCCAGGTGGTCTTCGTGGCGCTGATCGCGTGGGCGGCGCTCGGCGAGCGGCCTGAGAACCGCTCCCTGATCGCCGTGCCCGTCGTGTTCAGCGGCGTCGTGCTGATCTCCGGCGTGATCGGGTCGGGCGCCTACGGCGACGACCCGCAGCTCGGCGTCGTCTTCGGCCTCCTCAACGCGATCATGTACGCGCTCTTCCTGCTGATCCTGCGGAACATCAACGCCGACATCCGGCGCCCGGCGGGTCCGCTCTTCGACGCCACCTTGAGCTCCGCCCTGTTCGCCGCGCTCGGCGGCCTGGCGGTCGGCGACATCGATTTCCTCCCCGGGATCGAGTCGCAGCTCTGGCTGCTGCTGCTCGCGCTCTCGTCGCAGGTGCTCGGCTGGCTCCTGATCTCGACCTCGCTGCCGCGGCTGCCGGCGCTGCTCACCTCGATCCTGCTGATGCTGCAGCCGGTCGGGACCATGCTGCTCGGCATACTGATCTTCTCCGAGTCGCCATCGACCGTGCAGCTGGCCGGCGTGGTGGTGGTGCTCGCCGGCGTCGGCTTCGCGGCGATGGCGCCGGCTCAGCTCACCTCGCGCAGGCGCCCGGTCTCGACCTCGTAGACGAAGCCGCGCACGTTGTCCGTGCGCGGGACGAACGGGCTCCCCTTGATGCGGTCGATCGAGTCGCGCACGTCCACGTCGAGGTCCTCGAACGCCTGCGCGTCCCAGCCCGGGCGGCTGCCGGTCTCGCTCTCGAGGCGCTGGGCGAATTCCTCGTCGCTGAAGGTGAGCATTCCGCAGTCGGTGTGATGGAGGATCACGACCTCCTCCGTGCCGAGCAGGTGCTGCGAGATCGCGAGCGAGCGGATCGTGTCGTCGGACACGACGCCGCCGGCGTTGCGGATCACGTGGGCATCGCCCTCCTCGAGCCCGAGCACGCGCGCGGGGTCGAGGCGCGCGTCCATGCACGCCACGACGGCGACCTTGCGGCCGGGGGGCAGCGGCAGGTCGCCCTTGTCGAAGGAGGCGGCGTAGGCCTCGTTGTTCTTCAGCAGCTCGTCGGTCGTGCTCACGTCGGGTCCTTTCGCGTGGTTAGGCGACGGCTTGGAGCGGCGTCTCGGACGGCCGCGGGTGGCGCAGCAGGGCTCCGTTCTCCGCGATCTCGTATGTCCCGACACGCTGCAGGGGTGGAGAGTACGCGTGCAGACTCACGGCCGGAGCGTCGCCCGCATGGCGCACGCGGTGGATCGCCTCGCGCGCGATCGTGACGCTGTCGCCCGGGCCGAGCGTGGCCTCGACGGTGCCGCTCAGCGCCAGCCGCTCCTCACTGATCTGCCCCTCCAGCACGACGATCGCGGCGGCGCTGTCGTCGTGGTCGTGGAATCCCGTGTCGTGCCCGGGCATCCAGCAGACGACGTAGAGCTCGACGTCCTCGCCGCGATGCAGCAGCGCGTAGGTGCGCTCGTCCGGGTCGTGGCGCGCGAGCGGGGTCCAGAGCTCGCGCCGCTCGGCCCATCCGAGCAGCGTCTCCCGCAGGGCGAGATCGCTCACGCGGGCACCCAGGTGTATCCGAGGGCGCGGGCGACGCTGCTGCGGCGGACGATGTCGGAGAAGCCCTCGCCGAAGGCTTCCTCGACCGGATCGGGCGCTGGCGCGGCGACCGGGTAGTCGGTGCCGTGGACGAGCTGGCCGATCCCGACCACGGTCGCCATCGCGCCGACGGCGCGGGCACCGTAGGAGGAGGTCTCGTAGAAGCAGAGATCGTCGCCCAGCGCCCGCTCGCGCGCCGGGCCGCCGCGCGCCGCGGTTCGCTCGGCCTGCAGCGGAGCGAGCCCCGCGAGCAGGGCGAAGATCACGCGCAGGCGCGGGAACTCTGGCCGCAGCACCGCGTGGAAGCCGTGCCAGGCCGCGTGCTGCTGAGCCACGTAGTCCGTGCAGGGCGACCACCATGCGGGGACGTCGCCGGCGCCTGCCGCCGGGCCAGGATGGACGAACAGCGGGGCGCTGTCGCGCTCGAGCACGCCGAGCAGCTCCCGCAGCTCCTGCGAGGGGCGTGGCGAGGCGAGCTCGGCGGCCGGCAGGCAGACCCCGGCAGCGCCCGCGGAGAGCGCTTCACGAGCGAGCTCGGCACGGCCGGCCACGGACGGATGAGGGACCGCGGCCCACCAGCCGAGCTCGCCCGGAAGCAGTTCCCCGGCCTCGTTCCAGGCCGAGACGACGGAGAGGAGGGAGTCCGCCCCGACCGGGGACGAGAGTGCGACGAGTGCCCGGTCGACGCCCTGCCGGGCGAGCCGCTCCACGCGCAGCTGTGGATCGTGGTCACGGGGGTCGACCTCGAACGCGGGCTCCGCCTCGAGCTCGATCTCCCAGCGACGATCACGGCGCCACAGGGCCCGTGGCGCGGTTGTCCGGCCTTCCAACACGCGCAGGACCGTCTCCGGCCACAGGTGCTGGTGGACGTCGTAAGCACTCGTCACGAGGCTGACGATAGCAATTCCCCATAAAGTTGGTCGAGATAGAAGAGATTAGCCCGGAAGCGGCACCGGCAGCAGCGCACCGCCGAACGCGAACTCGCGCCCGATCGGCAGCTCGGCGTCGAGCGCGGCACGGTACGAGCGGGCGCTCGTCATCCCGGCGTGGTCGCGCTCCCAGCTGTCGGGCACGATGCGCGCGACCCAACCGCCGCCGTAGGGCTGCGCCAGCAGGGCGTGCGGCGCGCGCTCGAGCAGACCATTGAGGGCGACCACCGAGCCGGCGACCGGTGAGCCGATCACGACGGTGCGCCCCGAACGGCCCTGCACGGTCGCGAGCGTCTGCCCCTGGTCGACCCGCTCGACCGCCCAGAAGCTGACCTCCGGGGCGAACCAGAGCATCTCGCCGAGCGGCGCCGTGACCCCGACCGTGGCGATGCCGTCCTGCATCTGAGCCCAGACGTGCCGCATCGTCAGGTACTGCCGGTCCGAGGGGAGCGCGTAGCGCGCCGAGGCCCCCGCCCGGGTGATCGAGATCTCGGCCACCGCGGGTGCGAGACTGCACCGAGCGCCGGACGGAAGCCCGGTGTCGCCGCCCCTGTCAGGTCGGCGGCGGTTCCCCCGACTCAACACTCATTGACCGGATTCCGAGAGCTTCCCGAGCATGCCTTGAGCGGGCTTGCGGATGACGCGCTCATCGACTACCTGCGCGCCGCCCGCGAAGCCGGCCGCCACGACGCCATGAAGGCGGCAGTCGCGGTGCTGGTGTTCGGCTACCACGACACGCTGATGAACCGCGCTCGCCTGAAGCTGCCCGATCCGGACGTCGCCGACGTCGTCTCGGAGACGCTCGCCAGCGCGATCGCGTCGGCCTTCGACGGCAGCTCGGTCGGCGAGTTCAAGAGCTGGCTGCACACGATCCTGTCGCGCCGGATCGCGGACTACCACGACGCCCGCACGCGCACGCCGAGGACGGCGCCGCTGCCCGGGGAGCACCTGGGTGACGACGACGTCTGGGGCGCCGAGCCGAGCGAGCCCTTCGAGGGCGACGCCCTGCACGCGCGCGGCTGCCTCGAGACGGCCTACAGCGAGCTCGACAGGGACAGCCACCGGGCGGTCATCGACCTCTACGTGCTGCAGGCGCACAGCGCCGCCGATACCGCCGCGCTGATCGGCGACGGCATGACCGAGGCGAACGTGCACCAGATCGCCTCGCGCTTCCAGCGTCGCTTCAAGCAGCTGCTCGACGAGGGCAGCGATACTGGCGGGCAGCCATGACGGACGTCTTGCAACTGCTCTCGGAGTACAAGCAGGCGAGCCGCGAGGGCGGCGACGCGGACCCGCGCCCGTACCTGGCCCGCGTCTCCGGCACGGACCGCGAGCTGCTGGCGGGCCTGATCGACGCCTACCTCGAGCAGGCGCCGCGGCGCGAGTTCGACGCGGAGCGATTCCAGGGCTCGCCTGCGGCGACGATCGCCGAGGAGGTCCAGCGCTCGCTCGCGGGCGAGAGCGGCATCTGGCCCGCGCTGCTGCCACAGCTGCGCCGGCGCGCTGAGCTGAAGCGCTCCGAGCTCGTCCACCAGCTCGCCGCGCGGCTCGGCGCCCAGGCTCAGGAGCAGAAGGTCGGCGAGTACTACCACCGCATGGAGCAGGGATTGCTGCCCGCCGCAGGCGTGTCCGACACCGTGCTCGACGCGCTCGGCAGGATCGTCGGCTGGACGTCCGCGGCGCTCCGTACGGCGGGCACGCTGCCGACGCCGGGGCCGCCGCGCAGCGACGCCGGCGCGGTGTTCGCGCGCACGCACCGGGGCGACGGGCTGGAACGCGCGCCGGATCAGGGCGCCACGACGCCGGCCGAGGAGTGGGACGAGGTGGACCGGCTCTTCCGAGGCGCCCCGCCGTCAGCTTGACGCGCCCGCTCCGACCTCCCTCCCATGGACAGACTGCTCGCCCTCTACAGGGCCGCGCTGCGCTCGGGGGACCGGCCGCTGGCGGCCGCGCTCGTGCGGGTGCTGCGGCGCGACCCCGTCCTGCGCGAGCGCGCGGACCTCGACCTCCAGGAGCTGCCACGCCTGCCGCCACGACCGTCGGCGGCGCGCGAGCGCAGCCTGCGGGCCGTGCTGCGCCGGTTGCGGTCGTACCTGCCCTGACAGTCGCCTACGATCGAGGGCCGCATGCAGTCTGAGATCGAGCAGCGCGCCGAGGAGGTGCTGGGGGACGTCCCGGACTGGCTCTGGAACAAGCAGACGCTGCCGGTGCCGGTCGACGAGATCGCCGACTCCTGCTTCGGACTCTGGGTACGCGAGGTCGAGGACCTGCGCAGTGCGCCCGGCGTGCCCGCGATCGAGGAGACGCGCGGGCTGTCAGGGCTCCTGCTCCCCTCGATCGGCGAGATCTGGGTGAGCGCCCCCGAGGCGCGCGAGTGGCCGGGGCGACGCCGTTTCACGATCTCGCACGAGCTCGGCCACTGGTGTCTCCACCGCAGCGACGGGGCGGTCTGGTGCCGCAAGCACGCGGTCGACCCGCCCGAGGGCGAAGCGCCGGCCCGCAGCCGCCCGCGCGCCGAGGCCGAGGCCGACGAGTTCGCGGCCGCGCTGCTCATGCCGGCGCGACTGATCCGCCGCCACTACGAGCGCATCGGGCCCAGCGACGACCGCTTCCAGCAGCTCTGCGCCGCCTTCGGCGCCTCGGGTGCGGCGATGAGCCGGCGGCTGCGGCGAGTGATCTGAGCCTCAGGCCGCCGGCTTGCGACGCACGCTCCTCCTCTGGCTGCTGCTGTTCGCCGCGTACGCCGCGACCATCGGCCTCCACGCGTTCGGATCCTCGGAGTACGCGGGCGCCGAGCCCCACAACCTGCTGATCGCGGAATCGATCGTCGAGGACGGCGACTTCGACCTGCGCAACCAGTACGCGGCCCGCGCCTACGAGGACTTCTACCCGGGCGCGCTGCGCCCCCAGGGGCGCGAGACGGACGGGCGCCTGCACGAGCCGTACGGGATCGGCTTTGCGGCCTTCATCGCGCCCGCGTATGCGCTCGCGGGCCCGAAGGGGGTCGAGCTGTTCCTCGCGGCGATCGCCGCGCTCGGGGTGGCGCTCGCGTACCGGCTCGCGCTGCGCGTGGTGCCGGACCCGTGGGCGCTCGGAGCCGCGCTGGCCGTTGGGCTGTCGCCGCCGCTGCTCGCCTACTCCACAGCGGTCACCCCCGAGGCCACGGCGGGCGCGGCGCTGGCGGGCGCCGCGCTGCTCGCGGTCAGGCTCAACGCGCGCGTGGCCCGCCGCGACGCGATCGGCTGCTTTGCGCTGCTCGGGGCGCTGCCCTGGCTCGGGACCAGGTTCGCTGCGGCCGGCCTGCTGATCGGCTACGTGGCGGCGCGCGCGCTCTGGGACGCGCGCAGGCGCACGCTCGCCGTCGGCAGCGTCGAGCTGGCTCTGTTCAGCCTCGCGCTCTACGTCGGGATCAACGAGGCGCTCTTCGGCGGCCCCACTCCCTACGCGGCGCTTCCCCCCGGCGAAAGCGCGACCGGCGCCTCGTTCCCGGTCGGCTACCTCGAGCGCAGCGACCGGCTCGTCTCCCTGTTCGTCGACCGGGACGTCGGGCTGCTGCGCTGGGCGCCCGTGTTGGTGCTCACCTTCGCCGGGCTCTGGTGGCTCTGGCGCGCCCGTCGCGACCGGCTCGCGCGCGCCGTCCCCGAGCTGCGCGAGCTGGAGCTCGCCGCGACGGTCTGCGCCGGTGTCCTCGGCGTCCAGCTGCTGGTGGCGGCGTTCCTCGCGCCTGCGCTGGCCGGCTCCTGGTTCCCGGCCCGCCACCTGATCGCCGTCCTGCCGCTCACGATCCCCTTGGTCGCCTGGGGGCTGCGCCACGCACCGCGGGCCGGCACCGTGCTGGCCGCGCTCACGCTGGCGGCTTCGGTGTGGCTCTACATCGACGTCCGCTGGGGCGGCGGTTCGCTCGTCGCCGACCTCCCCGACGCCCCCTTTGGCCCGCTCACCGACCTGCTGCCGAGCTTCGCCGCCGCAGAGCCGGGACCACCGCGCTGACAGACTGTGCGCCATGGCTGACGCTGACACGGCCCGCACGTTGGCCGAGGGCCTCCCCGGCGTCGAGGAGGGCACCTCCTACGGGACGCCCTCCTGGAAGGTGCGCGGCAAGTTCTTCGCGCGCCTGCGCGACGACGACACCGTGCTGGTCGCCAAGGTCGAGAAGGGCGAGAAGCAGCTGTTGATGGAGGCCGAGCCGGACGTCTTCTTCGAGACGCCGCACTACAACGGCTACGGCTACGTGCTCGTGCGCCTGGCCAACATCGACGAGGACGAGCTCGCCGAGGTGATCGAGGACGCCTGGCGCCTCGCCGCGCCCAAGACGCTCGTCAACGAGCGCGACGAGGCCGGCAGGACGGGCTAGGACATCATCACGTGCAGGACGGGCTCGAGCCAGCGCGCCGGCTCTTCCTCCTCGACGACGGGCGGGATCGGAACGTGCTCGTCGGAGGCGATCAGCTCGCCGGCTGACCCCGCGACGTGCGGCGTGTACGTGCGCCGCTCCGGCGCCTCGCCCGACGCCGGACCTCCTGGCCGGTGCCACCCGACGACCTGGGGGACGCCGTCGGTGATCTCCACGCACCAGATCAGGTTCTCGAAACGTCCGGCAGCGCCGCTGTTGAGGTAGTGGTCGGCCTGCTCGTACTCCGCCGGGTGCCACGCCTTATGCCGCGGTTCGTGCGAATGGCCCAGCAGCAGATACGGCACGTCGCTTCTGAAAAGCTCTCGAGCCGCTGGTTGATGAACACCTCATCGAGATGGCGGAACTTGAACCAGCGCTTGCCGCAGAGCACCTCGTTGAACACCGCTTCTCCTGGATCGGCGCTCCGAAAGTATTCCCAGGCGATGTTGTGACCGAAGGTGCTCTCCCAGAAATCCGCGTCGGCCAACTCGTTGGGCAAGGCCTGCGGCGACGACCGCGGTGCCCCCGGCAGGGTCCAGCCAGCCCGATCGTCCCGCGCTGTGGCGAGCCACGCCGCGAGAGCCGCCTCGACATCAAACGAGATCTCGAACGGAGTCGGCGTCGTCGGTCACCAGTGTGTTGTGGAAGGGCTCTTCGCCGCCTGCCCAGACGCTGCACACCGTCCATGCCGTCCCAGCGCCAGACGCGGTCGGCTCCCTCGTAGGCCCAGCCCAGGCACTCCGACAGCTTCTCCCCGATCCGGGCGGAGTACTTCGGCGTGGAGAGCCGTATCGAAGTGGTGGCCGTGGCCGACCACGAAGGTGGAGTGGTTTTCCTCGGTGCCTCGAGATCAGGAAGTCGTAGACCTGCTCCAGGTCGGGATACACGCTGCGGAGCTGTTCGAGGAAACTGCTCGTCCTGGTTGTCCTGGTCGTGGTTGCCGGCAATCCGGACGTACCTGCCCTGCTCGACGAATTGCTCGTTGATCTGGTCGTACAGCGCACGGTGATTCAGGATCACCATTTGGAGCTGGGCAGGCGGTAGTCGCGTCGCACGTCGAGCTCGGCCTGCGGCGGCGGCATCATCGGTTCGTGGATGATGAGCTCCTCGACATCGCCGTTCTCGACGAGCGTGAACCCGGTGTCCGCGTACTCGTCGAGGATCTCCGAATAGAGCTCCCTGTTCCCGGAGGAGGCGAAGAAGTCGTGGCGGCTTCCGGGGAACCCCATGTGGTGGTCGGAGAAGACCACGAAGCGGCCGTCCCCGGGCGCGCGATGCACGTGTCGGTATCCGACCTCGGTGTACTTGGCGCGGTCGTTGACGATTGCGGCGAGCCGGACGAAGGCCTCCTCGACCTCGGCATCGATGTCGCCTGAGCCGTCCGGCTTGTGCTCGGCGTGGTGTAGGTCCTGAGCCGGCTTCGACAACTCCCACCAGCCGTCGAAGACCGGGAACTCCGCTTCGCTCAGGTTGTAGCTGGAGGCAGCGGCCTTCGCCAGAAGGCGTGCCGGGTTCTGCCAGTCATTGATGATCCCCGTCGGGATCAGGTTGAAGGGGCCCGGAATGAACGGATCGAGTGCGGCGAGGGCGCAGTTGAGTGAGGGAGCCATGCGAGCGGTTAGATGGTGACGATGGACAGGATGCGCAGCGGGGGATCCGACTCTGCGGTGTGGGGAGACAGGAGGGGAGACCTGTAGATGAAACTCACGCTGCTGCCGTTGTACTTGCAGGCCAGCAGCAGCGAGAACAGCGCGTTGTAGTTGGCCAGGTCCCTATCGAGGAAATAGCCCTGCTGCTCGATCCCGAAGGAGACGGTGCACCCTTCGTCGTCGGCCCGGAACCACCCGATGGTCCCGAAGGGGCTCTGGTTGTCGACGTCGACGGGGATCGCGTCCCCTATGACCGGCCCCCCGGGGGGCGATGCCGGCGTCGACGTCCCCGCACCGGTGTGCGGTGTCGCTGTGGTTGGGTTCAGCGATCCCGGGCTACTCGCTCTGCGGGATCGTCCTTGCTGCCCGGCGGGCGAACGGCTTTCAGTGGACATTGAACGACCGTAGGGCCCATGACGTGCATTCGCATCGTGGCTGACCACGAACTTTTGAGCCGTCCTGACCTTGCCCCTAGCTCGGGACGGTGTCGCCCTCGCGCGAGACCTCGTACAGGCGCTCGAGCCGGCGTATGAAGACGTTCGGCCGGTCGCCATAGAGGCGAGCGCCCAGTTCGAACGCCTCCTCCTGCAACTCCCCGCGGCGGCTCTCGACCGCCTCGACGAGCTCTGGCGCCGGGTCGGCGTGCGCACGCGCCCACTCGAGCAGGATGGCGAGATCGTGGTCGTCGCCGAGCCTGTCGGAGAGCTCGTGCGCCTCGTCGCCGACGGCCTTCATCACCGGCTTCCAGAGCGGGCGCAGCAGCTCGTGGTCGTACCAGAGCTCCTTCGTGCGCTTGCGCCATGCGTGCAGGCCCTCGGTCGTGGGGTCCTTGCGCATCGCGCGCCACTCGCGGCGGCCGCTCCGGTACATGCGCCGCAGGCCGGGCTCCAGAGCGTCGAAGCTGTCGTCCTCCAGCGGCCAGTCGACGATCCGGGCGCGCGCTTCGCTGAGCCTCTCGACCACCTCGGCGGCGGCCTGCTCGCGGGCGCCGCCCGCCGTGCGCAGCCGGTGCGCCTCGAGGGCCTGCCGCAGCGGGCCGCTGACCGGCTCGTCCAGCTCGAGCTTCTCCAGCGTCGAGAGCATCACGTCGGCGTCGCGCACACCTGACAGCGCCGCGGCGGCGTCGCGGAAAGCGGCATTCTCGTACCGGTAGACACTCTTGCCGAGCTCGCCGCGCACGAGCCGCAGCAGCGCGCGCAGCTTCTTCAGGTTCTTGCGGGCGTTGTGAACCGCCTCCTCGGGGCTGCTGTCGGTCGCCCCGCCGAGCTCGTCGATGGCGTCGTCGATTCGGCCACGCGCGACTCGGGCAATGCCCTCCGGGAGCGGCTCCCCGCGCTCGAATCGATACTGGCGCGGGTCGCTCACAGGACTCAACCTACCCACTTGCCAGACTCATGTTTCGCGGTCGAGCAGCCTCGCCGCGGCACTGGCCGGATCGAGTCTGCGCGCGACCACCTCGTCGAGCAGAGCCTGCACCGATTCGTCGCCCTCGACCTGGGCCTCGAGCTCCCGGCGCAGCCGTGCCGCGGCCAGCGCGACCACCTCGTTGAGCAGGTTGCGGCGCCGGCGCTCCGCGAGCGTGCCGCGCTCCTCGATGAACTCGCGGTGCTCGCTGATCCTCTGGCCGAGCTCCTCGATCCCCTCGCCCCTCGTCGCCTCCGCCTTGACGATCGGCACACGCCAACCCTCCTGGGGCCCGAGCGAGAGCACGCCACGGATCTCGCGCACCATCGTGTCGGTGAGCGGGTGGTCCGACTTGTTCACGACGATCACGTCGGGGATCTCCATGACGCCGGCCTTGAGCGCCTGGATCGAGTCGCCCGAGCCGGGCATCAGCGCGAGGACGACCGTGTCGGCGTGGTCGATGATGTCGACCTCGGCCTGGCCGACGCCGACGGTCTCGAGGAACACGTCGTCCTTGCCGGAGGCGTCCATCAACAGGGCCGCCTGGAGCGTCGCCTCGGAGAGGCCGCCGAGCGACCCCCGCGTCGCCATCGAGCGTATGTAGACGCCCGGGTCGAGGAAGTGCTCGCTCAGCCTGATGCGGTCGCCGAGCAGCGCGCCGCGCGTGAACGGCGAGCTCGGGTCGATCGAGAGCACCGCCACGTCGCGGTCCGCCGCGCGGGCGCGCTCGACGAGCCGGCCGATGATCGTCGACTTGCCCACGCCGGGCGGGCCGGTGAAACCGATGATCGCCGCCCGCCCCGTGTGCGGGTAGACCTCGCGCACGAGCGCCCAGCCCTCGGGATCGTCGTTCTCGACGAGCGAGATGGCGCGCGCGAGGGCACGCTTGTCGCCCGCGAGCACGCGCTCGGCGAGGTCGGCTGCTGTGCGTCCGGGGGCGGGCACGGGGCGGGAATCCTAGGGGGCCTCTTGTAAATGTCCCGCCACGTCCCACGTCCAGAGCTCCACAACGTTCCCGTCCGGATCGTCGACGTAGGCGGCCCGGCCGGCGCCCGGGAACTCGAGCAGCTGCACCTGCTGGCCGCGCCGGCGCAGCATCGCAACCGCCGCCTCGAAGTCCTCGTCGGCTATGTGCAGCGCGAAGTGCACGTGCAGGCCGCCGCGGCCGCCCATCAGCCCGACCTGCGGCCGCCACAGGCCGATGCGCGTGCGCTCGCCCGCCATCACCCAGATCGCCTCGCGGTCGGGCCAGCGCTCGACCACCGGCAGACCGAGCACGCCTGCGTAGAACTCCTCGGCCGCCTCGAGGTCGACCACCTCGAGCACGAGCTCAGAGACGCCGGTGACCGGGACGCCGTCCATCAGCGCCCGATCTCGGTGCGCACGTCCCAGAGCTCCGGGAAGAAACGCAGATCGAGCGCGGCGCGCAGGAAGTCGGTGCCGGACGAGCCGCCCGTGCCCGATTTGCCGCCGATGATCCGCTCGACCGTCTTGAGGTGGCGGAAGCGCCAGAGCTGGAAGCTCTCCTCGATGTCCACGAGCTCCTCGCACAGCTCGTACTCGACCCAGTGCCGGTCGCGTGCCTCGTAGATGACCTTGAAGGCGTCGACGAGACGGCGATCGGGCTCGTGCGGCACCGACCAGTCGCGCTCGGCGAGCTCGGGTGGGATCGGGAGGCCGCGCCGGGCGAGGAGGCGCAGCAGCTCGTCGTACAGGCTCGGCTCGGCGAGCGCAGCGCGCAGGCGCTCCTGCTCCCCGGGCGCGTGCGCGAACACCTCGACCATCTCGGGCGCCTTGTTGCCGAGCTTGAACTCGATCAGCCGGTACTGGAGCGACTGGAAGCCCGACGCCTGTGAGAGCAGGTCGCGAAAGTCGGCGTACTCGCTCGGCGTGAGCGTCTCGAGCACGGCCCATTGCTCGAACAGCTGGCGCTGGATGTGCTTCACGCGCGCCAGGTCCTTGAGCCCCTTGCCTGCGCGGTCGGCGGCCAGGTTCCCGCAGGCCGAGTCGAGCTCGTGGATCAGCAGCCGCATCCAGAGCTCGGAGGTCTGGTGCTGGATGATGAAGAGCAGCTCGTCGTGGCGCGAGCTGAGTGGCTGCTGGGCCGCCAGCAGCAGGTCGAGGCGCAGGTAGTCGGAGTAGGTGAGCTCCCCGGCGAGGTCGCGCCGGATGCCGGGCTCGAGTGGGCGGTCCGCCGCCATCCCCTACTCGTAGGCGAGCGCGCGCAGCACGTCGATCCGGGAGGCGCGCCGAGCCGGTCCGATCGCCGCCAGCACGCCGGCGAGCGCCGCCAGCGCGAGCAGCAGGATCAGCACAGGGATCGGGTAGGAGAGCGTGAAGCCGTCGTCCGCGAGCGGCCGTGACACAAGCGCAGCCATCAGCACGCCCAGCACCATCCCAAGAATCGCCCCGATCAGCGCCGTGATCACCGCCTCGTAGCGGACCATCGTGCGGACCTGCCGCCGCGACATCCCGACTGCGCGCAGCATGCCGAGCTCGCGCGTCCGCTCGTGGATCGAGAGCGCAAGCGTGTTCACGATCCCGAACAGCGAGACGATCACCGCCAGCGACAGCAACGCGTAGACGAGCAGCAGCAGTGTGTTGACATCCGACTCCTGGCGCTCCTTGAGCTGCTGCTGGTTGCGGACCTCGACGGTGGGGTAGGCGCGTGCGAGCGCGTCCTCGAGGTTCTGCTGGACGGTGGCGGACGAGGCGCCGTGCTCCGTCCGGATGAACGCAATGCTCGGCTGGTCGGCGCCGAAGAGCGGCTGGAGCGTCGACTCGCGGACGAGCATCTTGCCGAACAGGTCGAGCGCGCCCTTGACCTCGCCCCGGATGGTGTAGATCGCGGTCTTCTCGAGCGGCGTGCGGATGCGGACCGTGTCGCCCACGTCGAGGCCGTTGGAGTCCGCCCAGTTGGAGTCGACCACCGCTTCGCGGTCGCTCAGGCTGCTCAGTGTCCCGGCAGAGCCCTCCTCGAAGTCGAGCGAGACCACGCCGTTGATGTTCCTCGGGTCCACGCCGGCGACTCGGATCTGCTCGCCCTGGTACTCGCCCGAGCCGTACGTGATCGCCGAGACATCCGAGACGCCGTCCACGTCGCGGGCCGCCGCCACGGCATCGCGCGGTATCGGCGAGAACCCGTCCGTGTTCTGGAGGATCACGTCGCTCTTGAAGTTGTCGTCGATCGTCTTGGCGATCGACGACTTGAGGCCGGCGGCGAACACCGTCACGAAGGTCACGAGCGCGAGGCCGATCATGAGCGCGGCCGCGGTCGTGGCGGTACGGCCGGGCTTGCGCATCGCGTTCTCGCGCGCGAGCCGGCCGGTGATCCCGCGGATGCGCTCCATCGGCTTGCCGGCAAGCGAGGCGAGCGGGCGCACGAGCCGCGGCGAGAACAGCGAGGTGCCGAACAGGATCAGCGCCGCGCCGCCGCCGAGCAGGCCCGCGGCCGTGCCGGACTCGTCGATGCCGCCGAAGAGGCCGACCAGCATCAGCGCGAGGCCGATCCCGCCGAACAGCAGCGCCGCGATCAGCGTGAGCCGGCCGCGTGGCCTCGAGTCCTGCAGCTCCGACTCGCGCAGCGCCGCCATCGGCGTGATGCGCGTGGCGCGCAGCGCGGGCGCCAGCGCGGCAATCACCGTGACGACGATCCCGATCAGGAGCGAGACGATCACCGTGCGGGCGAGCAGCACCGTGCCGGTGTTGGGCAGGTCGGCGCCCACGGCCTTGAACAGCGCGTTGATGCCGGCGGCGAACAGGATGCCGGCGGCGAGGCCTCCGAGCGCCCCCAACGCGCCGAGCACGAGCGCTTCGATTCCGACCGAGGAAAGGATCTGCCGGCGCGATGCGCCGAGCGTGCGCAGCATGCCGAACTCGCGCGTCCGCTGCGCGACCGTGATCGAGAACGTGTTGAAGATCTGGAAGGCACCCACGAACAGCGAGATCCCGGCGAACACGAGCAGGGCGATGCGCAGGAAGCCGAGGTCGCTCTCGATGTCCTCCGACTGACGCTGCGCGGCCTGCTCGCCCGTCTCCGCGATCAGGTTGGGCGGCAGGATCTGCGCGATGCGGTCGCGCAGCTCGGTGGGCGAGACCCCGTCGGCCGCTGCGACCGAGATCTGGTCGAACTTGCCGACGCGATCGGTCACGCGCTGGGCCTCGGGCAGGATCATCTGGGCGATCCCGGCGCCCCCAAAGTTGCTGTCGCCGAGCTTCGTGAGCCCGACCACGCGGTACGCCTTGACCTCCTTGGCGCCCGCCACGCGCAGCTGGTCGCCGATGTGGAGCCCGGCGTTGTCAGCGGTCTGGGTGTCGATCGACGCCTCGGAGGCGGTCCGCGGTTTGCGGCCCTGCACGTAGTCGAGCGTCTCGAAGCGCGGCGGGAGCAGCGACGAGATGAAGTTGGGGGCGAAGGTCTGGGTGAGCGCATCGCCGTTCGCCTTGACGAACTTGCCGATCGTGAAGACCGAGCCCGCGGCGGCCTCGACGCCCTCGACGTCGCGCACACGCGGGAGCAGCGAGGCGGCGAAGGGCGGCGGACCGGTGTCGTCGCTCGCGATGTCCGTCTTCGCGGTGATCGCGACGTCGGTTCCCTTCAGCGACTCGCTGAAGATCTCGCCAAACGACTCGTTGATCGTGTCGGTGAGGATGTACGTCCCGCTGACGAGCGCGACGCCGAGGAAGATCGCAAGCCACGTCGTGAAGGCGCGCAGCTTGCGCGAGGCGATGCCCCGTAGGGCGACCTTCGTCACGCCACTTCCTTCATCAGCTCGATGACCTCGTCCGCCGAGCCGGCCTCGGCGTCGTGCACGACCAGGCCGTCCCGAAGAACGATCAGGCGGTCGGCGTACGAGGCCGCCTCGGGATCGTGCGTGACCATCACGACCGACTGGCCGAGGTCGTCGACCGACTGACGCAGGAGCTGCAGCACCTCCTGGCTCGACTTCGAGTCGAGGTTGCCGGTCGGCTCATCCGCGAATACCACGGCCGGCTTCGAGGCGAGCGCGCGCGCCACGGCCACCCGCTGCTGCTGGCCGCCGGACAGCTCCGACGGGCGGTGCGTGCGCCGGTCGTCCAGCCCGACGGTCTTGATCAGGCGATCGATCCACTCGGCGTCCGGCTTGACGCCCGCGATCGAGAGCGGCAGCACGACGTTCTCCTCCGCGGTCAGGACCGGGATGAGGTTGAAGAACTGGAAGATGAAGCCGAGCTTGTCGCGGCGCAGGCGCGTGAGGCCGGCGTCGTCGAGGCCCGTGATCTCGGTGCCATCGAGGGTGACGGTGCCCGAGGTCGGGCGGTCGAGTCCCGCGAGGATGTGCATCAGGGTCGACTTGCCGGATCCCGACGGCCCCATGATCGCGCTGAAGCGACCGCGTTCGAAGCCGACGCTCACACCGGCGAGCGCGTTGACTGCGGCGTCGCCCTCGCCGAAGCGGCGCCGCACGTCGGTGGCGATGACGATCGAATCCATGCGCGGGAGGGTTCCAGACGACCTCCCCGCATGCAGTACGGGTAACCCGATAATGATCCGCGACATGGATCCGCGAACGATGTGGGGATCGGGCAACTACGCCGCCGTTGCGGACAAGATCTCGGCGGTCGGCGAGCACGTGGTGGAGGCGACCGGGGTCGCGCCGGGGATGGAGGTGCTGGATGTCGCCTGCGGCTCCGGCAACGCCACGATCCCCGCCGCCCGCGCCGGGGCCCGGGTCACGGGCGTCGACTTCTCAGCTGACCTCCTCGCGATCGCCCGCGAGCGTGCCGCCGATGCGATGGTCGAGATCGACTGGGTCGAGGCGGATGTCGAGCAGCTGCCGTTCGCGGACGCGAGCTTCCAGCGCGTGATCTCGACCTTCGGGCACATGTTCGCGAGCGACCACGAGCGCACCGCCGCCGAGATGAGGCGCGTCTGCCGCGAAGGCGGGGTGATCGGCGTGTGCTGCTGGACGCCGGAGGGAGCGATCGGGCGGATGTTCGGGATGGTCGCGCAGCTCGTGCCCCCGCCGCCCGGGGGCGCATCGCCGCTGCTGTGGGGCACGGAGCAGCACGTACGCGAGCTGCTCGGTGACGACGCCACGTTCGAGCGTCGCCACGTCGAGTGGCGCGATCCCTCCGTCGAGTCCTACGCCGACTTCATGCTCGAGAGCTTCGGGCCGCTCCTGAACGCCCGGGAGACGCTGGGCGGGCGGGCCGGCGAGCTGCGGGCTGCCTACATCTCCTACCTCGAGCAGGAGAACCTCGAGAGCGACGGCACGCTGCGCTTCCGCGGCGAGTACCTGTCGGCGGTCGTCAGGCCCTGAGAAAGGTCAGCACTGCAAGGACGCGCCGGTGGTCCTCGGCCGCGGGCGTCAGGCCGAGCTTGCTGAAGATGCTCGTCACGTGCTTCTCGACCGCACGCTCGGTCACGACCAGGTGCTCGGCGATCGCCTGGTTCGAGCGGCCCTCCGCCATCAGCTCGAGCACCTCGCGCTCGCGCGGCGTGAGCTCGGCGAGCGGGTCATCGCGGCGCGCCCGGCCGACCAGCTGGGCGACCACCTCCGGGTCGAGCGCCGAGCCGCCCTCGGCCACGCGCTTGACCGAGTCCACGAAGCGCTCGACGTCCGCCACCCGGTCCTTCAGGAGGTAGCCGACGCCGCCCGCGCTGTCGCTCACCAGCTCGAGGGCGTAGCCCTCCTCGACGTATTGCGAGAGGACGAGCACGCCGGTGTCGGGGTGGTTCGCGCGGATCTCGAGCGCCGCCCGCAGGCCGTCGTCCGTGTTGGTGGGCGGCATGCGAATGTCGACGACGGCGACGTCCGGCTTGTGCGCGCCGACCTTGCGGATCAGGTCCTCGGCGTCGCCCGCCTGCGCGACCACCTCGAAGCCCGACTCCTCGAGCAGCCGTACCACGCCCTCGCGCAGCAGGACCGAGTCGTCCGCGACGACTACGCGCATGGGATGCTGGCCTTCACGGTCGTTCCTCTTCCCGGCTCCGATTCCACCTCGAGACGGCCCTCGAGCACCGCCATCCGGTCGGCGAGGCCGCGCAGGCCGGTGCCCCTCGCGGGATCGGCCCCGCCGACCCCGTCGTCGGCGACCGCCACGACGACCCGCCCGTTGTGGCGCTCGACGCTCACCGTCGCCTGGTTTGCGGCAGCGTACTTCGCGACGTTCGTGAGGGCCTCGGAGACGACGAAGTAGGCGGCCAGCTCGACCGCCTCCGGCAGGCGCTCGGACGGGACGGGGCCCAGCTCCACCGGGACCGGCGCGCGCAGAGCCAGAGACTCGACGGCGGTGCGCAGGCCGCGCTCGGAGAGCACCGCCGGGTGCAGCCCGCGGGCGAGCTCGCGCAGCTCCTCGAGTGCCGCCTCGAGCTCCTCGCCGGCGCCGGCGAGGAGCGTCTCCGCTCCACCGGGATCCTCGCGCAGCTTCGACCGCGCCATCCTCAGGTTGAGCGCGAGCGACACGAGTCGCTGCTGGGCACCGTCGTGCAGGTTGCGCTCGAGCCGGCGCCGCTCCTCGAGCCCGATGCGCAGCATGCGCTCGCGCGACCCGCGCAGCTCCTCCAGCTTGGCGCGCAGCTCGGCGTCGAGTCGCTCGTTCTCGAGGGCGAGCGCCGCGGCGGCCCCGACCGCGCGGACGTGGTCGCGCGCCCCGGCGAGCGAGGCGTCGTAGACGATGGCCGCGATCGTCTCGCCCTGGAGCTCGACCGGCGCCACGGCGCGCCCCGAGCCCTGCTTCGGCAGCGTGAAGGGCCGGCCGGCCACGTCGACGAAGCGCGCGCTCTCCGGCAGCCAGTAGACGAGCTCGAGCGACGGATCGGAGAGGGCGTCGGCAAGCGCGTCGCGGAGCTCGCCCGGGCGCGGCGCCTCGCCCAGCCGCGAGATCAGCTCGCCGACGGCGCCGCCCTGGAGCACGCGCGCGCGAGCGAGCGCGGCGAGGAAGACGAAGGGGATCAGCCCCAGCAGGGCCATTGCCGACAGCCACGCGACATTGGCGGCGTCGCTGCTTTTCGCGGCGGCGTTGACGCCGACCGTCGCGACGAGGGCGACCATCAGCGCGATGCCGGTGAGGTAGAGCGGCCCGTAGAGCCGCCGCTCGGCGCCTGCCGCGCTCCGGTAGCGGCGGACCAGCAACACCATCGCCACGACCACCAGCACGACCGCCGCGGCGTCGAGCGCCGTGCCGAACACGTCGACGACGGTGTCGTTCGCCGAGATGAGCAGGACGTTGTCCGGACAGTCGTCGCAGCCGAAGGAGCTCTGCGGGTCCGCGAACAGGTACAGCGGGAGCACGAGCAGCGTCAGGACGTAGGCGGTTCCCACGAGTCGCCGCTCGAAGGTGGTGTGGAGGTGTCCGTTGGGCGTGGACAGAAGCAGCTGCAATGCGGTCACGAAGAAGACCGAGCCGATGACCTGGCCGAAGGTGAACAGGATCGCGATGTCGGATACGCCGACGAGGCTGAGCAGCCAGGCGAACCCGGTGGCCGTCATCAGCATGCCGACGCGGCTCTCGGGATCCCGGGACCAGGCGAACAGGCCGGTTCCAACCCAGCCCCAGCCGACGAACAGCCCAAGCGCGGCGACCGCCCCGCGCAGCGGCAGGTGGTTGCTCGTCAGGATGAGCGCGAGGTCGATCAGGCCAAGCGCTACGGCGGCGCCCCCGAGTCCCCAGAGGGCACGGCGCAGTGAGGTCAGAGGAGCGCCTCCAGCGCCGCGCCAGACAGCTCCGACTTCGGGATGAAGCCGCGAACCTGGGCGCTCTCGCCGAGCGGCCCGAGGTCGTCGACGTCGCGGCTTGAGGTGAGCACGACGGCGGGCGCCGATCCGTTGGCGGTGATACGCGCCGCGACCTCGAAGCCGTCGATGTCGGGCAGCTGCACGTCGAGCAGGACCATCTGCGGGTGCAGCTCGTGCACCGCCTCGATCGCCGTCAGGCCGTCGGGCGCCTCGCCGACCACCTCGAAGCCCTCGGCCTCGAGCAGCATGCGCGCGCTCGCCCGGAAGCTCGGGTGGTCGTCGACGATGAGGACGGTTATGGCCATCTCAGCGCGGATTGTGTACCCGGCCGGGCATTTATCCAATACGGATAGCCACACCACCGGGCCCGCCTATCATCCGCCCTCCTCATGGAGGGTGCCACCGAGCCGATAGCCGCGCCGCCGTCCGAGCTGCCACCGGAGCTCCGCGGCGAGCCGCCGCCGCGCAGCGGCGGGCCGCTCGCGCTCATGCGCTTCATGCGCGCGAAGGGCATGCTGAACCTGAAGTACGGGCGGCTGATCGCGCGGCTCGGCTGGTGGAAGCTGCGCCTGCGCGGGCGGCTCCTGCTCGACGGGCTCGCCTTCATCGGCCCCGGCTGCTCGCTCGAGGTGGGCCCCCGCGCCACCATCGAGCTCGGGCGCTGGTCCTGGGTCGGCCACGGCTGCAAGATCCGCTCGCACGAGGGCGCCGTGTCGATCGGGGCGAAGACCGTGCTCGGCCAGGAGTGCACGATCTCGTCGTTCCAGCACGTGTCGATCGGCCGCGAGTGCGTGATCGCGGACCGCGTGATGCTGATCGACTTCGACCACGGCATGGTCGAGGTCGAGCGCCCGATCCGCCTCCAGGGCATCTACAAGCGCGACGTGCGCGTCGGCAACAACGTCTGGATCGGCTACGGCGCCTGCATCCTGCGCGGCGTGACCGTGGGCGACAACGCCGTGATCGGCACCAACGCCGTGGTGACCCGCGACGTCCCGGCCAACGCCGTCGTCGGCGGCGTGCCGGCGCGGTTGATCCGGATGCGCGAGGCACCCCAGCGGATGCGCTTCTCGTAACGCGCGCGTCGCCGAGTTGTCACACGCGGGTGCTGAACCGTGACGCGCGGGGCGCCACGATCCGCCCATGACTCGCGAGTGGACGAATTGCGCCAGACATACAGACGCCGGAATTCGCCACTCGCGGATCCTGATGCCGCGATCGCGGGGTTGGCCGGAGAGCCAGCACGGCGTCGTTTCGCTGCCGCAGCTGACCGTGTTGGGGCTCGGGCCGAGCGCGGTGCGGGAGCGCGTGCGGGCGGGCGCCTGCATAGCGTTCACCGCGGCGTCTACGCGGTCGGGTATCGCGCGCTCACCGCCGCGCGGCAGCTGGATGGCGGCCGTGCTTGCCTGTGGCGACGGCGCAGTTCTCTCCCATGGTCGGCCGCATGCTTTGGGGATTGCGCGAAGGAGGTGGCGTCGCGGGTCGACGTGACTGCGATCCGCGGAGGACGGCGAAGAGCACGCGCCGGCGATCCGCGTCCATTGGCGTCGTCTGTCGCTCGCCGTCGACGTCACCGCCTGCGACGGGATCCCCTGTACCTCCGTCGCCCTTACCCTGCTCGACCTCGCCTCGGTCGTCTCCCCGCGAAAGCGCTCGAGAACGCCTGCGACCGCGCCGAGCAGCTGCGCATCTTCGACGGCCGCGCCCTCGAGGACCTGCTTGTGCGGGCCCAGGGCGAGCGCGGCACGAAACGCCTGCGCGAGACGCTCGAGCAGCTGGACCCGAGCGGCGCGCTGACCCGCAGCGAAATCGAGCGCCTGATGCTCGCCCTCTGCCGCGCCCACTCCCTTCCCCAGCCAGTCGTAAACGGCTGGATCCAGCTGGACGGCATCGGCTTCTCCCCCGACTTCCTCTGGCCGAACGCCAAGCTGATCGTCGAAACAGATGGCCACACGACCCACCGCACGAGGAAGGCCTTCGAAGCCGACCGCCGCCGTGACCAGCTCCTGGCCGAGGCCGGCTACACCACGCTGCGCTTCACCTGGCGCCAGCTCACGACGGAGCCCGAGCGCCTTGCGCGCACGATCAGGGCCGTGCTGGACCGTGCGGTTACCCACACCTCCCTTAGGGGGAATTCCGCATTGGAACGGAGGTCGCCCGAGACGGACGATCTCCCCATGAGCCATTCGAAGACAAACAACATCGCAGCGCGCGCCGGAAGGTGGAGCGCCCAACACCGGAAGAAGGCCATCGTTGGATGGCTTCTCTTCGTGATCTTGGCCGTCTTCATCGGCGGCTCAGTAGGCACCAAGACGCTCGACGACGTCGACGACTCGGGCATCGGCGAGTCCGGCCGGGCTGACACTGCGGTCTCGCAGAACTTCCCGGACAAGGTCTCCGAGAGCGTGATGGTGCAGAACAAGAACGCCTCGGTCCGCGACCCCGAGTTCAAGGCGGTCGTGGCCGACGTCCAGGCCGCGCTCAAGGACGACCGCGGCGTCCGGAACATCAGCAGCCCGTACGGCAAGGGCAATGAGGGCCAGCTGTCGAAGGACGGCCACTCGGCGCTCATCACGTTCGAGCTGCCCGACAAGGACGGACAGGCGGAGGACCTCGTCGAGGCACCGCTTGCCACCGTCGCCAAGCTGGACAAGCAGCACTCCGGTTACACCATCGAGGAGTTCGGCGACGCGAGCGCCGACCGGGCGCTGTCAAAGGCGTTCTCGGATGACTTCCAGCGGGCCGAGATCACCTCTCTGCCGATCACGCTGATCATCCTCATCCTCGCTTTTGGTGCGCTGCTCGCAGCGTTCGTCCCCCTGCTGCTCGCCATCACCGCCGTGGCGGCGGCGATCGGCCTGATCGGCCCGATCTCCCAGATCTGGCCGGTGGACGAGTCGATCAACTCGGTCGTGCTGCTGATCGGCCTGGCCGTGGGCGTCGACTACGCCCTCTTCTACATCCGCCGTGAGCGCGAGGAGCGCGCACGCGGGCGTAGCGAGGAGGCGGCGCTCGAGGCCGCGGCCGCGACCTCGGGCGTGCAGTGCTCGTGTCCGGCTTCACCGTGATCGCGGCGATGGCCGGCATGTACTTCGGCGGCGCTCCGACGTTCATCTCGTTCGCCACGGGCACGATCCTCGTGGTGGCGATCGCCGTGCTCGGCTCGCTGACCGTGCTGCCCGCGGTGCTCTCGAAGCTCGGCGACCGCGTCAACAAGGGCCGGATCCCGTTCCTCAAGCCGGAGCGCCGCACCGGTGAGCCGCGCGTGTGGTCGTGGGTCCTCAACCGCGTGCTGGCGCGCCCGCTGACCTCCGTGATCGCGGCGGGAGCGGTGCTGGTCGTGCTCGCGGTGCCGGTGCTGCACATCCACACGGCCGACTCGGGCGTCGACGGGCTGCCGCGCTCGCTCGAGGTCATGCAGACCTACGACCGGATGCAGGCCGCCTTCCCGGGTGAGCAGTTCACGGCGGACATCGTGGTCGAGGGCAACAACCTCGACAAGGCTCAGATCCAGGGCTACGCCCAGGAGCTGCGCCAGCTCGCGGCCGACTCGAACGAGTTCCACGAGCCGGTGACCGTCGACACGAGCCCCAACGGCAACGTCGCGGTGTTCGAGGTCCCGGTGGCCGGCACCGGCACCGACGAGACCTCGATGGACGCGGTCACGACGCTGCGCGAGGACGTCGTGCCGGACGTGTTCGGGAACGTCCAGGGCGGCGAGCTCGTCGGCGTGACCGGATTCACCGCCGGGTCGATGGACTTCAACGACCTGATGGCGGAGCGCATCTGGTACGTGTTCGCGTTCGTCTTCGCGATGGCGTTCCTGCTGCTGCTGGTGACGTTCCGGTCGATCGTCATCCCGATCAAGGCGATCGTCCTGAACATCATGTCGGTGGCTGCGGCGCTCGGAGTCGTGACCTGGGTCTTCCAGGACGGGCATCTGGAGGACTTCCTCAACTTCGACTCCACCGGCGCGATCACGGCCTGGTTCCCGCTGATGCTGTTCGTGATCCTGTTCGGCCTCTCGATGGACTACCACGTGTTCATCCTGAGCCGGATCAAGGAGGCGTTCGATCGCGGCGAGAGCACCGACGAGGCCGTCGCGCACGGCATCAAGTCGACGGCCGGGGTGGTGTCCGCGGCGGCGCTCGTGATGGTCGGCGTGTTCTCCATCTTCGCCACGCTGTCGTTCATCGACATGAAGCAGTTCGGCGTGGGCCTGGCCGTGGCGGTCCTGCTCGACGCCACGCTCGTCCGCGGTGTGCTGCTGCCGGCGACGATGAAGCTGCTCGGCGACTGGAACTGGTACCTGCCGAAGTGGCTCGAGTGGCTGCCCAAGGGCCCCGCGCTCGAGGGCTCCGGCGAGCCGGTCGAGGAGCGGCGCGTGCCGCCCCGCCACGACCCACAGCCCGCCGAGGCCTAGGCCCGGACCACAACCAAGCAGTGCGGCGCCCGCCCATCCGGCGGGCGCCGCGCATTTGGGGGCTTGCTTCGCGCAGCCCGCTGAGGTAGTTTGACTGTCGTTGACTTTGTGGTCAGTCGCACAAGGGCGGGCAGGCATGCGAAAGCGGCTCGCCGGGCTGGCCACGCTGGCGGTGGGAGGACTCGCACTCCTGACCGGTGGCGCGGTGGGGGCCGCGCCACCGGCGGGTGCGGGCCAATCGGGAAGCTGCGCACCCGGCCGAGCCGGGTGCTCCGCCGAGGAGGCCGAGCGCGAGCTCACCGTGATGACGTTCAACATCTGGTACGGCGGCGTGCAGGTCGACTTCGCGCAGGTCGCGCGCGCGGTCCGCGAGGCCCGCGCCGATGTGGTCGGCGTGCAGGAGCCCGAGGGGAACCTGCGCAGGCTCGCCGCGGCGACCGGCATGCCGTACGTCGACGACAGCCTGCACCTGATCTCGCGCTACCCGCTGTACGCGGTCGGCAGCGGCGCCGACCGCTTCGCATACGTGGCCCTCGACCTCGACCACGTGGCGGCGATCGGCAACGTGCATCTCACCTGCTGCCCGTACGGGCCCGAGGAGGCGGCCGCGGGCAAGGGGCCGAAACGCGTCCTGCGGCTCGAGCGCTCGCTGCGCCTCCCCGAGATCCGGCCCTACGTGCGCAGGCTCGGGGGCCTCGCACGGCGGGGTGTGCCGAGCTTCATCACGGGCGACTTCAACTCGCCCTCGCATCTCGACTGGACCGAGGCCGTCGCGCAGGCGCGTCCCGAGCGCGTCCCCTTCCCGCTCTCCTGGCCGGTGTCGAGCGCTCTCGCTCGCGCGGGCTTCAGCGACTCCTACCGCGTAGCGCACCCCGACCCGGTGGCGACCCCGGGTTACACATGGACGCCCGGCACTCCGGCGCCGCGCATCCGCCGCAAGGAGACGCTCGACCGCATCGACTGGGTCATGGCCGGCGGGCGTGCGCGCACGCTCGCTGCCCGGCTTGTGGGCGAGGCGGGCGGGCCGGATGTCGACGTCGGGCTCGACCCCTACGGGTCGGACCACCGCGCCGTCGCCTCGACCTTCGCGGTCACGCCCGGGCGCGCTCCGGCGCTCGTGAGCGCCGAGCCGCGCGTCGCATCACGCGGCGAGCGGGTCAGCATCCGCTACACGCAGACGCGCGGCGGCGCCGGCCGGAAGATCGGGATCCTGCGCGATGGCAAGACGGTGGCCTCGCTCCCGATCTACGACGCGTCCGACCACCTCGCCTCGTACTTCGGCACCAGGTCGCTGCGCCCCGGCGCCTACCGCGCCGCGCTGCTGGACGGCGACGGCTCGGTCGCGGCGAGCTACAGGTTCTGGATCGAGGCGCCCGGCACGCGGCCCTCGATCCGCACGACGAGTGCGAGCTACGGCCGCGGCGAGCCGATCCGGCTGCGCTTCGGCGGCGCGCCGGCGAACAAGCTCGACTGGGTCGGGATCTACCGAGCCGGCGAGGACGACCTCTACCAGTACTTCGGCTTCAAGTACACGGGAGCGCGCCCGAGCGGCCGCATCAGCTTCACGAAGGCCGACCTCGGGTCGCTCGCGCCCGGCCGCTACCGAGCCGCGCTCATGCTCGACGACGGCTACACGGTGCTCGCCGACTCGACCTTCCGGGTTCGATGAGCGCGGTCCGGACCGAGGTGCGCGGCCACGTGCTCGAGGTCGTGCTCGACCGTCCCAAGGCGAACGCGATCGACCGCGCCACCGGGCTCGACCTCCACGACGCCTTCGCGCGCCTGCGCGACGACCCGGAGCTGCGCGTCGGCATCCTCACCGGCGGCGGCGAGCGCTTCTTCTCGGCCGGCTGGGACCTGAAGGCAGCCGCCGCGGGCGAGGAGGACACCTCGACGGACTTCGGGCCGGGCGGCTTCGCCGGCCTCACCGAGATGTTCGACCTCGACAAGCCCGTGATCGCCGCCGTCAACGGGCTCGCCGCCGGCGGCGGCTTCGAGCTCGTGCTGGCCTGCGACCTGATCGTCGCGGCCGACCACGCGGAGTTCTTCCTGCCCGAGCTCAGCCTGGGCATCGTGCCGGACGCGGGCGGCGCCCAGCGCTTGCCGCGCAGGCTGCCGTGGTTCCTCGCCATGGAGCTGCTGCTGACGAGCCGGCGCATGGGCGCCGAGGAGGCCGAGCGGCGCGGGCTCGTCTGCGCGGTCGTCCCCGGCGCGCAGCTGATGGACGAGGCGCGCCGGCTCGCCGATCACATCGCGGGCTGCCCGCCGCTCGCCGTCCAGGCCACCAAGGAGATCATCCGCCGCGGCGAGGGGCTCTCGGTCGAAGAGACGTTCGCCGAGATGGCCGCCGGCCGCTTCTCCGCCTACTCGCGCGCGATCGCGGCCTCGGAGTTCGTCGAGGGCGCGAAGGCCTTCGCGGAGGGGCGCGCGTCCGAGTAGTCGCGCGGCCCGCGGCCGAGCGCCTGCGACGCGGCGTCGCGGCCGGTGCGGACGGCGCCCTCCATGTAGCCGGCAACCCACTGGTCGGAGCCGCACACGTAGAAGGGCGGCTCGTGGGTGCCGTGCAGCGGGCCGACCGCCATCACGTCTCCCGGCCGCCAGCCCGTCACGTAGCCCTTCGTGAACGGATCGACGCCCCACGCGCGCGTCCCGTACAGGATCGGGTCGCGCGCCTCATCGCCCATCAGCGAGGCGAGGAAGTCGAGGAACTCGCGCCGCCGCAGCGGCTCCGGCGTCGCCAGGAAGGGGCCGAGCCGCTCGGGCGGGGTGAGCGAGGAGAGCACGCCGTCGCGCTGGATCCAGACAGAGCTCCAGACACCGTCCGCGGTCGCGCCGCCGACGTCCCAGAACGAGCTCGGATAGGCGACGACGGTCTTGGCGGCGAGCGCGCTGCGCTGGCGGTGGAGCGACTCGAGCCGCGCCTCCGACACGCCGCTCACCATCACGTCGCGCAGCGGTCCAACCGGCAGCGCGCAGACCACCGTCTCGGCCTCGATCCGCTCGCCGTTGCGCAGGAAGGCCGTGCAGCGCGACGAGGTGACGCCTAGCGCGACCACGACGCTGCCGAGCCTGACGCGATCGCCGAGCTCGTCCGCCATGCGCAGCGCCACCGTCGCCGACCCCTCCGCCACGCGCAGGTGCTCCCAGCGGCTCTCCTCGTAGAAGCCGTGGGCGCCGGCGGTCGCCTCCTTGCGCAGCTGCGCCAGCAGCGACGTGCGCTCGACCGAGTCGATCGAGAGCGAGCGCTGCATGTGGTCGAGGTAGCGGATCGCGCCCGGGCGTGCGTGCTGCGAGCGCAGCCAGGCGCCCATGCTCAGCAGGTCGAGCCGCTAGGCGTCCGGGTGACTCCAGGGATCGCCAGGGTCGACGGTGCCCGCGAGCCGGGCGAACTCGTCCTCGAGCCGGGCGAGGTCGGCCTCGTCGGCGTCGTCCATCCAGGGCGCGCGCTCGCCGATCGACACGCCCTCGTCGGCGCCCCAGGCGGGCGGCAGGTCGATCGCCGTGTAGCTGGGCTCGAGCCTCAGGCCGAGCTCTCCCACGAGCTCGGCGTAGGCGTGCATCCAATCGGCGACGACCTCGCCGCCCCATTGCACCGGGCGCCCGTCGGCGAGGAAGACCTGCTCGACGCGGCCGCCCGGGCGCTCGCGCGCCTCGAGGACGACCACATCGGCGCCGCCCGCAGCCAGATCGCGCGCCGCGGACAGGCCGGCGAGTCCAGCCCCAAGCACGATCACGTCATGCACGCCGGTAAGTCTAAACGACTCTTTGACTTTGTAGTCAGTCGCACGATATCATCGCCGAGCATGGATTCGAACGGCCATGCGAGCAGCCTCTCCCAAGACGCCCTCCGCCATCTCTGGCTCCACTTCACGGGCATGGGAGACCTGGACGCAGACGAGCTCCAGATCATCGTCCGTGGCGAGGGCTGCTACCTCGAGGACGCGCAGGGCAAGCGCTATCTCGACGCGCTCGCCGGCCTCTTCTGCGTGAACGCCGGCTACAGCTTCGGTGCCGAGATGGGCGAGGCGGCCGCCCAGCAGATGCGCGAGCTGCCCTTCGCGATCAACTGGACCTTCGCGCACCCGCGCTCGATCGAGCTGGCCGCCGAGCTCGCCCGGCTCGCGCCCGGCGATATCAACCGCTCCTTCTTCGTGAGCGGCGGCTCCGAGGCGGTCGAGGCCGCCTGGAAGCTCGCCCGCCAGTACCACACCGCCCGCGGTGAGCGGCGCTGGAAGGCGATCGCGCGGCGCGTTGCCTACCACGGCACGACTATGGGCGCGCTCTCGATCAACGGCTGCACGGAGCTGCGCACGCCCTTCGAGCCGCTCGTGCCCGACGTCCTGCACGTGTCGAACACGAACAGCTACCGGCGCCCCGTGGACGAGAGCGAGGAGGAGTTCACGAGCTTCCTGCTCGACGAGCTCGAGCAGATGATCGTCCACGCCGGCCCCGAGACCGTCGCGATGGTGATCATGGAGCCGGTGCAGAACGCGGGCGGCTCGTTCATGCCGCCCGCCGGCTACTGGGCGGGCGTGCGCGAGCTCTGCGACCACCACGGCATCCTGCTGTGCGCGGACGAGGTGATCACCGCCTTCGGGCGGCTCGGCCACTGGTTCGCGTCCGAGCGCTACGACATCCGCCCCGACATGATCACCACCGCGAAGGGCCTCTCGTCGGCCTACGCGGCGATCGGCGCGCTGCTCGTGAGCGACCGCGTGATGGAGCCGTTCGAGCAGCCGGGTTCGATGTTCACTCACGGCATGACCTTCGGCGGCCACCCGGTGCAGGCGGCGGTGGCCCTCAAGAACATCGAGATCATGCGGCGCGAGCGCATCGTCGAGAACGTCGCGGAGCGCCAGGACGAGTTCCACGCCGCCCTCAGCCGACTGCTCGAGCTGCCGATCGTCGGCGACGTGCGTGGCTCGGGCTATTTCTACGCGCTCGAGCTTGTGAAGAACTCCGACACCCGCGAGAGCTTCACGAGCGAGGAGTGCGACGAGCTGCTGCGCGGCTTCCTCTCCCCCGAGCTGTTCAAGCGCGGGCTGATCTGCCGCGCGGACGACCGCGGCGATCCCGTCATCCAGATCTCGCCGCCGCTCGTCGCCGGGCCGGAGGAGTTCGACAAGATCGTCGAGGTCCTGGGCGGGGCGCTCGAGGAGGCAAGCGAAAGGATGTCGGTGGCGCGATGAGCGGCCTCAATGGATCGGGCGGCTACGACGCGATCGTCGTAGGCGGCGGCCACAACGGGCTCACCGCCGCCGCCTACCTGTCGCGCGCGGGCATGCGCGTCTGCGTGCTCGAGCGGCGCGACATCCTCGGCGGCGCCTGCGTGACCGAGGAGGTGTGGCCCGGGCAGCGCGTCTCGCGCGCCTCGTACGTCGTGTCGATGCTGCAGCCGAAGGTCGTCGAGGAGCTGCGGCTGCACGACTTCGGCTACCAGCCGATCCCGCTCGACCCGGCCTTCGGGACGATCACGCCCGACGGCGTACCGGCATTCTTCTTCAACGACGCCGAGCGAACGCGCGAGTCGATCGCCCGGCTCTCGCGCCGCGACGCGCAGCGCTACCCCGACTTCGAGGAGATGCTCGCGCGCATGGCGGGCTTCCTGCGCCCGCTGATGCTGCGGCCGCCCCCGGCGCTCGGCTCGAAGCGCCCGGGCGATCTGCTCTCGCTGCTGCGCGAGGCCGGCCGCACCGCCGGGCTCGCGCGCCGGGACGTGCTCGAGCTGTTCCGAGTGATGACGATGTCGGTCGGCGACCTGCTCGACGAGTGGTTCGAGTCGGACGTCCTCAAGGGCGCCTGGGCCTCGACCGGCGTGGTCGGCGTCTGGGCCGGGCCCCGCACGCCGGGGACGGCGTACAACCTGCTCCACCACGCGCTCGGCGAGCTCGACGGCGTGAGCGGCCTCTGGGGCCACGTGCGCGGCGGCATGGGCGCCATCTCGCAGGCGATCGCGCGCAGCGCGGAGGCCTCGGGAGCCACGATCCGGACCGGCGCGCCGGTGCGCTCGATCGACGTGGAGAGCGGCCACGTGACCGGCGTGACGCTCGAGAGCGGTGAGGAGATACGCGCCCCGCTCGTCCTGTCGGGCGCGCACCCGCGCACGACGATCCTCGAGCTGGCCGGCAGGCAGCACTTCCCTGACGAGGTCGTGCACGACATGGAGCGCTTCCGCTCGCGCGGAGGCTCGGTCAAGGTCAACTGCATCCTCTCCGAGGCGCCGCGCTACGAGGGAGTCTCAAGCGAGGAAGGCGAGCTCCTGCTGCATACCGGGGTCGCGCTGTGCCCGTCGGTCGACTACCTCGAGCGCGCCTGGCAGGACGCCACGCGCGGCGTGCCGGCCGAGGGCCCCTACGTGGAGGTGGAGCTGCCGAGCACCGTCGACGACAGCCTCACCGACGACGGCACCTTCGTGATGACGCTGTTCACGCAGTACGGGCCGTACGACGAGGCCGGCTGGCCCGAGGGCTCGCGCGAGGCCTACGGACAGCGCTGCCTCGACATCGTCGCCCGCCACGCGCCCAACGTGAAGGACGCGCTCGTCCACCACGAGGTGCTGGCGCCGCCCGACCTCGAGCGCATCTTCGGGCTCGTGGACGGTTCGATCTTCCAGGGCGAACAGGGGCTCGAGCAGATGGCGTTCATGCGCCCCTCGCCGCTGCTCGCGCAGTACGCGACGCCGGTCGACGGCCTCTACCTGTGTGGCGCCGGCACGCACCCGGGCGGCGGCGTGATGGCCGCCTGCGGGCACAACGCCGCGATGCGGGTGCTGAAGGACCGGCGCGGCGGTCTGCGCGGGCGCGTGCGCCGCGCCGTCGCTAGCTGAGCTCGGCGATCACGTCCTTTGAGTGGGTGATCGGCAGGCGGTTGCCCTCGAGCTCGATCCGCGACCCGCTGGCGCTCTCGATCAACTCGAGCACGCGCACGTTGACGCGCTGGTGCACCTTCACCTCGATGCCTTCGCGCGGCACGCGGAAGACGAGCTCCTTGACGTGGCGCCGGTTCCCCGAGAAGCCGTAGACCATCGTCCCCGAGACGCCGACGATCATCTGCTCGGGCAGCCCGCTCGCGGCGTCGTGCGCCCGCGTGCCCGCCACGTAGCCGCCGGCCGTGCCCACTCCACCCGCAACCCCGCCGATCGAGTCGCCGAGATCACCGCCGATCAAGCCCCCGGCGAACCCGGCGCCGGTGTGGCCACGCGGGTAGAACTCGCCGACCGCCGTCACCGCGTCCTCGATTCCCGCGGAGGCGAGCGCCTCGTTGACGACCTCGACCATGTTCTCCTCGGACATGCGGTCGTTGTAGCACGTCGTAGCCCCGCGCCGCCTGAGCGGCGCGGGGCTTCAACCAGTGAGGACTCCTAGAACGTCTGCAGCAGGCAGAGCCCGGCCGTGCCCGGGTCCAACCGGTACTGCGTCGCGACCTGGGCCAGGAATGCGCGCTGGCGCTTCGACGGCGCGGGCGCCGACACCTCCCTGCCGCTGGCGCGGGCCACCTTGGCCTTGCCCGTCAGCTTCAGCACGTCCACGCCGCGCGTGCGGTCCGCGGTGTAGACGTAGCCGTCGTGCAGGTAGGAGGCCCAGACAATGCCGTCGTCAGGCCGCCAGTAGGCGAACTGCGTGGGGTTCTCCGGATCGGAGATGTCGAGGAAGCGCGTCCCCTCTCCGTACCAGGCGTAGCTCACCGTGCCGCCGTCCACGTCGAAGTAGTGGGCGGAGCAGAAGTCGGCGAGCGGGTCGTACTCCCCGGTCGGGCGTGAGCCCTCCTTCTGGTACGGGTTCCACGTGCCCACGGCCCTGAGCCGGAACTTGTTCCCCGGCCGCGAGCGCCAGGCCTCGCCGCCGTAGCTGCCCTTGAGCGAAGCGATCGTGAACTGACCGCGCTTCGAGCAGCCCTCCTCGGCGGGGCCGAAGTCCTCCTCGGTCGCGAGCAGCAGCTCGCCCTTGCGGTAGCGCGAGTCGCCCTTCGGCGCGGTGCGCCCGACGGGCCGCCAGGCGTTGTGCTCGAAGCCGCCGTTCTCGTCGCCGACCACGGACGCCGGCAGCCCGCCGCCCCCGTACGGGATCGGGTCGAGCGGCGTCGCGGTGCGGACGCGCTGGTCGAACGAGTCGTAGTGCCGACCGCTCGTGTGGTAGCCGCGCGTGCCGCCGTCTCCGGACACCCAGGCGATGCCCGCGGCGTCAACCTGGACGTCGTGCGAGTAGGCGGTGAAGCCGTCGCGCCGGAAGAGGTCGACCGGATCCATCGGATACGCGACCGGGGTTGCCGGATTGCGCAGGTCGGTCACGATGATCGGCCGGCCGAAGGTCCAGCCGTTCGCCACGTCACCAGTCACGGGAGTAGTCGTGCTCGCCGGGCCGCCGGTCCACAACCACTGGCAGTCGTTGACGCAGGTGGTGGTGTGCCCGGTCGGCAGCTGCTGGAAGGAGCGAAGCGACAGCGCGCTTGGGTCCTTCGCGTCCACGACGTAGACGCCGGCGATGTTGGTCGCCCCGTTGGGGTCGGGGTCGCCGGGCTCACGCGACGTCGAGCCCGCGTACGCGCGCGGATCACGCGACAGCAGCGCGAGCTTACGGCTCTGGTCGACGTCCATGTCCTCGTTCTGCCAGAACGTCGAGATCGGCCCTGCGGCCTCGTCGGTGTTGACGGGGGGGTCGCCCGGCAGTCGCAGCTCCTCGGCCGTGATCTCGTCGAGCAGCTCCGGATGGGCCGGGTCGTCGAGCGAGTACGACTTGAGCCCGAAGCGCCCGGTCACGAGCATGACGTCGGACTTGCCCTTGCCATAGCTCATGAAGTTGATCGCCGTGGCGTCCTCGGCCTCCGGCCCAGGTGGTCCAGCAGCTCGACGTTCTTCGACGCGTCCGCGCCGAACGCGGGCGCGGCGATGACAAGCAATGCGGCCACCAGCGCTCCATAGGCCGCAAGTACAGCTCTCCTCCGCATGGGGTCCCTCCAGTAGAAGACGGTCCGCCTGGGGGCACCCCTACCCAGTTGAGGGGCCTAGTGCACCTTTAGCGCAAGACGAGCGCGTGTTCTGGGCGCCAGCCGAGCTTGACCCGGTTACCGATCTCCCAGCGGTCGTCGGAGCGGGCGCGGACCCAGTTCTGCTCCAGCGCCATCAGCCGCATGCCTGGCGCGAGCTCGACGATTATCTGCGTGCTCGTGCCGACGTAGACGCGCTCCACGACGGTCCCTTCGACCGTGACCATGCCCTGCTCGATCTCGTCGTCGATCGCGATCTTCTCGGGGCGCACGGAGAGCTGGACCTCCGAGCCGGCGGCGCAGTCGGCCGGCACCTGCGCGTCGCAGACGATGCCCTCGGCCAGCCGCACGGAGCCGTTCTCGCATACGCCCGGCAGCAGGTTCGAGACCCCGATGAAGCCCGCGACGAAGGGCCCGACCGGGTGCTCGTAGATGTCCTCCGGCGTACCGCACTGCTTGATCAGGCCGGCGTCCATCACCGCTATCCGATCCGACATCGCGAGCGCCTCCTCCTGGTCGTGGGTCACGTACAGGAACGTGATCCCGACCTCGCGCTGGATGCCCTTGAGCTCGACCTGCATCTGCTTGCGCAGCTTGAGGTCGAGCGCGCCCAGCGGCTCGTCGAGGAGCAGCACCGACGGGCGGTTGACGAGCGCGCGGGCGAGCGCCACGCGCTGCTTCTGACCGCCCGAGAGCTCGCCCGGGCGCGCGTCGCCGCGCTCGTGCATCTCGACGAGCTCAAGCGCCTCGGCAACGCGTCGGCGGATCTCGTCCTTCTCGACCTTGCGGCGCTTGAGGCCGAAGGCGACGTTGTCCTCGATCGACAGGTGCTCGAAGAGCGCATAGCTCTGGAAGACCGTGTTGACGTTGCGCTCGTACGGGGGCACGGTCTCGACGGACTCGCCCTCGAGGAAGATGCGGCCCTGGCTCGGCTGCTCGAAGCCTCCGACCATGCGCAGGGTCGTCGTCTTGCCGCAGCCCGACGGGCCGAGCAGCGAGAAGAACTCACCGCGCTCGATCTCGAGGTTGAGGTCGTCGACCGCCACGGCCTCGCCGAAGCGCTTCGTCACTCCTTCGAAGCGGATGGCCGAGCCAGCCCCGTTCTCACTCATTCGGCTTCCCTCCCGAGCAGCACCTTGAGCCCGCTCTCCTTGCGTCCGAACAGGCGCGGCAGCAGCAGCGCCAGGCCGATGGACACCACGGAGATCACGAGCATGAAGGTGCCGATCGCGTTGATCGTCGGCCTCACGCCGAACCTGATTTGCGTCCAGATGCGCACCGGCAGCGGCTGCGGCGACTCGCCGGTGGTGAAGAACGACAGCACGAAGTCGTCAAACGACAGCGCGAATACGAGCAGGCCCGCCGCGAGCACCGCGGGCCAGAGCGCGGGCAGCGTCACAAGGCGGAACGTCTGCCAGCGCGTGGCGCCCAGGTCCATCGACGCCGACTCGACCTCCCGGCCGAGCGACGCCAGCCTCGCCCGCACCACGACCGTCACGTATGAGATCGAGAAGGTGATGTGGGCGAGGATGATCGTCGTGATCGAAAGCTCGAGCCCGATCTGCGTGAACAGCAGCAGCGCCGACGCGCCGGCGACGATCTCGGGGGTCACGAGCGGCACCAGCATCATGATGTTGGCCCCGTTCGACCAGCGCGTACGCGAGCGCACGAGCCCGTAGGCGAGCAGCGTGCCGAGCACCGTCGCGACCACCATCGTGATGAGCGCGATCTCGATGCTCGCTATCAGCGAGTCGCGCAGCGATTCGGACTCGAAGAACGTCTCGTACCAGCGCAGGCTGAAGCCGTCGAAGTTCTGCAGCGAACGGCTCGAGTTGAACGAGAACAGGATCACGAGCACGATCGGCACGAACAGGACGACGAAGAAGAGCCCGACGAAGACCTTGAGGAAGCGCGGGCGGTCGAAGTCCTTCGGCGGCTTGGTGCGCGCGGGGCGGGTCGTGGCCGGCGCGGTGGGGGTCGGGGCGACGTCGGTGCTCATGCCTCCGCCTCCCGCGCCTCGCGCGCCGCCGAGCGCAGGTAGAGCGACATCCAGATCAGCAGGAAGGCCATCAGCACCACGGTCAGCGCGGCGCCGAAGGGCCAGTTGTCAGAAGCCTGGAACTGCTGCTGGATGAGGTTGCCGATCATCACGTCCTCCGGCCCGCCGAGCAGCGAGGCGGACACGAAGTCGCCAACGGCCGGCAGGAAGACGAGCACCGAGCCCGCCAGCACGCCCTGGATGCTGTGCGGCAGCGTCACGTGCCGGAACGTCTGCCAGGGGCCGCCGTAGAGATCCTTGCCCGCCTCGATCAGCGACCGGTCCATGTTGTCGAGGGAGGCGAAGATCGGCAGGATCATGAACGCGAGGAAGCCGTAGACGAGCCCGCCGATGACCGCGTAGGGCGTGTTGATGAAGCGGATGCTCGAGTCGAACAGGCCGTTGACGAGGCCGTCGTCGCCGAGCATCGCGATCCAGGCGTACGTGCGGATCAGGTAGTTGACGAAGAACGGCAGCACGACCAGCGCCAGCAGCACGTTCTTCCAGCGCCCGCCGAAGATCGCGATGTAGTAGGCCACCGGATAGCCGATCAGCAGGCAGATCACGACGGTGGCCAGGGCGAAGCCGACCGAGCGGACCAGCACCGGGATCAGGTCGGCGTCGAAGACGCGCTCGTAGTTCGTGAACTCGAACCCGTAGATCGCCTCGCCGAGGTCGTCGGTGTGGCCGAACGAGATCGCGAGCAGGAAGACCAGCGGTACGACGAACAGCGCCAGCAGCCAGAGGCCGCCGGGGATCAGGAAGCTCGAGGAGAAGCGGTTGTCGTTCATGTCCCCGCTAGGAGACCCTGAACTCGGTCCAGACCTTGTCCCACGCCAGCCGGCCCTCCCCCTTCAGGTTCTCGAACTGCTGACCGTTCTCGAGGTCCTCGGTGGTCACGTTGATCTCAGGGTCGTCCTTGACGAGGCCCTGGAAGGCCTCGGTCGGAGCGCCCTCGTACGGCATCGGGTAGCCGATCCACTCGACGTTCTGGGCGGCGTGCTCGGGCTGGAGCATCCACTCGATGAACAGCAGCGCCGTGCCCGGGTGCTTGGAGTTGACCGGGATGCAGAAGTTGTCGCTGCCGACCGGGATCCCCTCCTTGCACTTCTGGAACTTGAAGTCCTCGGGGTTGTCGACCGTGTTGCGGATGTTGACGATGTCGCCGTTCCAGAGGTGCTGGATCCAGGCGTTGCCGCTCGTCATGTTCGTGATCGTGTCCGTCGAGATGCCGCGCAGCTTCGGCTTCAGGTTCACGAGGTAGTCGAGTGACTTCTCGAGCTTGGCCTCGTCGACCTCGTTGAGCGGGTAGCCGTTGACCAGGTTGGCCATGCCGATGGACTCCTGGTAGTCGTCGAGCAGGAAGCTCTTGTCGTCCGAGTCGACGTCGCCGAGGTCGAGCCACGAGCCGGTCATCCCGGTGACCTTGTCGGCGCGGTAGCCGAGACCGGTCGCGTACATCCCGTAGGGCGTGCTGTGCTCGGAGTCCTTGTCGTACCAGGGGTTCGCGAAGTAGTCGTAGACGGTGTCGATGTTCTTGATCTTGTCCCGGTCGATCCGGCGCACCAGATTGCCCGAGATCAGGCGCTGCACGTACTCACCGCTCGGGAAGATCAGGTCGTAGGCGATGCCGGCGCGCAGCTTGGCCGTCATCGCCGACATCCCATCGAAGTACGACTCGCGCACCTGCACCCCGTACTTCTTCTCGAAGCCCTTGACGAGCGCGGGGTCGATGTACTCGGAGTAGTTGAAGTAGAGGAGGTCGCCGTCGACCTTCTTCGCGATCGGCTTCTCCGTGTCTTCCTTGCTGCCGCCGCCCGCGTTCCCCACGCCGCAGCCGGCGAGCCCGGCGATCAACGCCATCGCCGCGCCGTTCTGCAGCAGGTCCCTGCGGCCGATGCGCCGCTCGAGCGCGCGCCTCAGGCGTTGCTCGTCGTACTCCTTCACCTCAAGGCCTCCCCCACTCGCGCTTTCATGCGGGCGCCTCCACGGCGTCCGGCAACGTGCACCCGAGCTCGCGCTCCGCCAGCGTCACGGCGAGCTCACGCACACGGCCCGGAGTGACCTCCGCGTCTCGCAGCGCAACCTGCACAGACAATCCGTCGAGTAGCGAGCCCATCAGGACGGCGAACCGCTCCGGGTCAGCTGGACCGAACTCGCCGCGCTCCTGACCGTAGCTGACGACGTCGGCAATGGTTCGCCGCCAGCGGGCGTCGAGCTCCGCGCGCGTCTCGGCGAGCTGCTCGTCGCGCAGCGCCTGTGCCCACAGCTCCATCCACAGCGCCGCGTCGTAGTCGCCCCCGGCGGCACCCCATTCGACGATCACTGCCAGGCGCTCGACCGCGCTCTCGATGCCGTCGATGCGCGTCGCCAGATCCTCGTAGAAGCGCTCCTCGGCCGACGTGAGCGCCTCGTTGAGCAACTCCGCCTTCGACGAGAAGTAGTAGAGCACCGATGGCGCGCTCGTCCCGGCCTCCTTGGCCACGTCGGCAACACGCGCGCCCGTGAGCCCGCGACGCCTGATCACGTTCGCGGCGGCCTCGAGCAGCTCAGGCCGGCGCACGTGATCGAGGCGCGGCCTCGGGCTCATCCGGTCACCCTCCCAGAGTAACTTGAACGACGATTCAGGAAACCTATCCGCCCGGACGCCGGGCGTCAAGTTCCCGTTTCGGCACGAGCGCGTACGCGCTGGCCGCCGAGCGGCGGCGGCGGCTCGTCCGGAAGCCCGAGCTCGTCGGCGAGCCCGGCCCAGACTTCACGGCGGGCGTGCTCGATGTCGAGGTCCCCGATCAGCACGCGCGCGCCGTAGCCGTCGGCGAGCGCGATGAGCCGGTCGGCCATCCGAACGGGGTCCGCGTCCGCCTTGAACGCGCCTTCGCTGATCCCTGCCGCGATCCCCTGCGCGACCCAGTCGCGCATGCGCCCGTATAGGCGCTCGCCGGTCGGGCGCATCTCCGGATGGCGCGCGGCGCGCAGCCACAGCTCGACGTACAGGATCCAGTCCTTCCGCAGGTGGCCCGGGTAGGGCAGGAACTGGTCGATCTCGCCCGCGAGCCGCTCGAAGTGGTCGGATGCCTCTCCCTCTCCCTCGCCGATGCGCACGTCTCCGGTCAGCTCGTACGAGTACTCGAGCGCCTCGGCCAGCAGCGCCTCGCGCGTCTCGAAGTGGTAATGGACGAGCGACGTCGAGACGCCCGCTTGGGTGGCCACGCGCGCGATGCGCATGTCGTCTATGCCGTCCGTCGCGATTCGGTCGACCGCCGCGGCCAGGATCCGCTCCCGTGCGCCGCGTTCGGGAGGGTCGCTCACCCGTCCTCGCCGAGGTCGGCGCGGATCCGGTCCGCGAACCAGCCCACCGCTGCCTCGCGCCGCGACAGCGGGCCCGGCTCGAAGCCATGCGTTGCGATGCCGGCCTGCTGGTTCGCCACGAGGTCGACGTCCTCGTCGCTGACCAGCTCGTTGATCCTGCGGTTCGCGAGCCGCACGGCGCGCGTCTTCACGCTCCCGCCCCGCGGCTGCAGCGTCATGGCGACGTCCTGGGTCGCGCCGGTGCCCTTCGGCAGGATCTGCCAGATCCCGATCTGGTCCGGATAGAGGTCGATCGTCGTGTTCGGATAGATCAGGATGAAGCGCCAGACGCGCGCGTCCTCGGGACCCAGCCCTGGCATCGGCTCGACGAGCCGCTGGTAGGTCCGCTCGAGGAAGTTGCCTGACGGCTTCTCGCGCATTGGCGCGTCGAACCACACCCAGTTGTCGAACAGCTCGACGTCGTAGTTCTTGTAGTCGAGCAGCCGCATCAGGCCGGGATGGCCGACGGGCACGTGGTAGCCCTCGAGGTAGTTGTCGATGACGATCTTCCAGTTGGCCGGCTGGCTCGTCCCCTTCTCGACGACGGGCATGAGGCTCTCGAAGCCGTAGCGGGCAAGCCGTTCCGGGAGGCCGGCGACCTGCTCGGCGAGCGGCGTGGCGTGGATGTCGAGGTTGACGAACACGAGCCCGAGCAGGACCTCGACGCGCGCGGGGAAGAGCCCGAGCGCCGACTTGTCGAGGCCGGGGATCTGGCGCCCCTCGGGCACGCCGATCAGCTCGCCGTCCATGCGGTAGGTCCAGCCGTGGTAGCGGCAGCGAATTGCCTTCTTGCACTCGCCCGAGCCGCTCAGGAGACGCGAGCCGCGGTGCCGGCAGACGTTTCGGAAGGCGCGCAGCTCGCCCTCGTCGTCGCGGACGACGAGCACCGGCTGGGTACCCGCGTTGGCGGTCAGGTAGGTCCCGGGACCCGGCAGCTGTGAGACGTGGCCGGCGAACTGCCAGGTGCGTGAGAAGATGCGCTCGTCCTCGAGCTGCAGGACCTCGGGATCGAGGTAGAGATGCGGCGAGAGCGCGGGCGAGACGGGCGCTGGAGCGGTCTTCGATGAGGCCATTAGCAATCCTGACTTTGTGATCAGTCGCATGATATCATGGCCCCTTGGGTCCACTGGGAGCCCGCCACGTATGGCTGTCACTGACGCCTGAGCCCGAGCGCGAGCTCCCCGTAGCGATTGCCACGCTACGCGCGGGCGGCCCGCCGCCCGCGGAACTGGTGGAGCGAGAGATCGCGCGTGTCGAGCGACTGGTCACCCATGGCAGCCGCCGGCGGTGGCGGGCCTACCTGACCGAGACGGCGGGTCTGGCCCAGGCCGCTGAGGGCAACGAGGCGCTCGCCGAGGCGCGCGCCGCGATCGACGAGATTCTCGAGAACCACGACAATCTGGCCCTCGGCCTCGCCAAGCGGCGCAGGCGAGGAACGCCGAAGCGAGACACCGGAGAAAGCCCATGACCGTAACCCCAGCCGCGCCCCCGTCAGCGGACGGCTTCACCCCCGAGCAGGTCGACCTGCAACAGCGTGCGCGCCGCTTCGTCGACGAGGTGCTGATCCCCAACGAGGAGCTCGCCGAGCGAAACGGCGGGCGGCTGCCCGAGGAGCTGATCCAGCGCATCAAGCGCGAGGCGATCGCGGCCGGCCTGTCCGGAGGTCTGCACGCGCGCGAGCACGGCGGCCAGGGCTGGTCGATCACCGATTGGTTCCTGGTCGAGGAGCAGCTCGGCCGCTCCACCAACGCGCTGTCCTGGTACATCCCGAACGCCTACAACGTGCTGGCGAGCGGCACGCCCGAGCAGATCGAGCGCTACCTGCGGCCCGCGCTGCGCGGTGAGCTGCACGACGCGTACGCGGTCACCGAGGCCGAGGCCGGCTCGGATCCGTCCGGGATCGCGACGAGCGCGCGCAAGACCGACGCCGGCTGGGTGATCGACGGCGAGAAGTGGTTCGTGACCACCGGCGACATCGCGTCCGTTTACATCGTGATGGCGAACGCGATCGTCGACGGCGAGCAGCTCGGCACGCTCTTCCTCGTCGACCGCGGGCTCGACGGCATCGAGGTCGTCGACGACCCGCCCTTCACGCACACGTATCCGCACGGCCACCCGACGATCCGCTTCAACGGTGTCGAGGTGGCCGACGACGCGGTCATCGGAGGGCTCGGCGGCGGCGACGAGCTGCAGCGCCACTGGTTCACCGAGGAGCGGCTCGGGATCGCCGCGCGCGGCGTGGGCTCGATGTGGCGCCTGCTCGAGGACACGACCGCCTGGGCGCTCGAGCGCGAGCAGGGCGGCAGCCGCATCATGGACTACCAGGGCGTCTCCTTCCCGCTCGCCGACTCGGCCGCGGACGCCGCGGCCGGCCGCCTGCTGACGCTTGAGGTCGCCCGGCTCGCCGACGCCGGCGCCGACCCGAAGCTCGTGCACGCCAAGGCCTCGATGGCGAAGCTGTTCGTGAGCGAGGCCGCCTGCCGCTGCGCCGACCGCTGCGTGCAGATCTTCGGCGGCCGCGGCTACATGCGGACGAACGTCGCGGAGCGCTTCCTGCGCGAGCTGCGGGTCGACCGGATCTGGGAGGGCACCAGCGAGATCCAGCGCCTGATCATCGCCCGCGCGCTCGAGCGCCGCGGCGTGGAGCGGACACTGCACTAGCCGGTGGACGTCTCACGGCTACTGCATCCGCGCACGGTCGCGGTCGTCGGCGCCACGGAGCGGCCGGGCTCGTACGCGGGTCAGACGCTGCTCAACCTGAAGATGGCCGGCTACCGCGGCGAGGTCTGGGGCGTCAACCCGCGCCGCACCTCGGTCTACGGGCTGCCCTGCTTCCCGTCGCTGGCGGCGTGCCCGTCGCCGCCCGACGCTGTCGTGGTGGCGATCCCGGCAGCCGGCGTCGTCGACGTCGTCAAGGAGGCGGGCGCGCTCGGCTGCGGCGGGGCGGTGGTCTATGGGGCCGGCTTCGGCGAGATCGCGGGGGGCGCTGCGCGCGAGGCCGAGCTCGCGGCGGTGGCGGCCGCTCATGACCTGCCGATCTGCGGGCCGAACGGGAACGGCATCGTGGCCCTGCACGAGCGCGCGCCGCTCTGGGGGGATGCCATGCGGCCGTTCGAGGCCGGCCGCGTGGCGCTCGTCTCGCAGAGCGGCAACTTCGCCGTCAACGCGCTCACTGCGAACCGCGGCCTGCGCCTCCACACGGTGATCTCCTGCGGGAACTCGGTGGCGCTCGACCCGGCAGCCTGGGTGGCCGAGCTCGCCGCGGAGGAGGGGGTCGGCTCGATTGCGCTCTACGTCGAGGGGGACGGGGACGGCGGCCACCTGTGCGAAGCGCTCGCCCGCTGTGCCGAGCACGGCGTCGGCGTCGCGGTGCTCAAGGTGGGAAGCTCGGCCGCGGGCTCGGCCGCGGCGGCCGCCCACACGGGCGCGCTCGCGGGCGACCAGCGCATCTACCGCGCGCTGGTCGAGGAGGCGGGCGGCGCCTGGGCGAGGGACTTCCACGAACTGCTCGAACTGGCCAAGGGCCTTGCCGTTCCTGGTGCGCGGCGCGCGACCAGCGGCCTCGCCGTGCTCACCTGCTCCGGCGGCGACTCCGCGATGGCGGCGGACGAGTGCGAGCGGATCGGCATCCCGCTCCCCGCCCCCGCTCCCGCGACCCGCGAGCGTCTGCGCGAGCTCCTGCCGGAGGCGGCCACGATCGCGAATCCGCTCGACTACACGGCGCTCCTCTGGGGCGACAGGGAGCGGTTGCGCGAATTGGTAGTGACGGCCGGCGATGACCCTCAGGTCGGGCGCGTGCTCGTCCTCTACGACCAGCCCGCCGGCCTCGAGGGGGCAATCGAGGAGTCCTGGGCCGCCGTGCGCGAGGCAATCCGTGACGGCGCGCGCGACAGCTCGGTGCCCGTGATGGTGGCCTCGACGCTTCCCGAGCTGCTCGACGACGTAGCCGGCGCCCGCTTCGCGGAAGCGGGCATCCCGGCAATATCGGGTCTGCGCAGCGGGCTCGCTGTCGCGGCCGCCCTGGAGCGGCCCCCCGGCGATCCGGCGCGGTTGCGAGAGATCGGCGCCGCCGCTCTCCGCGGCGGCGGGAACGGCGACGGCTGGCTCTCCGAGCACGACACCAAGCAGCTGCTGCGCGAGCGCGGCCTGCCTGTCGTGGAGGGCCGACTCGTCGCCGACGCCGACGACGCCGTCGCGGCGCTCGCCGAGCTCGGCGGCCACGCCGCGGCGAAGCTCGCCGCAACGTCGCTGCAGCACAAGTCGGACATCGGGGCGCTCGCGCTCGACATCCGCGACCCCGCCGCAATGCGCGAGGCGCACGACCGGCTGATGGAGCTCGCCGTCCCGGGCGCGGCCGTGCTCGTCGAGCGGATGGCCGAGCCGGGTGCCGAGCTGCTCGTCTCGGCGCGTGCCGACGGCGTCGTCCCTGCGCTCGTGATCGCGGCCGGCGGGCTCTGGACCGAGCTGCTCGGCGATGCCGCGTTGATCCCGCTGCCCGCCTCGCCCGAGCGCGTCGAGCGGGCGATCCGGGAGCTCCGGACGGCACCGCTGTTCACAGGTGGCCGGGGCAGGCCGCCCCTCGACGTGGCGGCGGCCGCGCGGCTGGCGGCTGCCACCGGCGAGCTGCTGCTCGACTCACGCCTCGCGCTCATCGAGCTCAACCCGGTGTTCGTGCACGAGCACGGCGTCACGGTCGTCGACGCGGCCGCGGCAGGCCCGGAGCAGCCGGCTCGGCCGGCTGCGCGGGGATCGGATTCGGGTTGAAGGTCGCCGTCGCGGGCGCCGGGCTCGCCGGCCTGAGCGCCGCCGACGAGCTGCGCCGGGCGGGCGTCGAGGTCGTGGTGCTGGAGGCGCGCGATCGTGTCGGCGGGCGCGTGTGGTCGCGCGAGCTCGACAACGGCGCGGTTGTCGAGATGGGCGCGGAGTACGTCCTGCCCGGCAACACGGCGGTCCGCGAGCTGGCGGCGCGGCTCGGGCTCGAGCTGTGCGACAAGGGCATGGCGTATGGGCGCCGCGAGCCGCGCGGCGGCACACCGACGACGCATGAGGAGATGGCGGCGGCGGTGCCGGCGATCGAGAGGGCCCTCGACGGCGCGCCGGCGGAGCTGAGCGCGCAGGAGTTCCTCGACGGCCTCGACATCGACGCGGGAGTGCGCGAGGCGCTCCTGGCCCGCGTGGAGATCTCGAGTGCAAGCCCGGCCGCCGAGGTCGCCGCGCGCGATCTCGCCGGCATCGCGCACGTCGACGAGGAGCCCGCGCCGAGCGTGGCCGGCGGCAACCAGGGGCTCGCGCTGGCCCTCGCGGCGCTCCTCGGCGACGCCGTGAGGCTCGGCTCGCCGGTCGAGCGGATCGAGTGGCGCGACGGAGGAGTGCGGGTGCGCGCGGGCGGCGGGGAGCTCGACGCGGACGCGTGCGTCGTGGCCGTCCCGGCCGGCGTGCTCGGCCGGATCAGCTTCGAGCCCGCGCTGCCCCGGGCCCATACCGCCGCCTTCGCGGCGGTCCGCTACGGCGACGCCGCGAAGCTGTTCGTCCCGCTCAGCGCACCGGCGCGGGCCAGCGCCGTGATGTCGGTGCCCGAGCGCTACTGGACCTGGACGGCCCGCGGCGCAGGCGGCGAGGTCCAGCCGGTCGTCAGCGCCTTCGCCGGCTCGGCGCCCGCGCTCGAGCGGCTCGAGCTGGCGCGCGGCCCGGAGCGCTGGCTCGACTCGCTCACGCGGCTGCGCGGCGACCTCTCGCTCGACCCGGCGGGCGTCCTCCTATCCACATGGGCCGACGATCCCTGGGTGCGGGCCGCCTATTCCACCTCGGCCCCGCCGGAGCTGGCCGAGCTCGCCGCCGTGCCGCTTGGCCCGCTGGCCTTCGCGGGCGAGCACCTGGGCGGCGTGCATGCCGCGCTGATGGAGGGTGCGATCCGCTCGGGTGCGGCGGCGGCGCGGGCGCTGCTCGGGCGCGCCGCCTGAGCGCGGCTCCATCCGGCGCACAGGCTTTGCTCTCACGGGTGGACCGGCAGGACCTCTCCCGCATCGGAGCCTTCTCGGACGGCGTGATGGCGGTCGCGATAACGCTGCTCGTGCTCAACATCGAGCCGCCCACGGTGAGCGACGACGACCTTGGCGATGCCCTCGTGGACCTGATCCCCTCGCTCGGCGCCTACGTTCTCTCCTTCGCGCTGGTGGGCCGCTACTGGGTCATCCACCACGGCCTGTTCGCCAGGTTCGTCCGCTTCGACGGACTGCTGCTGGCGCTCAACCTCGCCTTCCTTGCGCTGATTGCGCTGGTCCCGTTCGCCACCAACCTCATCGACGACTACTCGACCGTCCCGCTTGCGGCGGCGGTCTTCGGAGCGACCCTGGGGCTGGCCGCATTCGTGCACTGGCTCATGACCGTCCACGCCGTGCGCGCCGGCCTCGTCCACGAGGAGCTGCTGTCGGACAGCTCGCCGCTCGGCAGCACCGTCTCGCTCGGGTTCGCGATCCTGTGCTTCCTGAGCGTGCCCGTCGCGTTCCTCAGCCCGACGGTCGCCTGGCTCATGTGGGCCTCGCTGCTCGTTTTGCGCTACCCGCTGCGCAGGGTCGCGCGCTGGGTCGAGCGGTAGAGCGACGCCACCTGGCGGGCGACGTCGGCCCAGTCGAAGCTGAGCACGTGCTCGTTCGCCTCGGCGACGAGCCGGTCGCGCAAGGTTCGATCGGTGAGCAGGCGCTCGGCCATCGAGGCGAGCGAGTCCGCGTCGCGCGAGCGGAAGCGCAGCCCGACGTCCTCGTTCGGCACGACCTCGCGCAGCCCGCCCGTGTCGGAGACCAGGCAGGGGCAGCCGGAGGCCATCGCCTCGAGCGCGACCAGCCCGAACGGCTCGTAGATCGACGGCACCACGGTGAGGTCGGCGATCCGGTAGAGCGAGTGCAGCACGTCGTCGCCGATCCAGCCGAGGAAGGTGCCGTGGTCGTCCAGGCCGAGGTCGTGTGCCTGTCGGCGGAGCTCCTCCTCGGCGGTGCCCGAGCCCGCGACGATGAAGCGGACGTTGCCGACGCGCTCGATCAGCCCGGGGAGCGCCTCCAGCGCCAGCTGGAAACCCTTCTCGTAGACGAGCCGCCCGACCAGCAGCACGAGGAGGTCGTCGGGTTTCGCGAAGCGCGCGCGCAGCGAGTCGAGGTCGTCGACCGGAATGAGCTCGGAGGGGTCGATGCCGTTCGGTATGACGGCGACGCGCTCCTCCTCGATCCCGTAGATGTCCGACACGTGCTCGCGCATGTAGGCGGAGCAGGTGATCAGGCGCTCGGCGCGGTTCGCCATCCAGCGCTCGACGCCGTGGATGTACGACTGCGGGTGCTTGTCCACCCAACCCTGATGGCGGCCGTACTCCGTGGCGTGGATCGTCACGACGAGCGGCGCCCGGAAGCGCTTGGCGAGGTGGTCGCCGGCCGAGGCCACGAGCCAGTCGTGACCGTGGACGAGGTCGAAGTCGAAGCGGTCGCCGACCTCCACCCCCGCGGCGAGCATGTCGGAGTTCATGTGCTCGATCCAGGCGACGAACTCGCCGAGATCGCGCGGGCGCTCCGGCTCGCGGACGCGGTGGATCGTCACGCCGCCGCGCTCCTCCTCGGCCGGATCCTCCTCGCGTCCGCGCGCGAGCACGTGGACGTCGACGCCGTGCTCGGGCAGGTTCTCGGCGAGCTTGCGGACGTGCCGCGCGAGCCCACCCTCGATCAGCGGCGGGTACTCCCAGGAGAGGATGAGGGCGCGCATCAGGGTGTTGTGAGGGAGGCCAAGTCCAGGTGAGTGGCCAGATCGCGCAACCGCGGGTCCGGCGCGGCTCGGGAGTCTCGCAGAGCGGCGAGCGCTGCGTCGAAGCTCTCCTGGTGGGCGTCGAGCCGCTCCCGCGGGTAGTCGCCGGCGAGCTCTCTGGCGACCATGAACGGCCAGTCGCTCGACTGAAGCGCGAGCAGTTCGCGCGCCGCGCGCGCGAGCGCATCCACAGGCCCGCGGCCGCTCGCGGCCGCGGCGACGGTGCGCAGCTCGGCGGCGCGTGCCGCGAAGGCGAACTCGGCGACGCGCGGCGCGTCCCAGGTGGACAGGTCCTTGCCCTCACCCCAACTCGACGCCGCCAGCGCTCGCTCGACGGGCGCGACGAGCTCGAGGCCCTCGGCGGCTGTTACGAGCCGCAGCCCGCGGCGCCGCGCCTCCTCGAGCACCGCGGCGAGCCAGGCCGGGCCCTCGTACCACCAGTGCCCGAGCAGCTCGGTGTCGAGCGCGCAACAGAGCAGCCCGCCGTCGGCCACGCGGGCAGCGGCGCGCTCGACGAAGTCGCGCGCGTGCGCGCGCGCAAGCTCGCGCGCCGCCTCGGGGTCGTAGGGACCGCCATCGTTGTTCCAGGGCTTGAGGTCGTGGACGGTGCGGCGGTGGTAGTCGCGGTAGGTGCCGTGGACCGGATAGCCGCGCTCGCCGTGCCAGACCAGCTCGACGGTCTGCCAGTCGATCGGCAGGGCGCTCGGGCCGGCCTCGGTCGCGACCGGCACCAGGTGGTCGAAATCGCGCACGCGCGTCTGGTCGACGCAGAACGCGCGCACGCCATGGTCGGCCAGCTCGCGCTCGAGCCCGGGCGCATAGGCGCACTCGGGTATCCAGAGGCCACCGCCCCAGGCGCCGAAGCGCGCGACGTGCGAGCCGACGCCGGTGGCGAGCTGCAGGCGCAGGCCGGCGTCCGTGGCGAGCAGCGGGAGCACGGCGTGCGTGGCGGAGGACGTCCACAGCTCGACGGCGTCGAGCGAGCCGAAGGCGCCGAGCAGGTCCCGGTCGTGCGCCTCGAAGGCCCGCTCGGCGAACGTGTAGTCGCCGGCGGCACGCCGGACCTCGGCGGCCAGCGGAAGGTCGCCGCCGCTTTCGAGCCCGGCGGCGTCCTCCTCGTGGATCGGTGCCCGCACGTCGCGCAGGAAGCGCAGGTAGCGCTCTCCCGCGTCGCCCTTCATCGACTCGAGCTGGTCGCAGAGCACGGGTGTCAGCCCCACGGTCACGGGCGCGCCGTCGAGCAGCTCGAGGAGTGGCAGGTAAACGCAGGCGACGGCCTCCCAGAGCCACTCCTCGCCAAAGGGCCACGTGCCGAACCCCTCGACGTAGGGCATGTGCGAGTGCAGGACGAGCGCGAGCGCGCCGGGGCGGGCCGACCCGTTCACGGTCGCAGGACGGCGACGAAGTCGAGCGCCCGCTCGAGCGCCCCCGGCCGCAGCGCGAAGTCGTGCGCCGAGATCGCCGGCGTGAATCGGTCGTAGAACGCCTGGGTGATCCCGAGCGCCGTGTGCACGCGGTCCCAGCCGGCGCGCAGCGCGAGCTCGTGAGCGCGCAGCACGCGGGCGTGGAAGAGCCCGAAGAGCTCGACCTGCCCGAACACCCCCTCGCACAGCCGCCGGAACTCCTCCGCCCGGTACTCGCGGAGATGCCAGGGGTTCTCCGACTTCGCGGCTCCGGGCGGCGCGAGCGTCAGCAGGTTCGGGGTCGACACGTAGGCGGCGCCGCCGGGCCGGAGCATCGCGCGGAAGTGACGCAGCACGGCCGCCGGATCCTCGATGTGCTCGATCGTCTGGAGGAAGACGACGGCGTCACAGGGCTCGCTGTAGCTCTCGACGAGGTCGCGCACGAAGCGCACGCCGGGGCGCGTGTACTTGACGCGCGCGTGCTCATGCGCCTCGGGGTTCGCGTCCACGCCAGTCACGTGCAGCGCCCGCCGCGCGAGCACCTCCACGCCGTAGCCCTCACCGCAGGCCATGTCGACGACGTCGAGGCCGCGGCAGCGCTCTGCCACCCACTCGTAGACCGCGAGATGGCGCCGGAACCAGTAGTTCTCGGCCGGCACGTCGGGCAGCGTGCGCTCGCCTGTCAGCTCGAGCGGCGGGACCCCCGCCGGCTGGTCCCTCTGAACGGTCTCCTGCATCGGCGGGGGGAGGCTAGCTACTACTCTCCGGCGGCCATGCCGCAGCCGGACACGGAGATCCTCGACGCCAACGTGCGCTACCACGACCTGGCGGCGCTGCACTACGACTCGAAGTGGGGAATCAACTACGACGAGGTCGGCCAGGCTCAGGTCACCGGCAAGCTCCGCAAGGCGCTGGGCCATGCCCCGGGCCACTACGGTCGCGCGCTCGAGATCGGCGCGGGCACGGGGTACTTCACGCTGAACCTGCTGCGCGCGGGCGTGATCGGCGAGGCGGTGGCCACCGACATCTCACCCGGGATGCTGCGGGCGCTCGAGGGCTCGGCGCGCGAGCTCGGCGAGCACGTCGAGACCGCGGCCTGCGAGGCGTCGGAGCTGCCCTTCGACGACGACTCCTTCGACCTCGTGTTCGGCCACGCCGTGCTCCATCACCTGCCCGACCTCGACGCGGCCTTCCGCGAGTTCCGGCGCGTCCTGCGACCGGGCGGCGTGGTGGCCTTCTGCGGCGAGCCGTCGCGCTACGGCGATCGCATCGCCGCCGTGCCGAAGCGCAGCGCCCGCGCCATATCGCCGCTGTGGCGGGCGCTGATGGGCGCGTCGGAGCGCCGCAACGGCAACGGCGCGGCGGGCTGGACCGAGGAGGAACGGCTCGAGCAGGTGGTGGATGTCCACGCCTTCACCCCCGGGGCCCTGCAGGTGCATGCCGAGCGCGCCGGGTTCGAGAACGTGCGCGTGTGCGGCGAGGAGCTCGCCGCCTCGCTGTTCGGTTGGGCCAATCGGACGCTCGAGGCGAGTGCCGAGCCGGACGAGATCCCGTGGGCCTGGCGGGTCTACGCCTACCGCGGCTACCTGCTGCTCCAGACGCTCGACCGCTCTCTGCTCGAGCCGCGGCTGCCCGCCGCGCTCTTCTACAACCTGCTCGTCTCGGCCCGCTCACCCGGCTAAGGAGAATCCATGGACGCCACCACCACCCGCCGCCCGCTGTTCGCGCGGCTCGCCGCGCTCGCCTCGCTGCTCGCGATCGTCGCCGTGCTCGCCTCGTGCGGGGACGATGACGACGACGGAGGCAGTGGCGGAAACGGAGGCGGCGGCGATGGCGGCTCCGTCAGCGCGGACTCGTTCTGCAAGGAGGTCAAGACGATCTTCACGAGCCAGGAGGGCGGCGCTCAGGCGTTCCAGAACGCCATCGCGCGCCTGCAGAAGGTCGACCCGCCGGATGAAATCGCCGAGGACTGGAACACCGTCATGGACGCCTGGGATGCAAAGGACGCGTCCGAGGTCGACCTCCAGGCCACGCAGAAGGCGGGCACGAAGGTCCAGAAGTTCATCCGCGACGAGTGCGGCGTGTCCGGCCAGAACTAGGCGAGGCCGAGCGCGGCCAGCGCGCCGGCCGCCGGGACGACGAGCAGCAGGTCGACCGTCCGTAGCGCGAGCTGCGCCGGCTGGCTCGGCGGCTGCGGGCGGAACGCTCGTGCCTCGCTCACGACCCAGGCGAGGACCGCGTCACAGAACGGGATCGGGCGCAGCCGAACGTCCTTCAGCTGCTCGGCGAGCGAGCTGGCAGCCGCCGCGAGCCGGCCCTCGGCGCCGATGCGGTCGAGCACCTCGGTCGCCTCCGGTAGCGAAGGGAGCGCACGCAGGCGGCCGAGGGCGCGCCTGAACACCTCACGCAGCCCCTCGGCGCCGGCGGCGGCGCGCAGCCAGGTCGCGACCATCACGATCAGCGCGGCGCGCAGGGCCCGGCGCAGGGCCACGTCGATGCCGAGCCCGCCGCCGAGGGCGAAGATGAGGGCGCCGACGGCCAGGATGGCCGCGAACAGGAGCCCGGTTGGGAGCGGCTCGCGGTCGGGCTTCGAGATGAGCCACGCTGCCGCCAGGACGAGCGCGACCGTGCCCAGCACGATCCACTCCGTGCTCGCCAGGAGGACCACGAAGAGGACCGCGGCGGTGACGGTGATGGCGCGTGGGTCGAAACGCCGCCGGGCCTCCGTGGTGCTTTTCCGTTGACTATCAACGGCGACGTACCCCTCGTCGACTTCGTCGGGCCATTGCGCGAGGCCGCGGCGGTAGACGAGCACCTGTACGACGCTCGCGAACACACCCCAGGCGAGCAGGCCGATCGCCGTCAGCACTAGAGCGTCCGCCGTGCCCACGTCGATGCCGATGCGCCGGCCGATCGCGTCGTAGGTGCCGGCGTAGGCGTCGAGCCCGCCGGTGATGACCCAGATGAAGAAGGCGGTCGTGATGCCGTTGTGGATGATGCGCAGCACGGTGCAGACGGCGATCTGCGGGAGCGGCGGCCAACCGCGCGCCTCCAGGCGCCCGAGCAGCGGTGCCGTCATCGCCTGCGTCAGCGGGATGCCGAAGCGGGCCGGCCCGATGATCGCGACCGTCTCCAGCATCGCCGCGATGCTGGCGCCGAAGCCGGGCCGGGCGCCGCGCCGCTCGGCCACGCGCGCGAGTGCCACGCCGCCGGCGAGCGCGATCCAGAAGCCGCCACTCGGCGCGGCGCGCGCGGCGAGAAACGACACCACCGCCACATGCGCGGGCCCTGCCGGGACCGCCTTCGAAGCGGCTGTCGCCATCAGGCGACGGTAGCGGGCAGGGGTCGACCCTGGCGGGGGGCGGCCCGGCGGAGGCCGGACGCCGCACCCGCGTCAGGTCGTGGTCAGGGTTATGTGGGACTCCCGGGGCGGTCGGCCGCGGGGTGTTGGCTAGGTTCCGGAGAAGCGGCGAATCGGCGACTCGGCGATCCGCCGGCCGAGATCAGCGACCTGCTCGTCGCTCATGCTCTCGGTGGCGAAGCCGGACTGCTCCAGCTCGTCGCGGACCTGCTGCACGCCCTGGATGAAATCCAGCTTGGCGCCCAGCTTCACCATCACCGACTTCGCGTTCTCGTCGTCGATGGCGGCGCTTCCGTCCGCCGACGGCTTGAGCAGCCAGAACTTGACCGCCTCGGCCTCGGCCAGCGTGAGCTCGAGAGCCACGCCGTTGTCGGCACTCCCCGGGAGACCGTTGGTCACCTCGATGGACATGTGGCTGTAATCGGCCGGGCGGCCCGCTCGTTTAGCCGGCGGCTCCCTGCCTGGACGGCTGTCCGTAGCGGTCGAAGGCCGCGCGCCTTGCCTCGGCGTGGTCGACGATCGGCTCCGGGTAGTCCCGGCCGATCACGCAGCCGCACGCCTCCTGGACCTCCGCCGGCATCGTCCAGGGCTCGGCGAGGTACTCGTCCGGCACCTCGCGCAGCTCCTCCACGTGGCTGCGCACGTAGCGCCCCTCCGGGTCGTGGCGCCGCATCTGCAGCGTGGGGTTGTAGATGCGCCGGTAGAACGGCTGCGGGTCGACGCCGACCGACGCGATCCACTGCCAGTTGCCGTTGTTGTTGGCCTCGTCGCCGTCGGCCAGCATGCGCATGAACCAGCGCTCACCCCAGCGCCAGTCGATGCCGAGGTGCTTCGTCAGGAACGAGCCGACCACGAGCCGGCCGCGGTTGTGCATCCAGCCCTCGCGGCGGAGCTGGCGCATGGCGGCGTCGACGAGCGGGTAGCCGGTGCGACCCTCGCGCCAGGCGTCGAAGCTCCTCTCCGACCGGCTCCACGGGATCGAGCCGCGGTAGCGCTCCTGGAACTCCGAGCGCGCGTTGCGCGGGAAGTGGAGCAGCACGTGCGCGTAGAAGTCGCGCCAGCAGAGCTGGCGCCGGAACGCCTCGGGAGCCGCGCCGCGCGGCAGCCGCTCCTCGATCTCGCGCGGCGAGATGCAGCCGAAGTGGAGGTAGGGCGACAGGCGCGACGTGGCGTCGGCGCCCAGGGCGTCGTGCCGGTCGTCGTAGCTCTGCACGTCGCCGTTCAGGAACTGCGAGAGGGCCCTGCGCGCCGCCCGCTCACCGCCGCGCGGTGCCTGCTCGACAGCGCCATCCAGGTCGAGCGACGGCAGCCTCCCCTTGCGCACCCCGGAGGGGAGGCCGGGCAGCGCGCGCGGCGCGCCGATGACGTCGCGGCGCGGCTCCGCCAGCCAGGAGCGGTGGAAGGGGCTGAACACCGTGTAGGGCTTCCCGGCGCCGGTCCGGATGGCATCCAGGTCGTCGACTGCGGCGACGCCCGGATGCAGCACGAGCTCGCAATCGAGCGCCCGCCTGGCGGCGTCGAGCCGCCGGCGCGCGAACGGGCTCACGTCCGCGCTCGCATGGACCGCCTCGGCGCCGATCTCGCGTGCCAGCGCGGGCAGCTCGCGCTCCGGCGGGCCGTCGCGGAAGGCGATCCCGCCGAGCCGCTCGTCCAGCTCCGCGAGGCACTCGAGCATGAAGCGCGTGCGCGTCGGCGACGCGTGCCGGCCGTTCAGCAGCCGCGAGTCGAAGCAGAACACCGGCACGACCGGGTCGTGGCGGTCGAGCGCCGCGCGCAGCGCCGGGTGGTCGTGCGCGCGCAGGTCCCGCGTCAGCCACAGCAGGGCGGTCATTGGGCCCGACGGTAGCCTGAGGGGCATGGCGCGCACGATCGAGCGCTTCCCGCTCTTCCCGCTCGGGCTGGTGCTGCTGCCACAGGAGCTCGTCCCGCTGCACATCTTCGAGGACCGCTACAAGCAGATGATCGGCGAGTGCCTCGACGAGCAGAGCGAGTTCGGGATCATCTGGCTCTCGGACGACGGCCTCAAGGAAACCGGTTGCTCCGCGCGCATCGCTCGCGTGCTCGAGCGCTTCGAGGACGGCCGCCTCAACATCCTCGTCCAGGGAACCGAGCCTTTCCGCCTGCTCCGCAAGATCGAGGACCTCCCCTACCCGGCAGGTGACATCGAGGTCGTCGACGACGACGACAGCGGCGACGACGACGCAGCGGACACGGCGCGCCGGCGCTATGCCGACCTGGTGGAGGAGCTCACCGAGTCACGGCCAGAGGACGAGGCGCTCGCCCAGCTCGACGCCTACGGGATGGCGGCGACCCTGGACGTCGAGCCGGCCGCAAAGCAGGAGCTGCTGGAGCTGCGCTCGGAGCGCGTCCGGTTGGAACAGCTCGACACACTGTTCGCCGAGGCGCTCGAGCGCATCCGCCTGGCCGAGTTCGCCGCCGAGCGGGCACGCGGGAACGGGCACCTGCCGACGTAGGTTCCTCTGCCCAGGGCGCGGGTCCTGTCAGGCAAATTTCCTTTCGCACACCCTCGCTCCGCTCGGGGTACGAAAGTGTGCTTTGCCTGCCACCCGCGCACGGGGCGGGGTAGGTGGACGAAGTACACCGAGCGGTGCGGCTGCTGACTTCACGCGAAGCGGAAGGGCGGACATGATCGCGTCGAGATCGTGTCGGTTGAAGGCCTCCAAGACTCGCTTTCAGTGCATCGAGCCGGCGCTGGTCACTCTCCGTTTTCAGGCCGCGGGTCGCTCCGGCGCCGCCGGCGGCGGCGGCGGCGGAGTCTCCGACTGGCGCAGTGAGAAGGGCGGGTAGCGGTCCGTGATCAGGATCAGGGCATAGCCGACGACTCGGTTGTGCCAGCGGATCACCCCTTCGACGAACTCGAAGATGCCGCGCGGGTAGCGGCCCGTGAAGAGAATCGCGAACCAGGCGCCGATCACCAGCAGGATCACCACCAGATAGAGGACCGCCAGCACGATGTAGTGCGGGATTGCGAGCAGCCACTTGACCAGCGGCAGCCAGCGGTTGAGCTCGCGCTTGGCATCCGGGTAGGGGAAGTCGAGACGCACCCACTGGTGCTCGTCCGTCGACGGGTAGCGATCGCTCATCAGCGCCATATAGGTGCCGACGCGGTTGGTGAACCGCAGCAACTCCAGGTTCCAGTCGTACCACCAGCGCGGGTACTTCTCCCGAAAGAGGATCATCAGCAACGGCGGGAGGAACAGCAGGCCGGTACCGCCGATGACGATCATCGGGGCGTCGCCCCCGGCGTCCCAGTCGCCGCCACTCGAGTAGCCGCCGATGCTCGCCAGCACGATCGCTATCGGAATGACCGTGAAGATCCGGAAGGCGGTGGCCAACCGGTTCAAGGGCCGCTCCGGATACTCCACCGAGAACCGAACGGGATGCTCATCGTTCATCTGGCCTCCTTTGCCTCGCTCGTCGCGCATTTCACCACGCGCACGAGACAGGAAAGAGCTGGACCGACCTGGTGGCTCAGATCGCGAGGGCCTTTGAAGCGGGGGCGCGGCCACGCCCGCGCGGCCGCGCCCCCGTCCTCGTCGCCACCCGGGGAAGGAGGAGCTCTCGCAGGGAGGCGTCGAGGCTTGCCGGCAGGTCGTCGACCTGCGGGAAGGCTTCGGGATCCGCGTAGAGACCGAAGCTCAGCTTGTCGGTGTGGCTGAAGATGCCGATCGAGAGCGCGTGCCCCTCGGCGATGGGCACCACCGGGTGCGATTCGAGCAGCTCCGCACCGAGCATGTAGACGGGCGTGCGCGGTCCCGGGATGTTGGAGATCGTCAGGTTGTAGACGCGCGGATGAGCCACCGCCTTCGCTGCGACGCTGCGCAGCGGATCGGGCAGCAGGCCGAGCGCGCCGAGCACCGCCTCCGCCCCGGCCGGCTTGCCGCCGCGCTTGAACGCGGCCGTCGCGGTGTGGATGCGGGCGATCCGGCGCTGCGGGCTCCCCACGTCGAGCGGAAGATCGATGAAGGCGAACGAGATGCGATTGCCGAGCGAGCCGTCATCGCTCGCATCGCGGACGTTCACCGGCACCATCGCCTTGAGCGGTCGTGGCGACTCGCCGCGCGCGAGCGCCAGCCGGCGCAGCGCGCCGGCGGACATCGCCAGGCAGACGTCGTTGAGCGTCACGCCGAGACGGCGCTTCACGCTCAGCACGTCGTCGATCGGCACCGTGTAGCGCACCAGCCGCCGATGGGGGCCGATACGCGCGTTCAGCGCCGAAGAGGGCGCCGGCCGCAGCAGGTCCTCCCCTGTCGCGAGCGCCGCGCGCCGGAGTGTGCCGGCGAGCCGCGACGCGGCCGAGCGCGGCTCGCCTGCGAGGCGCACCGCCGAACGCGCGGCCCTCAGCGACTCGCCCGCGCCCGCGGCAATCGCCCCGGCGGCCAGACGAGCAGTCCCCGGTGCGGGTCTGGCATGCCGGCGAACCGGCAGGCCCGGAGCGGCGTCGGGATCCGTGTCGAACAGGAGCAGCGCGACCTCGAGCGCCGACCTGCCGTCGACGAGTGCGTGGTGCACACGCGCGACGATTCCGCAGCGCCCGCCCTGGAGCCGCGGGGCAAGCCTTATCTCCCAGAGCGGCCGGTCGCGCGGCAACGGCTCGGAGAGGACGCGGTCGCAGAGGAACGCGAAGCGGCGGTCGTCGAGCTCCGCATTCGGCAGGCCGAGCTCGAGCACGTGGCGCGACACGTCGAAGTCCGGATCGTCGACCCAGAAGGGCTCGCCCATCCCCGGGGGCGGGTAGGCCAGCCGCGTCCGGAACCGCGGGATCAGCTCGAGGCGCCCGTCGATGTGCCGCCGCAGGCGCGCGAGCGACGGCCGCGGGCGGCCGGGCGCGACGCGAAAAGTCGCGCTCCACGCCACGTGCATGTGCGCGTTGGCGGTCTCCACTCGCAGGAACGAGCCGTCGAATGCGGACAGGCGCTCGGCCATCCATCCAGGATGGGGAATGCGGGCGCGAACCTCATTCGACAGCTGTCCGAGATTTGCGCCGGGCGTTTGGACGCCCGGTCTAGCCGACCGTCTCGGCAGCCCCACCGCGGCGCGGGTCGCCGCCACCGGTCAGCGCTCCCGTCTCGGGGTTGCGGGCAACCGCCTGGACGCCGCCGAAGAAGAGGTTCTGCTCGGTCCAGCGGCGCACGCGCCAGCCGCCCGCCTCGAGGCGGTCGAGCGACCCGGTCGCCACGCCCGGCTCGGCGTCGATCTCGCGCCCCTCGACGTGCAGGCGTGGGCTCGACACCGCCTCCTGCGCAGGCAGGCCGTGGTCGATCACGCCGATGATCGTCTGGAGGATCGCCGAGCGGATCCGGTTCGAGCCGGCGCTGCCGAGGGCCATCTCGGGCCGGTCGTCCGCGGACAGCACGACGGTCGGGGCCATCATGCTCGGCACGCGAGCGCCCGGCTGGTGGCGGTGGAAGCCGAGCGGATTGAGGTCCTGCTCGCCGAGCATGTTGTTGAGGTGCATGCCGGTCCCGGGCACGACGACGCCCGAGCAGGAGCCGTTCGAGCAGGTCACCGAGGCGCAGCCGCCCTCGGCGTCCATGACCGAGATGTGGGTGGTGTTTCCCAACCGCGAGCGCACCTCGATCGCCACCGAGTCGAGCGCCTCCTTCGCCAGGAACTGCTCGAGATACCCCTCGGTGGCGAGCCCCTCCTGGAAGTCCTCGTCGCGGGCGCGGTTGGTGGACGCGATCACCTCGGCGATCACGTCTGCGTCGGTCGGCCGTTCGAGGCGCTCGAGGATCCCGAGCGCGTCCGCGATCAGGATGCCGCCCGACGACGGCGGCGGGTTCGTGAGCACCTCGCGCCCGCGGTAGCCGACGCGCGCGGGCGGGCGCTCGATCACCTCATAGGAGGCGAGGTCCGTGCGCGTCAACAACCCGCCGCGCTCGAGCACCCAGTCGCTCGCCGCGGCGGCGACGTCGCCCGTGTAGAGGAAGCCGGGGCCCTCGGCCCCGAGGCGCTCGAGCAGCTGGCCGAGCTCGGGAAGCCGGATCGTGTCCCCCTCGCGCAGCAGGGTCCCGCGCGGCGCGTAGAGCGCCGCGCACTCGGGCGTCGAGCGCAGGATCGGCTCCAGCACGGTGAACAGGAAGGCCTGCATCCGCACCACGTCGACGCCCTCGCGGGCGGCGCGCGCGGGCGCCGCGGTCAGATCGGCCAGCCGCGCCGTGCCGAAGCGCTCGAGCGCCTCGGCGAGCCCCAGTGTCGTGCCGTACGCGCCACACGACGAGGGGCCGACGTTGAAGCGCTGGATCGCATCCTCCGCGAAGCGGACGTCGATCGGCAGCAGTGCCGCCGGCTCGCGTTCGTCGATGCCCTTCCCGGGCGCCGCGACGAAGAAGTCGAGCAGGTGCGATCCGCCCTCGGGGACGTGCACGAGCATGAAGCCGCCCGCGCCCGGGCCGGTGAGCGGCGACTCGGCCACGAATGACATCAGCACGCAGGCGACCGCCGCGTCGACGGCGTTGCCGCCGGCACTCAGCACATCCGCTCCTGTTCGCGCCGTCAGCGGATGGCCGGCAGCGACGACCCCTCTCATCTTGGCGCGAGCCTAGCGCTGCCGCGTGGTCGGCAGCCCGGGCTCGGGTGCTAGCCGCGCGGGATGAACTCGGGAACGTCGATGTCGCTGAGCGTGCCGGCGCTCTGGCGGTCGCGGGTGCGGCGCACGCGCGGCTCGGCGTCGGCGGGGATCGAGTGGTCGCGCCGCGGCGCGCGCGGCAGCGGGCGGTCCCCGTAGCCGGTCGCGACGACGGTCACCCACACCTGGTCCTCGACCTTCTCGTCGACCATCGCGCCGAAGATGATGTTCGCCTCCGGGTGGGCAGCCTCGGCGACCGCCTTGGCCGCCTCGTTGACCTCCCACAGGGACAGGTCGCGGCCGCCGGTCACCGAGAGCAGGATCGAACGCGCTCCCTCGAGCGAGGTCTCGAGCAGCGGAGACTCGATCGCGTGCTCGACGGCGTCCATCCCGCGGCGGTCGCCGGTTCCCATGCCGATCCCGAGCAGCGCCTGACCCGCTCCCGACATGATCGTGCGGACGTCGGCGAAGTCGAGGTTGATGAGCCCCGGCAGCGTGATCAGGTCGGAGATGCCCTGCACGCCCTGGCGCAGCACGTCGTCGGCGACGCGGAAGGCCTCGACCATCGAGGTCGACTTGTCGAGCACCGACAGGAGCCGCGAGTTCGGGATCACGATCAGCGTGTCCACCTCGCGCGCGAGCTCCTCGACACCCTGGTCTGCCTGCTCGCCGCGACGCGCGCCCTCGAACGAGAACGGCTTCGTCACGATGCCGACGGTCAGCGCACCGATCTCGCGCGAGATGCGCGCGACGATCGGCGCCGCGCCGGTACCCGTGCCACCGCCTGAGCCGGCCGTGATGAAGACCATGTCGGAGCCCTTGAGGTAGCCCTTGAGCTCGTCGTAGGACTCGAGCGCCGCGGCCTGGCCGAGCTCCGGGTTCGAGCCGGAGCCGAGGCCGCGCGTGAGGTCGCTTCCGATATGCACGCGCGTGTGCGCAGCGGAGCCCTCGAGCGACTGCATGTCGGTGTTGATCGCGATGAACTCGACGCCCTCGACCTCGGCCTCGATCATGCGGTTGACGGCGTTGACGCCGGCGCCGCCGACGCCCACGACCCTCAGCATGGGCTCCGTGACGCCGCCGGACATCGAGCGGATCATCGGTTCGGGCTCGGGGTCGCCCCCGGCCGGCTCGCGCTGCTCCGGCGCGTGCTCGAGGATGTTCTCCGGGATGTCCGAGGAGAACACCGAGCGCAGGCGGTCCTCCGGGCTCGGCACGCCCTCGTAGCGGCTCCAGCGCTGCTCGCGCTCCTGGCGGCGCGCGTCGCGCTCCTCGGCGCGGCGGGCGGCCTCGGTCAAGCGCTCTGCCTGGGACCGCCGCTGCGGGAGCTCTTGCTTGAGATCAGGCTGCTCCTGCCCCTGCGGCTCCGGCACGTGGCGCGTCGTCTGCGGCGCGGGGCCGTCCTTGGGCAGCGGGCGGCCGGCCTTCGGCTCCTGCTCGGGCTTGCGGTTCTCGGCACCCTCCGGGGCGTCGTCCTCCGTCTTGCGGAAGAGCTGCGCCAGGGGGCCCTCGCGCATGCTCGCCCTGTTACCGCTTGCCATTCGCAAGGACCTCCTCCGCTAGCTGGCGGTAGGCGTAGGCCGCCTTCCCGTCCGGGTCGTACTTCAGCACCGACATGCCCTTGACCGGCGCCTCTGCGAACCGCACGGTCTTGTTGATTCGTGATGCGAATACCCGGTCCCCGAAGTTCTCCTCCAGGATCTCGATCGCCTCCTTCGCGTGGACGGTCCGATTGTCCACGAGCGTGGGCAGGATGCCCTCGATCTCGATGTCCGGGTTGAGCTCGTCGCGCACCATCGACAGCGTGTTCTGGAGCTGGATCAGCCCGCGCATGGACAGATACTCGCATTGCACGGGGACGATCACCTTGTCCGAGGCGGTCAGCGCGTTGATCGTGAGCAGCCCGAGGCTGGGCGGCGTGTCGATGAAGATGAAGTCGTAGTCCTCGAGGATGGGCGCCAGCGCCTTCTTCAGGGCGCGCTCGCGGCCGATCATCGTGGACATCGCGATCTCCGCGCCGGCCAGGTCGATCGACGCGCACGCGACGTCGACCTCGCGCTTGCGGATCACCTCACGGATCGAGAGCTGGTGGACGAGCACGTCGTACATCGACGCCTCGAGCGAATCGGGGTCGATCCCCTGGCTCATCGTGAGGTTGCCCTGCGGGTCCAGGTCGACGCAGAGCACGCGGTGGCCTCGCTCGACGAACGCCGCGGCGAGGTTGAGGGTGGTGGTCGTCTTCGCGACGCCGCCCTTCTGGTTGGTGAAGGCGATGACCTTGGCCTTGGGCGTCATTACGAGAGCCGTATTCGCACGGTCTGAACGGAATCCTTCACCCTTGTCGTCCGGTGGCTGCGCTACTGGACAAGCGACTCGTGCTCGTGACCGGCAAGGGCGGCGTCGGCAAGACGACCGTCGCAGCCGCGCTCGGGCTCGCTGCCGCGCGCGCCGGGAAGCGCACGGTGGTGTGCGAGGTGGCCGAGCAGGAGCGGCTCGCAGCCATGTTCGGGGCGAGCGACATCGGGCACTCAGAGCTCGAGCTCGCCCCCGGGCTGTTCGCCGTGTCCGTCGACCCGGAGCGGGCGAAGGCGGAGTGGCTCGGCTACCAGCTGCGCTCGTCGACGCTTGCGGGCGTGCTCGGCGGCAACCGCGTGTTCCAGTACCTGACGGCCGCGGCGCCGGGACTGACCGAGCTCGTCACGATCGGCAAGGTCTGGGACCTCGCGCAGCTCGAGCGGCGCACCGGCGGCTCGGTCTTCGACCTGGCCATCGTCGACGCGCCCGCCACGGGCCACGCACTTGCGATCCTGCGCGCGCCGCAAACGTTCGCGGCTATTGCAAGGGCGGGGCCGGTCGCTCGCCAGGCGGAGCGGATCGACGCCTTCCTGCACGACAGCGCCGCCACCGGCGTGCTCGTGACCGCCCTGCCGGAGGAGATGCCCGTCAACGAGACCGTCGACTTCGAGCGCGCCCTGCGCGACGACCTTGGGATGGACGTCGACGCGATCGTGGTGAACGCGCTACACCCGGCGCGCTTCAGCGCCGCCGAGGCGCGCACGCTCGAGTCGCTCGACCGCCGCGGCGGGCCCGCCGCCCGCGCAGCGCTGCGCGCCGCGCTCTCGGAACACGCACGGGCACGGGCCGAGCGCGCTCAGCTGCGCCGCCTGCGGCGCGCCGTCAGGGCGCCGGTCTCGACGCTCCCGCGGATCTTCGAGCCCGAGCTCGGCCGCGACGAGCTCGAGCAGCTGTCGGCCGAGTTGGAGCGCAGGCTGTGATCGAGAACTGGCTCGAGCGCAAGGAGGTCTGCATCTGCTGCGGCTCGGGCGGGGTCGGCAAGACGACCGCGTCGGCCGCGATCGCGCTCGGCATGGCGGCACGCGGCAAGAAGGTCGCGGTGCTGACCATCGACCCCGCCAAGCGGCTCGCCAACTCGCTCGGGCTCGACGAGCTGGGCAACGAGGAGCGGCTCGTCGACGCCGACGTGTCCGGCGAGCTGTGGGCGATGATGCTCGACCCCAAGCGCACCTTCGACGACATCATCGAGTGGCACGCCCCGGACGAGCGCACACGCGACGCCGTTCTCTCGAACCGGATCTATCAGGAGCTCTCGAATGCCGTGGCCGGCTCGCAGGAGTACATGGCGATGGAGAAGCTCTACGAGCTCCACCAGGAGGGGCGCTACGACCTGCTCGTGCTGGACACCCCGCCCACGCGGAACGCGCTCGACTTCATCGACGCGCCCAAGCGGCTCGCGGACTTCATCGACTCACGCTCGCTGCAGTTCTTCACGGCGCCGGGCATCTTCGGCCTGAAGGTCCTGGGACGCGGCAGCGGGCTCGTGTCCTCGGCCCTCCGGCGCGCCACCGGGATCGACCTGCTCGAGGACCTGTCGGCGTTCTTCTCGAGCTTCGGCTCGATGACCGAGGGCTTTCGCGAGCGCGCCGGGCACGTCAACGAGCTGCTCGCCGACAGCCGCACCGCCTTCGTGCTCGTGACCTCACCGCGCGCGGATGCGATCGAGGAGGCGCGCTGGTTCCACCACCGCCTGATGGACGCCGGGCTCCCATTCGCCGGCGCGGTCGCCAACCGCGTGCGCGCCGAGCCACCGGCCGGCGACCCGGCGCCCGAGCTTGGCGAGCTGCTCGACCCCGCGCTCACACGCAAGGTTCTGCGGACCTGGGACGAGGAGCGTCAGCTGGCGGCGCGCGACCGCGAGAACCTGGCGACCCTGAAGCGCCGCCTGGGGCGCAGGCCGATCATCGAGGTGCCGTACATCGACGACGACGTCCACGACCTCGAGGGCCTGCGGAGGATGGACGAGTTCTTGTTCTGATTCCGAAAGACGGCTAAGAGGGGGGACTGGGCTCAACTCGCCTGCTTGGGCCCACGATGCCGGATTGATAGCCGCAGAGACGACTAATCCGGCAACGTGCCACCCACCGTGGCGGGTTGATGTCGTCTGGCGACACGCACTTGCCACAGTGCCGGCGAAGCCGCGGCCAGCGGACCACAGCCCCCTTCCCCAGCCTGTCGTTCGGACCTCAGCCGCGAGCTAGACCGGCGCCGAGTAGTCCTCAGGGTCGTCGTACGCCCAGTCGTCCGAGGGCGTCACGCCGTCGAGATGCGGCTGGTGCGGCAGCTCCGCCTGCAGGCGGTCCATCTCGGAGGTGTCGATCTCCTCTTCCTCGAGAAGGAGGGGTGCCGCGACGGCAGCCGGCTCGGGCTCCGGCTCCGGGTCCGGCTCGAACTCCGGCTCCGGCTCCGGCTCGAACTCCGGCTCCGGTTCGGGCGCCGGCTCCGGTTCGGGCTCGCGCGCGAAGCGCTCCGTGCGCAGGTCGCGCGCCTGGATCTCGGGGAACGGGCCCTCGTTCGACTCGAGCAGGATGTCGTCGGCGACCGTCTTGAGATCGGCGTCGAGGTAGCCGCACAGGACGTCACGCAGCAGTGCGCGCACGTAGCCCTCGAGCTGGTCGACGATCTCGGCCGGCGAACCGTCCGGCACGCGTCCGCCGCCGCCCATCAGCATGCGCTCGAGCGAGACGGCGGCCTCGATGTGCCCCTGCACCTCGCTTCGCCTGCCCTCCTCGGCGCAGAGCGCAGCCACCCTCAGCGCGAGGCTCGCCTGGCCCGCGTCGGTGGTGGCGTCGAGCAGGCCCCGCAGCGCCAGCAGCAGGTCCGACAGCGCCTCCGAGTCGCGCGGGCGCTCGCACGCCATCTCGAAGCGCGCGAGCGCCCAGGCGAGCGTGCCACCGGGACGAGCTCCCTCGATCACAGCCACGAATTCGCGCAGCGCCTTCTCCTCGCCGGCCGGCAGCTGCCAGCCGGGGCCGCGGCCGGCGCCCGTGCCGCCCACGGGAACCGCTGACCAGCGACCGTGGTCGGTGCGCCGCCAGCCGGGCGCGCCGAGGCTCACCGCGCCGTGGCGCCACAGCCGCAGCGCGGTCACGAGCCCGCGCATGCGCGCGTCGGCGTCGCCCGCGCCCAGGCGCTGGTCGGCCGCCATGTCGCAGTCGAGCGTGCACACGACCGCGGGGGCGCCGTCGCCGCCCTCCGGGTAGACCGCCTCCGGCGGGGCGTCGGCGTGGTCGCCGCGGACCATCGACAGCCCGGCGCCGAAGTCGATCCGCTCCGCCTCGATCCAGGCGCCGTCGAGCGCCGCGACGACGCGGTCGCGCACGGCGTCGCGGAAGAGCGTCGTCTCGACCTCCTTGTAGACGCGCTCGAAGCGCTCCTCCGGGAAGCCGAAGCTGGTGGCGTCCTCGTAGAGCCGCTCGAGCATCGCCTGCAGCGCCGGCTCGGCCTGCTCGCCGCGCAGGCCGTTGACCCGCAGCCAGCTCGCGGCGCCCGCGCCCAGCTCCATGCAGGCCCGGTGACAGGAGGGCAGCTCGCGCAGCCTTTCCCAGCGCCCGCCGATGAAGGCGCCGGTACGCGGCTGGTAGCGGTAGAGGACGGGGCCGCGGCGGTCGCCCTCGTCGACTACGTCGAACTCGACCTCCGCGCCCGCCTTGATGTCATCGCTGAGAAGCGCCGCGGCTTCGAGCGCGAAGTTCCGCAGCGCGTCGTGGAGAGCACGATTGCGCATGAGGCGCGATTTCGATGAACGCGCCCGGTGTCCTGCCTGCGAGACCGCTCAGGCGGCGGCGACGGCCGTCGGAGTGGCCGTGGTGGAGCAGGAGCCGTCCCCGGGGCCGTCCTCGACTCCGAGCCACTCGCGCCCGTAGCGGCGCATGTCGTCGATCAGCGGCACGAGCGCAACGCCCTTCGTGGTCAGCGAGTACTCGACCCGCGGCGGGACCTCCGGAAATGTGTGGCGCTCGACGATGCCCTGCTCCTCGAGCGCGCGGAGCCGCAGCGACAGGGTCCGCGGGCTGATACCGGCGAGCGAGCGCTCGAGCTCGCAGAAGCGGCTGCGGCCCTCCGCGAGGTCGCGGATCACGAGGATCGTCCACTTGCCGCAGATGATGTCTGCAGTGGCACACACGGGGCAGCTTGGATCGCCCATATAGGCCATGGTACCGCAAGACTTCACGAACTGAAGTAAAGGAACCGGGCGTCAGATGCCGCTGAGCAGGCCGCCTCCGCCGCCACCGCCGCCGGCCGCGAGGACGCGCCCCTCGCTCGGCTGGACGAGCACCCAGCCGGAGCCTGCGAACGACATCTGGATCGATTCGCCCGAGCCGCGCCCGATGAAGTTCTTCATCTTGATGTCGGTCTTGATCCCGGTCTGGACGCTGGACGACCAGGTGATTGCGGCCGACGGGTCGGCGAAGGTCGGTGCGTCACCGGTGTTCAGCAGCACGGGCGGGCCGTCGGAGACGATCGCCACCCAGCCGGTGCCCTGGAGCGCCGTGTTGAAGAGGCCACCGGCGACGAAGCCGCTGGCGCCCTCGACCTTCTTGATGTCCCAGTCGATGCCGGCGTCGAACGCGAGCAGGTTCGAGCCGTTCACCGTGATCGCGTCGTTCTCGAGGTAGAGCAGATGCACCTCCTGGGCGGTGTCCGCGAGGAACACCTCGCCCGTCCCGGACATCTTCATCAGCTTCGTGCCTTCGCCGGTCATCGCCTTCTTCAGCATCCTGCTCATGCCGCCCGAACCGGCGTGCTCGAAGGCAACCTGGCCCTGGTAGGCGACCATCGAGCCGGCCTTCGCCTGGATCGTCACCTGGTCGAGACTCACCTTCAGCAGCTTCGAGTTCTGGAGCGCGAAGGCCTGCTGCGACTGCGTCTCCTGAAACTCACCCAGTGTGCTCTGCACCTGGCCTCCTTGTCGATGTTCGGTCGTTGGCTTCGAGCTGAGGCATGCACGCTACCCTGCGCTCCCCTTGGCTCGCCGGTCCCTTCTGATCGTCGCCCTCATGCTGGCGGCTGCGCCGCCCGCCTCGGCTGCCGACCCGATTCTTCCGCTCGGGGAGGTGCGCCCGGGCATGTCCTGCACGGGCCTCTCCGTGATCCGCGGCACCGCGATCTCGTCGTTCGACGTCGAGATCATCGACGTGATCGCCGCCGAGTCCGGGCTGAGCGGCCCGCGCATCCTCGTGCGCGTGTCGGGCCCCGCCGTCGACGCGACCGGCGTCGGCCCGGGCTTCTCGGGCTCGCCGATCCTCTGCGACGGGCGCAACGCGGGCGCGATCTCCGAGGCCATCGGCGACTACGGCAACCACGTCGTGCTCGCAACGCCGATCGAGGAGATGCTGCGCGCGCAGCCGCGCGCGCCGGTCTCCGCCCGCCGCGACCCGGCGCTCCTGCGCGCGGCGCGGCCGCTCGCGGCGCCGCTCACGGTCTCGGGCCTGTCGGGTCGCGGCCTGAGTCTCTTCGAGCGCGCCGCCCGGCGCGCCGGACGTCCCGTACTCGCAGCGCCCCCCGGTCCGCTGGGCGGCTTCGCCCCCGCGCCGCTCGTGCCCGGCGCCGCGGCGGCCGCGTCGATCTCGACGGGCGACCTCGCGATCGGCGCCGTCGGGACGGTCACCTACCGCGACGGCGACCGCCTCTGGGCCTTCGGCCACGCCCTCGACGGTGGCGGCCGGCGCTCGCTCTTCCTGACCGATGCATACGTCTTCAGCGTCATACAGAACCCGCTCGGCATCGCCGAGGGTGCGATCACCTACAAGCTCGCCTCCTCGGGCGGCCACGTGCAGGGCGCGATCACGAGCGACGGTTTCGCGGCGATCGCCGGCAGCGTCGGCGCCCCGCCCGCCTCGATCCCGCTGCAGGTGACGGCCCGCGACGGCGGCGGCCGGCGCGTGACGCTCAACTCCGAGCTCGCCGACGAGCGCGCGCTGCGGCTCGGCGCCGGCATCACGTTCGTGGCCCCGCTCGGCCTCACCCAGGCAGTCGACAGCCTGCTCGGCGAGGGCGGACCGACGCGGCTGTCCGTCTGCGCCCGCTTCCACGTGCGCGAGCGGCGCCGGCCGATCGGCTACTGCAACCCCTACTTCGGGGTCGATGCCGCCCTGCTCGACCTCACCTCGGCCGCCGGCCTGGTCGACTCCTATGACCTGAGCCCGCTGCACATCGAGCGCGTGCAGGTAGGCGTGCGCGCCCGGCCCGGCATCAAGAGCGACGTCATCGTTGGGGGCCGCGCTCCACGCCGCGTCCGCCGCGGCGAGCGCATCAAGGTGCGGCTCGCGCTCCAGCGCCGCAACGGCGGGCGCCGCACGCTGAGCGTGCCGGTCAGGGTGCCGGGCGACCTGCGTCCGGGCGTACGCACGCTGGTCGTGTCCGGCAACGGCGGCGTGCCCTCGCTCGAGGACGAGCTGATCTCGGCGCTGTTCGACGTGCTGGTGATCGACTTCGGCGACGAGGGTGGAGCGGGTGAGCCGCACAGCCTCCGCGAGCTGGCCGCGGCTGTGCGCGACCTGCGCAATCCGCTCGGCATCAATGCGCGCCTCAAGGGACGAGAGCCGCAGCTGGTTCACCGCTCGGACGAGCTCAGCTTCGAGGGCCGCGTGCGGCTCAGCCTGAAGGTGCTGCCGGCCCGCCCGGCCCGCCGCTCCCGCTGATCGCCGGCTCGGCGCCGTTGGCCGCGGCGGCCGTGTCGTCGCCGCCCGCCTCGAGGTTGTCGCCGAAAACCGACTCCACCGACGTGTGGCGCTGTCCGTCGGAGGAGACGAGCAGCTTGAAGTCGTGGGGATGCGTGGCGGCCTTGAGCGCGTCGTCCATCGAGACGCGCCCCGCCTGCACGTGGTAGAGCAGCGCCTGATCGAAGGTCTGCATGCCGTAGTAGGCCCCCTCGGCGACCACCTCGGGCAGGCGCCCGGTCTCGCTCGGTTCCATGATCATGTCGCGGACGCGACCGGTCATGCGCAGGATCTCGCAGGTCGCGACGCGCCCGTTGCGGTCGGGCGTGCGCACGAGCCGCTGCGAGATCACGGCCTTGAGCGTGCCGGCCAGCATCGCGCGCGCCTGGCGCTGCTCGGCCTGCGGGAAGAAGTCGATGATGCGGTTGACCGACTCGGTGGCGTCGACGGTGTGGATCGTCGACAGCACGAGGTGGCCCGTCTCGGCCGCTGACAGTGCCGTTCGCACCGTCTCCTCGTCGCGCATCTCGCCGACGAGGATCACGTCCGGGTCCTGACGCAGGACGCGCCGCAGGGCGCGCGCGAACGAGGCGGTGTCCTCGCCGACCTCGCGCTGGTTGATGATCGACTGCTTGTCGCGGTGGAGGAACTCGACCGGGTCCTCGATCGTGACGATGTGCTTCGCATACTTCTCGTTGATGTGGTCGATCATCGACGCGAGCGTCGTCGACTTACCGGAGCCGGTGGTGCCGGTGAGCAGGATCAGGCCGCGCTCCTCGTCGGCGATCTCGGAGATCACGGGCGGCAGCAGCAGCTCGGCGACCGACTTGACCTGGAACGGAATCGCGCGCGAGACGAGCGAGACCGAGCCGCGCTGCACGAATGCGTTGACGCGGAAGCGCGCGACACCCGGGATCGAATACGAGAAGTCGACCTCGCGCTCGTTGCGGAAGGCCTCCAGCTTCGACTCGTCGGTGAGCATGTGGAAGAGCGTGCCCTCGGTGTCCTCGGGCCGCAGCGGCTCGGAGCCCTCGATCGGCTCGAGCTTTCCATGGCGACGGATGACGGGGCGCGAGGGAACCTTGAGATGGAGGTCGGAGCCCTCCATCTCGATCACCCGCATCAGGGCGGCGTCGATGTCGAACATAGAGTTCGCATCGGCAGGCGCGCGCCGCGCTTGAGGCGTGACCGGGCGGGCTGGACGCTGCTAGCTCAGGCGACCGACGCGCAGCGGACGATCCTGCGAACCGGGAAGCCGTCGCTCCACGGCTCCGCCGGGCCGTAGGCCGCGGCCTGCATCCACAGGCGGTCGGACAGCTCGGCGCCGCGCAAGAGCGTGCGGATGTAGCCGTTCTCGCGGTTGTTCGACGTGCGCTCCGCGACCAGGTTCCGGTTGCTGCCGCGGGCGAGGGCCGCGTACACGCCGATGTCGCTTTCCATGCGCTTGTTGTTGAAGCGGGTCGCGGTCTTGATGCGCCAGTCGTCCTTCGCCTTGACCTTGCACGCGTAGTGGCGGTACCCGTCCGAGTTGACCAGCGTCCAGTCGCCGGGGGGCGCCTGGGCGCCGGCGGGCGCGGCGCTCGCGGCAAGCGTCGCGAGTGCGACGGTCAGGGCCAGCGAGACCCGCCTCACGCGACGTCGCGGAGCTTCTGCGCCTCGGCCAGCGACTGAAGCTTCTTGAGCGACTGATTCTCGATCTGGCGGATGCGCTCGCGCGTGACGTTGAAGGTCCGGCCGACCTCGTCGAGCGTGCGCGGGTGCTCGCCGCCGAGGCCGTAGCGCAGCTCGAGCACGCGGCGCTCGCGGTAGGAGAGGTTCTCGAGCGCCTCGCGGAGCGCCTCCTTGGTCAGGATCTCGGCGGCGCGCTCGTAGGGGGACTCGGCCCGCTCGTCGGCGATGAACTGGCCGAACTCGGACTCCTCCTCGTCGCCGACCGGCTTCTCCAGCGACACGGGCGCCTGCGCGGAGCGCTTGATCGACTCGACCTCCTCCGGCTCGATGCCGGTGTGGTCGGCGATCTCCTCGGGGGTCGGCTCGCGGCCGAGCTCCGTCACGAGCTTGCGCTCGGCGCGGCCGATCTTGTTGAGCTTCTCGACCACGTGCACGGGGATCCGGATCGTGCGCGCCTTGTCCGCGAGCGCGCGGGCGATCGCCTGCCGGATCCACCAGGTCGCGTAGGTCGAGAACTTGAAGCCCTTGCGGTAGTCGAACTTCTCGGCCGCGCGCACGAGCCCGAGCGTGCCCTCCTGGATCAGGTCGAGGAAGGGCAGGCCCTGGTTGCGGTAGTTCTTCGCGATCGAGACGACGAGCCGCAGGTTCGACTCGACCATCTTCTGCTTCGCGTCGAGGTCTCCGCGCTCGATGCGCTTCGCGAGATCGACCTCCTCCTGCGCCGTCAGCAGCCGAACCTTGCCGATGTCCTTCAGGAAAAGCTGAAGGGAATCGGTCGTCATGTCGGGCTTCAGATCGATGGTCGCCTTCTTGCGGCGCGACCTGCGGTCGACAGCCCGCTCGACCTGCGGCTCCGAATGCGTCGGGTCGTCCTCGACCAGCTCGATCTCGGACTTCTCGAAGTAGCCGTGCAGCTCTTCGATATCTCCCTCGTCGAGCTCGACCTCGGCGAGCGCCACCGCCACCTCGGCGTAGGTCAGCACTCCGGTCGCAGTGCCCTTGGCGACGAGGAGCTTGACCTCCTCGAGCTCTTGCAGTTCAGCTACTGACATCCTCTTCCTTACTGCGCGCAGGACCCAGCGCGAGGGCGCTGGGCCCAGTCAATCAGACTATGTACACACTAACGCTGCAAATAGTGAAGTCAAGCGGTCTGATGCGGAAACTCCGCCGATTAGCCAGTCAACCAACGGCCCCCTACGTTAGCCCGTCCGCCGCCGAATGACTCGCAATCGTTCAGTGCTTCGGAAGGGCTCTACCCGGAACGCCCGGGACTAGACTGCCCGCCCATGGCTGAGGATCCCAAGACCCCCGAGGACCCAGGCGTCCTGGGCAGCCTCCCGCGCACGCGACCTGGGCGGCGCAGCGACAAGCGTTCGGCCGGCCGTCCCGCCGAGGCGGCGGGCGCGGCAGCTCGCAAGGCGGAGAGCGGCGACGCAGCGGCCGCGCGGTCCCCGCGGCCGAAGCGGCGGCCCGCCGCACCCGCTCCGGAGCCGGCGCCCGAGGCGCGGCGGCGCGGGCCGATCGATGACGCCGTGCACACCGCCGGCAGCATCGCGGGGGCCGGCGCGCGCATTGCGGAGGGCCTCGCGAAGGAAGTCCTGCGCCGTCTGCCCCGTCTCTGAGACTGTGACCGCGCCGCCGGACTGCCATCCTCCGGGCAGGGGATACGACATCTGCTAAACGAGGTATGCTGGCTGGCGATGGCGAACAACCCGAAGCGTGCCCCACACTGTCTCATCGTCGATGACCACCCGGTCGTCCGGGCGGGCGTTCGCGCGGTCCTCGAGCAGGCCTTCAGCGGCGCCCAGATCGCCGACGCGGAGTCGGTCGAGGAGCTCGGCGAGGCCACCGGCAGCGGCGCTCCCGACGTGGTGATCGTCGACCCCTGGCGCGCCGGGGTCGATGTCGGCGACGTGGTCCGCCGCCTGCAGTCCGAGCTCGACGCGCCGATCGTCGTGTTCACCTCCGACGGCGGCGCGCGCCTCCTGAGCGAAGCGCTCAAGGCCGGCGTCAAGGGCTACGTCCGCAAGGACTCGCCGTCCGAGGACCTGATCCGAGCGATCGACGCCGCGCGCGCGGGTGAGTTCTACGTCGACCCGGGCCTGTCCTCGACGATCGTCCTCGACGAGGGCGACCGCACGCTGAGCGCGCGCCAGCGCGAGATCCTGCAGATGCTGGCCGACGGGATGCAGACCGATGCCGTCGCCGAGAAGCTCGGTCTGTCGACCGAGACGGTCCGCACCCATACGAAGCGGATACTGGCCAAGCTCGAGGCGTCCACGCGCACCCAGGCCGTAGCGATCGGGATCAGGCACGGCCTGATCGAGTGACGAGGAGCGGCGCGCCGGCGCGCCTCGCGCGTCTCTCGGCCGTCGACGCGCTCGCCGAGGCGCTCCGCACACGCATCCTGGAGGGCGAGCTCGCGCCCGGCACGCCGCTGCGTGAGGAAGCGCTCGCCGGCGAGTACGACGTCGCGCGCCACACGCTGCGCTCGGCCCTGCGGGCGCTGCAGGGCGAGGGCATCGTCCAGATCCTCCCGAACCGCGGAGCACGCGTGACGAGCCTCTCGCAGGAGGACGTGCGCGGGCTCTCGGACCTGCGCGTGGCGCTCGAGGTCGAGGCTGCGCGCATGGCGCTCGCGCGCGGCGGCGGCCGCCTTCCGGCGAGCGTGCACGAGGCGGCCGAGCGGCTCGCCGCGCTCTGCCGCCGCCGGCGTCCGGCGTGGGGGCCGGTGGCGGGGGCGCACGAGGAGCTGCATCACGCGATCGTGCGCGCCGCCGACAGCCCGCGCATGGAGGCGGTCCACCGCCAGGCCGGCGCCGAGCTGCGGCTGTTCGTGCTGCAGCTGCCCCCCTCGTGGACTTTCGAGCGCATAGCGGCCGACCACCTGGAGCTCGTACGGCAGCTCGAGGACGACGGGCCGGACGCGCTGCGCCCGCACATCGCGGAGTCGACGCGCGCGCTGCTCGAGGAGCGGGCCCAGCCCTAGGTCTTCGCCTGCTCCGCGAGCGGGTCGCCGTTGACGGAGCCGAGCGCGACCATCTCGCCGGCGGCCTTGGCGACGTACATCGCGCGGTCGGCGGTCTCGACGAGCACGTCGGCCTCCTCGCCGTGCTCCGGACAGGCGGCCACACCAACGGAGATGCCGACCGGCCCGTCGCCGGGGCCGGCGACCTCGCTCGTGACGGCGGCCGCCAGGCGCTCCGCGAGCATGCCCGCCCCCTTCACGTCCTGTTCGGGCGCGAGCACGCAGAACTCGTCGCCGCCGAGCCGCGCGGCGACGTCCACCCCGCGGATCGCGCGACGCACGGACATCGCAACCTGCACGAGCACGCGATCGCCGGCCGGGTGGCCGTGGGCGTCGTTGATCCGCTTGAGCCCGTCGATGTCGAGCAGCAGCAGCGCGAACGGGTGCCGGTAGCGCTTGTAGAGCTCGACGAGCCGCGCGAGCTCGCGCTGTAGCGAGCGCAGGTTGCCGAGCCCCGTGAGCGGGTCGGTGTGCGCCTGCGACTCGAGCTCTCTGGCTCTGCTTCGCAGCAGCGCTTCGGCGGCGGCCGCCTGGACCGCGCCGGTGGCTTCGACGAGGTGCTCGACGCCGTCGGCGAACGCCTCGGGGTCGCTGTCGGCGAGCTCGGCCCGAAGCGCCGCCACCAGCACGGCCTGCAGCGACGCGACGTCGCGCGCCACCTCGCCGGCGGCGCCCTCGCGCCCGCTCCCCCGCAGCCCGGCGAGCGAGGCGGCGCGGGCTGCCTGCGCCTCCGAGAGGTCGTACGGGTCGGCCCCGCTGCCCGCCTCGGAGGCCGCGCGCACGATGTCCGTGATCAGGGCGGGAAGCTCGCGCGCGATCTGCTCGGTCGGCAGCTCGCGGATCTCGTCCAGCGACGCGCGCTCGATGAGACGCACGAGCCAGGTCTTGGCGAGCTCGTCCCGTGAGTGGTCGAGGCGCGCGAGCGGGCCCCGAAGGGGTGTCATCAGGCGACCTTCAAGCTTTGCACCGGGCGTGCCCTGGCGGCTCGGACGATCCTACCCCCGACGGATGACGGGTTCGGTGGGCCGGCCCGCCCGCGGTGCGAAGATCCCCGCCGTGCTGATCTCTATCGAGGAGGGGCGCCGGCGGGTGCTCGAGGCCGTTCGCCCGCTCGCCGCCGAACGGGTCGCGCTCGGGGATGCGCGCGGGCGCGTGGTCGCCGAGGACGTCACGAGCGCCATCGACGTGCCGCCGTTCGACTCGTCGGCCATGGACGGGTACGCGCTCGTGGCGGGCCCGGAGCGGCGGCTCCAGCTCGCCGGCGAGTCGCGCGCGGGTCATCCGCATGAGGGCGAGCTCGAGGAGGGCACGGCCGTGCGCATCTCGACCGGCGCCGCGGTGCCGCGCGGGGCGACCGCCGTGATCCCGGTGGAGCGCACCAGCGAGACGGACGGACGGGTGGAGGTCGAGGCGACCGCCGAGGGCGAGAACATCCGCCGCGCGGCCGAGGACATGCGCGCCGGCGAGGTCGTGCTGGCGCGCGGCACGCTCATTGGGCCGGCTGAGCTCGGCGTCGCCGCCTCGGTCGGCCGCGCCGAGCTCGAATGCGCGCGCCGGCCGCGCGTCGCGCTCCTCGTGACGGGAGACGAGCTCGTCCAGCCGGGCGACCCGCTCGGTCCCGGCCAGATCTACAGCTCGAACGGGTTCGCGCTCGCGGGCCAGATCGCCGCCGCGGGCGCCGAGCTCGTCACGCGTACCACCGTCCCCGACACCGCCGAGGGAACGCACGCGGCGCTCGAACAGGCGCTGTCCGGCCCCGACGTCGTGATCGCCTCCGGCGGCGTGTCCGTGGGCCCGCACGACCACGTGAAGGGCGCTCTGCGCGAGCTCGGCGTCGACGAGCGCTTCTGGGGGGTCGCGCTGCGCCCCGGCAAGCCGACCTGGTTCGGAACCCGCGCGGACGTGCTGGCCTTCGGCCTGCCCGGCAACCCCGTGTCGGCGATGGTGACCTTCCAGCTGTTCGTGCGCCCCGCGCTCGCGGCGCTGCAGGGCGCCGATCCCACCGCCGCGCGCGCCAGCGCCACGCTCGACGAGGCGGTGGCGCGCAACCCGCGGCGCGAGGAGGCCGTGCGCGTGCGGCTGAGGCACGCCGACGACGGCCTGCACGCCGTCACCACCGGCGAGCAGGGCTCGCACATGCTCACCTCGATGCTGGGCGCGGACGGGCTCGCGCTCGTGGCGGCGGGCGACGGGGAGATCGCGGCGGGCGAACGCGTCGAGGTGCTGCTGCTGTGAGGCCGCGCGACCCGCGGAGACTGCTCCAGCGCCGCAGGGTCGCGCGGGCGCGCGTCAAGATCCTGCACGGCCCCGTGTCCGAGTACGCACCGGACGGCGCCATCGGCTCCAGGCAGGCCGCCGAGCTGACGCTGCCGCGGGCGGAGCTCGAGCGGCTCTGGGCGCCGCAGAACCTCGAGCGGCTCGCGCGCACCTACTGGCGCTTTCTCACGCGTTTCTCGCTCGGAATCCTGCGGGTCCTCTACAGCGAGAACTCGCGCGAGGTCGTCGTGCTGACCCGGCCGTTCGTGCTGCTGCGCTTCCGCAAGCCCGAGTACACCACGAACAGGAACTCCGGCGCCGTCAGTTGGCCGATCGACAGGGGCGTGCTGGTGGCGCCCGCCGGCCGCGACCGCGGCTACCTACGCCTGTCGGTGAGCCGCGAGCCCGAGGCGGACGGTGACGAGGTGGTGGTGACGGTCGGCTCCGAGGTCGTCAACTTCTACCCGCTGATCGCGGGCTGGGGCTGGTTCTCGCGGATCGGGCAGTTCATCTACAACCAGACCCAGCTGCGCATCCACGTGCTCGTGACGCACGCCTTCATGCGCTCGCTCGCGAACCTCGAGCTCGAGCCGTCGCTGGTGGGCTCGCTCAGCCCAGCCGAGCGCCGGTTATCTCGCGCAGCTTCGCCCGGTCGTGACGAGCCGTGATCGTGCGGACCGTGCCCGAGCGCGAGCGCATCGAGACCGACTCGGTCGTGGCGCCCTGCGGACCGCGGTAGTGCACCCCGTCGAGCAGCTCGCCGTCGGTCACGCCGGTCGCCGCGAAGAACACGTCGTTGCCTGACACGAGCCGGTCGCGGTCGAGCACCTCCTCGAGGTCGTAGTCGGCCTCGAGCGCCGCGTTGCGTTCCTCGTCCGAGCGCGGCCAGAGCCGGCCGAGGATCTGGCCGCCCGTGCACTTGATCGCCGCGGCGGCGAGCACGCCCTCGGGCGTGCCGCCGATGCCGTACAGCAGGTCGACCGCCGAGCCCTCCGTGACCGCCGCGAGCGCGGCCGACACGTCGCCGTGCGGGATCAGCCTGATGCGCGCGCCGACGTCGCGGATCTCCTGCATGTACTCATCGTGCCGCGGCCGGTCGAGCATGATCACGACGAGGTCGCCCACTTGGACGCCCTTCTCGCGGGCCATCAGCTTGAGCGTCTCGCCGATCGGCCGGTCGAGGTCGAGCAGGTGCGCCAGGTCCCGCGAGGTCGCCATCTTCAGCATGTAGACGCACGGGCCGGGATCGAACATCGTGCCGCGCTCGGCCAGGGCGATCGTCGCGATCGCGTTCGGCAGGCCCTTGGCGCAGAGCTCGGTGCCCTCCAGCGGGTCGACCGCGATGTCCACCTCCGGCGGCGAGCCGTCGCCGATGCGCTCGCCGTTGTAGAGCATCGGCGCCTCGTCCTTCTCGCCCTCGCCGATCACGACGACGCCGTCCATCGAGACGGTGTCGAGCAACAGGCGCATCGCGTCGACGGCGGCGCCGTCGGCGCCCTCCTTGTCGCCGCGCCCGATCCAGCGGGCGCACGCGAGCGCGGCGTACTCGGTCGTGCGCACGAGCTCCATTGCAAGGTTGCGGCCGGGACGGGCTTCGGTCGGGGCTGCGGCTGCGGCTTCCATGCGAGCGGAGGATTCCACTAAATGACGCCGGGGGGCTTCTTCGGGTCGCCGTAGATCGCCTGGCGCAGGTACCCGGCCACCAACAGCCCGGCGGAGGCCACGAGGGCGACGAAGTAGCCGATGCCGAGCCCGATGTCGACGCTGTCGCCCGGGCGCCCCAGGATGATCCCGTTGCAGAGGATCAGCATGAAGGCGACGATCCCGACGATCATCGTCACCTCGCCGGGCTTCCAGGTGAGCCGGTGCCCGCGCGCGATGATCCAGGACAGGATGAAGGGCGCCGTGCAGGCGAGCGCGAGCAGCCAGTCGAGCGTCGTGAAGACCTGCCAGGCGTTGGCGCCCGCGCCCCTGCTCGCGCCGGCCAGTACCGAGTTCGGGTTGTCCTCGCTGGTGGTGAACCAGGGCAGCCAGAGCGAGCCGAACAGGACGACCGCGGCGCCCATTCCGAAGAACTCGCCGGGTGTCAAGCGCGAGAAATCGAGGTAGCCACCCCTACCCTCAGCCCTCGAGGCTTCCATCACGGCGGAGGCTACAACGGCTAGGCTGGCCCCGCCAACGACGAGAGGAGACGACGATGGCGGTCACCAAGATCATCGAGCTTGTGGGCAGCTCCCCTGAGAGCTCCGACGGCGCGGTCAAGGCGGCGCTCGAGGAGGCGCGCCAGTCGCTGCGCAACATCAAGGCCGTCGACGTCGTCTCAACCGGGCTACGCGGAGAGAACCTGGACGAGTGGCGCGCGCTGGTGCGCATCTCGTTCCTGGTCGAGCGCGTGGGCGAGTAGTCATCGCCGACACCATGCAATCACTGCCCCGTGGAGGGGCCGGGGCGCTGCTCGAGGAGGCACGTGAGCGCACGCTGCGGCTCGTCGAGGGCGTGAGCGGCGAGGACCTCGACCGCGTCCACGACCCGCTGATGAGCCCGCTCGCGTGGGACCTCGGCCACATCGCGGCATTCGAGGACCTGTGGGTGAGCCGCGAGGCCGGCAGCGAGCTGCTGCGCGAGGACCTCGCGGCGGTCTACGACGCATTCGAGACGCCGCGCACGCACCGTGGCGAGCTGCGCTACTTGCGCCACGACGAGCTGCCGGGCTACCTCGAGGCGGTTCGCGATCGAACCCGGCAGGCATTCGAGGACGTATCGCCCTTCATCGCGGAGATGCTCATCCAGCACGAGCACCAGCACAACGAGACGATGCTGCAGACGCTGCAGCTCGCTGAGCCCGGCGTGTACTCGCCGGCGCTGACGCCGGCCCGGGGCGCGGCGGCGACGGGCACGCGGCTCGTCGAGGCCGGCTCCTTCGAGCTCGGCGACGCGGGCGACGACTTCGCGTACGACAACGAGCGGCCCCTGCACACGGTCGAGCTGCCCGCCTTCCGGATCGACCGCGGGCCCGTCACCAACCGGGCCTTCGCCGAGTTCGTCGCGGACGGCGGCTACGCGCGCCCGGAGCTGTGGAGCGGCGAGGGCTGGAAGCTGCGCCAGAGCGAGGGCTGGGAGCGACCGCTCTACTGGACCGGCGACGGCGGCGTGCGCCGCTTCGACCGCGTCGTCGAGCTCGAGCCCGAGCTACCCGTGATGCACGTCTCCTTCTACGAGGCCGAGGCGTTCGGGCGCTGGCGCGGCGCGCGGCTTCCGAGCGAGGCCGAGTGGGAGCGCGCAGCGCTCGACGAGGGCGGCTCGCAGGGCCGGCTCGAGCAGCTCGACTTCGGGCCGGGGCCCGCCGGGCCGTTCGTCGGCGACTGCTGGGAGTGGACCGCCACCGAGTTCGACGGCTACCCGGGCTTCCGTCCACACCCGTATCCGGAGTACTCGCAGGTCTTCTTCCGCTCGGGTTACCGGGTGCTGCGCGGCGCCTCCTGGGCGACCCGCTCGCGCGTCGCACGCAGGACGTTCCGCAACTGGGACCGCCCCCAGCGCCGGCAGATCTTCGCCGGCTTCCGCTGCGCGGAGGACGCCTGATGGCCGTCGTGATCGAGCGCCACGAGCAGCAGGACTCGCTCGCCGACGACGTCCGCGAGGGGCTCGCCCGTACGCCGCGCGAGCTACCGCCGAAGCTGTTCTACGACGAGCGCGGCTCCGAGCTGTTCGACCGCATCACCTCGCTGCCCGAGTACTACCCGAGCCGCTGCGAGCGCGAGATCCTCAACCGGCACGCGCCCGCGATCGTGGAGCGCGCCGGCGCCGAGGAGCTCATCGAGCTTGGCTCCGGCACCGCCTCGAAGACGCGCGCCCTGCTGTACGCGATGGCGGGCCAGGGCAGCCTCGAGCGCTACGTGCCCTTCGACGTCGACGAGTCGGTCGTGCACGCCTGCGCCAGCGAGTTGACCGAGATCTACCCCGGCCTCGAGGTGCACGGCGTGGTGGGCGATTTCGGCCGCGACCTGGAGCGGATCCCCGACGGCCGCCACCGCCTGTTCGCGTTCCTGGGCGGCACGATCGGCAACCTCTACCCCTCCCAGCGGGCGCGTTTCCTCACGCGGATACGACGCATGATGGGTAGCGGCGACCGGCTCGTGATCGGCACCGACCTCGTCAAGGACCGCGCCGTGCTCGAGGCCGCCTACAACGACAGCGCAGGGGTGACGGCCGAGTTCAACCGGAACGTGCTGCGGGTGATCAACGCGGGCCTCGACGCCGACTTCCGGATCGAGGCCTTCGAGCATGTGGCCTTCTTCGACGAGGCCAACTCGTGGATCGAGATGCGCCTGCGCGCCAACGGCGCCCAGACCGTGCGCATGGACGGTGCCGACCTCGAGCTGACCTTCGCCGACGGCGAGGAGATCCGCACCGAGATCAGCGCGAAGTTCACGCGCCACGCCGTGGAGCGTGAGCTGCACACAGCCGGGCTGGCGCTCGACGACTTCTTCACGGACGGCGCCGGCCTGTTCGGGCTCGCCTTCGCGTCGCCGCGTTAGTTGCACCGTCCGGCGCCTTGCGATACACCCTCGTCTCGCCCGCCCATTGTGGTACTCGCAGCGCTGCTGCCTGTCGATGAGCCGCGACCGCGCTCGCGGCGAAGCCGAAGGCGCCGACCGTGCGCTTGATCGCGCGCTCGAACGTGTGGTGAACATCGAGAACGGCCCGCCCGGGGCAATCGCGCTGGTTCATCGCGGCGGCGTGACGAAGGTTCACCGAGCCGGCGTGGCCAACATCGAGACCGACCGGCCCTGGCGGCCAATCGACCACATGCGGCTCGCGAGCACCTCGAAGGCGTTCAACGGCGCCGTGGCCCTGTCGCTCGTGCAGCGCGGCCGCCTCGAGGTCGACGACACCATCGGCGAGATCCTGCCGGCGCTGCCGCCTGCCTGGGCATCGGTCACGCTCGGACAGCTGCTCCAGCACACAAGCGGCGTTCCCAGCTACACGAACAGCCCGAGCTTCGGGGCGGCGCTCACCGCCGACCCCAAGCACCGCTTCACTCCCATCGAGCTGATCGGCTACGTGGCGAACGACCCGCTCAATTTCGCCCCCGGCACGAGCTACACGTACTCGAACACGGACAACATCATCGCCGCCCTGATGGCCGAGGCCGTGTCCGGGCGCTCCTACGAGGAGCTGCTGCGCAGCCAGTACCACCCGCCCGTTCGCCCACGGCTACGTGTTCGAGGGCGGCGGGCCGCCCGAGGACCTGAGCACCGTCGTCGGCATGTCCGGTGTCTGGGCATCCGGGGGCATGCAGTCGACCCCCCGTGACCTGCTCCGCTTCATGCGTGGCTACGTGCGAGGCAAGCTCTTCGGGCCGGCGATTCAGCGCGCCCAGCGGCGCTGGCGTCCGGGCGGGTCCGAGCCGCCGGGGCCGGGCGTGAACTCGGCCGGCATGTCGCTGTTCCGCTATCGGATGCCGTGCGGCGCGATCTACGGGCACACGGGGAACTTCTTCGGCTACACGCAGTTCGCGGCATCAACGCTCGACGGGCGGCGGGCCGCGACCGTCTCGGTGAACCTGCAGCTCAACCCCACCGAGGGTGCGCCCCCGGCGTTCCGCGCGATGCGCAAGGCCTTCGGGCGTGCGGCCTGCGCCGCACTGGCGCGCTAGCCGGCCTCGAGCGGCACCGCGCGCGCCGGCACAGGCGAGGACTGCACGATCGACGTGGTCGTCTGCCCGTAGGGAGCGAAGCGGTCGATCACCTCCTCGAGGTGCTCGACGTCGCGGACCCATAGGCGCATGAGGTAGCAGTCGTCGCCCGTGATCCGGTGGCACTCGACGACCTCCGGCGTGCGCTGGGCCAGCTCGGCGACCTTCTTGAGCTCGCGCGGCGCCGGCCGTATGCGCAGCACCACGCTGAGCGTGTAGCCGAGCGCGCGCGGGTCGAGCTCGGCGCGGTAGCCCGTGATCGCACCGGCCTCCTCGAGCCGGGCGAGCCGCTCGGCCACCGCCGGCGCCGAGAGCCCCACGCGGCGGCCGAGCTCGGCGTTCGAAACGCGCGCGTCGGCGCGGATCTGCTCGAGCAATGCGATGTTGGTCGTGTCGAGGGCGAAAGGCCTTTGATTCGTAGCCACATGGAGAAATGTAGCTTCGGACTGGCATAGATCAAGCGCTCATCCGCCGCGAACCTATGGCCGTGACCAGCGAGAGGGTCCCGCCCCATCTCTACTTCGTGGTCAGCGCCGTCTTCCACTACCTCGGCCCGGCCTTCGCGGTGCTGCTGTTCACGCGCGCTCCGGTGCTCGGCGTCGCGTGGCTTCGGATCGCCGCCGCCGCGCTCGTGTTCGCCGTCTGGCGGCGGCCCTGGCGCGCGCTGGGGGACCTCGACCGCGACGGCCGCCGGCTGCTGGTGGCCTGGGGGGCGGTCCTCGCCGTGATGAACTGCTGCTTCTACCTGGCGATCGACCGCCTGCCGCTCGCGACCGTCGCGGCGATCGAGTTCCTGCCAGTGATCGTGCTCGCCGCGCTCGGCGCGCGCACGCCGCGCAACGCGCTCGCGCTGCTGCTCGCGGTGCCGGGGGTGTATCTGCTCACCGGCATCCAGATCGAGGGCGAGGCGCTCGGGGTCGCGCTCGCGTTCGCGAACGCCGCGCTGTTCGCGGCCTACATCGTGCTGGCGCATCGCGTCTCGCGCCTCGAGCTGCTGAGCGGCATCGACGGGCTGGCGCTGTCGATGCTGATCGCGCTCGTCGTAGTCACGCCGCTGGCCGGCTGGGGGGCGCTGCCTGCGCTCACGGACCCGGTCGCCCTGGTGGCCGGCGCCGGGGTCGGCATCTGCTCGTCCGTGATCCCCTACGTGAGCGACCAGCTGGCAATGCGCCGGCTCGCGCGCTCCACCTACGCGCTGCTGGTCTCGCTGCTGCCCGCCACCGCCACCGTGATCGGCATCGTGGTGCTCGCGCAGGTGCCGACGCTCGCCGAGATCGCGGGCGTCGCGCTCGTGATCGCCGCCGTGGCCGTGCACCGTGAGGCGGGGGAAGCGGATAGCGTGGCGCGCTCTCATGGATCTGAACGGCATCGGCGCGCTGGTGGCCGGCGGCGCCTCCGGACTGGGTGAGGCGACCGCGCGTGAGCTCGTCGCGCGCGGCGCGCGCGTGGCGATCCTCGACCTGAACGAGGAGCGCGGACCGCAGCTCGCGGAGGAGCTAGGAGGGTTGTTCACACCCGCCGACGTGACCGACGAGGAGCGCGTGAGCGCCGCCGTCGAGGACGCAGCCGAGGCCTTCGGCGGATTGCGCCTCGCCGTCTCCTGCGCGGGCATCGGCTTGGCCGAGCGCACCGTCGGTCGCGAGGGGCCGGCCAAGCTCGCTCCCTTCGAGACGGTCGTGCGCGTGAACCTGATCGGGACCTTCAACGTGCTGCGGCTGAGCGCGGCCGCCATGGTGCAGAACGAGCCCGGCGAGGACGGCGAGCGCGGCGCCGTCGTGATGACGGCCTCGATCGCCGCGTTCGACGGCCAGATCGGCCAGACCGCCTACTCGGCCTCGAAGGGCGGCGTAGTCGGGCTGACGCTGCCGGCTGCGCGCGATCTCGCCCGCCTCGGTATCCGCGTCTGCACGATCGCGCCGGGGCTGTTCGACACGCCGCTGCTCGCCGGCCTGCCCGACGAGGCACGCGAGGCGCTGGGCGCGCAGATCCCGTTCCCCTCGCGGCTCGGACGCCCCGAGGAGTACGCACGGCTCGCCTGCCACATCGCCGAGAACGAGATGCTGAACGGCGAGGTGCTGCGCCTCGACGGCGCGCTGCGGATGCCGCCGCGCTAGCGCACCGTAAGTAGCCTTCTGGCTCCCCAGCCAGTCACCGACAAGGAGCCGTTCAGAGATGCCCGAAGCCGTAATCGTCGACGCCGTCCGCACGCCAATCGGGCGCGCCTTCAAGGGGTCGCTCGCCCAGCTGCGCCCGGATGAGATGGGCGCCTTCATCGTGGACGCGTTGCTCGAGCGCAACCCCGACGTCGATCCCGAGCTCGTCGAGGAGGTCTACTGCGGCGTCGGCCTTCCGCAGGGCCTGCAGGGCTTCAATCTCGGCCGCATCATCGCGCTCCTGTCGGAGCGGCTGCCGCTCGGCACCAACGGCACGACGATCTCGCGCTATTGCGCGTCGTCGCTCGAGTCGATCCGGCAGGCGGGCAACGCGATCGTGGCGGGTCAGGGCGACGTCTACATCGCCGCAGGCGTCGAGTGGGTCTCGCGCTACAACGAGGCCGTCGAGGGAGCGCGCCCGCAGGACCAGAACGAGCACCTGCAGGGCAACAACGGCGACGTCGACGCGTACATCTCGATGGGCCTCACGGCCGAGAACGTGGCGGAGCGCTACGAGGTGAGCCGTGCGGACATGGACAAGTACGCGCAGCGCTCGCAGGAGCTGGCCGTCGCGTCCCAGGAGAACGGCTACTTCGACCGCGAGATCGTGCCGGTGACGCTGCCGGACGGGACGGTCGTCTCGAAGGACGACGGCCCGCGCGCGTCGTCGACGCTCGAGAAGCTGGCCGCGCTCGACCCCGCGTTCAAGGAGGACGGCAAGGTCACCGCCGGCAACTCCTGCCCGCTGAACGACGGTGCGGCCGCCGTGCTCGTGCTGTCGGACACGAAGGCCGCCGAGCTGGGCCTGAGGCCGCGCGCCCGCATCATCACGTCGGCCACCGCCGCGAACGAGCCCGAGTACATGGGCGTCGCGCCGATCTGGGCGATCAAGAACGTGCTCGAGCGGGCCGGCATGACGATCGACGACGTAGACGCGGTCGAGCTGAACGAGGCGTTCGCCGCGCAGGTGATCCCGATCATGGCCGAGACCGGCATCCCGCTCGAGAAGCTCAACGCGCATGGCGGCGCGATCGCGCTCGGGCACCCCTTCGGGATGACCGGCGCGCGCATCATGACGACGCTCCTGAACGGGCTCGAGACCGACGACAAGACGATCGGGCTCGAGACGATGTGCGTGGCCGGCGGCCAGGGCCAGGCGATGCTCGTCGAGCGCCTGAACTAGCTCGCGATCAGCTCTGCCAGCCGCTCGGGGGCGTCCTCGGGGCTGAACGTGCGCGCGCCCTCGATCCACTCGAGGCGCGCGTCCGGGATCAGCCGCGCGAGGCGCTCCGCATGGGCGGGCGGGAAGAAGCGGTCGTCCGCCGACCACGCGATCAGCACCGGCTTGTCGAAGGCGGCGAGCTTCGCCGCGGCGTCGAGCGTGTGGCGCGGGTCGAGCCCGGCGAGCAGCTTGCGCAGATCGCGGCGGACCGCGCCCTTGGTCAGCACCGGCAGGACGTAGGAGTCGTCCGCCTCCGGCTCCGGTGCCTCGTTCGAGAGCCAGCCGTAGGCGATCGGCAGCCTCCGCAGCGGGCGCGCCCGCAGGGCGCCGAACGCGATCGGGATCGCGCCCGGGACGCGCGCCGGCGCGAGCACCCAGCGGAACAGCCGCGGCGGGAAGTTGTCGAAGGCATCGCACGAGGTGAGCACGACGCGGCCGATCCGCTCCGGCCGGCGCGTGGCGAGGATCTGCGTGAGCCCGCCGCCGGTGTCGTTGCCCACGATCGTCACGTCATCGAGCTCGAGGGCCGCGATCGCGTCGGCGATCAGGTCCGCGAGCGCGGGCGGGCTGAGGTCGGCGCCGGCCGGCATCGTCTCGAGGTGCGAGCCGAGCGGCAGGTCGAGCGTCACGCGCGTGCGCCCGTCGAGCAGCGGCACGACCCTGCGCCACAGGTTGGCGTTCACGAGCGCGCCGTGGACGAGCACGACCGGCGGGCCCTCGCCCGTCACAGGGATCCCTCCGTCGCCGGCCGAGCCGGCGACCTCGGGCACGACGTGGGCGCGGACGCGCCGGCCCCCGCCGAGGTCGAGGGTGCGCGCCGGCCCGAGCGCCTCCGACCTCCAGCTGGCGCGGTCCGCCGTCACGGGATCAGCACGATGTTGCCGAGCTTCCCGCCTGCCGCGAAGCGGTCGTAGGCCTGCTCCGCCTCCTCGAGCGGGAAGGTGGCCGCCACGGGCACCGTGAGCGCGCCGCTCTCGAAGTGCGGCAGCAGCTCGCGCTCCACGAGGCGTGCGGCGAGCGCCTTCTCCTCGAGCGGGCGGGCGCGCAACGTCGAGCCGTGGATGCGGGCGTGCTTCTGCATCAGCGCAAGCAGGTTCATCTCCGCGACCGGGCCGCTCCCCCCTACACCGATCACGGCGATCCGCCCGCGCCGCGCCAGCGAGGCGAGGTTGTCCTCGAGGTTGCCGGCGCCGACCAGCTCCAGGATGACGTCGTAGGGGCCGTGCTCGACGAAGCCCTCGGGCGCGATGGCGCGGGCACCGAGCTGCTCGACCTGCGGGCGCAGCTCCTCGCGCCGGACCGTGGCGGTCACGCGGGCGCCGGCGACGCGGCCGATCTGCACGGCCGCGGTGCCCACCCCGCCCGCGGCGCCGTGGACGAGCAGGTGCTCCCCCGGGCGCAGCTCGGCCTGCGTGACGAGCGCGTCGTGGGCGGTCGTGAACACCTCCGGGAGCCCGCCCGCCTGTGGCCACTCGAGCCGCTCGGGCACCGGCATTGCGGCGCGCTCGTGCACCAGTGCGAGCTCGGCTTGGCCGCCGCCGCCGACCACCGCCATCACGCGATCCCCTTCGGAGAAGCGGTGCGTCCCCGTCCCGAGCGCGACGACCTCGCCGGCGATCTCGAGGCCGGGAATGTGCTCGGGCTCGCCGGGGGGCGCCGGGTAGGCGCCATGCCGCTGCATCATGTCCGCGCCGTTCAGCCCGGCGGCGCGCACGCGCACGAGGACCTGCCCGTGCCCGGGCTCGGGGTCGGGGTGCTCCTCGATGACGAGAGCGCCGTCCCTGACAGTCACGGCTCGCATGGGGCGAGAAATCTAACCGCTGCCGGACGTTCTTGAAGGAGGGAACGCCGGTTATGCGAATACGTCCAAGCGGGTTACTAGGTTGGCGGAGGCGCCCGTGAAGGCTCCCGGCTTCATCACAAGCGGTCTGGGGCCCCCGCTCTGGCGGGAGGCGCGCTTCGGCCTGGAGACGGCGGCGCTCCTGCGCGACCCGATCCTGCGCGGCGAGGGAATTCCCGACGGGCGCGGGCGCCCGGTGCTGCTGATCCCGGGCTTCATGGCCGGCGACGGCTCGCTCGGCATGATGGCCGGCTGGCTGAAGCGCGCGGGCTACCGGCCGAGCCGGGCAGGCATGCGCGCCAACGTCGACTGCTCGGGCACGATCGCCACGAGGCTCGAGGAGCGGCTCGAGGAGCTCGTGGCGGCGCAGGGCCGGCGCGCCGTGATCGTCGGCCAGAGCCGCGGCGGCACGATCGCGCGCGTCCTCGGCGGGCGGCGGCCCGACCTCGTCTGCGGCGTCGTGGCGCTCGGCTCACCTCAGCTCGACCCGCTCGCCGTCCACCCGCTCGTGCGCCTCCAGGTGGAGGCCGTGGCGCGGCTCGGCTCGCTCGGCGTGCCGGGGCTGTTCAAGCGCTCCTGCCTCGGCGACGACTGCTGCGCGTCGTTCTGGGCCGGCCTGGCAGAGCCGCTCCCGGACCGCGTCGGGCTCGTGAGCGTCTACTCGAAGACAGACGGGATCGTCGACTGGCGTTCCTGTCTCGACCCGCACGGCGACCAGGTCGAGATCGACACCTCGCACTGCGGCATGGCCGTCTCGCCCGCCGCATGGCGCGCAGTCGCCGAGGCGCTCGCCGGCTTCGCGCGCGCCGAGGGACTCCGCCCGCCGAAGCAGGCGCGGCCCTACCCGCGCGCGGCCTGAGGCTCGCCGGGCACGACCACGGCGGCTCCGCGCAGGTCACCGGCGCGGATGTGCTCGAGCGCCTCGTTCGCCTCCTCGAGGCCGAACGTCCGGACGCTGGTGCGCACGGGCACCTGCGGCACGAGCGCGAGGAACTCCTCGGCGTCGGCGCGCGTCAGGTTGGCCACCGAGCGGAGCACCCGCTCACCCCAGAGCAGCTCGTAGGGGAAGGACGGAATGTCGCTCATGTGGATGCCGCCGCAGACGACGCTGCCCCCCTTCGCGACGGCGCGCAGCGCCGCCGGGACGAGCTCGCCGGCCGGGGCGAAGATCAGCGCCGCGTCGAGCTCCTCGGGCGGCGGGCCGAGCGCGTCGCCCGCCCACTCGGCGCCCAGCTCGAGTGCGAACTCCTGGGCCGCCGTGTCGTCCTTGCGCGTGAACGCGAACACGCGCCTGCCCTCGTGCAGGGCGACCTGGCAGAGGATGTGCGCCGCCGCTCCGAAGCCGTAGATGCCGAGCCGCTCGGCGTCGCCCGCCATGCGCAGCGTCCGGAAGCCGATCAGCCCCGCACACAGGAGCGGCGCGGCCTGCAGGTCCGGATAGCCCTCCGGGAGCGGGAAGCAGTAGCGCTCGTCGGCCACGGTGAGCTCGGCAAAGCCGCCGTCGCGCCCGTAGCCCGTGAAGATGGCGCGGTCGCAGAGGTTCTCGCGTCCGCTCCTGCAGTAGCGGCACTCGCCGTCGGTCCATGCAAGCCAGGGGACGCCGACGCGCGTACCCGGGGCGTGCCGTTCGCCGCCGCGCACGACGCGCGCGACGATCTGGTGACCCTGGACCAGCGGCAGCTTCGGGTCGCTCAGCTCGCCGTCGACGATGTGCAGGTCGGTGCGGCAGACCCCGCAGGCCGACACCTCGAGCAGCAGCTCACCCGGGCCCGGCTCGGGATCGGGGAGCTCTGTCGCTCGCAGCGGCCGCCCTGGCTGCTCCAACACCATCGCCCGCATCGCCCGAAGACTACGCTGCTTGCATGGGCCCACTGGTCGAGCCTGGATGGCTGCGCGAGCGACTCGATGAGCCGGGTCTTCAGGTCGTCGACTGCCGCTACAAGCTCGGCGACCCGGGCGCCGGTGAGCGGCTCTGGCTGGACGGCCATATTCCCGGCGCCTCCTACCTCGACCTGGATCGCGACCTGTCCGGCGAGCCCGGCGAACGAGGACGGCACCCGCTCCCCGAGCCCGCAACCTTCGAGGCCGCCGCACACCGCGCTGGGATCTCCGCGGACACCCTGGTCGTCGCCTACGACGAGGCCGCCGAGGGCGGCGCGGCTCGGCTCTGGTGGCTTCTCCGGCATTTCGGCCACGACGAGGTGACCGTGCTGAACGGCGGCCTCGCCGGCTGGCGCGCGGCGGGTGGCCCGCTCGAGCGAGGCGCCGAGGAACTCGCTCCTGGAAGCCTCAGCGCGAGCGCCAGCCGCGGACGCCCAATCGAGCTCGAGGACATCGCGGATGGCGGCGGCCCGCTTCTCCTCGACGCGCGAGTGCCAGAGCGCTATCGAGGCGAGACCGAGCCGATCGACGCGGTTGCCGGCCACATCCCCGGTGCCCACAACCTTCCCTCGAGCGAGCTTGCCCCCGGCGGCCGCTTCCTGGAGCCCGACGAGCTGCGCGCCCGCTTCGAGGCGGCCGGAGCGTCGAGCGCGGCGGAGTTCGGCGCCTACTGCGGCTCCGGTGTAGCCGCCTGCGTCGTCGTGCTGGCGTCCGAGCTCGCCGGGATCGGCCAGGCGCGGCTCTACCCCGGCTCCTGGAGCGAGTGGTCGCGCCGCGGGTTGCCGGTGGCGCGCCAGTAGAGGGCGCGCTCGACCGCCAACCGCATCAGCGGCCCGGGCGGCGTGCGCTCCGCGTAGGGCTCGTACTTGGCGGCGAGCGCGGCCATGCCCTCGCGCCCGAGCTCGACCGAGAGCCACTCGACCCGGCCGAGCAGCTGCACCCACGCGAGCTGCGACCAGTCGTCCGAGTAGACGTCGACGCACAGCGCGGCCTCGGGACGGCGGCGCAGCCGGCGCACGCGCGCGGGCTCGGGCCTGCGCTTCGGCTTCTCGTCGATCGCGCTCCACACCGCCTCGCCGGCGAGCGCAAAGGTCACGGGCAGCACGCGCGGCCGGTCGTCCTCGTCGACGAACGCGAGCCGCGCGACGGGCTCGCTCTCGAGCAGCCCACGGGCCCAGCCGGGGAGTTGCTCTAGCGTCACAGGTCGAGCCTACGAGAAGGAGAGCGCATGGAGATCGGCATCGGCCTGCCCAGCACGATTCCCGGAGTACAGGGCCAGCAGATGATCGACTGGGCGAAGCGGGCGGACAGCGCAGGCTTCTCGACCCTGGGAACCCTGGACCGCATCACCTACCCCAACTACGAGCCGCTCATCGCGCTCGCGGCCGCGGCCGCCGTGACCGAGCGGATCAGGCTGACGACGTCGATCCTGATCGTCCCCTATCGCGAGAGCGCCGCGATCCTCGCGAAGCAGACCGCCACTATTCAGCACCTCTCCGGGGGGCGCCTCGTGCTCGGCGCCGCCGTCGGCGGCCGCCCCGACGACTTCGAGCCGTTCGGCGTGCCGATGGCGGGTCGCGGCCGGCGCTTCGAGGAGATGATCGAGGAGGTCAAGCTGCTCTGGGCCGGCGACGAGCGCGGGACCGCGGGCGGCGTGGGGCCGGACGTGAGCGCAAATCCGCCCCAGCTCCTCATCGGCGGCCAGGCGGACGTCGCCTTCCGGCGCGCGGCGGAGCTCGGCGACGGCTACATCATGGGCGGCGGCCCGCCCGAGTACTTCCCGAGCGTGGCCGAGAAGCTCGAGGCGGCCTGGCGCGAGGCCGGGCGCGAGGGGAACCCGCGCAAGCTGTCGCTGACCTACGGTGCCCTCGGAGACGATCCGGAGGGCGACACCGTGGCCTCGATCGGCCACTACTACGAGTTCGCGGGCGAGTACCGGGACTACGTGGTCAGCGGAACGGCCAAGGGCCCGGACGCGGTCCGCGAGCGCGTGCGCGCTTTCGAGGAGGCCGGCTGCGACGAGCTGATCATGTTCCTCGCCTCTGCCGATCCCGCGCAGGTCGACGAGCTCGCCTCGATCGTCTTCTGAGTTCCGTCCTCCACGGGCGCCAGCATGATCTGGACGATGCCACCGTCCAGGCTCCGAATCGTGGGCGTCCGCGTCGCGCGCTCGCTCTACGGGCGCTGGCGCTCTGCTGCCCCGGGCCGAGGCGCGAGCGCATCGCGAGCGTTGCCGAGGACGCCAAGGAGAAGGCCCTCGCCGTGCGCGGGACGGCGGAGCCGCAGCGCGCCCAGGCCGAGGCGGAGCTGCGGGCAGCGAACGAGTCGCTTGCCGATGCGCTCGTCGAGAGCGCCGAGTCCGACCCGGAGGTAGCCGCGGAGGAGGTGGAGGCGCTGCGCGAGGACCTGCGCCGCGAGCTCGAGCGGCTCGCGAGCGCCGACATTAAGGCTTCGCGAACCGTCAGAGGGCCGAGTACCCCACCGGGATAGGATTCGCGGTTCCTCCGGGAGCCCCCCACCCGTGAACTCTTCAGATTCCGCCCATACCAAGGGGCCGTCGCCATTGTCGGACGCGGCGACGCTCGAGGTCCGCTCCGTCACGAAGCGCTATCCCGGCCAGCGCGAGCCGGCCGTGGAGAACCTGTCGCTGACGGTCCCGGCGGGCGAGATCTGCGTGCTGGTCGGCCCGTCCGGCTGCGGCAAGACCACCGCCATGCGGATGGTCAACCGCATGATCGACATCACCGAGGGCGACATCCTGCTCGACGGCAGGAGCGTCAAGGATCGCCGCCCCGCGGAGCTGCGCAGGGAGATCGGCTACGCGATCCAGCAGATCGGGCTGTTCCCGCACCTCAGCGTGGCCGACAACATCGCGACCGTCCCGCGCCTGCTCGGCTGGGACAAGCAACGCATCCACGCGCGCGTCGACGAGCTGCTCGAGCTCGTGAGCCTCGACCCGCACGAGACCCGCGACCGCTATCCGGCCCAGCTCTCCGGCGGCCAGCGCCAGCGCGTCGGCGTCGCCCGGGCGCTGGCGGTCGACCCGCCGCTGATGCTCATGGACGAGCCGTTCGGCGCCATCGACCCGATCAACCGCGACCGGCTCCAGAACGAGTTCCTGCGCCTGCAGCGCGAGATCCGCAAGACCGTCGTGTTCGTGACCCACGACATCGACGAGGCGATCAAGATGGGCGACCGCATCGCGGTGCTGCAGAAGGGCGGCAAGCTCGCGCAGTACGCCCCGCCGGCGGAGCTGCTCATGTACCCGGCGAACCCCTTCGTCGAGGACTTCGTCGGCGCCGACCGCGCGCTCAAGCGGCTCGCGCTGCAGCGAGTGCGCGACGTCGACCTCTGGAAGGCGCCGCTCGTCCGCGTCGGTGAGCCCGTCGCCGAGGCGCGCGCGAAGCTGAGCGACGCGGAGGTGCCCTACCCGCTCCTCGTCGACGACGAGGGCCGCCCGCTCGGCTGGCTCTCGGAGAGGGCGCTCGCGGGCGAGCGGGTCGAGGCGGAGCTGCGCTCGAACCCGAAGCCGATCCTCGACATCGACGGCGTGCTGCGCGACGCGCTCGCCGAGCTCCTCTCCGAGGAGGCGCAGTACGGGCCGGTCGTCGACCATCGCGGCGCCGTCACCGGCGTGCTCTCGATCGAGATCCTCAGCCATGCGCTGCGCACCGACCCCGAGGAGGTCCCCAGCGGGGCGGATGCAATTTGAGCGCGTTGCTCGCCCAGGTCGAGATCCGTCAGCGCACCGACACGTGCGTTGCTGACAACGGCTTCTGCCCCGACTGGATCGTCGACAACTTCGACCGCTACGTCGACCCGTTCTTCCAGCACGTGGTGCTCACCGTGGTCGCGATGGCGATCGGCTTCGCGATCTCGTTCTCACTCGCGCTGATCGCCTACCGCAGTCGCTGGCTCATCAACCCGGTCACGCAGGTCACCGGCGTCCTCTACACGATCCCCAGCATCGCCGCCTTCTTCCTGCTGTTGCCGATCACCGGACGCGGCTTCGTCACCGCAACCATCGCGCTCGTCTCCTACGTACTGCTGATCATCTTCCGCAACGTCCTCACCGGGCTCGACAACGTGCCGGACGACATCAAGGACGCGGGTCGCGGGATGGGGCTGACGGACCGGCAGCTGCTGTGGCGCGTCGAGGTGCCGCTCGCGCTGCCCGAGATCATGGCCGGGCTGCGGATTGCGGCGACCACCACCGTCGGGCTCGCGACGCTCGCCTTCTTCGCGGGCGCCGGCGGCCTCGGTGAGCAGATCTTCGCCGACATCACGTTCAAGTCGAACGTGGTCGTCGCGGGCCTGCTGGCGGTGCTGCTCGCGGCGATCCTCGACGGGCTGATCCTGCTCACACAGCGGGCCGTGACCCCCTGGACGAGGGCGGCGGCCGCGCGATGAACACGACGATCGCCTTCCTGGGCCAGTTCGGCGACGCGATCGAGTTCATCTTCAACGAGCGCGAGTCGCCCGCCGGCGGCGCGCAGGTCGGCGGCCTGGGCGAGATCTGGGAGCTCATGTGGGAGCACCTGAAGCTCGCGGCGGCTGCCATGGCGATCGCGTGCGCGCTGTCGGTCCCGCTCGGCCTCTGGCTCGGCCACATCGGCAAGGGCGCCTTCCTCGCGATCAACGCGTCGAACGTCGGGCGCGCCGTCCCGAGCCTCGCGCTGATCGCCTTCTTCGTCGCCTACATCGGCGTCGGCTTCACCAACCTGACGCTCGCGCTCGTGTTGCTGGCGATCCCGCCCATCCTCACGAACGCGTACACGGGCGTGCGTCAGGTCGAGCCGGACACCGTCGACGCCGCGCGCGGCATGGGCATGACGGGTGCCCAGATCGTCCGCCGCGTCGAGCTGCCGCTGTCGCTGCCGCTCATCTTCGGCGGCATTCGGATCTCGGCGGTGAACGTCGTCGCCACGGCGACGATCGCGCCGCTCGCGGGCGTGGTCACGCTCGGCGATCCGATCATCAACGTCAACACCTACGGCGACGAGGGAAGGCTGGCGGCGGCAATCGTCGTCGCGCTCCTCGCGGTCGCCACGGAGGTCCTCCTGGGGCTGGTGCAACGCGCCGTCACCCCGCGGGGCCTGAAGCTAGAGGCCGGCGGATCTGCGCGTCGCCTCGCGATTCCCATCAAGAGGAAGGAAGCCACGACATGACAAAGCACCGTTGGTTCGTGCTGCTCATGCTTCTGGTCGCAGCGCTCGCCGTCGCCGGCTGCGGCGACGACGACGATGACGACGGCGGCGGTGGCGGCGGCGACGCCTCCACGTCCGAGGAGCAGGCGGCCGGCCAGATCCAGAAGAACGACGCCAACTCGGCGGTCGAGGTCACGATCGGCTCGAAGAACTTCACCGAGCAGAAGGTGCTCGGTGAGATCTACGCGCAGGCGCTCGAGGCCGCCGGCTACACCGTCAACAAGGAGCTCAACCTCGGCGACGAGAACACCGCGCTGAAGGCGCTCGAGGGCGGCCAGATCAGCGCCTATCCCGAATACACCGGGACCGCCCTGCTCTCGTTCTTCGGCTACCAGGCCGACGAGCTGCCGAGCGACGAGGACGAGGCGTACCAGCTGGCCAAGGAGGGCTTCGCCAAGAAGGACCTGACCGCGCTCGAGCCGACGCCGTTCGTCAGCTCGAACGAGGTCGCGGTGACCAAGGAGACCGCCGACAAGCTCGGGCTCAAGAAGATCTCGGATCTGAAGGGCAAGTCCCAGGACCTGACCCTCTACGGCACGCCCGAGTGCCGCCAGCGGCTCGACTGCCTGCTCGGCCTGGAGCAGGTCTACGGGCTCAAGTTCAAGAAGTTCGTGCCCGTCGACATCGCGCTCCGCCACGAGGTCCTGACCAAGGGCCAGGCGGACGTGTCGATCGTGTTCACGACCGACCCGCAGATCAAGCGCGACAACTTCGTCCTGCTCGAGGACGACAAGGGCATGTTCCCGCCCTACAACTCGACGCTCGTCGTCCGCGACGACGTGCTGAAGAAGGCCGGGCCGGACTTCGACGCCGCGGTGGCGGTCGCGACCAAGGGCCTGACTGACGAGGTCATGCAGGAGCTGAACGCCCGCGTCGACCTCGACAAGGAGACGCCTGAGGCGGTCGCCGGCCAGTACCTGGAGGAGACCGGCCTGGTCGGCGGAAGCTGACCGCTCAGCAGCGGTCCGGCAGCGGGCGCGAGGCCGCCCGCTGCCGGCCGCGCTTCGGCTTGATCCTGCGGGCCATCCAGCGGTCGAGCGCCGCGAAGTGCTCCTTCCCCGAGGTCACGCCGTAGATCACGAGCGCCGCGATGAACGCCGTGTAGGTGTTCACGTTGCCGGTGTTCACGAAGTCCCACACGCCGAGGGCGACGATCCCGGCGGTGTCGATCACCACGCCGATCACGAACCAGCGCGTGATGTTCTCCATCCCGTAGCGGTAGCGCAGCACGAGGAAGGCGGCCAGCATCAGCCAGAAGCTCGCCTCCAGGGCGATGGCGAGGATCCACTTCAGTTCCATGGTTTATTTATATCAGACGTTCGATATATTTCATGCCAAGATGTTCGCGTCCATGAGAATGCCGAGCTGATGCCGAAGATCGTCGACCACGAGGCCCGGCGGGCCGAGCTGGCGGCTGCGGTCTGGCGGCTCGCATCGCGCGAGGGGCTCGACGCCGTGACCGTCCGCCGTGTGGCGGCCGAGGCCGGCTGGTCGACCGGCGCGCTCGCCCACTACTTCGACGACAAGGAGGAGCTGCTCGTCTTCGCCTTCGAGACGGTCGCCGACCGCGTCGGACGCCGCATCGTCAAGGCGGCCGAGCACGCCCGCGATCCGCTGGAGCTCGTCCGCACCCAGCTCGTCGAGGGCCTCGCGGTCGATACGGAGCGGCGCGCCGAGGTGCGCGTCTGGTTCGCGTTCCTGGGTCTGGCGGAGACGCGGCCGAGGCTGGCCAAGGCCGGCCGCGACGCCTACCGCCTCTGGCGCGAGCGTGTGGCAAAGACGCTGGCGGCCGCGCAGCGCCAGGGTCTCGTGGACGACTCGATCGACGCGGACCGCGAGGCGGCGGCGCTGATCGCGCTCGTCGACGGGATCGCGATCCAGGCGACGTTCGACCCGCGCGCCGTCAGCGCGGAGCGGCAGCTCGAGATCCTCGACGACCGGCTCGCCCGGCTCGCGATAGCGTCGGCCCGGTGACCGCCGAACCGCTGCTCTGGGAGAGCGGCACGCTGCTCGTCCTCGATCAGCGCGCCCTACCGGGCGAGGAACGCTGGATCCGCTGCGAGTCGGTCGAGCAAGTGGCCGACTGCATCCGCACCCTGGCCGTGCGGGGCGCGCCCGCGATCGGCATCGCCGCCGCCTACGGCATGGCGCTCGCGGCGAGCCGGGGCGACGACCTGGCCGCGGCGGCCGCGACGTTGCGGGAGACCCGGCCCACGGCGGTCAACCTGGGCTGGGCCCTCGACCGGGCGCTCGCTGCGGACGGCGGCCTGCTCGAGCTCGCCGGTCGCATGCATGCCGAGCAGGACGAGGCGGACCGGCGGCTCGCCCAGCTCGGAGCAGAGCGCTTCGCCCCCGGCGATCGCGCGCTCACCCACTGCAACGCCGGCGCGCTCGCCACCGCCGGCTACGGCACGGCCGGCGGCGTGCTGAGGGCGGCCTGGGAGGCCGGCCGGCTCGCCGAGGTGTGGGTCGACGAGACGAGACCGCTGCTGCAGGGCGCGCGTCTGACCGCCTGGGAGCTCGGGCGCGCCGGCATCCCGCACCGGGTCGTGACCGACTCGGCGGCCGGCTCGCTGCTCGCCGCGGGCGCCGTCGACCGCATCGTCGTGGGTGCCGACCGGATCGCCGCGAATGGAGACGTCGCCAACAAGATCGGGACCTACCCGCTGGCCGTGCTTGCCGCGCGCCACGGCGTGCCGTTCTACGTCGCCGCGCCGCTGTCGACGATCGATCCGGCGACGCCGAACGGCGCCGCCATCCCGATCGAGGAGCGCGACCCCGCCGAGGTCGCGCCGGGCGCGTTCAACCCGGCCTTCGACGTGACCCCGGCGGAGCTCGTCCACGCGATCTTCACCGAGGCTGGCGTGCTCGAGGCGCCCTACGAGGAGGCGATCAGAGCTGTCGCTGCGCGCTGAGATCGTCGCCACCGCGCGCGAGATGCTCCGGCTCGGGCTCGTCTCGGGCACCTCCGGCAACGTCAGCGGGCGCGCCGGCGAGCGCATCGAGATCACGCCGAGCGACCTCCCCTACGAGCACATGACCGAGACCGACCTCGTCACCCTTGCGGCCGACGGCAGCGTCGTCGCCGGCCACCGCCAGCCGTCGAGCGAGCGCCGCGTGCACCTCGCCGTCTACGCGGCGCGCCCCGACGCGCTGGCGATCGTCCACACCCACAGCGTGCACGCCACCGCCTGGAGCCTGCTCGGGGAGACGCTCGACACCGGCACCGAAGAGCTCGAGCACCAGGCGGGCGGGCCGGTGCGGACCGCAGCCTTCGCGCCCACCGGCTCGGACGAGATCGCCGGGCTGTGCGTGGAGGCGCTCGACGGCAGGCGCGCGGTGCTGCTCGGCGGCCACGGCGTCGTCGCTATCGGCGCGAGCCCGGCGGCTGCGCTCGTGACCTGCCAGTCGGTCGAGCGCCAGGCCCAGATCGCCTGGCTGCTCAGGGGCCGCGGGTGACCGTGATCGATTGCACACAAGCATCGGCCCCGGCGCGAAAGGCTTCAGGTGTGCTCAAGCGCCTTCCAGACGGAGCCCCGATCCTGATCCGGCCGATCCGCGCGGACGACAAGCGCATGCTGGAGAACGGGCTGCGGCACCTCTCAGCGAAGAGTGTGCAGCGGCGCTTCCTCACCCCCAAGAGCAGCTTCAGCCGGGCGGAGCTGCGATACCTGACTGAAGTGGACGGCCGCGATCACGTGGCGCTGGTGGCCGAGTACCCGGCCGAACCGGTTCGCCGCTTGATCGCGGTCGCACGCTTCGTACGTCACCCCGACGATCCGGACGCGGCCGAGGTCGCGATCGTGGTCGCCGACGACTGGCAGCAGCGCCGGCTGGGCTCGACCCTGGCCGAGCTGCTGGCCGAACGCGCTCGTGGCCTCGGCATTCGCCGCTTCACCGCGACGATGGCCGCCGACAACGAGCCCGCACACAGGCTGATGCGCAGGCTGAGCGACCATCTCGAGCGTCATCACGCCGGCCACGGCGTCGACGACGTCGTGATGGACCTCGCGGCCTAGCCGCGCTCCCAGAGCCCGCTCGTTACACGCCGTTGCGGCGCGCCTCAGCCAGCAGCTCCGCTCCCTCGTTGATGCTCCTGACCGCGTCAGCCAGCCCGCCGCCGGGCACCGGTCGTGCCTGCGGCGCGCCGTAGCGTCCCGCCGACGCGCCCGCGGGCAACCCGCGAGCTGCCGATGGCGGCGCCGGCGCCGACACCTCGGCCGGAACGAGCACGAGCGTCACGTCGAGCGTCAGCAGGCGCAGTCCCAGCAGGCGGGCCAGGACCGACGCTTCGAGGAGAATTCCGTCCGAAACGCGCCGCCTACGATCCGGGACCGCCTCCAGCGCCAGCGGAGAGGTCGCGCCGGCCCTGCGCGGAGTCACGCGCGCCGCGCCTCGCATCGGCTTCACGACCCGCTGCTCGAACCCCCACGGCGCCTGAGCGACGGAGATTCCGGCGCTTCCGGCGGTGAGACCGGCCAGGCCGCGCGGCGGTGATGAGGCCCGCCTTCAGGGCCTTGCCCGAGCCCCCCTTGGGCAGACCCTTGAGCTCGCCCGGCAGCTCGTCGAGCACGTCGTCGACCGCGTCGAGAAGCCGCTCGAACTGGCTCTTTCTGTTGAAGAGTCCCATTCTGGCTCGCCTCCGATTCAGCGCTTGCTGCGCGACGCCCTCGCAATGGCGTCGACCAGCTCGTTCTTGGTCATGTTCGTCCGGCCCTCGATGCCGATGCTGGCGGCAAGCTCGACCAGCTCCGGCTTGTTGTAGGACTCCAGGCTTCCGTTCGTGGGATTGCGCTGGAGCTCCCGGGCGGTGCGCTTCGCGGTCGCCGCCGACTGCTCGCGGATCTGCTCGGCGGCCTTCACCTGAGCCTCCGCGTCGCTCGCCTGCCCCGCCGCCTCGGCGGCCAGCTCCTGCGCCTGACGCTGCGCCTCCTCGGCTGCCTCACGCGCCGCTGCGGCGGCCTCGTCCGCCAGCTCCCTGGCCTCGGCCAACCTTTCGGTGGCCTCCTCGACGAGCCCCTCGGCGTGCTGCTGAGCCGCCTCGGCCTCGCTCTGCGCGTCCTCGATCTCGCCCTCGACCTCGGCCTGGACCTCCTGCCGCTGCTCCTCCGCGTCACTCTCGGCGGCCTTGCGCTCCCGCTTCACGGCCTCGTCGGCGGCCTTCTGCGCGTCGGCGACGCGCTGCTTGACCTCCTGGCTGGTCTCACGCTCCACCTCGGAGAGGCGGGCGCGACCGTGCGCGCTCACCTCGCGGGCGTGGTCCGAGGACTCCTTGGACTCCTGCGCGGCCTCCACGGCGCGGTCCTCGGCCTGCCGAGCGCGCTCTGCCGCGTCACGGGCGCGCTTCATCCGGATCTCCACCGAGTCACCGCCGCCGGGGACGGCGTCCACCAGGGCCGCGCTCCACTTGCGCCGACGGTCGCGAGCGCCCGCGCGCGCGGAATCGGCCGCGCCCTCGGCGGAGTCGACCGGCTCGCGGACTCGGGACAACAGCCAACTAGCGTTTGACGGCATCTCCTTGAGACCCGTCCGCATTCGCTCCGACAACGACGACATCGTGTTCACCTTCCTGGCAGGCATTAGACAACTTCGAATCTAATTGAGACGTTAGCATCTCATTTCGTGACCGTCTAGACTGGCTACGAGACCAACGTGTCCTCCCCCGCTCCCAGACAGGCCCTTCAGCAGCGCGTCGCCGCCGCGATCCTCGACGGAGCGGCGCGGACGTTCGCCGTCCAGGGAGAGCAGGCGAGCATGAACGACATCGCCGCCGCCGCCGGTGTCGCCCGTGCCACGGTTTACCGCTACTTCCCGAACCGGCAGGCTCTGTTCGACGAGCTGGCGCTGGCGGCGGTGAACGACGCCGATGCCCGGCTGGCGTCGGCCCGGATCGACGAGGTCGAGCCGGAGGAGGGCATCGTTCGAGCCGTGCGGGCCCTCGTCGACGTCGGGGACTCCTTCGTGCTCCTGGCGCGCCAACGGGTGCGCTCCGACCCCGAGCGCTTCGAGCGCAGGGTCACCCAGCCGCTGCGCGACCTGTTCGAGCGGGGTCAGGCCGAGCACCAGATTCGCCGCGACATCGAAAGCGCTCGCCTGACCGAGTCGCTCATCGGCCTGATCGTCGGGGTGCGCATGTCGAACCCGCCGCTGGGAAAGGAGGATCAGATCGCCACGATCACCGGCCTCTTCCTCGACGGGGCTCGTGCTCGCGGCCCACAACCGTGATCGATGAGAACCGGCCCGCCGTAGCCATGACGGCGCGCGGCCCGGGCGACGCGAGACCCGAGGAGGGGGAGATGGACACAGAGCTGGATCAACTGGCATCCGACGAGGGTGCGGACCAGCGGACGAGCGACCAGCCGGCCGAACGCTCGAAGGAAGCCAGCTCGCTCCTCCAGGAGCTCGTGGCGTACCTGCGCGACAGCCGCACCGAGCTGAGGGAGGAATGGGCGCGGCGCATCAGCGAAGCCGAGCTGCTTGGCGTGATGTCGGACGAGGAGATCTTCTCCGAGGCGACCGAGGTCTACGACAACTACATGGATGCCCTGGAGACCGGCAGCATCGAGACGCTCCAGACCTACGCGCGCGAGCTATCGGAGCGCATCATCCCGCGCGGCGTCGAGACCCACGAGGTGCTCGGAATCGTGCTGCTCCTGCGAGACGTGCTGGCGCGCTCCCTGTTTGCCAAGTACCAGGAGGATCTGGAGCTGCTGAATCGCATCCTGGACGAATACGAGCCCGCCGCCAATCGGATCGCGGTGACGGTCGGGGTGAGCTTCGTCGAGGAGCGCGAGCGGGTCATCTCAGATCAGCAGGAGTCCCTGCGCGAGCTGTCCACACCGGTCCTCCAGATTCGCGAACGGCTCCTCATCCTGCCGATCATCGGCGTCCTCGACTCCGAGCGTGCCCGGCAGCTCACCGAGCAGCTCCTGAGCTCGATCCAGGAGAACCGCGCGCGGGTCGTGGTCATCGACATCACCGGGGTCGCGACGATCGATCGCACCGTCGCGAACCATCTCGTCCAGACGGTCGAGGCGTCGCGGCTCATGGGCGCAAGCACGATCCTCACCGGCCTCTCGCCCGACATCGCCCAGACGCTCGTGGACCTGGGGGTCGATCTGGGCATGATGAGGACGGTCGGCGACCTGCAGGGCGGGCTCGTGGAGGCCGAGCGCCTCGCCGGGCACCTGGAGCTCGAAGCCGACGACCCGGCGCGCCCCGAGACCTAGGCGTCCTCCGATGTCGGTCGCGATCCTGCGCGAGGGCGACTACCTGATCGCGTCGATCCAGTCGGACCTCTCCGACAGCGAGGTCGTCGAGCTCCGCAACGAGCTCACCGAGCTGGTGGGGACCCATCGCTCGCGCGGGATCGTCATCGACGTGGCCGCGCTGGTGGTGATCGACTCGTTCGTCGCCCGCGCACTGCGCTCGATCGTCCTTTCCGCGAAGTTGCGGGGCGCCGAGACCGTCATCGTCGGAATCCAGCCGGACGTGGCCATAGCGATGGTCCATTTTCGCTTGAACCTGCAGCCGCTGCGCGTCGCCCTGGACCTGGACCAGGCGCGATCGCTGCTCGACCAGCTGACGAGTGGGGGCGGCGGGGATGGACGATGAGGTCCGGGTCGCCCTCCGCACCGACGCGGATCTCGTCAGCGCCCGAGCCGAGGGACGCGCCATGGCCGAGCAGCTCGGCTTTCCCCGTCCCGATCCCACGCTGATCGCCACCGCGATCTCGGAGGTGGGGCGCAACATCGTCAGGCATGTCGGCTGCGGAGAGATCATCCTGAGGCCGCTTCAGGAGGCCGACCGCTACGGCCTCGTCGTGATCGCTCGCGACGAGGGGCCCGGCATCCTGGACGTCGAGGCGGCGCTCCGCGATGACTACAGCGGGATGGGCGGGCTCGGCCTCGGCCTGCCCGGCGCGCGGCGCCTCATGGACGACTTCGAAATCGAGTCGAGCGCGGACTCGGGCACGATCGTGACGATGAAGAAATGGCGGGTGCGCGACGAGCTCGCGCGCCTCCGCGAGGAGCGCCGCCGGCGTGAGTGAGCGCGCCGACCGGCAGCCGGTCGAGTGGGGTGTCTCGACCAGGTGCCGGCGCGGCGAAACGCTGAACGGGGACCTCGCGATCGTCAAGCTCGTGAGCGACGGCGCTCTCGTTGTGGCGGTCGACGGCCTCGGCCACGGCAGCGAGGCTGCCCGCGCCGCCCGGGCCGCCGAGCGGGTGGTGCTCGACAGCGACGGCGGCGACTTGGTCCCGCTGCTTGAGTGCTGCCACGCGGCGCTGAGCGAGACCCGCGGAGCGGCCATCAGCCTGGCCTTCGTTTCGGCCCGCGAGGGCAGGATGAGCTGGCTGGGCGTCGGCAACGTCGAGGGGCGGGTGCTCAGCGGCGACCCGTCGGTGCGGCGTCTCAAGGGATCACTCGCGCTTTTGAACGGCGTTCCCGGGCACCAGCTTCCCTACATGCAGATCGCAACGCTCGACCTCGTGCCCGGTGATGTCCTGGTGCTGGCAACGGATGGGATTGCGGCCGGATTTGCCGACTCGCTCAACGCCGCGGGGTCGGCCCAGGCGATCAGCGAGCGGATCATGGCCAGACACGGGAGGGTCGACGACGACGCGCTGGTCGTGACGGTGCGCTACCTGGGGCGACGACCGTGAGCGCAGGGGCGCACCCCGGCCTGGGGTCCTTTGCCCCCGCCTATGCGTCAGCCTTCCGCGCCTACCTGCTCGACCCCGGCGAGGCCACGCTCCACGTGGCCTACGAGCTCGGGCGGGAGGCCGTGACCCGGCACCTCAGCGTGCTCGACCTGGCCGTCGCTCACCACGAGGCCCTCCTGTCGGCGTTGGCCGGCGTGTCGGACTCGGCCGAGACTCAGGGGATGACGCGGGCCGCGGGGGACTTCTTCCTCGAGAGCCTCTCTGCGTATGAGATGGTGCAGCGGGGCTTCAGCGAGGCACGCGAGAGCGCCAGCTTGGAACGGCGCCACATCGAGATGTCCCGCCAGCTGTCGACCTTCCTGGCCGACGCCTCGCTCGCCCTCGCCGCCTCCGACTCGCTCGAGGAGATGCTGCAGCTGGTGGCCGAGCAGGCACGCGAGCTCGTGGATGCGGACTGCTGCGTGGCGACTGTCGCCGTGGAGGGCCGGCCCCGGATCGCGGAGGCCGCCTCCTACGCGCAGGCCGACAGGCGCTGGGTCGGCTTCGTCCAGTGGCTCGACCTGTTCGCGATCTACCGGCTGATCCGCGCGAGCGGCGGCTCCGTGAGGATGGCCGGCGAGCCACTCGCTCTGCTGTCGCCGTTCCAGTCGGCGGCCAGCGATCGGCCGCTGGAGGGATGGCTCGGCGCATCGCTCACCGCCCTCGACGGCAGCGAGCTCGGCGCGATCCAGGTCTTCGACAAGCAGGAAGGAGACTTCACCGGCGACGACGAGGCCGCCCTCGTTCACCTCGCCCAGATGGTGTCGGCGGCCGTCGAGCGTGCGCGGTCATACCAGGCGCGCGGCTGAGCGCCCAACCCGCTGGGCTCAGCCGCACGTAGCGGCCGCTCGGCACCCTGGCCCGGGGTCCCGCCGAGGGGTAGCCGGTGGACGGGTTGACGTAGCTCGGAACCTCGCGCAGCAAGTGCGTCCGCAACAACGACGTGCGCGGCGCTCTGCTAGCTGACGCGCCTGATGGCGTCGCCCTGCGCCACGACGCCAGGGCGCACCACCTTGGCGTTCACGCCGCGCAGGTTCAGCTCGCGGCCGACCGGCGAGTTCACGAACTTCATCGCGTCGACGCCGAAGCGCCGGACGAACTTGCCGCAGCCCGTGTGCGGCACGTCGGTGATCTCGATGAGCGCGCTGCCGATCTCGAGCCGGCTGCCGGGCGGCAGGTCGTCGGTGGCCAGGCTGAGCTCGACGTAGAGCTGGTCGCCCGCCTGCGGCCAGTTCTCGGGCTCGCCTGCGACCAGACTCGCGGAACGGGCGTTCATCAGCGTCAGCTGGGTGTCGAAGCGCTCGGGTCCGTCGCCGAAGCCGGCCGCGTTCCAGCGGTCACCGACCATTCCCTCGGTCTCGTCGAGCGTGGCCTCGGACAGCACCTCGCGCTCGTCCTCGCTCGGGCGTCGCACGATCAGCCGCAGAACGCCCTCGCCGACGGGCGAGGCGCGCAGCTCGTCGAGCCCGGCCTCGAGCTCCGCGCGCGGCCGATGCCGCGCGGGGGCTGCGGCCTCCACTAACTGACCGTCCAGGTCTCGCCCGAGTGCAACAGCTCGCGCAGCTGCTCGGTGCCCACCTCGGAGCTCGAGCGCTCGAGCTCGATGGCCAGGTCGCGCCCATAGACGGGGCGCGAGAACGAGCGGAACACGCCGATCGGAGTCGGGCCCGTCGGCCGGGCCGCGAGGTGAGCGAGCTCGAAGGCGAGGCTCGGCTCGGGGCGCTCGGCATCGTGTACGAGGATCGCGTCCTCGCCCACCTCCGCCACGTCGACCAGGTCGAGCCGGCCGTCGGCGCCGCGCGCCACGCCGCGCTCGCCGTCGGCGCCGAAGCGGATCGGCTCGCCGTGCACGAGCCGGATCTGGTTCTGCTCCCTCTGACCCTTGGCGCGCACGCTGTCGAAGGCGCCGTCGTTGAAGACGTTGCAGTTCTGGTAGATCTCGACGAGCGCTGCGCCCTCGTGCTCGGCGGCCGCGCGCAGGGTCGCGGTGACGTGCGCCTTGTCGGTGTCGACGGTGCGCGCCACGAAGGAGGCCTCCGCGCCGAGAGCCAGCGAGACCGGGTTGAAGGGGTGGTCCTGCGAGCCGAACGGCGTCGACTTCGTGACCTTGCCCTCCTCGCTCGTGGGCGAGTACTGGCCCTTCGTGAGGCCGTAGATCTGATTGTTGAAGAGCAGGATCTTGAGCGGGACGTTGCGGCGCAGCGCGTGGATCAGGTGGTTGCCGCCGATAGAGAGGGAGTCGCCGTCGCCGCTCACGACCCAGACGGACAGGTCGGGACGTGAGGTCGCGACGCCGGTGGCGAGCGCCGGCGCGCGGCCGTGGATGCCGTGCATCCCGTACGTGTCCATGTAGTAGACGAAGCGCCCCGCGCAGCCGATGCCCGTGACGAAGACGATCTTCTCCGGTGGGATGCCGAGCTCCGGCATGAACGACTGGACAGAGGCGAGGATCGCGTAGTCGCCGCAGCCGGGGCACCAGCGCGTCTCCTGGTCTGAGGAGAAGTCGGCCTTCGTCAGCGGCAGCTCGACGGGGCCGTCGCTGATCGCGCTCTCGCCCGGCTGGCCGAAGCCGAGGTCGGCGTCCGGAGCGCCGCCGTTGCCCGCGTGGTGGCCGTTCTTCCGTTCGCTCATCCGAGCCGCTCCTCCACCTGCTCCATCACGTCGCGCGTGAAGATCGGCAGACCGTCGACCTTGGTGAAGCTCTCGACGTCGATCAGATACTCCGCGCGCAGGATCCTCGAGAGCTGGCCCAGGTTCATCTCGGGCACGAGCACGCGCTCGTAGGAGCGCAGCACCTGCTCGAGGTTGCCGGGCAGCGGATTGAGGTGGCGCACGTGCGCTGTCGCGAGCTTCATGTCGCGCTCGCGCCGCAGCCGCCGCGCAGCTCCCTCGATCGCGCCGTAGCTCGATCCCCAGCCGAGCACGAGCAGCGAGGCCTCGCCGCTCGGGTCGTCGACCACGACGTCGGGCACCTCGACGCGCGCGATGCGCTCGGCGCGCAGGCGTGTCATCTGGTCGTGGTTCTCGGGCTGGTAGGAGATGTTGCCGGTCACGTCCTCCTTCTCGAGCCCCCCGATGCGGTGGCGCAGGCCCGGCGTGCCGGGCACGGCCCAGGGCCGCGCGAGCTTCTCGTCGCGCAGGTAGGGCATGAAGCGATCGCCGTCGTTCGGCTCGGTCGCGAAGCGCGGGTCGATCTCGGGCAGCGCCCCGACGTCAGGGAGCCTCCAGGGCTCCGACGAGTTGGCCAGGAAGGTGTCGCTCAGCAGGATCACGGGGGTGCGGTGGGTGACAGCGATGCGCGCGGCCTCGATCGCCGAGTCGAAGCAGTCGGAGGGCGTGCAGGCCGCCACCACCGGCAGCGGCGACTCGCCGTGGCGGCCGTACAGCGCCATCAGCAGGTCGGCCGCCTCGGTCTTCGTCGGCATGCCGGTCGAGGGACCGGCGCGCTGGATGTCGACGATCACGAGCGGCAGCTCCATCGCCACCGCGAGCCCGATCGTCTCCGCCTTCAGGTCCATGCCGGGGCCGCTCGTCGCGGTGACCCCGAGGCGGCCCGAGAAGGCTGCGCCGAGCGCCATGTTGGCGGCGGCGATCTCGTCCTCGGCCTGGATCGTGTGGACGCCGAAGCGGCGGTGGCGCGAGAGCGCGTGCAGCAACTCGGAGGCCGGCGTGATCGGGTACGAGGCGAGGAACAGCGGCAGGCCGGACTGGACGCTGGCGGCGATCAGCCCGTAGGCGAGCGCCTGGGTCCCATTCACGTTGCGGTAGGTGCCGGGCGGCGCCGGCGCGGGCTCGACCTCGTAGTGGACCGCGAACAGCTCGGCCGTCTCGCCGAAGTTGTAGCCGACGCGGAAGGCGGCCAGGTTCGCGTCGCGGACCGACTCGCGGTCGGCGAACTTCTTCTCGATCCAATCGGTCGACGGCTGCGTCGGGCGCCCGTACATCCAGGAGACGAGGCCCAGCGCGAAGAGGTTCTTGCAGCGCGCGGCGTCGCGCGGTGTGATGCCGTCGATGTTCTCGGTGGCGCGCACCGTCATCGAGGTCATCGGCACCGGGAAGACCTGGTAGTCGTCGAGCGAGCCGTCCTCGAGCGGGTTCGCCTCGTAGCCCGCCTTCTTCAGGTTGTGGGCGCTGAAGCCGTCCTCGTTGACGATCAGCGTGCCGCCCTTCTCGAGCGCGGTCAGCTGCGTGATCAGCGCGGCCGGGTTCATGGCCACGAGCACGTTCGGCTGATCCCCGGGCGTGAGGATGTCGCGCGAGGCGAAGTGGATCTGGAAGGCCGAGACGCCATGCGGCGTACCGGCCGGCGCGCGGATCTCGGCGGGGAAGTCCGGCAGCGTGGCGAGGTCGTTTCCGACGACCGCCGTGGCGTCGGTGAAGCGACTGCCGGTCAGCTGCATGCCGTCGCCGGAGTCCCCTGCGAAGCGAACGACGACGCGGTCCTTCTTCTCGAGCGTCTTGTTGTCCATGTACCCGACGCAAACCCGCGCCGGCTCTACGAGTGTACCCGGGTCAGCGGCGCAGCCTGGCGAGGGCGCGTGGAGCGGCGCGGGCCCTGCGGGACGCGCAGGCCGAGCCCGCGGAGCTAGCGCGGCGAGCGCACCACCGCGGGCGGCAGCCACGTCCCGCGCAGCACGCTCTTGCGCGGTTCGTAGAGCCGCATGCCGAGCCGGAAGCGGCCGCCCGGGGCCGGCAGCCAGTTCGCCCGAGCCGCGCCGCGCGGCGGGCGCCGCTGGATGTAGATCGTCAGCGAGCCGTCCCGAGCGCGGCGGAGGCCCGCTGTGCGGTCGCCGACCGAGTAGCGGCGGCTCGGGTTGTCGAACAGATAGAGGTCGTCGCGGTACATGGTCAGCGACCAGAACGCGCCGACCGGCGGCAGCTCACCGCTCGGGAAGCGGACCCGGTAGCGCCGGCGCCCGTCGAGCGGGCGGCCGCGCGAGTCCGTGATCGCGACCGGATAGACGGTCTCGGGCGGGGTGTTGGCACCGAGCGCGATCAGCCCGACGATCGCGCGGCCGAGCCAGTTGTGCCCGTAGCTCCCGATGTAGCCGCGCGGGATGAGCCAGCCGTTGTTGCGGGCCCGGCTGACGCGGTTCTCGAGGGCCTCGGCGCGGCGGACGATCCGGCTCCCCGCTCGCGCGGCGGCCGTGAGCAGCGCGTCCGCCTCCGGTCCCGGCGCGCGCCCCGGGCCGATCCCGGCAGCGGCGAACGCCCGCAGCGAGCAGGCGTCGCCCGGCGGTGGCGGGCTCTCGGCCAGGGCGACGGCGAGCGCGTCGTAGAACGCGCGCCCCGTCGGGATCGGCAGCGGTGGGCTCGGCGGGAAGGCGGGCAGCACGACCGGCTCCTGGCGCGCGCCCGCCGCCCAGGCGGCGAGCCCGGTCAGGCGGTAGCCGCTCATCACCTGCGTCGCGGCCGGCAGGTCGGCGTCACTGCGTACGAGCGTGCGGCCCAGCAGCCAGACCAGGTTCGTCGGGCTCTCGATTCGCCGGACGCCGGCCGGCAGCGGGCCGGCGTAGCCGCGTGGGACCAGCGCGTACGAGCCCGGCCGCGTCCCGGTGGTGCGGCGGCCGATGTAGGCGAAGGTGTTCGAGTAGGCGTCGAGCAGCTGGATCACGTAGTAGCGGCCGCCCGTGTCCGGCACGTCGATGACGAGCGGGCCCGCGGCGAGGTTGAGCCGCCCGACCGTGTAGGTGGTGTCGACATTCGGGAACACGATCGTGCGGACGGCCGGGTCGACGAGCGCGCCGATGCTGACGACCTGGTTCTCCAGGAAGCGCTGCACGGTCTGGCGGACCGCCACCGGAGGCAGCCCGTACACGTAGGCGGCCGCGGCGGCCGAGAAGACCCGGCGCTCGGTACGCGATCCGCCGAAGCGCCGCTCGGCGCTTGCGAGCTCGCTCGCGTAGAAGGTCCGCAACAGCCTGTCGCTGTTTCCGAGTGCGCACGTGGGGATGCTCGGCCGCGGCGCCTGGGCCGGGGCCGCAGCGGCCGCCACAAGCGGCGCGAGCACTGCGATCAGGGCTACGAAACGGCGCATCCGGCGCCGCAGCCTAGCCTCCGTGTACACCCGCCGCGCGGCGCGCCCGGGGGCGCTCTCGGCTAGAGTGCCGCGCCCCCGATCCCTCGTCGGGAAACGAATGATCGTCTCCGTCCCCAAGGAAACCGCCCCCGGCGAGACCCGTGTGGCCCTCGTTCCCGAGGTCGCGGACCGGCTGGTCAAGTCCGGCCTCGAGGTGACCGTCGAGGCGGGCGCGGGCGAGGCGGCCCACCATCCGGACGCCCAATACGACGCGGCCGGAGCGAAGATCGGAGACGGCTGGTCGGGCGATGTGATCGCGAAGGTCGCGCCGCCGAGCACCGACGAGATGTCCCGGCTCGGCCGTGGCTCGGTGCTGGTCGGGTTCCTGCAGCCGCTCAGCGCGGGCGACAGCGTCCGCGCGCTCGCCGACGCGGGCGTCACGAGCTTTGCGATGGAGGCGATCCCGCGGATCACGCGCGCTCAGTCGATGGACGCGCTGTCCTCCCAGGCCACCGTCTCGGGCTACCGCGCGGCGCTGATCGCTGCCCAGGAGCTGCCGCGCTTCTTCCCCATGCTCACCACCGCCGCGGGCACCGTCCGGCCCGCGAAGGTGCTGGTGCTGGGCGCCGGAGTGGCAGGCCTGCAGGCGATCGCCACGGCGCGCCGGCTCGGGGCCATCGTGCAGGCCTTCGACGTGCGCTCAGCGGTGAAGGAGCAGATCGAGTCGCTCGGCGCACGCTTCCTCGAGCTCGACATGGGCCTCGAGGACGCCGAGGCCGCGGGCGGCTACGCGCGCCAGCTGACCGAGGAGGAGCAGGCGAAGCAGCGCGACCTGCTCGCAATCGAGATCGGCAAGATGGATGTGGTCATCTCGACCGCCGCCGTCCCGGGCCGGCGCGCGCCGCTGCTCGTGACCGAGGCCGCGGTGAGGAACATGAGCCCCGGCTCGGTGATCGTCGACCTCGCCGCCGAGACGGGCGGCAACTGCGAGCTCACCGAGGCGGGCGAGACCGTCGTCAAGGAGGGCGTGACGATCGCGGGCCCGATCAACCTGCCGGCGTCGATGCCCGACCACGCGTCGTCGCTCTACTCGCGCAACGTCCAGTCGCTGCTCGAGCTGATGGTCAAGGAGGGTGAGTTGAGTCTCGACTTCGACGATGAGGTGATCGCCGGCGCCTGCATCACGCGCGACGGCGAGATCGTCCACGAGGGCGCGCGGGCGGCCGCGGGGGTGACGGCCTGATGGACCTGCTCACCGAGCTGACGATCCTCGTGCTCGCAGCCTTCGTCGGCTTCGAGGTGATCTCGAAGGTGCCGAACACGCTGCACACGCCGCTGATGTCGGCCACCAACGCGATCCACGGGATCGTGCTGCTCGGCGGGCTGCTCCTGATCGGCGAGGCCACCGGCTTCCTCGACGAGTTCCTGCTCGTGATCGCGATCGCCTTCGGCACGATCAACGTCGTCGGCGGCTTCCTCGTCACCGACCGCATGCTCGAAATGTTCAAGGCGAAACCGTCGGTCCGCGGCGAGCAAGACCCGCCGCCTCCCGCGGGACGCGACTGATGTATATCGCGAGCTTCTTCCAAGACCCGGACTTCATCCGGGTCCTCTACATCATCGCCTTCGTCTGCTTCATCGTCGGGCTGCGCTTCCTGAACCACCCGCGCACCGCGCGCAGGGGCAACATGATCGCCGCGGTCGGCATGGCGTTCGCGGTCGTCGCGACGCTGCTCTACGACTTCGTCGGCGACTACCTGCTGATCGCGCTCGGCATGGCGATCGGGACCGCCGTCGGGGTGCCCGCGGCGCGCAGCGTGAAGATGACCGCCATGCCGCAGATGGTGGCGCTGTTCAACGGCGTCGGCGGCGGCGCGGTCGCGCTCATCTCGTTCGTCGAGTACCGCGAGGCGCTCGAGCACACGGGCGCGAACCCGATCCTCGAGCAGCTCATCCCGATCCTGTTCGCGGCGATCGTCGGCTCGATCTCGTTCTGGGGCTCGAACATCGCCTTCGGGAAGCTGCAGGAGATCATCCCCGGGCGGCCGATCCAGCTGCCCGGCCAGCAGATCCTCAACATCGCCCTGCTCGCCGTGGTGATCGCCTGCGCCGTGATCATCGCGGCCGGCAGCGAGTCCGAGCTGCTCTTCCTCGCGATCCTGGTCGGCGCGGCGCTGCTCGGGAACCTGTTCGTGCTGCCGATCGGCGGCGCCGACATGCCGGTGGTGATCTCACTGCTGAACGCCTTCACCGGCCTGTCCGCAGCGGCGGCCGGTTTGGCGCTCGACAACGTGGCGCTGATCGTCGGCGGCATGCTCGTCGGCGCCTCGGGCTCGATCCTCACGATGCTGATGGCGGAAGCGATGAACCGCTCGATCCCGAACATCATCGCGGGAGGATTCGGCGGAGTCACGATCACACCCGGGGCGGCGGCCGACGGCGAGCAGCGGCCGGTGCACTCGACGGGGGCGGCGGATGTCGCGATCCAGCTGGCCTACGCCTCGAAGGTCGTGGTCGCGCCGGGCTACGGCATGGCGGTCGCGCAGGCACAGCACACGGTGCGCGAGCTGGCGGACGAGCTCGAGAAGCGCGGCGTGCAGGTCGACTACGCGATCCACCCCGTCGCAGGCCGCATGCCCGGCCACATGAACGTGCTGCTCGCCGAGGCCGACGTGCCCTACGACCATCTCAAGGAGATGGACGAAATCAACCCCGAGTTCCCGCAGACCGACGTGGCGCTCGTGATCGGCGCGAACGACGTGACCAACCCCGCCGCGCGCGAGGATGAGGGCTCGCCGATCTACGGCATGCCGATCCTCGACGTCGACAAGGCGGCCCAGGTGATCGTGCTGAAGCGGTCGATGAACACCGGCTTCGCGGGTATCGACAACCCCCTCTTCTACAACGACAACACGGCGCTGCTGTTCGGCGACGCCAAGGAGTCCGTGGCGGCGGTGCTGGCGGAGGTCAAGGAGCTCTAGAGGAGCCGGGCGCCGGCTGCCGGCGCGACGGTTCGCACCTCGGGCGGCGTTTCCGTGCCGGGCGGGAACATCGCCAGCACGGCACCTCCGAAGCCGCCGCCCATGATGCGCGCCCCCGCCGAGCCGGCGTCCTTCATGCGCTCGACCGTTCGCTCCACCTCGGGCACGCTCACCTCGTAGTCGTCGCGCAGGCTGGTATGTGAGGCGTCCAGGAGAGCGGCCAGGGTGGGCATGTCGCCGCCGCGGAGCGCTATCACGCCGCGGCGCACGCGCTCGTTCTCGCGCAGGACGTGCCGCACCCGCCTGTCGAGCGGCTCGGGCAGGCTGCGCGCCCGCGCCTCGTCCGCGTCGCGGAGGGTCTCGACGCCGAGCGCCGCGGCTGCGCGTGCGCACTCGCGGCGGCGCTCGTTGTAGCCGGACTCGGTGTGCCGGTGGCGTGAGCCCGAGTCAGCCACCCCGAGGGTCCAGCCGCCGAGCTCGAGCGGGACCTGCTCGACGCTCAGGTCGCGGCAGTCGAGCAGCAGCGCGTGACCCGGCTCGCCGAAGAAGGCGGCCATCTGGTCGAGCATGCCGGTCTGGGCGCCGACCCAGTGGTGCTCGACGCGCGAGCAGAGGCCCGCAAGCTCGCGGCGGTCGGGCTCGGGCCGGTTCGCCACGGCGAGCAGCGCGAGGCAGAGTGCCGACCCGAGTGCCCCGGACGAAGACAGGCCCATGCCCTCCGGCAGGTCGCTGTCGATGCGCAGGCGCGCACCCGGCACGGGGATACCCGCGGCGTTCAGCTCGGCGACGGTGCCGCGCACGAACGCCCGCCAGCCCTCGGCCGGCTGCGGGTCGGCCGCGTCGAAGCGGTCTTCCTCTCCGTACGCGAGCGCCTGGGCCTCGACCTCACCGGTCTCGGTCGCGTGCGCGTCGACCGTCACGCCGGCCTCCACCGCGAACGGAAGGCAGAGGCCGGCGTTGTAGTCGGTGTGCTCCCCGAGCAGGTTGACGCGGCCGGGGCCCCGCGCTCTCACTCCACCCGTAGCAGCTCCCGCGCCGTGAAGGCCGTGTCCGGGAAGTCCGAGAAGACCCCGTCGATGCCGAGCTCGTAGAACTGCAGGTACTCGTTGATCGGATTGCCGCCATAGTTGCTCACGAGCCGGCTCTGCTCGTTGCGGAACGTCCACGTGTGGATCTGCAGGCCATGGTCGTGGGCGCGCTGGATCAGGTCGGTCGGCGGCGCGAGCGTGCGTGACGACTCCGGCCCCGTGCCGAGCGTGCTCACGATGTAGCGCTTCCAGGGACCGATGCCGTCGGCGTAGGTGCTGATCTCCTCGAGCCCCTCGTCGGTCGCGAAGAAGCCGAACGTGCGGCTCTCGAGCTCCGGGTCACCGGAGACGGTCCAGTCGTAGGGGCGATCGAACGGCGCCACGTACTCGAGCGAGCCGTCCGGGAGGACGTCGTTCGCGTCCACCAGCTGCACGAGCCGCACGCCGATCATGCGGTTGAGCCGCTTGAGGTTCGACTGCTCGAAGGACTGGATGAAGACCGGGTCGCGGCGGCTGTCCCAGCCGGCCCGCTTCAGGATCTTGACGAGCCGCGGCTCGAGCGCCAGGCCGAGGTCCTGGTGGAAGGTCGGGTGCTTGGTCTCGGGGTAGATGCCGATGCGCCGGTCGCGCTTGCGCGACTCACGCTTGACGAGGTCGATGACCTCTTCGAGCGTCGGGATCTTGAAGCGGCCGTTGAAGCGCTGGGGGCGCTCCGGGAAGGTCTGGACGGCGCGCAGGGTCTTGATCTCGGCGAGCGTGAAGTCGGACGCGAAGAAGCCGGTGGTCGGGACCCCGTCGACGACCTTCGTCGTCTCGCGACCGGGGAACTTGGCGCGGACGTCGGTCGTGTCGGCGATGTTCGGCTCGTGCCGCGCGATCAGGTGGCCGTCCTTGGTCGCCACGAGGTCCGGCTCGACGTAATCGGCGCCCAGCTTGATGGCGAGCGCGTAGGACTGCAGCGTGTGCTCGGGCAGGTAGCCGGCGGCGCCGCGGTGGCCGATGACGAGCGGGTGCTCCTCGCGGTCTCCTCCGCCGCGGTCGTGGCCCATCGCGGCGGGCGCCGCGACAGTCAGGAGCGCCACCACCGTCATCACCGCCGCCGTGCAGATCCCTCGTGCTCGACTCCTCACCGGACTCTCCTCCTGTGGACTCGGGGAGCCGTCGAAGCTACCGAGCCGCGCCCGGCGATGTGTTGCGCCCGTGTCTACAGAAGGCTTTCCTGCCCGGGCGCCCCGCGCCGCCGCCGCGGCAGGCCCGCTGCCTCGGCAAGGGCGGTCTCCACGTCGGCGAGGATGGCGCGCTCGGAGCGCGAGGCGACGACCGGCTCGGTGAGGCCGTCGACGTGCACGTAGGTGCGCCGCCCGTCCTGGCGATCGGCGCCCTCGAGCGGTACGAGCGCATAGACACGGTCAGCCCGGACGAACTTGCCGTAGCCGAGCGGAATCATCCTGGGGTCACGCTTGGCCATGGTTGTGAAGATAACTGTGGGTGCGGCGGGGCGAATTTGGGCACGTTGCCGGATTCATGTCGCGGTGGACGATCAAGAGGCACGGTGGAGGAGATTCTGGCGCGCTGGCAACCGCGTCCCACGGCGTCGTGACCCATCGCGGCATGGCTCGCGGCCGGGATCATCGGCCACCGAAATCAGGCGCGAGGGCGAACCGCGGCCTGTTGATTCGCGTCCACAACGGGGCGTCTACCGCGTGGGCCACAGTGCCCCGACCACCGAGGCTCGTTATCTGGCTGCCGTCCTCGCATGTGGTGACGGCGCGGTCCTGTGTGGCCTGGCGGCGGCTCATCTGCAAGAGGCTGGTGAAGGGCCGCTCCGGAGCCAAGGTCGCATGTGTCGGCACCACGAAGCGCCACGTCGAGGGGGTGCGCACACGCCGTTCGGAGCATCGCCACTCGTGACATCGCGATTCGTGCCGCGGCGTGCCGGTGACCCCGCCGGCCTGGACGTTGGTCGACATCGCGGCGGCGCTGGCGGGAGAGCGCTTGCCCAGGCCTGCCACGAAGCCGGCGTTCAAGCTACAGCACAACGCCCCGCCGACGTCGACGCCGTGCTTGCCCTCCGCCCGCGAGCGCCCGGCGCGGCACCCTGCGAAGGGTTCTCCGCGGGGAGGTTCACGTCACCCTGAGCCGGCTGGAAGCGAGCTTTCCTCCGGCTGCTGCGCCACGCCGGGCCTGCCACTACCGATCACGAATCGGCCGGCCGGAGGGCGACGCGTCGACTGCCGCTGGCCGGAGCATCGACTTACCGTGGAGCTCGACAGCTATCGGTACCACTCGTCGCGTCATGCCTGGGAGCAGGACCGGCGGCAGGGAGCGAGAGGCTTACGCGCGCGGCGACGACTTCCGTCGCTACACGTGGGAAGACGTCTTCGACCACCCGACGGCTGATGCTCGCCGAGCTCCGAGCCTCCTCGCTACCGGCCACGTTGCCGGATTGGTGGTCGCCTGACGACTACTGAACCGGACACTGTGGCGGCGGAATCAGCTGCTCGTTTGCGCAGGCTCGCGCGGCGCTTCCGCCCGCGCCGCCGCCTGCCCGCCCGGCCCCACCGGCTTCGAGGCCGCCTCGGCGCCGCGCTCGGCCACGTCCGCCTCGAAGAGGCGGTCGGCCTCGGCGGCGAAGTCGCGGCTGCCGCGCTCCGTGAGCGGCGTCAGCGCCGTGCGCAGCACCAGCAGCGCGCGTGCCCAGGGCGGCACCACGACCCAGCGGCGGCGCTTCTCGATGCCGTCGGCGATTCCCTGGCCGGCGTCCGAGAGCGGGTAGGTCTTCCCGATCGGGCCGCGGCTCACCTCCGCGCGCAGCCTGCCCACGGCCGGGTGGGAGTCTGCGCCGCGCACCATGTCGGTGTCGATGAAGCTGAAGTAGCCGACGCCGACGTCTACGCCGAGGTGCTTGACCTCCTGTCGCAGCGAGTTGCCGAACGCCTCGGCGCCCGCCTTGCTCGCGGCGTAGGCGGCCATGCCGGGCGCGTGCACCGCGGCCGCGAGCGACGCGATCACGAGCACGTAGCCCTGGCGCTCGATCACGTGCGGCAGGCAGGCGCGGACCGTGCGCCAGACGCCGAGCAGGTTGATCTCGATCGTGCGCTCGAACGCGTCGGGATCCGTGGAGCGCACCGTTCCGATTGGGGCGATGCCGGCGTTCGCCATGCAGACGTCGATGCCTCCGAAGCGCTCGATCGTCCCCTCGACCGCAGCCGCGAGCGCCTCGCGGTCGGTGACGTCGCACTCGAACCACGCCGCGTTCGTGCCGCACTGCGCGGCCACGCGCTCGAGCTCCTCGGGCTCCAGCCCGACGAGCGCAACATTCGCCCCGCGCGCCGCGACCCGGCGCGCCGTCTCGGCGCCGAGCCCGCGGGCCGCCCCGGTGATGAACACGGTCTTGCCGCGAACGGTCCAATCGTCCATGCGGGCCAGCCTAACCGGCCGTCCGCACGGTCGCGCCGGTCGTTAACGTCGGGCGAGATGAGCGCTGACGAGGACATCAGCCCCGCCCGCGCGGCGACGCTCGTCCGCGAGGGGGCGCAGCTCGTCGACGTGCGCACGCCCGAGGAGGTCGAGGCGGGTCGCATCGCGGGCGCTCTGCACATCGAGCTCGAGCAGCTCCCCGCCCAGGCGGGCGAGATCGAGGCCGAGCGGCCGGTCGTCTTCTACTGCCGCTCGGGCGCGCGCTCGGCGATGGCGACGGGCGTCTTCCGAGCGGCCGGCTACGAGGCCTACAACCTCGACGGCGGCCTGCTCGCCTGGGTCGGGGGTGGCCTGCCGATCGAGCCCGAGGACGGCTCGGTCGCCAGCCACTAGGCCAGCCGCAGCTGACCCTCGTAGGGGCCGCGGCCGGTCGCGCAGGCGGCGCCGCAGCGCGCCGCGATCTGCACAGCCTGCGCGATGTCGCCCGACTCACCCATCCCGTAGGTGAGCCCGGCAGCGAAGCTGTCGCCGCAGCCGAACACGTCGACGAGCGGACCCGGCAGCGGCGTCGACTCCCAGCTCCCCGTCGAGCGGTCCGGGGTCTCCCACCCTCCCCCGGCCGCGCCCATCGTGCGGACCACGAACCGCGGTGGCGGGTCGAGCTGACCGCGCTCGTAGCGCTCGCCCGCGTCGTTGCCGCTCGCCACCAGCACGTCGAGCTCGACCCCCGACTGCGCCAGCGTGTCGAGTGCGCGGGCGCTCGCCACGAGCGCCCGTGCGCGGCGGGCGTGGCGGATCGCTTCGGGGTCGCCGGCGGTCAGGTAGACGGCGTCGGTCTCGTCGAGCAGCTCCCAGGGCAGCGGATCGTCGCCGCGCGGGCCGAGCCGCGGACCGAGGACCGTGATCGTCCGCTCGCCGTCACCGTCGAGGTGGACGAAGCCGCGGCGCTGGGGCTCGGGCCGGAACACCGCGCGCACGTCGACCCCGAGCTCGCGCAGCCTGCGCTCGGCGCGGTGGCCGTACTCGTCGTCGCCGAAGGCGGTGAAGAAGGTGGCGGACCCGGCCAGCTTCGCGAGCTGCACCGCGGCCACCCCTCCACCTCCGGCCGGCTCCTGAAAGCTCTGCGAGGCGTGGACGATCTCGCCCGGCTTCGGCAGCCGCTCCACCACGGCGAACTCGACCCACTCCACGTGACCCACGACCGCGACGCGCATGGATGCGCAGCCTATGCGCAGGAACGCCGTAATTCAGCGCGAACGAGGCGGTTGGAGGAGCATGACCGCCATCACCGAGACAGTGCGCGAGCAGGCCTTCCTCCCGCTCGAGTGCGATGTGCCGGACGGCCAGACGCTGCGCGAATGGCGCGGACGCCGGCGCCGCTCGGCTCGCGCTAGCTTCCTGCGGCCATGGAGGATCCACTCCTCATCGGGCGCGGCGCGGCGGTCCCGCTCTCCGAGATAGAGCTGCGCACGAGCCGCTCGTCCGGGCCGGGCGGCCAGCACGCCAACGTCACTGCCTCTCGCGTCGAGGCCGTCTTCGACGTCGAGGCCTCACGCTCCCTGGACGACGAGCAGAAGCGCCGCATCAGCGCGCGGCTCGGCCCGGTCGTCCGCGCCGTAGCGCAGGACACGCGCAGCCAGACGCGCAACCGCGAGCTCGCGCTCGAGCGCATGCGCGCGCGGCTCGAGTCCGCGCTGATCGTCCCGAAGCAGCGGCGCGCCACCAGGCCGACCGGCGCGTCGCGGCGGCGCCGGCTCGAGGGCAAGCGCCGGCGCGGCGAGGTCAAGCGGATGCGCCGCCGCCCGCTCGAGTAGGGCTAGTCGCCCGGCGGCGCGACCGCGCCGCCACCCTCGCCCGTCTGAGGCGGCGCCGGGTTGGTGGGCGCGCCCTCGCCACCGCCCTCCTGCGCCGGCGGGGTCGCCGGCGGTGTGGGCGTGACCGTGCCGCCGCCCGTCGTGCCGCCACCCGTGGCGGGCGGGGTCACCGGGGTTGGCGTGACGCCGCCGGTGCCGCCCGCCGACTCGGTCTCCGTGTCGGTTGTCTCCGTCCCGGTGTCGGTCCGGTCGGAGCCACGGTCCTGGGACTCCAGCGTGGTGGTCGGCACGCCGAGATCGGCCGGCGCGTCGCTCGGCTCCTCGTCGCCGCCGCCGGCGCTGACGATCACCACGATCAGCAGCAGGAAAACGACAGCGACGACCCCGATGGCTATCAGCCGTCGACGCTTGTAGACGGTGTCGGATTCCCTGCCCGGGGGGCGACCCGACCCGCCCGGTGGCCGTCCGGGCTCCAGACGGCGTGTGGGCTCGTCATCCACGAACGGCGGAAGGTAGCACCCGTCACGAGCACAAATGCCCTGCGCAAGGCCGCCTTCAGCGCTACGCGTAGTGGAGGTCGGCGGCGTCCTCGCCGTCGACCGGGCGCTCGCAGGTCGGGCACCACCAGCGCGCCTCAACCGGCGTCCCGCACGCCTCGTGGCGCGGCGCCTCGCCGGCCTCGCGGTGGCGCGCTCCCCAGTCGGCGAGCAGGCGCAGCGCCCCGGCGAGCTCGTGGCCCGATGCGGTCAGCTCGTAGACGAAGCGCTGTGGGCGCTCGGAGTACGGCTGCGCGACCACGAGGCTCTCGCCCTCGAGCCGGCGCAGGCGCTGGCTCAGGACGTTCGGCGCGATCCGCGGCAGCTCGTCCTGGAGGTCGCCGAAGCGGCGCGGCCCGTCGAGGAGCGACTCGACGATCAGGAGCGTCCAGCGGTCGCCGACGGCGTCGAGCGCCGCCGCAAGCGGAGTCGGTGAGTCGGCCACAAGCCAATCGTGGCACAGGCGAGTGCGGGGTGTATAGTCGCTAGCAATTTGCAAGTCACTCCCTCGGAGGCGTGGAGATGGCAGTTCAGGAGCAGCAGGACACAATCGCCGAGGTCGCCGCGCGCGTCGGGCCGTCCGTGGTGGGACTCGGACGCGGCTGGGGGCTCGGCTCCGGTGTCGTGATCGCGGACGGGCAGGTGCTGACCGCCGCCCACAACCTGCGGCGCGACGAGGTCACCGTCGTATTGGCCGACGGCAGCCGCGAGACGGCCGAGGTCACGGGCGTCGACTCCGACCTCGGGCTGGCGGTGCTGTCGGTGGCGACCGGCGACGCGCCGCCCGTGACCTGGGAGCCCGCCGACGAGCCCGGCATCGGCAGCGCGGTGGTGGCGCTCGCCAACCCCGGCGGCCGCGGTCTCAGGGCGACGCTCGGGTTCGTGTCGGCCGAGGCGCGCAGCTTCCGGGGCCCGCGCGGCCGGCGCGTCAGGGGCGCCATCGAGCACACCGCCCCGCTCCCGCGCGGATCGTCCGGCGGCCCGCTCGTCGATCCCGCCGGCAACCTGCTCGGCATCAACAGCATCCGGCTCGACGGCGGGCTGATTCTCGCCGCGCCCGCGAACGCCGCCGCGAGAGAGCGCTTGCTGCTGCTCGCCCGTGGCGAGGCGCCGGTCTCGCACCGGCTCGGCGTCGCGGTCGCGCCGCCGCGCGCGGCGCGCCGCATGCGCCGCGCGGTGGGACTGCCCGAGCGCGAGGGCCTGCTGGTCCGCGCGGTCGAGGAGGGCGGCCCGGCAGACGTCGCGGGCGTCGAGCGCGGCGACCTGATCGTTGCGGCCGGCGGGACCGCGATCGAGGGCGTCGAGGCGCTCTACGGCGTGCTCGACGGGCTCCCCGCGAGCGGCGGCGAGCTCGAGCTGACGGTCGTGCGCGGCACCGAGGAGCGCACGGTCACGGCGAGCTTCGCGGCAGACGAGGAGGCGGCATGAGCGCCGCCGGGGTCGCGGAGCCGCGGCCGATCGACGAGCCGGATGCCGAGGCGCTCGACGCCTATTCGCACGCGGTGATCGCGGTGGCGGAGCGGCTCGCTCCCTCCGTCGCGAGCCTGCGCGTGATGCGGCGTACTCGCGGCGGGAGCGTGCCGACCGGGGCGGGCAGCGCCGTGGCGCTGACTCCCGACGGTTTCCTGCTCACCTCCGCCCACGTGGTCGGCCGCTCCGGCCGCGGCCGGGCGACCTTCGACGACGGCCGCGAGGAGCGCTTCGAGGTGATCGGCCGGGATCCGCTCTCGGACCTCGCCCTGCTGCGCGCCGAGGGCGGCCAGCTCACACCCGCGGAGCTGGGCGACGCCGACCGCCTCAAGGTCGGCCAGCTCGTGGTCGCAATCGGAAACCCGAACGGCCTCGGCGGCTCCGTGACCGCAGGCGTAGTCTCCGGCCTCGGCCGCTCCCTGCCCGCCCGCTCGCGCCGCGCCCAGCGAATAATCGACAACGTGATCCAGACCGACGCCGCCCTCAATCCCGGCAACTCGGGCGGCGCGTTGGCCGACAGTCGCGGGCGCGTCGTGGGTATCAACACGGCCGTCGCGGGCGTCGGCCTCGGCCTAGCCGTCCCGATCAACGAAGCGACGGGGCGCGTGATCTCCCAGCTGATGGCCGATGGGCGCGTGCGGCGCGCCTACCTCGGCATCGCCGGCGGGCCGCGCCCGGTGCCGCCCGCGGCACGCCAGAGCGTCGGCGAGGGCTCGTGCATCGAGATCGTGGAAGTGGTTGCCGGCAGCCCGGCCGACCGCGCGGGCCTGCGCGCCGAGGACCTGATCGTGTCCGTCGACGGAATCCGCACCCAGCGCGTGGAGGACCTCCAGCGGCTGATGGGGGCCGACCTGATCGGCGTGCCCGTGACGGTCCGCCTGCTGCGAGCCGGACGAGAGCAGAACGTGCAACTGACCCCGGCGGAGCTCGACCTGTGAACCACACACCACCGACGCTCTACGAGTGGGCCGGCGGCGCCGAGGCGCTCGGGCGGCTCACCGAGATCTTCTACGGGAAGGTGCGCGAGGACGCGTTGCTCGAGCCGGTCTTCCGCGAGATGGACCGGAAGCACCCGCAGTACGTGGCCATGTGGCTGGGCGAGGTGTTCGGCGGCCCGCCGCGCTACACGGAGGAGCGCGGCGGCTACCCCCACATGATGCATAAGCACCTGAACCGCGCGCTGACCGAGGAGATGCGCCGCCGCTGGGTCAACCTGATCTGCAGATGCTGCGGACGAGGCTGGCCTGCCGGCCGACCCCGAGTTCCGCTCGGCCTTCGCCGCCTACATCGAGTGGGGCACGCGTATCGCGGTCGCCAACTCGCAGCCTGGTGCGTCGCCGCCCGCGCGGGCGCCCGTGCCGCACTGGGGCTGGGGCGAGGCGCCGCCCTACAACCCGGGGATGTGACGCACCGCGAAGCCGGAGGTCGACGCCGGCTCCGCCTGCCAGCGCGTGCCGGCGCGGCCCTGGCCGCTCGTGTCGAAGCGCAGGCCAGCCACGACCATCCACACGTGCCCGCCGTTCGCATAGATCGTGATCCAGCGACCGGGCCCCGCGGCACCGTAGTTCATGAACAAACCTGAGGTCAGTGGACTGTCCAGTAGGCCGGCGCCGGCCAGCGCGAACGAGACCGAGCCCGAGCAGTCGTAGCCGTTGTCGCGCCAAGCACCGTGGCCGCCGCCCCACTTGTACGGGAACTTGGCGATCTCGTTGCCGGCGAGGATCACGCGCTTGACGATGCCGGGCGCGTTCTCGGGCGCGACAGCGGTCCCGTCGGGCAGCACCCGCGCGCGCTTCCCCGTGAGCAGGAAGGCGGAGGTGTTGAGGTGCTTCTTGAAGTTCGCGAGCGCGGCGCGGGCCTCGCGCAGCTCGGCGCGCACCTCCGCGTCGGTCGGCGCGCCCGGGCTCGGAGCGTCGGCTCGCGGGTCGCCATTCGGCGCGCCCTGGGAGCCCGCGCCCTGCAGGTCGACCACCTGCGCCCGCGGACGCCCGGCCTCCGGCGTCTGCTCGGGAAGGCGCTCACGTGCCGCTTGCGCGCTCTCGGGAGTCAGCACGACCTCGTCGCCCGCCGCCGAACCGCCCTCCTCGGGCTGCGAGGAGCTGCGGCCGCAGCCCGCGAGGACCGCGGCGAGGGCGATCAGGGCTACGAGGTAGCGCGTTCTGTCTGGTGCTTTGACTTCCACTCCGAGTACGGCATTCCGTAGACGATCTCGCGTGCCTGGGCGTCGTCGAGATCGATGCCGCGCTCCTCAGCCGCTTCCCGGTACCAACGGGACAGGCAATTGCGACAGAAGCCGGCGAGTTCCATCAGGTCGATGTTCTGAACATCGGTTCGGTCGCGCAGGTGCTTTACCAGTTGCCGGAAAGCTGCCGCCTCGAGTTCGGTCCGTGGTTGCTCCTCCATTGATTTGGAACCATAGGGACGATGACCGAGTCAGAACGCCATTCGTCCGACGCCCCCTCCGATCCCAGCGGGATCGACGAGCCACACGACGTCCTGGCGGCCGAGGAGTTCGGGATCGGGACGCGCGACGAGCGCTATCCCGCCGATCCCAGCGGAATTCAGGAGCCGCACGACGTGCTGGCCGCCGAGGAGTTCCCGATGCCGGCCGGCGCAGAGCCGCACGCTGAGGACGACGACGGCGGCTTCGACCCGCGCACTCTGGTGCCGCTGGTGCTGCTGGTCGCGACGCTCGCGGTGATCCTGCTGCGGCGACGGCGCTGATGCCGGAGCTCTCGCCGCAGAACCAGATCCATATCGAGGTCGACCGCGCCCTCTGCATCGGCTCGGGCGACTGCGTGGACACAGCGCCAGACGTCTTCCAGCTGGACGAGGAGGACAAGGCGGTGGTCGTGGATCCGGACGGCGCCTCGGTCGACGACGTCATCACGGCGGCGAGCAACTGCCCGGTCAGCGCGATCTTCGTGACCGGCGAGGACGGCGACCTGTATCCCTAGCGCCCGCGTCCGTAGACGAGCTTCAGCAGCCGCTTCGCGAGCTTGGTGCGCCCCGCCCCGTACGGCATCATGTGCAGGTCCCGCTTGAGCGGCGCGAAGCTGGTCACCAGCAACGACTGCTTCTTCGTGTACTTGCGGATGCCGTCCGCGCCGTGGCGCGTGCCGAGGCCCGACTCCTTCCAGCCGCCCATCGGCAGCTCGAGGGCCAAGTAGTTGAGCTGGGCGTCGTTGACGGTGACCGCGCCCGCCTCGACGCGGCGCGCGAGCCGCTCGCCCTTGGCCGCGTCGGCCGTCCAGACGGAGGCCTGCAGGCCGTAGCTCGAGTCGTTGGCGAGCCGCACCGCCTCGTCGGCGTCCGCGACCTTCATGATCGGCACCGTCGGCCCGAACGTCTCGACGCGCATGCACTCCATCGAGTGGTCCACGTCGGCCAGCACCGTGGGCTCGAAGTAGTGCCCGTGCTCGTCGCGCCGGTTGCCGCCGGTGAGCACGCGGGCGCCGCGCTCGCGCGCGTCGTTCACGTGCCGCTCGACGATGTCCGACTGCGGCGGATGGATCACTGCGCCGAGATCGGTTGTGCCCGGCCCGCCCGGCGCGCCCTGGCGCAGCCCGTTCACCTTGTCGGTCACGAGCCGCACGAACTCGTCGTAGATGGGCGCCTCCACATACACGCGCTCGGTAGAGATGCAGGTCTGCCCCGCGTTCTGCATGGAGTAGTGGACGGCGGCGTTCGATGCGCGCTCCAGGTCGGCGTCGGCGCACACGATCATCGGGTCCTTGCCGCCCAGTTCGAGCGCGACCGGCGTGAGCGTGCGGGCCGCCCGCTCCATGACCTTCTTGCCGGTGGCGGTCGAGCCGGTGAACATGATGAAGTCGACCTCGTCGACGAGCGCCGCGCCGGTCTCGCCGAAGCCCGGCACCACCTGGTAGACGTCCTTCGGCAGCCCGCACTCGCGCAGCATCTCGCCCATCAGCATCGAGGTCAGCGGAGTGACCTCGGAGGGCTTGAGGAGCACGGCGTTGCCGGCCGCCATCGCCGGGATGCAGTCGCCGAACGAGTTGGTGAGCGGGTAGTTCCAGGGGCTGATCACGCCCACGACGCCGATGGGCGCGTAGCGCACGACGAGCTTGCGCCCCTTGACGAACGGGGACGCCGTCTTGACCTTCTCCTCGGCCAGGTACTTCGCGGCGTTCTTGGCCCAGAAGGCGAACGCCCCCTCGGCGTAGCCGATCTCGGCGGTGAGCGCGTCCTCGTAGGTCTTGCCCGTCTCGGAGACGATCGTCTCGATCACGCGGTCCGAGTTGTCCGAGATCCAGCGCCGGCAGCGGTCGAAGATGAGCGCGCGGCCCTCGAAGCCGAGTGCCTCCCAGCCGGGCTGCGCGCGCCGCGCCCGGACGGCCGCCTCGGCCACCCCTTCGGGCGTCGTCACCGGGACGCTTGCGATGACCTCGCCGGTGGCGGGGTTCTCCACGTCGATCACGGACTTGGCGTCCGGCTGCTCGGACTCCGTCTGGGGCATGGTGATCGTCTCGGCCACGTCGTCTCCTTGTCGTCGTCCTAAGGAACCTATCCTGCCCGCGCCCGGCGCCGGCGGCCGTAACTGTGCAGCGCGTCCGCGCCGTGCATCGCGTGGCGCCCGAGCATCGCCGTCCCGCGGGCGGCCCAGCCGCGCCAGCGCGGGATCACCGCCACGAGCTCCTGCGAGTCGAGCAGCCCCACGACGCGCTCGGCCACCTCGTCGGCGCGCAGCATCCGCGGGCCGGACCACAGGATGGCGCTGTCCTCGTCGGCGCTGCGCTCACGCACCATGTCGGTGGCCGCGACGTCCGGGCAGACGGCGTGAACGGTGACCGGGATGCCCGCGCGCCGCAGGTCGCCCTGCAGTGAGGTCGTGAAGCCGAGCACGCCGTGCTTGCTCGCGGCGTACACGGCGAGCCCAGGAACGGGCGAGAGCGCCGAGAGCGAGGCGATGTTGATGATGTGGCGGTTCCCCCCGGGCCCGCTCCGCATCAGCTCAACCGCCGCGCGCGACCCGTAGATCACGCCGAGCAGGTTGACATCGACGAGCAGGCGCACCTCGTCGTCGGAGTGCTCCCAGGCCTTGACCGTCCGAAGCACTCCCGCGTTGTTGACCCAGACCTCGAGTGGCCCGCGCTCCGCGGCGGCCCGGGCGGCGGCGCGGTGCGCGTCGGGATCGCGCACGTCGAGCGCACGCGCGAACCCGCCGACCCGCTCCGCCGTGTAGGGCGGCTGCCTGCTCGTCGATGTCGGTGCAGAGCACCTCGTAGCCGCGACCGGCCAGCCGCAGCGCGACCTCGGCTCCGAAGCCCCGGCCGGCGCCTGTGACGACCGCGACGCGCGCCATCAGGGAGTCGCCGGCGTCGCGTCCCCCGCGGCGACCGAGCGGCCGAGCGGATGGCGGACGCCCTCGCTCCGCTTGCGCTCCTCGCGCAGCAGGCGCATGTACGGATGGAAGTCGACCTGGATGGTGTGCCGCGTCGAGGCGATGTAGCGGCGGCGCATGGCCGCCTCCTCGGCGGCTATCTCGGCGCGCATCGTCGGCGCGTCGGGCAGCGGCACCCTGCCCTCGAGCACGTCTGCGATCCACTCCGACTGGAGCTCGGCAATCGGCATGATCGCGCCGAGCGGCTGCACCAGCCCGATGAAGTAGAGGCCCGGGCGGCCCGGGTGGACGACGCGGCGGAAGAGCGGCACGTGGTTGCCCTCCGTCGCCATCAACTCCGACTCGAAGAACGGGAACGTGATGCGGTAGCCCGTGCACCAGACGATCGTGTCGATGCCCGCGCTCGAGCCGTCGACGAAGTGGACGGTGCCGCCGTCGATGCGGGCGATGTTGGGCTTCGGGGTGATGCGGCCGTGGCCGATGCGCGGCAGCAGGTCCGACGAGATCGTCGGGTGCGCCTCGCCGAGCTTGTGGTCCGGCTTCGGCAGCCCGTAGTCCGCCATGCTGCCCTGGATCTGCTTCAGCTGGCGCATGAAGAACCAGCGCGTGACCTGGAACGGCAGGTGCGACATCCACTCGGGCGCCAACTCGTCGGTCGGCTTGCCGGCGATGTACTTGGGGATCACGTGCGCGCCGCGGCGCATCGCGAGGTAGGTCATCTCCGATACGCGCGAGGTCTCGACCGAGATGTCCGTGGCGGAGTTCCCGATGCCGAGCACCAGCACGCGCTTGTCCTGGAAGCGCTCGTCGGGCACGCGGTAGTGGTGCGAGTGGACCTGCTCACCGCTGAAGCCGTCCTGCCCGGGGAAGGGCGGGTCGGGCCACTTGGGGTTCCAATGGTGGCCGTTCGCCACCAACACGGCGTCGTAGACGCCCGACTCCCCGTCGCTCGTCGTGACGGTCCAGCGGCCGTCGCCGGCCGGCTCGACCCGCTCTACCTCGGTGTTGAAGCGGATCCGGTCGCGGAAGCCGAAGTGGTCGACGTAGTCGTCGAAGTACGCGGCTATCTGCTCGTGGTGGGGATAGTCCGGATAGCTCTCCGGCATCGGGTAGGTGGCGTACTGCATCATCCGCCGCGAGGTGTTGATGAAGAGCGAGCGGTAGGCGGACGACATGCCGTTGTCGTTGTCGTAGCGCCAGTTGCCTCCGACGCCGGAGCCCGTCTCGAAGCAGTCGAAGTCGATCCCGCGCGCCTGCAACACCTGACACGAGGCGATCCCCGACGAGCCCGCGCCGATCACGCACACCTTCCCCATGGAGCCGGACGAGCGTACCAAGGTTGGCTGGCCAGCCAGTACGCTTGCGCCGGACTTTGAAGCGAGCGGGAGGGAAGCGATGCCAACGGTCGAGGCGAACGGCCAGACTCTCTACTTCGAGGAGCACGGCGAGGGCGAGCCACTCGTCTGCCTCATGGGCCTGTCGGCCGACGTGCTCGCCTGGACGCTTCAGGTGCCCGCCTTCTCGGCACGCCACCGCACGATCCTGGTCGACAACCGCGACGTGGGTCGCTCCTCGCGCGCAGACGGCCCCTATGAGATCGCCGACATGGCGCGCGACACGCTCGCGCTCGCGGATGCGCTCGAGCTGGACAGCTTCCACCTGCTCGGCTATTCGATGGGCGGCGCGATCGCCCAGGAGGTCGCCTGCCGGGCGCCCGAGCGCATCATGACCCTGACGCTGTCCGTGACGTTCGCCTCGGGTGGCGCCTGGGCCCGCTCGCTGAGCGAGACCTGGGCCTCGCGCGTCCACAAGATCAGCCGCGAGGAGCACATCGACGAGCTGCTCCTGCTGAACCACTCGGAGGCGTTCTTCGAGAACGCGGACGCCGTCGCCTACATGCGCGGCATGATGCTCGAGAACCCCCACCCGCAGGAGCCCGACGCCTTCGCGCGCCAGCTCGCGGCGTCGAGCAGGCACGACACCCGCGACCGGCTCGGCTCGCTCGCGCTCCCCACGCACGTGATCGGCGCGGAGCGCGACATCCTGGTGCCGGTCTGGAAGTCGAAGGAGCTCGCCGAGCTGATCCCGGGCGCCAAGCTGACGCTGCTCGACGGGGCCCCGCACGGCGCGCTCATCGAGCAGGCCGAGCGCTTCAACGAGACCGTGCTCGAGTTCGTCGGCGCGGCCCGCGAGCCCGCCGCGACCTAGTCGATTCCCGCCAGCGCCGCCTCGACGTCGACGCAGATCGGCGCCGCGCGCTGGAACTCGACGATCTCGAGCACGCGCGCGACCGGCCTCCCCTTGGGCGCCACCACGCGCAGCTCCTGGCGACGGCTCGAGAGCCGCCGCACCAGGCCGAACAGCATCGCCACGCCGCTCGAGTCGATGAAGTCGAGCTCGCTCATGTCGACGACGAGGCCACGTGCCGACGTCGGCACGGCCTCGGCTATTCGCTCTCCGGCATGGGGTGCGCCGGATATGTCGAGCTCCCCCGTGACGTGGGCGAGCACGATCTCTCCGCGCTCCTCGATCTCGAGCCCAACGAGCCCGTCCTTCACTCAGATCCTCCGTCGCTGTCGAGTCGCCGTCGCAAGCGGACGGTGGTTCCCTCCGGCGACGGCATGAGCTCAACCGTATCCATCAACGCGCGCATCAACGACAGGCCGCGGCCCTGATCACCCTCGCGCGGCTGCCGCCAGCGCCCCTGGTCGCGGATGGTGAGCGTGACCTCGCCGTCGGCGATCCGGCCGCCGAGCTCGAAGTTGGCGGCCACGCCGGAGTGCTCGATGGCGTTCGTCGCCGCTTCGCCGGCGGCGGTCGCGACCTCGGCGATCGTCCGGTCGTCAGCCTCCGCGTGGCGCAGCCAGCGCCGCAACAGCGCGCGCATCTGCGAGAGCGCCTCCGGCTCGGCCTTGAACTCGACCTGGAAGCGGTCCGTGACCGGCAGGTTGCGCAGCATGAGGATCGCGACGTCGTCCGTAGCGCCTCCGCTCGGCACGAGCGTCCTGAGCAGGTGGTCGCAGACCGCCTCCGGATCGTCGGGCGCCTCCTGCACGCGCGCGGCCAGCTCCGCCATGCCATCGTCGATCAGCTCGCCCGGCCGCTCGATGAGGCCGTCGGTGAACAGGACCAGTGAGCTGCCGGGCTCCATCGACGAGGTCACCGTCTCGTAGCTCGGGAACGGCAGCACACCGAGCGGCACCGAGGTGGCGCCCTCGAGGTACTGCGGCGAGTCCTTGCCGTTGACGAGCAGCGGCGCCGGGTGGCCGGCATTGACCCAGTCGATGCGGCTCTCGCCCGGCTCGACCACCATGTAGAGGAGCGTCGCCATCTGGCTGTCGCGCCCCTCGGTCCAGACGAGCCGGTTGAGCTGCTCGATCACGCGCGCCGGCTCGTGCCCCTCGAGCGCGTAGGCGCGCAATGCGCTGCGCAGGCGGCTCACCATCGACGCCGCGGCCAGCCCCTTGCCCGCCACGTCGCCCATCACGAGCCCGAGCCCGCCGGTCGGGGTCGGGATCACGTCGTACCAGTCGCCGCCCACGTCGGCCTCTGTGGCTGCGGGCTCGTAGCGCGCCGCCACGAGCAGGCCCGGCGCCTGTGGGATGTCGTCCTCGTCGAGCAGCATGCTGCGCTGGAGCGTCTCCGCGATGCGGTGCTCGCGCTCATAGACGCGCGCGTGCTGGATCGCGAGCGCGACGCGGTCGGCGGCCAGGCGGAGCACGGCGAGGTCCTCGGATGAGAAGCGCCGCGGCGCGACCGACGCAGCCACCAGCACGCCGGTGACCTGGTTCTCCGCGAGCAGCGGCACCCCGATCAGCGAGTCGACCTCGAGCCGGCCGAGCGCCGGGTCGGGCAGGTCGGCGGGCGCGGGGTCGTGCGCGAGCATGGCCTCGCGCGCCTGCGCCACGCGGCCCGCGAACCCCTCGCCCAGCATGATCGGCTCCGGCCGCGCGCTCTCCTCCCCCTCCGAGGCGCCCGGCACCGACGACGCAGCAACCGACAGGCGCTCGTCCTCGTCGGCGAGCAGGATCGTCGCTGCGTCGGCCTGCAGCACGCCGCGAACGCGCATGATCAGGTCCTCGAGGATGTCGTCGAGCTTCCTGTGCCTCAGCGCCGCGTCGACCAGCAGCTGCATGCCGCTGACGAGCTCCGCGACGCGCTCGGCCTCTGCGCGGGCGGCCTGCTCGCGCAGCAGCGTCTCGCGCTCCTGCTGGCGGCGCTGGCGCTCGCTCACGTCGCGGAGGAAGCCGGAGATGTACGGCTCGCCCTTGATCTCGATCTTCGAGACCGTCGCCTCGGCCGGGAAGCGCGTGCCGTCCCGGCGCACGAACTCGGTGTCGTAGCGCTGCGTCGCGACCACCTGCGGGACGTCGATCAGCGCCATGCGGCGCTGATCGTGGCGCTCGCGGAACTCCTCGGGCGTGACGAGCGAGCGGAACGGCACACCGATCGCCTCCGAAGCGCTCCAGCCGAACAGCCGCTCCGCCGCGCTGTTCCAGGCCTTGATCACGCCGTCGCGGTCGAGCGACACGAAGGCGTCCGGCGCTCCGTCGAGCACGAGCCGGGTGCGAGCCTCGCTCTCCTGCACCGCGCGCGTGCGGCGCTCGGCGTCGTGCACCCCGAGCCGCAGCTGGCCGAGCAGGCGGGAGATCAGCAGCCCCGCGATCAGCGGCGTGCCGACCGCGAGCAGCCAGCGGACGACGGCGCTCGGCGGGTCGACCAGGATCAGCACGACCCCGTAGCTGACCGCGATCAGCGCGATGTGCGCCAGCGCGACCTCGACGCGGAAGAAGTAGAACGCGAACAGCGCCGTCCACGTGTACATCAGCGGATAGATGACCGTGGTGTCGACGAAGTAGTTGGCGAGCGAGAGGATGATGGTCCCCGCCGCGAGCGCGGCGTGCAGCTGCCAGCCCCGCACGCGATCCGCCCACACCCACATGGCAACGGCGATCAGCGTCGCGACGCTTGCGAGCACGACGAGGGCGATGTCGTCCACGTCCTCGCCGTGCGGAAATACGAGCGTGAGCAGCCCGAGTGCTGCGCCCGCGATGAAGAGGTAGGCCAACGAGCGCGCCTGAACGCGCACATCGAAAAGCTCTGGGAGCTCCCTCACCTCCCTGAAAGGTTAGAAACCCTGCCCGCCACCTCGCGCCGATAGGCGCGCAAGCGCCTCATGGCACTCCACCACTCGCTGCTTGACCGGGTCTTCGTCCCGGCGGGCGTGCACGAGATCCCAGGTCTTGTCGGCGACGTCGCGGGCGGTTTGCGGCGTCGCCTGAGCGCACAACATGTCGATCAGCCTGATCTCGAAGCCGTTCAGCTGCTCGCCCGGGTCGCCGGGAGGCATGCGCGGGAGCGGCTGGTCGGTCGCCTCGCGCCACATCTGAGTAGCCATGACCAGCCGGTTGCGGAGCTCCATCTGGTCCACGCGCCCCGGAATGTACGTGAGCCCGGCGCCGGACGGCCCCACGCCCGGCGACAGCGCTCAGCGCTGGGCGAGGCGGCGCAGCTGCGGCAGTGGGTCGACCGGGCGGCCGGTCGTGCCACGCCCGCGCCGCATCTCGATGTGCAGATGGTCGCCCCAGCACGAGCCGGTGCAGCCGACCGCGCCGATGCGCTCCCCCGTGTGCACGTGCGAGCGGACTCGCAACGGCGTCGGGCGGATCATGTGCAGGTACACGTAGGTGCGGCGCGCGTCGCGGTCCCAGATAGCCACGTAGTTGCCGCGGCCGCCGTCGTCGCCCTTCTCGACGACCGTCCCCTCGCGCACGCTCACGAGCGGGGTGCCGGCCGGCGCGAACACGTCCTGGCCCTCGTGCACGTGGCCGCCGCGACCGGCGCCGAAGCGGGCGTCGGCCTCGCCGAAATCGACCGCGTGTCCGCGCACGGGGAACACGGACTCCGGCGGGGGAGCCTTCACGTCATCGGCCGCGGGCACGACAGCGACGAAGACCGCGGTGATGGTCGCGAGCTTCACGGAAGCGGGTGAGGCTAGCGCGCGGCCGCGGTGGGAACCTCAAACTGGGCGATGGATTTCAGGTTTGGCGAGGGTCTTAGTGGCTGAGATGAGACATGCCCTTTCACCGGCCGCCGCCCCCGGGGGCGGCCTGGTCGGCGCTGCGCAGCGTGGCGATGAGTACGCCTGGCAGGAGCTGGTCGAGCCCCTGCGACCCGAGCTGCACGCCCACTGTTACCGGATGCTCGGCTCGGTCCACGATGCCGATGACGCCCTTCAGGACACGTTGTTGCGCGCCTGGCGCGCGCTGCCCGGCTTCGAGGGCCGGGGCTCGCTGCGCGCGTGGCTGTACCGGATCGCCACCAACAGCTGCCTCAAGCTGATCGGGCGACGCCCACAACGTGTGATGCCGCTCGACCACGGCCCGGCGACCGACCCACGCGATGGCCCCGCCGAGCCCAGAGCCGAGGTCGCCTGGCTCGAGCCCTACCCCGAGCCGCCCGACGCCAGCTACGAGCAGCGCGAGGGAGTCGAGCTGGCTTTCGTCGCGGCGCTCCAGCACCTGCCGCCGAGGCAGCGCGCCGTGCTCATCCTGCGCGACGTGCTCGGCTTCTCGGCGGGAGAGGTCGGCGAGGCGCTGCACGCGGCGCCCGACGCGGTCTACAGCATCCTGCAGCGCGCCCACCGGGCGGTGAACGAGCGGCTGCCCGAGCGCAGCCAGCAGGAGACGCTGCGCTCGCTTGGCGACGAGCGCCTGAAGCGCCTGACCGAGCGCTTCGTCGCGGCCTGGGAGGACGCCGACGTGGACGCGATCATGGCGCTGCTCGCCGACGACGCGACGATCGCGATGCCGCCGCGGCCGAGCTGGTTCCGTGGCCCTGAGGCGATCCGCACGTTCCTGGCAGGCTGGCCGCTCTCACAGGGGCGGAGCTGGCGGCTCGTGACCACGCGCGCGAACGGGCAGCTCGCCTTCGTCGGCTACGGCACGCCCGCGGACGGCAGCGAGCCCGCGCACGCGCTGCAGGTGCTCACGCTGGCGCCGGACGGCCGGATTCAGGACATCACCGCCTTCCTCGAACCCAACGAGCGATGGATTCAGGACCCACCCCGGATCTCAGTTGCATGGCATCCACGACACATAGGTCCACCAGATGGGTTCTCGCGCTGACGGGAATCGGCTCGCTCATGACGGCGCTCGACACGCTCGTCGTGTCGACGTCGCTGAGCACGATCCGGCTTGATCTCGGTGCGGGCGTCGAGGAGCTCGAGTGGACGGTGAACGCCTACAACCTGAGCTTCGCGGTGCTGCTCCTGACGGCGGCCGCGCTCGGCGACCGCTTCGGGCGGCGGCGCCTCTACGCGGCGGGGCTCGGCATCTTCGTGGCGGCCTCGGCCGCCTGCGCGCTCGCTCCTGACGCCGGCTGGCTGATCGGCGCGCGCGCCGTCCAGGGAGCCGGCGCAGCCCTCGTCACGACGCTCGCGCTGGCGCTGCTGAGCGCGGCCTTCCCACCCGAGCGGCGCGGCGCCGCGATCGGCATCTTCAGCGCGATCACGGGCATCGCGGTGGCAAGCGGCCCGCTCGTCGGCGGCGCGGTCGCCGAGGGCCTCGCCTGGGAGTGGATCTTCTGGCTGAACGTCCCGATCGGCCTGATCGCGATCCCGCTCGTCCTGGCACGCATCGACGAGAGCTTCGGCCCCGACACGGCGCTCGACATCCGCGGCGTCGCGCTCGTCACGGCGGGCGCGTTCGGGATCGTCTGGGGCCTCGTGCGCACGGGCGGCGCGGGCTGGGACAGCATCGAGGTGCTGGCCGCGCTCGGGCTCGGAGCGGCGCTCGTCGTCGCGTTCGTCCTCTGGGAGCTGCGCGCGCCCGGGCCGATGCTTCCCATGCGCTTCTTCCGCTCGCGCTCGTTCTCCGCGGGCAACGCGGCGATCTTCTTCACGTTCGCGTCGCTGTTCGGCGCCGTGTTCTTCTTCGCTCAGCTGCTCCAGACGGGCCTCGGCTACGGGCCGCTCGACGCCGGACTGCGGCTGATGCCGTGGACGATCACCTTCATCACGATCGCGCCGATCGCGGGCACGCTCGCCGACCGCTTCGGCGAGCGGCCCTTCCTGGTCGCCGGCCTGACCCTGCAGGCGGCGGGCTTCCTCTGGATCGCGCTGATCGCAGAGCCGGGGCTCGGCTACGCGGAGCTGATCCCGCCCTTCCTGGTCGCCGGGGTGGGCGTGTCGATGGCGATCCCGTCGGCGCAGAACTCGGTCGTCGGCTCGGTGGCGGACGCCGACCTGGGCAAGGCCGCCGGCGCCAACAGCATGATGCGCGAGCTCGGCGGCGTATTCGGGATCGCCGTGCTCGTGGCGGTGTTCGCCGCTGCCGGCAGCTTCGCAACGCCGCAGGCGTTCACAGACGGCTTCGCGCCGGCGGTCGCGGTGGGCGCGCTGCTCTCGCTCGCCGGGGCGGTCGCGGCGCTGGCGGTGCCGGGCCGGCGGACGGTGGGCGAGCCGGGCCTGGGTTCGGCGCAGCCGGCACTCGAAGGCGACGGCTAGGCCGTGCGCGCCTCGGCGGCGACGCCGACGCTGCCCGCCAGCTCCTTGAGGCGCTGCCAGCGGCTCGGCCGCCGCGGGCGCGAGCGCGCGTACTCGGTGAGCGTGAGTCCGGGCTCGATCGTCGTCTCCATGTAGACGAGCGGGATCTCGAGCTGGAGCCTGTCTGCCGGGCGAGTCATGGGATCTGCACCTCTCTGATCGGAATCGGCGTGGTCCGCTCCGCCACGAAGCGCGGCAGCAGCGCGAGCGCGTCCTGCCCGCTCCGGGCCTCGACCCGCCACCAGAGGCCATGGCCGCCGGCGAGGCAGCTCGAGGCCGCGAGGCGGTGCCGGAGGGGGCTGTCGAAGCCCTGCCAGGCCGCAAAGGCGGCGTCGCATTCGGCTGACTCGTGGCGGTGGTGTAGGAGGAAGAACGTCATGCTCCGATGGTGCCGCCGCGGCGCCCGCGGAACATCGGGCGGGCGCCCTTAACCGGGACCCTGAAACGGCCGGCGCCCGCCGAAAGGCGGGCGCCGGTACTGCGGTGGTGGAGTGTTCGATCACGCCCTCGCGGGGACCACCTCCGCCTCGTGGCTGACCTTCGGCAGCCAGCTCAGCCTGCTCGGCAGCCACCAGTTCAGGTCGCCGAGGAGCTTCATGACGGCGGGCAGGAGCACGCCGCGGATGATCGTCGCGTCGATCAGGACGGCGGCCGCGAGGCCGATGCCCATCTGCTTCATCTGCAGCTCCGAGCTCAGCGCGAACATCGAGAACACGGCGACCATCACGATCGCTGCGCTCGTGACCACGCCGGCCGTGCTCTTGATCCCTTCCGCCACGGCGTCCTCGGTCCGCTCGCCGCGATCGAACGCCTCGCGGATGCGGGTGAGGATGAACACGTGGTAGTCCATCGAGAGCCCGAACAGGATCACGAACAGGAACAGAGGCAGCCAGGCCGCGATCGCTCCGTTGCTCTCGAAGCCGAGCAGGCTCTCGGCCCACTCGTTCTGGAACACCAGCACCAGCAGCCCGTAGGCGGCGCCGACGGACAGCAGGTTGAGCACGATCGCCTTGATCGGGATCACGATCGACCGGAACGTGACCAGCAGCAGCAGGAAGGCCGCCGAGAGCACGAACCCGAACACGTACGGCAGGTTGCCGATCATGGCGTCGTTGAAGTCGCCCGTCGCGGCAGCCTCGCCGGTCGTGTAGGCCTCGACCCCGTCCACCTCTCCGACCGTGGCGGGGACCATCTCGTCGCGCAGGGCGTCGGCGGCGCGGTTCGACCGCTCGTCGGTGCCCGTCCCAGTGGTCGGGAACGCGACGGTGGCGACCGTCTGGTCGTCGCTGACCTCGATCGTGGGCTCACCCTCGAACAGGCCGGGGCGCTGCTGCGCCTCGCCCCCGAGGGCGTCCACGGCCGAGACGACGGCCGGCGCGGTCACGTCGTCGGCCTTGATCACGACCATCTCCATGCTGCCCTCGCTCGGGAAGGCGGCCTGGATGCGGTCGTAGGTCTGCATCTCCGGGATGTCACGCGAGATGTCCTCGCTGCCGCCCAGCGACGTCTGCATGCCGAGCGCCGGGATGGCGAGGGCGATGAGAAGGCCCGCGGCCACGATGGCCGAGAGCAGCGGGCGGCGCAGCACGCGGTCGAGGATGCGGGACCAGATGCCCACCTCGCCGACCTTGCGCTTGATCCGTGAGACGAGCGGCACGCGGCCCCTGTCGACCCGGTCGCCGAGCTTCGAGAGCAGGGCGGGCAGGACGGTCAGGGAGCCGATCACAGCGACGGCGACGACCATGATCGTGCCGGTCGCGAACGAGGCGAAATTCGAGATTCCGCCCAGATACATGCCGGCCATGGCGACCATCACGGTCAGGCCGGAGATGACGACAGCGCGGCCCGACGTAGCGGCAGCAGCCTCGATGGCGGCGTCCGTGTCACGGCCGGCGGCACGCTCCTCGCGCTCTCGCTTGAGGTAGAACAGGGTGTAGTCCACGCCGACGGCCATGCCGATCAGCAGGACCACGTGCATGACGGATGCGTCGACCGGGGCCAGCTGGCTCACCGGGCCGAGCAGGCCCATCGTCGCGGCCACGCTCGTGAGGGCCAGCAGCAGCGGGATGCCGGCCGTCACCAGCGCTCCGAACGCGAACACGAGGATGATCAGGGTCAGCGGCAGCGAGAGCATGGCCGACTTGCCCATCTCCTTGTTGCTGGCCTCGAGAGTTGCCTGGTTGATGCTGGCGTCGCCCGCCTCCTCGATGCGGAGCTCGGGGTGCGCCTCCTGGGCCGCCGCGACAGCGGCCTGCGAGTACTCAACCGACACCTTGGTCTGCTTCGAGTCGCCCGGCAGGTCGAACGTCACGAGCGCGGAGTGCTCGTCCGCGTGAGATCTGGTCCGAACACGCGCGGCTCATAGGGACTGACGACGTTGTCAACGCCCTCGGCGCGCTCGAGCCGTGTGGGTCACGTCAGCGACCGCCGCCTTGAAGCGCGCGTCGTCGGCCGTCAACTGCTTGCTCTGCACGAGCACCTGCTCCGAGGCCTTGTCCTCATACGCCCCGTCGATTGCCTTGGCCGCCTGACCGGACTCGCCGGGGCCGGCCGCCTTCGCGTCGATCTGCTCCTGCGGCAGCACCTTCATGCCGATGACGAGCGAGACGAGCACGAAGGCCAGCCAGCCGATGATGGCGGCCTTTCGATGCTGGACGCTCCAGCGCCCGATCCTTGAAGTGATGTTGCGTGGTGTTTGCACTGCTCCCCCTTGGGTGGTGTGATCGAACGCACGTCAATGTCGGCGTCGGGCAAGGGGTGCGAACATCGGGTGGGCGCCCTGAACCGGCACCCTGAGCTGTACTCAAATGGGCGTATGCTCGCCCTTGCCGGTGACCTTCCACGCGAGCGCGAGCGCGGCTCAGATCGTCGGGCGAGAAACGGAACTCGAGCAGCTCGAGGCGGCTCTCGACGCAGTCACAGACGGGAATCCGGCCTATTTGGCGGTCGAGGGCGAGGCCGGCATCGGCAAGACGCGGCTGCTCTCCGAGCTGCGTCTAAGGGCGACCGACCGCGGGCACGTGGTGCTCTCCGGGGCGGCTGCCGAGTTCGAGCGCGAGATGCCCTTCAGCGTGTGGATCGACGCCCTCGATGCCTACGTCACCTCCCAGGACTTCGCACGCTCGGAGGCGTGGGACGACGAGCTCGCAGCGGAGCTCGGCCAGGTGCTGCCGTCGGTGAGGGGCTCGAACGGCAGCGGCGGAGCGGTGGCAGAGGAGCGCTTCCGCGCGCACCGCGCGGTCAGCCGCCTGCTGGCGCTGATCGCAGACGAGCAGCCACTCGTGCTCGTGCTCGACGACCTGCACTGGAGCGACGGAGCCTCGCTCGAGCTGATCGCCGCGCTGGCGCGGCGCGAGCCGCGCGCCCCGGTGCTGTTCGCGCTCGGCTTCCGTCCCGGCCCCGCGGCCCAGCGGCTCGCGGCGGCGCTGACGGGCCCGCGCGCAAGCCGGGTCGAGCTCGAGCAGCTGAGCGAGTCGGACGCGGGCGTGCTGCTCGCGGGAATGGATGCCACCGCGGTCGCCGCGATCTACCGTCACAGCGGCGGCAACCCGTTCTACCTGGAGCAGCTGGGGCGCGCCGGGGAGGGTGCCCTCGCCACGCCCGCCGACGCCACCGGTGACGAGGCGGGCGTTCCGCCGGCCGTGGCGGGCGCGATAACGGGCGAGCTGGCGCCGCTCTCGGCCGGCTCGCGCTCGTTCCTGGACGCCGCCGCCGTGGCGGGCGACCCCTTCGAGCTCGACCTCGCGGCCGCGATCGCGGGTCAGGAGGAGGCCGAGGCTCTCACCGCGCTCGACGAAGCCCTGGACCTCGATCTGATCCGTCCCACACAGGTGCCGCGGCGCTTCGGCTTCCGGCACCCGCTCGTGCGTCGCTCCGTCTACGAGTCGGCCCGCGGCGGCTGGCGGATCGCCGCGCACGCGCGGGCCGCCGAGACACTGGCCGCGCGAGGCGCGGACGCCACCGAGCGCGCCCACCACGTCGAGCGCTCGGCGCGCCCGGGCGATACGGAGGCGATCGAGCTGCTGCTCAAGGCCGGGCAGGCGTCGGCATCGCGCGCGCCGAGCGCCGCCGCGCGCTGGTTCGCGGCGACGATCCGGCTGCTGCCGAGCGAGGACTGGAGGCGCCAGGTGTCCGTGCGCCTGTCACTGGCCTCGGCCCTGCGCTCGCTCGGAGAATTCGAGCGCTGCCACGAGACGCTCCTGGACGCCCTGGAGCTGCTGCCGCCGGACGCCGCGGTCGAACGGGTCGAGGTCACGACGCTCTGCGCCGCGATCGAGCACTGGATGGGTCGCCACGAGGAGGCGCACGGCCGGCTGGTGCGCGCCGCCGAGGAGGTGCCCGACCACAAGACCGCCGAAGTGGCCGCCCTTCAGATCGAGCTGGCGGTCGACGGGTTCTACGTTCGCGACGAGGACCAGACACTCACCATGGGCCGCGCTGCGCTCGAGACGGCCCGGGCGCTCGGCGACGACGTGCTGATCGCCGCGGCCGCCTCCGTGCTCTGCGTCGGCGAGGCGGCCAGCGGCCACATCGAGGCGGCACGCGAGCACCACGAGGAGGCGGTGAGCTACGTCGATCGCCTCGCCGATGCCGAGCTCGCACCGCGCCAGGAGGCGCTCTGCCACCTCGCCTGGGCGGAGAACTACCTCGAGATCTACGACCAGGCGATCGCCCACGTCGAGCGGGGCATCGCCATCGGGCGAGCCACCGGCGATGGCGCGATGGTGATCCCGATGATGCTCGTCAAGGGCTTCCCCTTCGAGATGCAGGGCCGGCTTGCGGAGGCCCGCGACGTGTGCGAGGAGGCGGTCGAGGCGACGCGCCTGGCGGGCAATCCGCAGTGGCTCTTCTGGTCCTTGTTCGAGCTCGGCTGGGTGCACTACTACGCCGGTGAGCTCGAGGCCGCGATCGCCGCGGGCGAGGAGAGCGCCGCGGTCGGGCAGCGGCTCGCCGGCGGGACCTACCCCTCGGCGGGCGGCGGGCCGGGCTGGATGCTCGCGTGCGCCCGCTTCGAGCTGGGCGAGTCGGAGCGCGCGCGCAAGGAGATGAGGGCGCTCGGCTCGGACTGGCTGGAGCACAAGATCGCGATCGAGCGCTGCTTCGACTGGGAGATCCTCGCGCTCGCCGAGCTGGCGGTCGGCGACCGCGACAGCGCCGAGGAGTACGCGCGGCGCGCCGAGCAGAACGCCGAGCGGCTGGGTCTGCGGCTGCCGGCGGCCATCGCCGGCCGCACGCGCGCGGCCGTCCTGCTCGACGCCGGCGACGCCGGAGGGCGCGGCGCGCGCCGCGTGCGCATCGGCCGAGCTCGCCTACCGCATCGGCGCGCGGCTGCCGGCGGCCTTCTCGCGCGCGCTGGAGGGCAGGGCTCGCGCCGCCGGCGGGGATCGCCCGCAGGCGGTGGCCGTCCTGCGCGAGGCCGAGAAGGTGCTGGACGAGTGCGGGTCGCTGCGCGTGCGCGACGAGATGCGCCGCGAGCTGCGCCGGCTCGGCGCCCGCGCCGAGGTGCGCGGGCCGGCCAGCGGCGACGACACGCGGCGTCGGCTCGCTCACGAAGCGCGAGCTCGAGATCGCCGAGCTGATCACCGACCGGCTCACGAACCCGCAGATCGCGGAGCGGCTCTTCCTGAGCAAGAAGACGATCGAGACGCACATCCGCAACGTCTTCGTGAAGCTGGGCGCCTCGTCGCGCGTCGAGGTCGCGCGCATCATCGAACGCGACCGGCGCGAGCGCCCGGGTCTCGTGGACACGCAGTGAGCCGGGTTGCGGCGCCGGCAGACGCCGACGCCGCGCGCCTCGGCGAGCTCGGCTACCGGCAGGAGCTCGAGCGGCGGCTGCACCTGTTCGACAACGTCGCGCTCGGGTTCGCTGCGATCTCGCCCGTCGTGGGTCTATACGCCGTGGCGCTGGTGGGAATGCTCGTCGCGGGTCCCGCCTGGGTCTGGGTGTTGCCGGTGGCACTGGCCGGGCAGTGCCTGTTGCTCGCGGTCTACGCGGAGCTGGCCTCGCAGTTCCCGATCGCCGGCGGCGCCTACCAGTGGACGCGCCGGCTGATCGGGCCCAAATACGGCTGGCTCACCGGCTGGGTCGCGATCTGCGCCTACGCGGTCGCGAACACGACCGTCGCGTACCTCGGAGCGCCGTGGGCGCTGACACTGCTCGGCATCGAGGCGAGCGCCAGCGCACTGGTCGTCACGGGGATGGTGCTGGTGCTGATCTGCGCGACGGCGGGCGCGTTCGGCGTGGGTGTCATGAGCTACGCGGTCAAGGCCGGCGTTGCGGCCGAGGCGGTGGCATCGGTCGGCATCGGCCTCGCGCTCCTGCTCGTATTCCGCGAGCAGGACTTCTCGCTGCTCGGCGAGACGCTCGGCGCCGAGGCGCTTTCCGGGGGCTCGACGCCGGCCGGGCTGCTGGCGGCGCTGGCCGTCGGCGGCTGGGTGTTCATCGGCTTCGACGTGTGCATCGGCGCCTCCGAGGAGACCCAGGCGGCGTCGCGACACGTGCCGCGCGCCATCTGGATCGCGCTGCTCACCGTCGGCGTGCTGGTGATCGTGAACGGGATCGCGGTGACACTGGCGCAGCCGGACCCCGCCGCCGTCGTCGCCGGCGAGAACCTCGACCCGGTCACGACCGCGGTCGTCAACTCGTTCGGCTCGTGGTCCTCCAAGCCTTTCGCCGCGATCGTGCTGGTGGCGTTCCTCGCCTGCGGGATGGCCTCGCAGGCCGGTGACGAGCCGGACGATCTACTCCGTCGCTCGCGACGACGTGCTGCCCGGCGCGCGCGTGCTCCGCCGCGTCGACCGGCGCCGCACTCCCCTGGCCGCGACCGCGCTGACCGCGCTGATCGCCTGCCTCGGTCTGCTGCTCGGCCTCGAGTCGGCCGCCGTCGGCAGCCTCATCACCTTCGGGACGGCGGCGATCTACGTCTCCTTCCTGTTGATCGCGCTCGCTGCGCTGGTCGCACGCCTGCGCGGCAGCTGGCGCCCGGCGGGCAGCGTGCGGCTCGGGCGAGCGGGCCTCGTCATGAATGCCCTGGCCGTCGCCTGGCTCAGCTTCGAGACCGTGAACATCGCCTGGCCGCGCGAGTCCCTCGCGCCCGCCGGGAGCGCCGTGGTACCAGGTGTGGGCGGCGCCGCTCGTGCTCGCGTTGATCGCCGACCGCGGGCGCTGTCGTACCTGCTGCTCGCGAAACCTCAGCGGCGCCTGCGCGCCTAGGGCCCGGGGCGTGTCTCGCGCTCTATCTCGCGCTCGTGGATCGCGTCGTTCACGGAGCGCACGACCGCCTCCGGGTTGTTCACCCACTCGAAGACGAACTCGGAGTCGTCGGTGCCGGCCGTGTCGAAGTCGACGCTGCCGACGCGCAGCATGCGGTCGATCACGCTCTGGCTGAAGTTGACGTTCTGGACACGGTCGAGGCGGGTCTCCTGGACCTGGCGGCGCACGACCCCGCGGCTGATCCGCAGGCGCTGGTTCGTGATCACGTAGTTCGTCGAGAGGCGCCTGAACCAGCCGACCACCAGGGTGAGGCCGGCGAGCGCGAGGCCCGCGATCAGCCCGATCGCGAACTCGTCGACGAGGAACGCGACGATCAGGAAGATCACCACAGCGACGATCAATCCGGTCAGGTAGAAGCCCATGAGCGCACGCCAGGACGGGTGCCCCTGATAGACGCTGTCCTCACCCGCCCGGAGCTCGACGTCCGCCATGGGCGGAACCCTAGCGGCGAGTCCGGCGCTGACTCACATGAACGGCTTCTCGCCGAAGGCGATCCTGTGCGGGTCGGCCCGGTCGATCCGGCAGGGGATCGAGCTGCCGTCGCGGTAGGCGCCCATCGCCGCCGACGAGACGATCTCGCGGTGGCGGACGAGGTATGGCTCGCCGTCCGGCGGCGTCACCTCGAGCTCGAAGACCCAGATCGGGTTGCCGGCCGCCCGCTCGCCCGTATCGACGTGACCGCGGATGTAGGCCGTCGCCGCCGCTCCGACCGTCAGGATGCGGTTCTGCTCGAGCGCCTGTGCCTCGAGCGCGGCGCGGTCGGCGAGCGCGTTCCCGAACGGCCCCATCAGCCGATCTCGAGGCGCGCCGGGTCGTCCGGGTCGACGGCGACCGAGACCGGCCGGCCCGGGCGCAGGTTGTGCAGGACCTGCCGCGACAGCACCTGGCGAACGCTGGCGTCGTAGGGCGCGCGCCCGGGCAGCTCGATCGTCAGCACGAGCTCGACCTCGGGGTTCTCCTCACGGGTGACGCCCGTGGCCCGCACGCTCTTGACGACGGCGTGGCCGCGGATCGCCTTCGGGATCCGCACGCCGGCTTCCGGCGCGCCGGCCTGTGAGAGGTTCCTGATTCCGTTCATGAGTGGATTGCTCCAACTGTTCGGACGGTATGCCGGAACGGGCCCCGCGTCAGTATCGAGTTGGTCTCGCCCGGGTCTCAGTCGCGAGTCAGGGAGTCCCGGTCATGAACGCGACGGCCGGGCCGAGCCCGGCCTCGGGCCGCAGCGTGGCGATTCGCCGCCCCGGCTGAACGGCGTCGCGGGGCGCACCGAGCCGCTCGCCGAGCGCCGCCGCAGTCCGGTCCATGTCGCGCACGAGGAACGAGATGCCCCAGAGGCGCGCCGGCCCGTCCGCATCCCTGGCGACGCTCGTCCCCTCCGGCGCGTGCACCAGCTCGAGGATGACGTCGCCCATGCGGAAGAAGGCCTGGCGTACCGAGCCGCCCGGCGTGGGGCCCTCGCGCAGCCGGCGGAAGTCGAACCCGGAGCCCCGCAGCACCTCGGCGGTGCGGTCGAGGTCCGGCGTCAGGACGACCACGTGGTCGATCGACACGACGCCGTTGGGGTGCTCGCCGCCCGCCACCGGCGGCCGCTCCGACGCGTGCGTGTCGAGCCCGTCGAGCTCGAGCGAGCGGGCGCCGCGCACGTGCCAGCGGACGATCCCGCGGCGCTCGCCACGGCCCTCGAAGCGCAGCCGCACGCTGCCCACCTCCGCCGTGTCGCCGTCGACCGCGAAGCCGAGCGCGCGCCAGGCCTCCGGCTCGTCGGCGATCACGAGCTCGTCGATCGTCGGCTGCGGGTCCACGGGGGCCGAGCCTACGACCTCGCTACTCCTTCGCGGCCTTCTCCTTGCCGTTCGGAAGGACGGTGGGCGGCCCGGCGGCGGGCGCGGGCGCAGACGCCTTCTTCGCCTGGCCGGGCGGGACCGCCTTGGGGCCGGGTGCCGGGTGCAGCTTGGGCACGGCTGGGGTGTCGAGCTTCGCCGGGCCCCGTCTGACGGGGCCGGGCAGCGCCGGCTTCTCGACCGGCCCGCGGCCCTGCGCGCGCTCGCCGCGCGGCGGCTCAACCGGCCGGCCGCGCTGCTCACGCTGGGCCTGCTTCTCATGGCCCAGCTTCCTGCCACGCTCGGCTCCGGCCTCACGGCCCGGCGCGGCGTTCGCGTCGGGCGGCTGCTTCCTGACGGCGCCCTTCTCGCGAGCCTTCGGCTCTGGGGCGCGGGCGACCGGCGGCCGCGCGGGCGCCGCGGCGGGCGCAAGCGGAGGCACCTGCTCGGCGCCGCCCCGCGCCGGCGCACCCGGCTCCTCAACCGCCGCGGGCGCCTGCGGCAGCGAGTGATCCGGGTCGTCGACGAGCAGCTTCTCGGCCGCTACTCCGCCTGCGGCCATGACACCGACGAGCGCCAGCTTGGCAACGAGCGACGATCCGGCGAGGCCGAGGGCGCTGCCGCCGAGGCCGGCCGCCGCGACACCTCCGCCTCCGATGCCGGCCGCGGCCAGCACGCTCAGCTCGAGGCCGCCGCCGGGCGTGACGGGGAGCGCCGCCGCGAGCAGCTCACGCTGGCGCTTCACATCCTCGCGATACGCGCGGCATCCCGGGCAGTCCGCGAGGTGGAGACGCAGGTCGTTGCGCCGCAGGGCCGGGCCGCGCAGGTTCGCGAGCTGCTCTCGGATCACCTCGCACGGCGTGGCGCGGGCGTCACGACGGGCGATCAGCCCGCTGCGTGCACGGAAGACGAGCGACTTCACGTGCGCCACCTCGCATCCGAGCACGCCGGCCACGTCGGCATGCGCGAGGCCGCCGGCCTCCGAGAGCAGAAGCGCCTCGCGCTGCTCGGCGGGCAGCTCGCCGAGGTCGCGCAGCAGCTCGCGCAGGTCCGCGCGCCGCTCGACCTGCTCGGGCAGCCCCGTCGTGGAGAGTTCGGGAAGCTCGCCCTGCTCACGCCGCGAACGCAGCATCGACAGGCAGCGGTTGCGCGCGATCGTGAACAGCCATGGCTTGAGGGCGATGTCCCGCTCGTCCCCGGGCTGCAGGTCGCGCCAAGCGGACGCGAAGGTGTGTTGAACGGCGTCCTCCGCCTCGTCGGGGGAGCCGAGCATGTGCCTGCAGAAGCTGAGGATGGCGGCGCCGTGGCGCTCGAAGGCGACCTCGAAGGCGAGCTCGTTGCCGCGCCGCATCTGCTCGACGAGCCGCTCGTCCGAGCCCAGCGCCAGCAACCGCTTCGAGCGAAGTGGTGCCGTGAACCTGCGGGTCTGGACGGCGGCGGCGGGCATGACCTAGATGCTGTACCCCACCTGCGTATCGGCAACGCGCGTCCCATCATTGACCTGAACGCGCGCGAGACATCGAGGTTCAGGCGTTACTCCTGAACCTTTGGCGCGGGGGTGCGTTTTAACCGGCATGAGCAAGATCACGCTAGCCATCGGGCTGGTCGCTGCGCTGGCGCTGCCGGCCGTAGCCACGGCCAAGCCGCCAGTCACACAGGAAAATATGCAGGCCGCCCACGCTCAGTGCAAGGCCGAGCGCGGCAAGACGAAGGCGACGCGCGAGGCGTTCAAGGCGAAGTACCACAGCATGAGCGGCTGCGTGCGCGAGAACGCCGCCGAGGAGGCCGCCGAGGAGGCCGCCGCGCACAAGAACGCGGCCAAGGAGTGCAAGGCGGAGGCCGCCGATTCGAACTTCGCGGCCACGCACGAGGGCAAGACCTTCGCCGAGTTCTACGGGGCGAACGGCAACGGCAAGAACGCACACGGCAAATGCGTGTCGGCCAAGGCCAAGGCGAAGAAGGCGGAGATGGACGCCGAGGACGCCGAGGAGGCCGAGGACTTCAAGAACGCGGCCAAGACCTGTGCAGGGGAACGCCGGTCGCTGGGAACAGGCGAGTTCGCGGACAAGTACGGCACGAATGCGAACAAACGCAACGCGTTTGGGAAGTGCGTGTCGCAGCACACCGCGGACGACGCCGCCTGAGGGAGCGGGTGGAGAGGGAGGGCGCGCCCAGCTGGGGAGTCAGGCGCGCCCCCCGCTCGCTCTCAGCTCGTCGCGGCCTGCCGCAGCCCGGGCGCTCGCTCGAGCAGCTCGTAGGGAAACGCCTCGACGCGGTTGCCGTCCCGGCCCTCCATCGCGGCGGCCGAGCACAGTGAATTGAGAACCGCTTCGTGCACGATCTCCCCGGCCGCCTCGAAGAGCTCGCGCAGCGCCGGCGAGTCGTCTCGCAGCAGGCGCAGATCGAGCTGCGGGTCGTCGCTTCGGTGCGGAACGCGCTGGGCCGTCGAGAACGCGAGCGCGTACTCCCCGCTGGCATTGGTGGCGAACGAGCCGGCGCGGCCGAGGCCGAACGCCGCGCGCGCCGCGAGGCGCCGCAGCTGGCGCTCGCCGAGCGGGGCGTCGGTGGCGAGCACGATCATGATCGAGCCGCCCTGCGCCGGCGGTTCGGGCGCCCGGGGACCGGCGCCCTCGACCGGCCCGACCAGCATGTGCAGGTCCCGGCGCGAGCCGTAGTTGGCCACGAGGAGACAGCCGAGCGTGTGGTCGCCCGCGCACCGCGACGCCGTGCCGACGCCCGACTTGAAGCCGAAGCAGGTCGTGCCCGTGCCGGCGCCCACCGCGCCTTCGCTCGCGTCGGCGGCCGTCGCCGCCGCGATCGCCTCCAGGGCGTGCTCGGGGCGCACGGCGAGCGCGCGGGCGTCCGAGAGCCAGCCGTCGAAGCACTCGCCCACGATCACGTTGACCGTGTCGCGGTCGCGCGCCGCGTGCGGGTTGCGGTCGAGCAGGTGACGCAGCCCGCCCTCCCACACCGGCCCGACCGACAGCGTGTTCGTGAGCAGGATCGGGCTCTCGATCGTGCCGAGCTCCTCGAGCTGGGTCAGCCCTGCGGCCTTGCCGTAGCCGTTGATGACGTGGCAGGCGCCCAGAACCTTCTCCTCGTAGATGTTGTCCGCGTGCGGCAGGATCGCCGTGACGCCCGTCCTGGTCGCGCCCTCGTCGAGCGTGCGGTGCCCGACGAGCACGCCGGGAACGTCCACGAGCGCGTTCAGCTCGCCCGTGGGGAAGCGGCCGACCGAATAGCCGAGCTCACGCAGTCTCCTCCTCACGCGCGGGCAGCATAGGCGCTCCCCTCACGCGGAGCCGCTAGCCGCCGCAGGCGCGCGGAGTTGTGACCAGCTGGTCGCGCGAGGGCCCGGCCTGCCCGGAGACCTTGCAGTACGCGTAGCGGCCGCTCTCGAAGTCGGCGCGCGCCCGGTACTGGTGGCCGACGACGCCGCCGATCGACTGCTCGCTGCGCTCGAACTCGGCCGTCACGGCGATGCACGAGTAGCGGCCTGTGCGGCGCGAGAGGTCGGTGTCGGCGCCGCGCCCGTCGACGCTGCGCGGGAAGGGCTCACACTCCACGCGCAGCACCGGGCCGTCGAGGGTGCCGCCCCGCACGCGGCGGCGCGCATCCGCCAGCAGGGCTGCGGGCATCTGATTCACCAGCTCGGCGCGTGCGGCGAGCCTCGCTGCGGCCGGAGCGCCCGCCGGCGCCACCGCCGCCGAGCGCGCGAAGCGGGGGCGTTGCTCGCGCTCGAGCCTGCGGGCGAGCTCGGCGCGGGCGGCGGCGCGCTGCCGCTCCTCGGAGCGCGCGCGGTCGTCCTTCGACTCCTCGATGCCCGGCAGCAGCAGCGCAGCGCCCGCGACGACGGTGAGGAGCACCAGCGCCCCGGCGATGCGCACGCCCCGGCCCATGCGCTGCCAGATCCAGGCGGGCAGCCGGGTGATGTCCGGGAGGGGTTCGTAGCGGTCGGTTGAGACGTCCTGAAGTGTCCGGTCGACCGGACGCAAGCACAAGTACCGATTACTTGCCCTCAGCGTAAGCTGGGCTAACGATGCTCGATCTCAGACGGCTGCGGCTGCTCAGCGAGCTGTCCCGGCGCGGCACGATCGCCGAGGTGGCGCGCGTCGTCGGCTACACCCCGTCGGCGGTCTCGCAGGCGCTCGCCCAGCTCGAGCGCGAGGCGGGCACGGCCCTACTGGAGCGCGACGGCCGGCGCGTGCGATTGACGCCGGCCGCGCACGGGCTCGTCGCACGCACCGAGCGCGCCCTCGCGGAGCTCGACGCCGCCGAGGCCGAGCTGGCGGCCGAGCACGACGACGTTCGCGGCGAGATCGTCATCGGCGCCTTCCCGAGCGCGGCGGCGGGGCTCGTCGTCCCGGCGGTGGCGCAACTTGCCGAGCAGCATCCGGAGCTCGTCTGCAGCGTCCGCGAGCACGAGCCCGAGGACGGCATCCCACTCCTGCGCTCCGGCGCGCTCGACGTGCTCGTCTCGGAGCGCTACGAGGAGGTCGAGCCCGCGCCGGCGGGCGGTCTCGAGTCGACCGCCGTGCTGAGCGAGCCGCTGCTGCTCGTCCTTCCTCGAGCCGACAGGAGGCCCGCGCCGGTCGCGCTCGCCACGCTCGCAAACGCGCGCTGGATCGCCGGGTTGGCCGGCACCCAGTTCGCCGCGGCGCTCGAGCACGCCTGCGGAAGCGCCGGATTCCGGGCGCAGGTCGCGCACCGCGCCGACGACGCCCTGCTCTTCCAGGCGCTCGTAGCCGAGGGCGTGGGCATCGGGCTGCTTGCCGGCGCTCGCCTGCACCGGCGCGGCCGGCGTGCGCTTCGCCGAGGTCGCGGCGCCCGCGCCGCCGCGCCGCCACATCGACGCCCTGACACGGCGGGCCGCGGCGCGCCGGCCCGCGCTGGCGGCGACGCTGGAGGCGCTCCGCAGCGCTGCGGCTAGGCCGGGGCGGCCAGCGCCTTGAAGCGCTTCATGTTCTCGGTCATGGCCACCTCGGTCGGCAGGCGCTCCATGCTCGAGGCGCCGAAGAAGCCGACGACGCCGGTGGTGCGCTCGAGCACGTAGGCGGCGTCCTCGGGCTCGGCGAGCGGCCCGCCGTGACAGAGCACGATCACGTCCGGGTTGACCTGCACGGCCGCGTCGCGCATCGCCTGGATCTCCTCGACGCACTGGTCGAGCGTCTTGGCCGTGTGGGCGCCGATCGTGCCCTTGGTCGTCAGGCCCATGTGCGGCACGAGCACATCGGCGCCCGCGCGCGTCATCGCCTCGGCCGACTCGGGGTCGAAGACATACGGCGACGTCAGCAGGCCGAGCTCGGACGCGGCGGCGATCATCTCGACCTCGAGCCCGTAACCCATGCCGGTCTCCTCGAGGTTCGCGCGGAAGGTGCCGTCGATCAGCCCCACCGTCGGGAAGTTCTGGACGCCCGCGAAGCCCGCGTCGCGCACGTCGCGGAGGAAGTTCGGGATCAGCCGGAACGGGTCGGTGCCGCACACGCCGGCGAGAACGGGCGTGTCCTTCACGACCGGCAGCACCTCGCTCGCCATGTCCATGACGATCGCGTTGGCGTCGCCGTAGGGCATCAGCCCGGCGAGCGAGCCGCGTCCCGCCATCCGGTAGCGGCCCGAGTTGTAGATGATGATCAGATCCGTGCCGCCCGCCTCGGCGCACTTGGCCGACAGGCCGGTGCCGGCGCCGGCGCCGATGATCACGCCGCCGCCGTCGAGCGTCGCGCGCAGCTTGGCCCGTGCCTCGTCGCCCGTCACGCCGGGCTCTCCCGCATGTACGAGTCGAGCTTCGCGACCATCGCCTTCGCGAACTCAGGGTCGTTCACGTGCTCGTCCATCTCGACGAGCTCGACGCCCGCGCCGACCTTGCGCAGCTCCTCGAAGAGCGCGGCGTCCGCCTCCGGGTCGTGGAACGGCTGGCCCTCCGCGTCGATCATCGACACCCCGCCCAGGGGCAGGAACAGAGCCGTCGGGCCCGTCGCCTTCGACAGCTTCGCGGCGATCCGGCGGCCGAGCTCCGCGTTCTCCTCCTTCGTCGTCCGCATCAGCGTGATCGACGGGTTGTGCACGTACAGGTTGCGGTCCTCGAAGCGCTCCGGCACGGTGTCGCGCGCGCCGAAGTTGACCATGTCGAGGGCGCCCACCGAGACGACCTGCGGCAGCCCGAGCCGGCCAGCCATCTCGAGCCGGTCCGGGCCCGCCGACAGCACGCCGCCGACGAGGTCGTCGCAGAGCTCGGTCGTCGTCACGTCGAGCACGCCGCGCAGGAAGCCCGACTCCATCAGCCCCTCCATCGCCTGCCCGCCGACGCCGGTCGCGTGGAAGATGACCGGCTCGTAGCCGAGCCGCTCGAGCTCCTCGCGCGCGGTCGTGAGGCACGGCGTCGTGACGCCGAACATCGTCGCGCCCACGAGCGGGCGCTCCTCCGCGAGCTCGACCGGCGGCGCGCTCACCATCCCCGCCATCGCGGCCGCCGCGTTGGCGAGCACACGCGCCGAGACCGAGTTGACGCCCGCCACATCTGCGACCGAGGCCATCATCGCGACGTCGCGCGCCCCCACGTAGTCGCGCGTATCCCCCGCCGCCATCGTCGAGACCATCAGCTTGGGAACGCCGACGGGCAGCACCTGCATCGCACGCGTCGCGATCGCCGTGTTGCCCGACCCGCCCGCGGCGAGCACGCCGTCGATGCGGCCCTCGTCGTGCAACCGCCGCGCCAGCACCGCCGCGGCGTCGGCCATCGCCGTCACGGCCGCGCCGCGGTCGCGCGCGTCGGCCAGCGCCGCGAGGTCGGCGCCCGTGCCGGCAGCCACCTCCTCGCGCGTGATATCTGGTGTCGCGCGCGGCGGCTCGAGCGTGCCCACGTCCGCCAGCAGCACATCCACGCCCGCGTCAATCAGCCGGTCGCGCAGGAACGCGTACTCGTCGCCCTTCGTGTCGAGCGTCCCGATCAGCAGGACCGTCGGGCTCATGCGTTCAGCGCCCAGTCCGGACCGGCCCCCTCGCGGAAATCGGGCAGGTCGCGCAGCGCCTTCTCCGCGCCGCCCGGGTTGTAGAGCGCGAGCAGCCGCAGCGGCTGCCAGCCGGTGTTGACGGTCGAGTGGAACATCGCCGTCGGCACGTAGACCGTGTCCCCCGCCTTGATCGGGAAGCGTGTTCTCCCCGCCGTCGTCCAGCATCTGCTCACCCTCGCCGGCGAGGACGTAGAGGATCTCCTCCGACTCCGGGTGGTTGTGGCGGTCGTGGCCCTTGCCGGGCAGCAGCACGACCTCGCCGAACGTCAGGTTCGCGCCCGCCGTGTCGTCGGGAGTCACGAACCACTTGATCACACCCCAGTCGAACGACTGGACCGGCTTGCTCGCCGCGTCGACGGCTTCCATCCTCTACTCCTCTGTGGCGATTGGCTCGACGCCCAGGTAGCGACGCTGGGCATCCGGATCGTTCTGCAGCTCCTGCGCAGTCGTCTCGGCGGCGATCTGGCCGCCGACCATGACGAGCTGGCGCTCGGCGAGTGCCGTCGCCACGCCCAGCTTCTGCTCGACCACCAGCAGCGCGGTTCCCTCCGCCGCGAGGCCGCGGATCGTCTCGATCAGGTTCTCGATGACCGCGGGCGCGAGCCCCTCCGAGGGCTCGTCCATGATCAGCAGCGCGGGGTTCAAGAGCAGTGCCCGGGAGATCGCGAGCATCTGCTGCTCGCCGCCGGAGAGCTGCCCGGCGCCGTTCTTGCGGCGCTCCTCGAGGCGGGGGAAGAGCTCGTAGATGCGCTTCGGCGTCCAGCGCTTGCCGTTGCCGCGACCGGCGACTAGCTTCAGGTGCTCCTCGACGCTCAGCGACGGGAAAGCCGCCGGCCCTGCGGGACAAAGCCGATGCCGGCGGCCGCGATCTTGTAGGCGGGCGCCCGACGCACCTCGCCCCGCGAAGCGGATGGAGCCGTCGGGTGGTGGCGATCTGCCATGAGCGCGTCGCAGAGCGTCGTCTTGCCCATGCCGTTGCGGCCGATGATGGCCACCGGCTCGTCGCCCATCGTGAAGGTCACGCCCTGGAGCACGTGCGCCGGGCCGTAGAAGCCGTCCAGGCCCGAGACCTCGAGCAGCGGCCGGTCAGGCGTCGCCCGTCCCGGCCGCCGAGGTAGAGATCGTGCACGGTCTCGTTGGCGCGGATCTCCTCGGGGGTGCCCTCGACGATCACGTTGCCGTCGTGCATCATCGTCACCCAGTCGGCGACCCGAGCGCGACGTCCATGTCGTGCTCGATGAGCACCAGGGTGATCTCCGGGTCGAGCTCGCGCAGCATGTCGGTCAGCGCCACGCGCTCGCCGCGCGAGAGGCCCGGCGCCGGCTCGTCGAGCATCATCAGCTTGGGATCGATGGCGCGCGCCATGCCCACCTCGAGCTGGCGCTGCTCGCCGTGGGAGAGCACCCGACGAGCGGATCGAGGGCGGCCTCGAGGCCGACCTGGTCGGCCATCTCTCGGGCACGCTCGCGCATCTCGCGTGTCCGCCCGGCGAACCGGGCGCAGGTGGCCCGTGCGCGCGCCGAGCAGCGCGAGGTAGAGGTTGTCCTCGACCGACATGCCCAGGAACAGCCTCGAATTCTGAAAGGTGCGCGACAGCCCGAGCCGGGCGCGCTTGCGCGCCGGCTCGAGCGTCACGTCCCGCCCGAACAACTAGATCGACCCCGACGTGGCCGGCAAGTCGCCCGAGATCACGTTGAACAGCGTGGTCTTGCCGGCCCCGTTGGGACCGAGGATCGCACGGCGCTCGCCGTGCGGGACCTCGAGGTCGACGTCGCGCACGGCATGGAGGCCGCCGAAGCGCCGGCCGACCCCCCGCAAGCGCAGGATCGGCTCGGCGCTGTCGGTGGTTTGCGCTACTGCCTGTCACTGGCTCCCTGGCCACTCGGACGAAGTCGACCGCTTCGGCCTTGCCCACCCAAGGGCGGGTCCTGCTTCTCACACGCCGGGTTCTCGCGATCCGGCGCGGGAGTCTCGGGGCTGAAGAAGCCGCCGAACGTCTGGTCCACGGCCGGGATCTGCCGCACGGTCTGACGTCCGGGGTCTTGTCGTTGTTCGTGTCGGCAACGATCTGCTTGACGTAGTTGTCGGTGATCGCCTTGCGGTTGTCGTCGAGCTTGATCTTGCCGTACGCCGCGTCCAGCTGGATCTCCTTCAGCGCGTCCTGCAACTCCTTCTGGCCGCCGCCGATGTTGCCCTTGACGTTCTCGAGCGCCTGCATCAGCCCCCACGTGTTGAAGTAGCTGTAGACGAACACCGAGGAGGCCAGCGGAGCGATCTCCGGGTAACCGCCTCGATCTCCTTCACGTAGCCTGGGCCTCGGGCGTGTCCAGTCGCCGGCCGTCGCGCCGCCGGCGTACACGCCCGCGAGCCGGGTGCCGACCTCCTCGAACGCGAGCGGGTGCCGAAGAAGACATTGCCCAGGAACTTCTTGGGGTCGATCTGCCCCTTCGGCTGCTCGTACTGCTTGAGGAACGAGATGAGACCCGAGCCGCCGACGGCCACGAACGGGCCGTCCACGTCGTCCGGCAGCTGCGCGTGAAGGACGAGTAGTCCTTCGTGTTCAGCGGCGGGAAGACCCGCTTGGTGACGTCTCCGCCGACCGCGCAGAACTCGGAGATGAAGCCGGCGATCGACGTCCAGCCGAAGCTGTAGTCGTCGCCGATGATCGCCGCCGTACGCCAGCCGAGCTCGTTGTAGGCCAGGTCGCCCAGGCCGGCTGACACTGGGCTCCGTCCGCGTTGAAGCGCGCGAAGTTCGGCGCCCGCACCTTGAGCGTGGTGTCCTGCGCACCGGCGGCACCGTTGACGAAGGTCTTCTCCGGGATGCTGCTTGGCGTAGTTGGCCACCGCGATCGCCTCGTCGCCCGAGAGCGGGCCGATGATGATGTCCGCGTCCTCCTGCTCCATCAGCCGGCGGGTCTCCTCGATGGCCTTGTCCGCGGTGTCGTCGGCACATCCGTAGCCGACGATCTCGATGGCCTTGCCTGCCACCTCGGCGCCGGTGACTTCCGTCACTCGGCTTCTTCGGGTTCTTGGCCTTCGCGCCCCGGTTGACCAGCGGCACCTGCGCGCCGGCGATGTCTGGCTCGTAGAAGGCGCCGAAGGCGCCCTCGCAGTCGGACAGGATCGCCGATCTTGATAGTGCCGCCCGCCTCCGTGCTCGTGTCGGCGGCGGTATCGCTGCCGCCCGAATCGTCGTCGTCGTCACCGCAGCCGATGGCCACCATGTCAGGGCCAGGATGCGGCAACCGTCACCACCAGCCATGATCC
>CAVTZF010000022.1:0-26352 GCA_963739095.1 uncultured Thermoleophilaceae bacterium
AAGAGCTGGGTCAGGAACCCTCTTATCCGCCCCGAGCGGGGGAACCCTCTAGAGCCCGGGGCGGATAGTCCGTTAGAGGGGAACGAGGCACGCTTAATGCCCGTCCTGGTGTCCGCCCGTGCCCGGAGACCCGACCGGGCAAACGCACCGCTTCCGAATGCGGTGCGTTTGGGCCAGCTGAACGTGGGCAGTAGGGGACCTCCGGGCGATGCGGAGCGGATGCGACGGGTCGCCTGGCAGATCTTCGAGAGGCGCCGGAGCGACGAGCCGAACGCTAATCGCCGCCGGGGCCTCAGCAAAGCCTCAATCAAGGAGTCGCACAACATGGCCACCACAGGTGCCACTAGCCGCGAGCTCGATGCTCGCGGGAATAACGGAGTCGGTCGCATCGCGCGTCGGCTCACGACGGAGACAAAGCAGGCCTTCAAGACAACCGAGTTCTGGGCGATGCTCGGCCTGATCGGCGCGATTCTCGTTAGCGCCGCGGTGATCAACGGCGGCGACAACGGAACCGACGAGTTCATCGCCCGCCAGGCCTGGCTGTACGTCTCGATTCTCGGGGCCGGCTACTTCATCTCCCGCGGCCTCGCGAAGTCCGGAAGCTCGGATCCGTACACGGACGAGCGCGACGAGGCTGGCAACCGCTAGCCACTTCCCCCAGCGCACGGCTGGACAAGTCGCCGCTACGGCGGCGGCTTGTTTGGCCCTCGCTGGGACTTCGCGCTGGGACTGCGGGGACCTCGGGCCGTCCTCGTATTAGCCTTGCGCTGGGGGGACCCATGGACTACGCATCGGGCTGCGCATGACCGAGGCCAACGGGCGACTCGCCACAGCAATTGTCCAGCGCTACCGCGACCGGTTTGGGCGCGGCCCGACCCTGGCAAAGGCGCACATCGGAAGCGACTTCGCGGTGGTCGTGCTCGGCGACGTGCAAACCGAAGTTGAGCAGTCGCTCGTTGCCGAAGGGGAAGTGGAGTCGGTGGAACTGCTGCGTCGCCGGATACGCCAGCTGGCCACCGACGAATTCTGCGCAACGACCGAAGAGGTCCTCGGCAGGAAGGTCCTCGCCATGCTCGGCGACCACAACGCTGGGGCGAACTCGTCCGTGCTGGTCTTCCTGCTCGAACCCGAGCGGCCGTAGCCCCTGCGCCTAGGGCGGCGCAGAGGGGGCCGCGCTGGACGTGGCCCCCCTCGCCCTCAGGCTGGCCCCCTCTGCGAGTGCGGCCCGAGAACAGCGAGAGCCGCCCCCAAGAGGACGGCTCCGCGCCGGAAAATCTCAGGTCGCGGCCATCGGAGATGCCGCTTGTGACGTGACTCACGCTATGCCACCGCTCTAGGCCGTTCAAGGGGTCCTTCGAGCCGAACCGAGAGTCTCCCCGCTCTTTGCGGCTTGGTCCGCCGAGGTGGACCTGCTGAGCGAGGCTTTCCTGGCCGTTTGGCCGCCGCCGCGTTGCGCGGCGGCGGCCGTGATGCCTACTCGCAGCGCTGGATCGTGTCGACGTCCGGCGCGTCGAGGTCGGGGTCGTTCGCGCCCAGGCACTCGGCGTCGAAGCCGGGCCCGCCGTCGAGGAGGTCGTCACCCTCGCCGCCGCGCAGGCTCAGGTCGTCGCCCCTGCCGGCCTCGAGGCGATCGTTGTCCTCGTCCCCGAACAGCGAGTCGTTCCCGCCGCGCCCGGCGATCCGGTCCACCTCCTGGCCGCCGTGCAGCAGGTCCCTGCCCGAGCCGCCGATGAGGACGTCCGCCTCGTCGCCGCCGAACAGGTCGTTCTGGCCGGGGCCGCCGTAGACGCGGTCCTCGTCGTTGTCGCCGTGCAGCGCGATGTCGTCGCCGCCACCGCCGCGCACGACGTCGTCGCCGAGCCCGCCGTGGACGATGTCGTCGCCGCGACCGGCGCGCACGACGTCGTTGTCATCGCCGCCGAAGATCGTGTCCTTGTCGCCGCCGCCGAGGACCACGTCCTCGTCCTCGTCGGCGCAGATCGTGTCCTCGCCGCTCAGGCCGATGATCAGGTCATTGCCGGCCTTGCCCTTGATCACGTCGGCAACACCTGCGTTGCCGACGAGGACCTCGGACGCGTCGGTCCCGGGGATCGTGACCACGAGGTCGTTGCAGAACTCGACCGGGACCGCGATCGGCCCGCCCGGGAGCTCGATCTCGGGATCGAGCTCGACGTCCGGGTCGGGAATGGCGAACGCCGTCGCCGGGACCATCGCCGTCGCCGCGATCACCGCGAGTGTGCCAACCAGCTTGTTCCTGCGCATGATGCTTCCCCTTTCTTGGGGTGGGTTGCTTGTCGGCGGGTATGACCCCGGACCCACCGCGCAGGTTGGTCACATGCGTGACAAGCGCCACGCCAGGCGGCGTGTGGGATGACGAGCGGCGGGACGGACGGCGAAACCTGGACTAGTGCGGACCTGAACCAGTCAGCCCGATTTCACGCCCGCCCTGCAGAGAGGCGTACTTGCCGGCGACCTTCGGCCGGGCTCGACTCAGCGCGTGTCCGGCAGCGCCTCGGACGCAGCCTGTTCGATCAGCTCAACCACTGCTGCGGGTTGCGACAGGAAGATCGAGTGGCTGCCCGCAACCTCGACCACGGTCGCACCCGCCCGCTCCGCCATCAAGCGCTGAGCCGGCGGCGGGATCATCCGGTCGTCGGTCGCGACGAGGTACCAGCTCGGCTTGCTCCGCCACGCCGCCTCGCTGATCGTGCCACCCAGAGCGTCGACGCCCCACGGCACCTGTGAGTCGGCCTGGAACTCGGCCAGCTCGGCCGGGATGTCGGCCGCGAACGATGCATGGAACTTGTCCCGGTCGAGGAACAGGAAACCCTCCTGGGGCGGCAGGATCGGCGGCACAGGCGCTCCCGGCGGCGGATCGGCGATCAGCGTGTTGACGGACTCGCCGGTGTCCGGCGCGAACGCCGCGATGTACACCAGCGCCGCCACATTCGGATTGTTGCCCGCCGCGGTGATCACTGCTCCGCCATAGGAGTGGCCGACGAGGATGACGGGTTCGCCCTGCACGTCGATGATGCGCTTGGCGGCGGCGGCGTCACCCTCGAGCGACAGCGTCGGGTTCTGGACGACGCTGACGCTGTAGCCGTCGTTCTTCAGCAGGCGATAGACCGGCTGCCAGCCGGAGCCATCGACGAAACCCCCGTGGACGAGAACGACAGTGCCTGATCCGGCCATGGATGCGCCTCCTTCGAGGTGGGACAGATGGCGGCGAGCCTAGATTGCGCGCAAGCCGGGGTCAATCGTGCCGTGGTGGCCGGCGCATCTCACTGGGGCTGACTGCTAGGGGCGAAGCAGGCCCGGCCTGACTGGATGCGCCAGGCCGGGCTGGGCGTGGAGGGCTACTGGATCTCGAAGCCCTCGTGGCAAAGGATCATGTTCAGGGGGGCGGGCTGGCGGGAGTGCGTCAGTCCCTTGTCGGACGCCTCGACGCGGCGCAGGCGCTCGATGCTGGGCTCGCGTCCGAGGCTCGCGTTCGCGGCCTGCGATCGCGAGGTCGCAGATCAAAATCGCCCACGATGGGGGAAATGAGGGGGCCGCAGACTTGTATTACGCCAACGCCTTGGCGTATGGCTGCGGCGAATGGTCGCTGGTCTGACGGTCCCGGCGCGGACAAGGCTCCGTCGGCCCATCTAGCACGGCGCGTTCCCGCTGGCCGCGACCGTCGTGCCGTTGGGCGCCTGGCCGCTGACGCTGACGGCACTCACGTTTCCGCACACCATCGCCAGCCGCGTGGGATCCAGGTTGCCGTTCCGGTCCGTTGGAAAGGTGTTGATGGGCTGTGAGATGCCGTCGATGAACGAGTTGACCTCGGTGCCGCCCGCCAGGCCCGACGCGGAGACGGTCCCGAAGCACGTGAGACCGGCTGGATCGCTCGGGCAGCCGTAGGTGTTCATCTGGAGTTGTATCGAGGGGCCGTCGGTCGTCTGCGGAGCGCCGACGATCGACAGCGATGCGGCACCGAACATGCGCGGGGCCCCGGCCGCCCCGGCTTTGCGACTGGGCAGGCGGCCCTTCATTCGCTTGACCGCGTAGCTCACCGTGCCGCGCGCGGCGTTGTAGCGCGGCCGGCTCAGCCTGAGCGTCAGCTCCTCGCCGCCGCGGTGGCCCGCCACGTGCAGCGTGCCGGTGGCCGGCTTGCCTCTGGAGAACAGAAGCCGATGCATCCGCGTGACCGCCATCACCCCGGAGCGGCCGCTGTTGTGGGCCCAGGTCACCCGTGGGCCTCCGCCCTTGAGCGTCAGCCGGCCGCCACCGAGCTGGCCGCTCTTCGCGGAGTGCACGAACATGGCGTCGATGGGAGGTGCCTGAGCGGACGCGGCAGCGCTGCCGCCAGTCCGGCAGCCAGCACGGTGACCAACACCGCAGCCCCGCGTCGGAAGCTCCCGGGATGCGCCTCGGTAACGGTGAACATGCTCGTGCCTCCCTTGCCGCTCGCCCTCGGATCCGCCGTCCGTAGAGATACGACCCACCGGCACCGCATCGCTGTCCCTCGACTCCCCGAACACGACCAATCCCACTACTGGCGTCGTGCTATCGCGCCGGCTTGGCCGGAGCTTCAAGCTCGGCGGCCTTGTCGCGGGCGCCGGCGGAGTAGGCGAGCCGGAAGAGCACGGCATCGCGCACGTACTGCGCGACGCTCACGCCTTCGCGTGTCGCCTCGCGCTCGAGCTCTGCCCAGAGCTCGGGGGTGAACCGGATCGTCGTCGCTCGCATCTACCTCAACCAACGCGCTGCGGGCGCCAAGGTTGGACTGTTTGGTGACCCTAAATTGCATACGACACGCGGCTTACGACTGCGGTCACGCGCGGCGCGCCATCAGGTCCTGCGTCGCAGTCGATGTCGTAACGGGCACGACATCGACGTCGGTGAGGTCGCCCCACTCGGCGATCCACTCCTGCAGGAGCCCAGCGTCGTCGCACTCCATCAGCTGGAAACAGCCACGCAGGTCGGCCCGCACCCAGCTGTCGACATAGCGCAGGCCCTCGGGAAGCGAGCGGCCGCCCTCGCGCACGCGCGCGTAGACGTCGGCCGCTGCGCCGGGCCTAAAGTGCTCGACGACCATGAACAGCACGTCTCGCTCGTTCGCCCGCTCGGGCGAAAACCCTGCCGGCCGCCATCTCGACTGGGACGGCTGCTTCAACGCGCGGGACCTCGGAGGCATCCCGCTCGCCGGCGGCGGGGAGACGCGCCGTGGCGCGGTCATCCGGGCGGACAACATCGACGGCCTCTCCAGCGCAGGCTGGTCAGCGTTGCAGGAGCACGGCGTGTGCACGGTGATCGATCTGCGCAACGACGACGAGCGCGAGCTCGATAACTCGGAGCGACCCGAGGGGATCGAGACGCTCCACCTCCCGCTGGACGGCATCGACAACAGCGACTTCTGGGACGACTGGATGCACGGTCCGCAGTTCGCGACGCCGCTCTATTACCCGGCCCACCTCGAGCGCTTTCCGGAGCGGAGCGCGCGGGTGCTCGCCGCGGTCGCGCGGGCAGAACCGGGCGGGGTGCTCGTCCACTGCGTGAGTGGACGCGACCGCACCGGCCAGGTCTCGATGCTGCTGCTCGCGCTCGCCGGTGTCGCACCGGAGGACATCGCCGCCGACTACGGGCTGAGTGCGGCGCGGCTGCGGTCGCGCTACGAGTCGCTCGGCGAGCCGGACCAGGGCCCGCTGCTCGACGAATTCCTGACAGCACGCGGGACCTCCGCGCGCGAGTTGATCGTCTCGATGGTCGGCGCGAACGACCTCGAGGCGACGCTGCGGGGCGGCGGCCTCTCGAGCGCCGACATCGGCGCGTTGCGCGAGCGGCTCGCTGCCTAGGAAATCGCTGGGTCGGTCGACATCGCCGCCAGGCGGCGCGCCAGCGTCCGCATGACCTTGCTCTCGACGGCGGGGTGCTCGTTGACCAGGTGCTGAAACGCGGGACGGGTGAGCACGAAGACGTGCAGCGGTGTCTTCGCCGTGACCGTGGCGGTGCGCTGGATGTCCTCGAGCAGCGCGATCTCGCCGATGAAGTCGCCGGGTCCGCGCGTGCCGAGCTTCCTGCCCTTGCGCTTCACGTCGACCTCGCCTTCGAGGATCACGAAGAACTCCTGCCCGATCTCGCCCTCGCGGCAGAGGACCGTGCCGGCATCGAGTTCCATGTCCTCGCTTCTGCGCGCCAGCTCCGTCAGCTCCTTCTTCGACAGACCCTCGAAGAGGGGCGCCTGACGCAGCGACTTGATCTTCGTGTCCTGGGTGAACAGCGCCATGGGGTGCTTACCCTAATCGGGCGCGCTCTGAGAGTCGAGTCGCAAACAACCGCCACTCACCGGGGACACCCTTGAGCTCGTGGACGCCGCGCTCCTCGAACTCGATTCCGGAGCCGCCTGCAAGGTCGCGCACCACGCTCGAGACGAGCACCTCCCGCGGCCTGGCCTCGGCGGCGATGCGTGCGCCGATGTGCACCGCGATGCCCTCGACGCGGCCGCCCACGAGCTCGACCTCGCCTGTGTGGATGCCCGCGCGGATGTCGAGGCCTAGGTCGCGCACAGCCCTACGCATCCCATGCGCGCAGGTGATCGCCCGTGCCGGGCCGTCGAACGTCGCGCAAACGCCGTCGCCGGTGGTCCGCACGAGGTTGCCGCCGTAGCGGGCGAGCTGTGCCCGCACGGTCGCGTTGTGTGCCTCGAGCAGCTCTCGCCAGCGGGCATCGCCCAGCTCAGCCGCGCGCGAGGTCGAGTCGACGATGTCCGTGAACAGCACCGTGGTCAGGACGCGCTCGGGCGCGACATCGACATGACCCTCGGCGAGAAAGCGCTCCACCGCGACGGGGACCTGAGCATCGCCGTAGATGCTGAGGTCTGGGGCGGTGAGCTCGAGGAGCTTCGCGTTCGGGATCCGCTCTGCCATGTAGATGCAGCCCTCGCGCCACCTCGCGTTGAACATGATCATGGTCGGCACCGAGATGGTCGGCAGGACCTCCCTGATGTCTGTCTCCATGAGCGCCCGCATGAACCAGGCCGCGGAGCCCGGGCTCGCGGCGAGCCGCTCGTGCATCACGTGCCACTGCTCGAATTCCGGGTCGTCCGCGCGGGTCGGGAAGTACCTGCGCAGCTCGTTGCGCTGGTACTCGCGGTCGCCCCAGCGGAGCCGCGTCTCGCGCACCCGCCGGTGCCACTCCTCGACCGGCGCGCCGGCCGGGAAGTCGGGCGCCTCGACGACGCGCGGCCATGTGTTCTGCAGGATGAGCGCAACCACACGCTCGGGGTAGGTGGCCGCGAAGAGTGCCGAGAGCTGGCCACCGGGCGAGCCGGCGCCGAGCAGGGCGGCGCGCTCGGACCCGACGTCATCCATTACTGCGCGGATGTCGTCCATGCGCGTCTCGAGCGTGGGCAGGTCGCGCGGCCGGTCGGACAGCCCGGTGCCGCGCTTGTCGAACAGGATGAGGCGCGAGAACGCTTTCATGCGGTCGACGAAGTCGACGAAGATCGGCTGCTCCCAGGCCCAGATCAGGTTGATCAGGAAGGGGACGAAGAGCAGGTCGACGGGACCGTTCCCCACGACCTGGTAGCCGATGCTCACGTCGCCGCTGCGCGCGTAGTGGATGTCCGGCGTGTCCATGTTCACCGGGCCGCCACCAGCCCCTCGGGCTCGCGCTCCCCGCACGCGGCCGCGGCGAGCATGCGGCCGAGCCAGGGGGCGAACTTGAACAGGTTGTCGCCGGCGAGCGCGAGCAGCGAGCCGCTGGTCCACACCTCGAAGCGGTCGGGGCTGTCCGGCAGCTCCGTCGGCACGCACAGCCGCACCCCGACCGGCTCCGGGTCGAGGCCGGGAAGCGCCTCGCGGACGTAGGCGCCGATCCGGTCGACCAGTGGGCGGGTGGGGGCGCCGAGCGGGACCTCCGCCCCCTCGCCGGCGATCCCGACCGCGTAGAGGGGCTCGTCCGGAAAGGCCGCCGCGTAGACGGTCTCGCCGTAGGCGCCGCTCTGCTCCTGAAGCGCAGCGAGCCGCCCGGCGAGCCCGGGGTCGCGCGCGCGGAAGGTCACACGCGCATGACAGGAGAGCGCGACGGGGATGCCGAGCTCGGGTGCGAGCGAGCCGATCCCGGCGCCGGCGCAGAGCACCGCCCGGCCTGCCTCCCAGATCCCCTCCGATGTCTCGACGACCGCCGGCTCGCCCGGGTCGACGGCGAAGACCTCGGCGAGCACGAGCCGGTCGCCCAGCGCGCCCGTCAGCAGCCGGATCGCCGCGGCGACGTCGGTCGAGCCGCCGAGCTCGTCGAGGACCGCGGGACCGCCCGGCGGCGACAGGATCGGCAGCGCCGCCGCCTGCTCACGCTCGTCCAGCACCCGTGAGGGCGTGCCCGCCTCATCCAGCAGCCCCGCCACCTCCGGCGCAGAAGGCCCCGTGAGCAGCATTCCCTCGCGACCGAGGAGCCTGGCGCCGAGCTCCGCCTCCCACTGCTCCCAGAGGGCGCGCGACTCGACTGCGCGCTCGACGAGCTCGAGCCGGCGGTGAGCGTGGCGGAAGATGCGCGTGCGCCCGGCCGACTGCCCGGCGCCGGGACGAGCCGCCTCGAAGACGCGCACGTCGACGCCACGGCGGACGAGCTCGTACGCGGTGGCGAGCCCGGTGATCCCGGCCCCTACTACGGCCACCTCGGCCGTGCGCCGCATCTCAGGCGGCGACCGCGTTGTAGTAGCGCACCGCGAGGCCGGTGAGCAGCGTCTCGAAGCAGGCCTCGATCGTCATGTCGTGCTCGTCGGCGTAGCCGCGCAGGCCCGCCTCCTCGATCGCCTCGCTCTGCGCGATCACCTCGTCCACGAGGTCAGGGTGCTGATCGCTGAAGTAGGCGCCCATCGAGTAGAGGCTCGTGTCCATGAGCGACTCGAGGAACTCGTCGCCCTCCGTCGCCGCCCGGCTGCGTTTCGCGGCCATCGGCGGGCAGATTACCCGCGCGCGTGACCGTCAGGGAAGCGCGCCCTGGACGGTGCCTGTCACACCGTCCAGCGTGCGGTTCACGCCGTCCACGAGCCCGGAGCCGGGCGAACCGGGCGGCGGTGCCGGCAGCTGCACCTGGGGAACCTGGACCTCCGGCAGCGGCAGGCTCTCCACGGCCTCGCGAACCGGCGCCGGTGCCTCCGGGAGCTTGGGGGCGGGGGCCGGTGACGGGGCGGGCGCCGACGAGTCGGGAGCGCCGCCACTGGAAGGCTGGGCCGGGGCGGCCGGCTGGGTGGGCGCCGTCGGCGCCTGCGGCTCGAGTCGCTCCGCCGGAGCGACTCCGCCACGGCTGCTGCGCTGACGGTGCGCCCGGTGTGCCGCCTTCGGCTCGGCCCGCCTGGGCGCCGGTCGCGCCGAGCGCCGCGGTGCCCGCTTGGCCGGCGGCTCGGCGCGCCGCTCGACGGCCCGGTCGGCGCCGCGCGCGGGCCGGTCGCTGCCGGCGCTGATCTTCTCGACGCCCACGGCCGCCCCACCCGCGCCGATCGCCGCGATCGCCGCAAGGGCGGCTGCGCGCTCGCTGAGCAGGCCGGCGAAGGGGCCGCCACCCTGAAGCCACGGCAGCGGCAGCAGCGCCGCGACCTTGGAGCGCACGCGCGCGAGCGTGGAGAGCGGCTCGACACCCATCTCGCGGGCGCGCCGCCGGCAGAGGCTGCAGCGGCGCGCGTGGCGCGCGAGCCGGCCCTCGTCCGCGGACGTTGCCACGCCCTCGGCGAGCCGCGCGATCGTCGTGCGCATGCCCGCGCAGCGGCGCCCCTCGGAGAGCTGCGCGTACTCGCTCTCGAGCCGCCGCCGGGCACGGAACAACGCGCTCTCGACGGCCGCCCGCGTGATGTCGAGCTGCTCGGCGATCTCGCGGTAGGAGCGCCCCTCGAGCTCGCGCATCACGATCACGCGCGCCTGGACGTCGGAGAGCTCGTCGAAGGCGCCGCAGAGGTGGTCGAGCCGCTCCTTGGCCACCAGCGCCCGGTCCGGCGCGACCGAATCGACGAGCCGCGCGTGATCGGACGGCCGCAGACCGCGCTCGGCGTCCATCGAGATCTCCTCGGCGCGGCTCGTGCGGCGGTGGAGGTCGATCGCCTGGTTGCGCGCGATCCGGTAGATCCACGGCTTGAAGTCGATTTCCGTGGCCGTTTCGCGCAGCCGGCGCAGGGCGGACAGGAAGACCTCCTGCGTCACGTCCTCGGAGCGGCCGTCGTCGCGCACCATGCCGCGCACGTACGAGGCGATCCGCGGGCGGTAGCGCGCGTACAGCTCCTCGAAGGCAGCGTCGTGTCCGTCGCGAGTCGCCGCGACGAGCTCGCAGTCCGTGCTCTCGGTACGTGTGGCGATCATCCCTGCTTCCCTGCAGTCGCTCCTTGAGTGCGCGGAATGTACCCCTGCCGCGACGGTTTGAAAATCGCCCTACCCCCTCCCCCCGAGGGGGTCACCCGCTCCTCACCCTGCCTTCTGGGAGGCTTCCGCGGGTGGCCTCGCGCGACGAGATCATCGCCTACCTCGACGAGCTGCTCGACATCGGCTCGTTCGACGACCTGGGCCCGAACGGGCTGCAGGTGCCGGGCTCCGAGCAGGTCGAGCTGGTCGTGACGGGCGTGTCCGCCCACCGCGAGCTCTTCGAGCAGGCCGCAGCCCTGGGTGCCGACCTCGTGGTCGCCCATCACGGCCTGTTCTGGGACTTCCTGCCCCGCACCGTCGGAATGGCGATGAAGGAGCGCCTGCGCATCCTGTTCGACGCCGACATCTCGGTCGCGGGCTACCACCTGCCGCTCGACGCGCATCCCGACGTCGGCAACAACGCGCTCATCTGCGCCCAGCTCGGACTGGAGCTTGCGGAGCCCTTCGGCGAGTACCGCGGGCGGAACGTGGGCTTCGTGGGACGCTCGGCCGAGGGCGTGCCCTTCGAGGAGCTGCGCCGGCGCTGTGAGAGCGCGTTCGGCCAGGAGCCGTTCGCCTGGGACAGCGGGCCCGAACTGGTGCGGAGCGCCGGCATCATCTCGGGCGGCGCCGCCTCGATCTTGGGCGAGGCGATCGCGCTCGGACTCGACGCGTTCGTGACCGGCGAGCCCGCCGAGCACGTGATGGCCGACGCCCGCGAGAACGGCATCCACTTCGTCGCGTGCGGCCACTACGCGACCGAGACCTTGGGCGTGCGCCGCCTCGGCGAGCTGCTCGAGGAGCGCTTCGGCGTCGAGCATCGTTTCGTCGACACGCCGAACCCGATTTGAGTCCATCTTGGGTTGAATTTCGGCTTGCGCCGACCGACGCAGCCGATACTCTCCTTAATACGCCCGTAACGCGACGAGGAGGCAGCAGTACATGGCGATCCACCTGACGCCCACCGAACTCGGACGAGAGGCGGGCATGCACCGCCGCGAGGTCATCGCTAAGTGCATGGAAATGGGCGTCCCGATCTTCCAGGGTCGGATCGACAAGACTCTCTTCACGACCAGCCTGAGGACAGCCCAGGAGAAGAGGCAGCTGGCGAAGGCCTAGCAACCTCGCGGGCTCGGGCCCGCTCCTGAAAGTCTGGCGCGGGGCCACAGTCGTGGCCCCGCGGCGTTTCTCCCCATAGAATCGGCGCGGTCGGGACTCGAGACGCGAGAGGGAGAGACGATGGAAGCAGTCACCGCGGGCGCGGACGTCGCCGCAGGCACGGGATCCAAGACGATCGCCGACCTGCTGCCGCTGGCGGCCAAGAAGTTCGCCGACAGCCCCGCGCAGCGCTACAAGGTGGGCGACGAGTGGGTCGACACCTCGTACGCCGAGCTCGGCGAGGCCGTCAAGGAGGTCGCGCTCGGGCTCGTCGACCTCGGCATCGAGCAGGGCGACAAGGTCTCGATCCTCGCCCACACGCGTCCCGAGTGGAGCCACGCCTGCTTCGGCATCCTCAGCGCGGGCGGCGCGCTCGTCACGATCTACCAGACGAACTCGCCCGCGGAGTGCCAGTACGTCCTCGCCCACTCCGACTCGCGCGCGGTGTTCGTCGAGGACGCCGAGCAGCTCGCCAAGATCCGCGCGGTGCGCTCCGACTGCCCGGAGCTCGAGCACGTCATCGTCATGGATCCCTCCGGCGCCGATCTCGGAGACGACGCGATCTCGCTCGACGACCTGCGCGAGCGGGGCCGTGGCCGCGACGACTCCGAGTGGGAGGCGCGCTACGAGGCCGTCACGCCTGACGACATCTGCCTGTACATCTACACGTCGGGCACGACCGGCCCGCCCAAGGGCTGCCTGCTGACGCACGCGAACTACCGCGCGATCACCGACTCGGTCGTGAAGCAGAGCGTCCTCGAGGGCGGCGACGTGAGCTACCTCTTCCTGCCGCTCGCGCACGCCTTCGCGATCCTGATCCAGTTCGGCTCGTTCGACCTCGGCGTGACGGTCGCCTACTGGTCGCGCGATCCGAAGATGATCATCGCCGACATCGCGCAGCTCTCGCCGACCTACTTCCCGTCGGTTCCGCGCATGTTCGAGAAGATCTACACGCTCGCCACGAGCTCCGTGGAGGACCAGGAGCAGCTGCGCCAGGCCGTCGCGGTGGGCGTGAAGGTGCGCACGATGCAGCTCGAGGGCAAGGAGGTGCCGCCTCAGCTGCAGGCCGGCTTCGACCAGGCCGAGGAGAAGCTCTTCAAGAACGTCCGAGGCCTGTTCGGGCAGAAGATCCGCGAGTGCGTGACCGGCGCGGCCCCGATCGCTCCCGAGATCCTCGAGTTCTTCTTCGCCTGCGGCGTGCCGGTGATGGAGGGCTACGGGATGACCGAGACGTCGACGAGCGCGACGGTCAACCGCCCGGAGGCGAACGGCTTCCGCTTCGGCTCGGTCGGCAAGCCGATGGACGGCGTCGAGGTGAAGATCGCCGACGACGGCGAGGTGCTGATCAAGGGCCCGAACATCTTCCAGGGCTACTACAAGAACGAAGAGGCGACGGCCCAGGCGCTCGAGGGCGAGTGGCTCCACACCGGCGACCTCGGCCGCCTCGAGGACGGCTTCCTGTTCATCACCGGCCGCAAGAAGGACATCATCATCACCGCGGGCGGCAAGAACATCACCCCGGCCAACCTCGAGAACGGGCTCAAGCAGAACCGCTGGATCTCGCACGCCGTCGTGGTCGGTGACCGGCGCCCGTACCTGATCGCGCTGCTCACGATCGACCCCGAGGAGGCGCCCGCGCTGGCGCAGTCGCTCGGGCTCGAGGACGACTCGATCGAGGCGCTGCGGACGAATGAGAAGGTGCTCGCCGAGATCCAGAAGGTCGTCGACGAGGTCAACTCGCATGTCGGGCCCGTCGAGCAGATCAAGCGCTTCGAGCTCCTCGACCACGACCTCTCCCAGGAGACCGGCGAGCTGACGCCGACGCTCAAGGTCAAGCGCAACGTCGTGAACGACAAGTTCGCCGGCGCGATCGACGAGGTCTACGACCGGCAGCGCTGAGGCAGAGCGCTCTCTAGTCTCCGGGAGAGGGCGCGCAACATGGCCAGCAACGATCCAACCGATACGGGCGGCCTTTTCGTCGGCCGCCGCCCGGGCACCGCGCCCGTGCGTTACCGCGACGTCGAGCCGTCGTCGGAGCGACGCCGGCGCATGGACGAGTGGCTCGCCGCCGGTCTGCTCGCCGTCGAGTTCGTGCTCTGCCTGTCGCTGTTCGGGCCGCAGCCGCTGGCGTGGCTCTGGATCGGCTCCCAGGTCGACTACCTGACCGGCTACGTCACCGCCGGCATCGCGACGATCATGCTCGGCTGCCTCGCCTCCCTGCTGCTGACGATGGCGGCCGCCAAGCGGGTGGACCACGCCTGGAAGCTCGTCCGCCGGGCCGCCGGCCACCGCCAGGACCGCGGCGCACTGGAGCGCATCTTCGCCTCCTGCGTGGGGATCGCCGTGGTCGTATTCGCGATCTGGTTCCTGCTCATCCAGGGGCCTGGTCCGAGCATGGCACCCGGCAGCTGAGCCCCCGTGGGCTTCCGGGACTACTACCGGCAGTTCGACGACCTCGACGAGGAGCTCCTGAACCGCGAGCGCCGCGAGCGGCGCCACCGCGAACGCCGGCTTGCACTCGAGCGCGTGCCGGACCTCGACATCTCCGGAACCGAGTGGCCGGACATGCCGCACTCGGAGATCGTCAACGCGGCGATCGCCCGCGCGCGCGGGCGCGTGAACGGATATCCCGACCGGCACGCGTCGGGCGTGCGGCGCCTGCTCGCCGACCGCCACGGGATCGCGCCCGAGAAGATCGTGCTCGGCAACGGCGCCGCGGAGCTGCTGCAGTCGGCCGCGATGGCGCTGCTCTCGCAGGGCGACGAGCTGCTGATGCCGTGGCCCTCGTACCCGCTCTACCCGCTGATGGCGGCGCACGCGTACGCGCGCCCTCACCCCTGCGAGCGCGCGAGCCTGCTCGACGAGGTGAGCGAGCGCACGCGCGCGGTCGTCATCTGCAACCCGAACGACCCGACCGGCGACCACCTGCGCGCCGAGGAGCTGGGGGCGCTGCTGTCCGCGCTGCCCGAGCACGTGCACGTACTGCTCGACGAGGCGCTCGTCCACTTTCAGGACGTGGAGGACATCGACGCCTGCCTGCGGCTGGTCGAGGCGTTCCCGCGGCTGCTGGTCGTGCGCACCTTCTCGAAGGCCTATGGGCTATCGGGCCTGCGAGTCGGCTACGCCGTGTCGGGCGACGCCTCGCTGCTGGCGGCGGTCGCGCCGGTGCTCGGCGTGAACGCGCTAAGCCAGGCGGCGGTCGAGCACGCGCTGCGCAGCGGCGACGCGGAGATCGACCGGCGCCGGCAGTCCGTCTCGCGCGAGCGCGCGCGCCTGCTCGACGGGCTGGCCCGGCTGCCCGTCGACGTGTCGCCCTCGCAGGCCAACTTCGTCTGGCTCGCCGCCCGCGGCATGAGCGGCAACCAGCTCGCCCACAGCCTGCGGCGCCAGGGCGTGATCGTGGCCGCCGGCGGCCCGCTCGGCGCTGACGACCACATCCGCGCGACGGTGCGCGACGCGACGGCTACGGACCGGCTGCTGCGTGCGCTCGAGGTTGCGACGGCGAGTTAGCGGCGGTTCGAACTCGGGCTAGGGCTGGGGAAGGGGTCCGGACAGTGGCCGCCGTACGGGGTCTGGAGCCACCTTCCTGACTTGGGCACCTATACGGTGCACAAGTCAGCAACGCTCGCGCAAATCGCGCCCAACCGACCCAAGCCCCTTCCCCAGCCCAAGCGCGCGACCGGCCCGGCGACCACGCCGAGGCAACTACCTAATCCAGCCCCTCGTCCCAGTCCCGCACGTACCACCTCGCCACAACGCCGTTCAGCACGAACGGGTCGCCCTTCGCGCACCCCTCCGCCGCGGCGCGGCTCGTGAAGATCGACATCGCGCCCTCTTCCTGCGGGTTGCCGAACGGCCCCGTCATCAGGAGGTCGCCGCGCGCCTGGACCTCGCGCATGTAGCGGCCGTGCTCGGCCTGGTGCAGGGGCGCCTTCTCGAGGACGTCCGGGGCGGACTCGTAGAAGAGGACGTACTTCACGCCTGATCGGTCTGGCGCAGCAGCGCGCCAGTCGTCTGCTCGAGGATGCGCCGCCAGCCGGCCGACTTCTCACGCTCCTCGGCGAACTTGCGGACCACCTTGCGGACGCGGTTCGCGGAGATCTCGATCCCGTGCTTGGCGCAGATCGCCTTGATCTCGTCGTAGTCCGAGGCGAGCCTGAGCGTCACCGACTCGAAGCCGTGGCGGGCGATCTCGACCCTGCGCGTGAAGTTCAGGATGTTCGTCTCGAACATCAGCTCGTCGTTCGGGTCGGGCTCGATCAGGATGATGTCGACGCCCGGGTAGCGCTCCTTCCAGCGCGCCACCGCCTCGTGCAGGCGCTGGTGGGCGATCAGCTTGAACGCCTGGTAGCCCACCTGGGGGAAGCCCATGTCGCGGACGCGCCGCACGCGGCTGCCCCACATCGTCGGGATGACCTTCTGGAAGTCGTTGACGTACGGCACGAGCGGGTTGACGACGACCACGAACTTGGCACCGGCCTCGACCGCGATGTCGACGTTGGTGGTCGAGCGCAGGCCGCCGTCGACGAGATGGCGACCCTTGATCTCGACGGGCTTGTAGACCATCGGCAGCGCCGTCGAGGCGGCGACCGCCTGCGAGATCGGCACGTCGTCCCAGTCCTGGCCGCCGAGGATGATCCGCTCGCAGGTGTCGAGATCGGTGGCGGTGAGGAAGAGCTCGTTCTGGAGCAGCCGGAAGTCGTTCACGCGGTCCGGGTCGGAGAGCACGGCGTCGAGGTATTCCTGGATGCCGCTGCCGTCGTAGAGGCCGGACGGCAGGGCCTCCGCCAGCCCGACCGCGAGATCGATCAGCGAGGTGCTGCGCGCCTGGGTCACGAAGGTGCGCGCCAGGCCGAGCACGCGCAACGGCAGCAGGGCGGCGCTCTGGGCGAACTCGAGCGCGTTCGGGCGCATCAGCGTGCCGCGGTCGACGTCCTTGAAGGGCGTCGGGACCTGCTGGTTGACCACCCGCATCATCTCTTCGGGGGTCACTCCGTTGGCGGCGAGCGAGGCGACGAACGAGCCCGCGCTCGTGCCCACGTAGACGTCGAACTGGTTGACCGTGCGGTTGACGGCCATCAGGTCGAGCGCGCGCAGGGCGCCGATCTCGTAGACGCCGCCGGTGAAGCCGCCGCCGCCCAGGACCAGCGCCGTCCGGGATCGCCGCGGCCGCCGGCGCTGCTTCGAGCGCGTTTTCGCCTTCTGAGCGGGCTTCTGGAGCTTGACGACCTCTCCCATGGGGGCATGAGTATGGCCGATGCCTCGGCCGTGGACGCCGGAGCAGCGCTCCGGGCGCCTCGTTAGCGTGTTGAACCTTCCTGATGCGACGAATCGCGCTGATCGCCCTCGCCGCCCTCGCGGCCGCCCCCGCCACGGCCGCCGCGCAGGACGCACTCGTCAAGAACCTCACCCGCAACATGCGCGCCGCCGGGGCCCATTCCGGGGCCTACGTGGTGAACCTGACCGACGGCCAAACCGTGTTCCGCTGGCGTGAGAAGCGCTCCCGCATCCTGGCCTCGAACACGAAGCTCTTCACGACCGCGGCCGCCCTCGCCCGCTTCGGCACCGAGGGCACGCTCGGCACCGAGGTGCACGGCGTGGGTGAGCTGGACGAGCAGGGGGTCTATCGAGGCGACCTCTACCTGCGCGGCGGCGGCGACCCGACCTTCGGGACCCGCTCGTTCACGCGCCGCAGCTACGGACAGGGGGCAAACGTCGAGGAGCTCGCAGCACTGCTCGAGGAGGCGGGGATCACGCGCATCACGGGTCGTGTCTACGGCGACGAGTCGCGCTTCGACTCGCTCCGGGGCGGGCCCGAGTCGGGCTACGCGACTTCGATCTGGGTCGGTCCGCTCAGCGCCCTGTCCTTCAACCGTGGCCTCGGCAACGAGTCCGGCAGCTCGTTCCAGGCGAACCCGCCGTTGTTCGCCGCCGCCCGGCTCGACGCGGCCCTCGAGGCGAGCGGCGTGCGCGTCCGCCTGAAGCCGCGTGCGGGTGTGGCCCCCGCCGACGCCGAGGTGCTGGCGAGCGTCGACTCCCCGCCGATGGGAACGCTGATCCGGCTCACCAACAAGCCGTCCGACAACTACTTCGCCGAGATGCTCCTGAAGGGCCTTGCACTGCAGGCGCGTGGCAAGGGCACGACCCGCACGGGCGCCCAGGTCGCCGCCGGCTACGCCCGGCGACTCGGCTCCGGAGCGCGGCTCGCGGATGGCTCCGGGCTCTCGCGCGCCGACCGCGCCTCGCCGCGACAGGTCGTGACGCTGCTCTCCGAGCTGTACGAGCTCGACCAGGCCGAGTACGCCCAGGACTTCCTCGACTCGCTGCCGATAGCCGGGCGGGACGGAACGCTCGCGACCCGCATGCGCAGCGGCCCCGCGCGCTCGCGCTGCCATGCGAAGACCGGCACGCTGTCGAACGTGAGCGCCCTGTCCGGCTACTGCATCGCCCGCTCAGGCGACGTCTACGTCTTCTCGTTCCTCATGAACTACGTGTATCCGCCAGGTGCGCGTGGGCTTCAGGACTCGATGGCCCAGGCGATAGCTGCGCAGTAACCGCACCGTTGTGTGACAACCGTCACACACCGCCGGCCTGTCCGCTAAGACTCTCCCGCGAAGAGGTTCTCCGATCGTGAGCTCGCAGCTTCCGCCTGGGCCGCGCCTTCCCGCACTCGTGCAGGGGATCGGTCTCTGGAGCCGGCCGCTCGCTTACCTCGAAAAGCTCCGGGCGCGCTATGGGCGCCGCTTCACCGTGCGATTCCCGCTGGCGCCGCCGTTCGTGATCATCACGGACCCGGAGCAGATCCGCGAGGTGTTCATGGCGCCTCCCGACGTCCTTCACCCCGGCGAGGGCGCCAGGGTGCTCGAGCCGCTCGTCGGCAAGAACTCGGTGATCCTGCTCGACGAGAGCCCGCACATGGAGCAGCGCAAGCTGATGCTGCCGGCTTTCCACGGGAAGCAGATGGCGCGGCTCAGCGGCCTGATGACCGAGGTGGCGGACCGCGAGGTCGAGAGCTGGCCGCGCGACAGCGAGCTGCCGCTGCATCCGCGCATGCAGCGGCTGACGCTCGAGATCATTCTGCGCACGGTCTTCGGGCTCGATCCCGGGCCACGGCTCGACGCCCTGCGCGACAGCCTCGGCCATCTGCTCGCCTTCGGCGACCGTGCGATCAGCCTGACCCCGCCCGACCCGGAGGGGCGTGCCGCCAAGGTGCTCGCGCACATCGGCCCCTTCGCCGAGTTCGCGCGCCGCCAGGCGGAGTCCGACCGGCTGATCTTCGAGCTGATCGACGAGCGCCGCGCCGACCTGGGTGAGCGCGACGACATCCTCACCATGCTGCTCGGAGCGCGCCACGAGGACGGCTCGCCGATGTCGCCCCAGGAGCTGCGCGACGAGCTGCTGACGATGCTCGTCGCCGGCCACGAGACGACGGCCACCTCGCTCGCCTGGGCGTTCGAGCGGCTTGCCCGCAGCCCGCGCGTGCTGGGCGTGCTCGTCGGCGAGATCGACCTCGGGAACGACGAGTACCTGACCGCGACGATCCAGGAGGCGCTGCGCCGGCGTCCGGTGCTCCCGAACTGCGAGCCACGGCTCGTGAAGCAGCCGATCGAGGTCGGCGGCTGGAACTACCCGACGGGTGTCTGCCTCGTGCCGAACTCCTACCTCGTCCACCACGACCCGGCGATCTACCCAGACCCCTACGAGTTCCGCCCCGAGCGCTTCCTCGACAAGGGTCCCGGCACTTACACCTGGATCCCGTTCGGCGGCGGCCGGCGGCGCTGCATCGGCGCGAGCTTCGCGATGCTCGAGATGCAGATCGTGATGCGGGCCGTCCTGGCCGGCTGCGAGCTGCGGCCGGCCGGCGACGGTGCCGAGATCGCGCGCCGGCGCAACATCACGGTCCGGCCGGGCGGCGGTGCCCGGGCGGTGTTGCGCGAACGGCGCCCGGTCGCGGTAGCGGGGTAGCCCGGCGGTGGGCGCCACCCGCGAGAGCCCGGGCGTCCAGCTGATCGAGGCCACACGGCGCCGGGTCCACTGGGTCGGCTGGCTCGCGAACGCGGCGGGAAGCCTCCTGGTGCTGTGCTCGATCGGCTTCCTGATCCCGATCCTCGCGGCCGACGAGGACATGGCGGAGATCGCCCTCCTGAACGTGCCCTTCATGGCCGTCTACTTCGTGCTGGCCGGGATCGTGATCTCGCAGCTGAGCGACCGGCGCATCAACGAGGGCCTCGGCTGGCTCGCCGAGGACCGACCTCCCGACAAGCGCGAGCGCCGCCTGACGCTGGGCTTCGCCTACTACTCGGTCAAGCTGGACGGCCTCGCCTGGGCCGGCGGTGGGGTGATCCTGTTCGCGCTCAATGTGATCGCGCTGTCGTCGGGCTTCGGGGCGGTCATGGCCGCGACGGCGTGGCTCGGCGGCGAGACGACCTGCGCGCTCGTGTACCTGTTCCTCGAGCGCGCCATGCGGCCGGTCACGGCGCGGGCGCTGACCGCGCGGCCGCCGTCGCGGCCCGTCGCGCCCGGCGTGCGCACCCGGCTCCTGTTCGCCTGGTCGCTCGGGACCGGCGTGCCCGTGCTCGGCGTGGTCGTGATCGGGGTGATCGGTGTCACGAAGTCGGACGTCGACCCGCAGGACATCGCCGCGGCGGGCCTGTTCCTGGGCACCGTGGCGTTGACGGCCGGGATGATCGCGACCGTCTTCGCCGCGCGCGCGATCGCGGACCCGATCAACTCGGTGCGCGCTGCGCTCGAGCGCGTCGAGGAAGGCGACCTCGACGCGCGCGTGACCATCGACGACGGCAGCGAGGTCGGCTTGCTGCAGGCCGGCTTCAACCGCATGGCGGACGGCATCTCTGAACGTGAGCGGCTGCGCGACCTGTTCGGCCGCCAGGTCGGTGAGGACGTCGCCCGCGCCGCGCTCCTCAACCCGCCCCGGCTCGGCGGCGAGGAGCGCGAGGTTGGAGTGCTGTTCGTCGACCTGGTCGGCTCGACGTCGATGGCGCTCTCCATGCCGCCGACCGAGGTGGTGCGGCTGCTCAACCTCTTCTTCCGCGTCGTCGTCGAGACCGTGGAGGAGCGACGCGGGATTGTCAACAAGTTCGAGGGCGACGCGGCGCTGTGCGTCTTCGGCGCCCCGGTCGCGAGCCCCGACCCGGCCGGCGAGGCGCTGGCCACCGCCCGCGAGCTCTCGCGGCGGCTGCGCATCGAGGTCCCGCACGTCGACTTCGGCATCGGCGTGTCGGCCGGCCCTGCCGTGGCCGGCAACGTCGGCGCCGAGCAGCGCTTCGAGTACACGGTGATCGGCGACCCGGTGAACGAGGCGGCGCGGCTGTCGCGGCTGGCGCGCGAGCACTCGGACAGGGTGCTGAGCTCGGAGGCCGCGCTGCGACGCGCGAAGGCTCCCGAGGCCGAGGCCTGGCGGATCGGCGAGCCGGCATTCCTGCCGGGCCGCCCGGGGCAAACGAGCGTGGCGCTTCCGCGCTAGGGCAGCAGCTCGATCAGGCCATCTTCGTCGAGGATCTCGGTGCCGAGCTCCTCGGCCTTCGTCATCTTCGAGCCCGGGTCCGCGCCCGCCACCAGGTAGTCCGTGTTCTTCGACACCGAGCCGGTGACCTTGCCGCCGGCGGCCTCGATGCGCGCGGTCGCGTCCGGCCGCGTCAGGTTCGGCATGGTGCCGGTCAGGACGAGGGTCTTGCCGACGAGTGGGCCCTCGGTCGGTGGGGCCGGGCCCTCCTCCTCCATCTGCAGTCCGTGACCCCTCAGCCTGTCGATCACCTCGCGCACGCGTGGCTCGGCGAGCGCGTCGTGCACCGACTTGGCGAGGATCGGGCCCATCCCCTCGACCTCGGCGAGCTGCTCGTCGCTCGCCGCGAGCAGCGCGTCCATGGAGCGGAACCGGCGCGCCAGGTTGCGCGCGTTCACGTAGCCGATGCCCGGTAGCCCGAGCCCGTAGATGACGCGCTCGAACGGCTGCTTCTTCGACGCCTCGATCGCGCCCACCAGGTTGCCGGCCGACGTCTCGCCGAAGCGGTCGAGCTGCGTGAGGCGCTCGACGGTCAGCTCGTAGAGGCCATCGAAGCTCTTGATCAGGCCCTCGTCGAGGAAGCGCTTGACGTTCTCCTCACCGAGGCCGTCGATGTCCAGCGCACCCACGAAGTGCTTGACCGCCTGGAGGACCTGGCCCGGGCAGCCGGCACGGTTCGGGCAGATCGTCCAGACGCCCTCCTCGGGTTTGATCGTCGGCGTCCCGCACGCCGGGCACTTGTCCGGCGGCTGCGGCGGGGCGGCGCGCTTCTTCGAGCGCTGCGCCTTCGAGGTCGGCGACACGACCTGCGGGATCACGTCGCCCGCGCGCATCACGATCACCTCGTCGCCCTCGCGTACGTCCTTGCGGTGCAGGTCCTCCTCGTTGTGGAGCGTGGCCTGCCTGACCGTCACGCCCGACACCTGCACGGGCTTCAGCACCGCGAACGGGATCATGTTGCCGGTGCGTCCGACGTTCCAGGCGACCTGCTCGAGGATCGTCTGGGCGGTGGACGGCGGGAACTTCCAGGCGATCGCGCCGCGCGGCTCGCGCCCGACCACGCCGAGCTGGCGCTGCAGCTCGAGGTCGTCGACCTTCACGACGACGCCGTCGATCTCGAAGTCGAGCCGGTGGCGGCGCTCCTCCCAGGCCTTGCAGGACGCCACCACCTCGTCGACCGTGTCGAGCACCTCGACGTCCTGGTTCACGCGAAAGCCGTGGTCGCGCAGCCACTCGAGCGACTCGACGTGGGAATCGAACTCGAGCCCGTCGGTCGAGCCGACGCTGTAGCACCACATCGACAGCGGCCGCTCCGCGGTCAGCTGCGGATCGAGCTGGCGGATCGAGCCCGCCGCAGTGTTGCGCGGGTTGGCGTAGGTGGGCTCGCCGGCCGCGGCTCGTTGCTCGTTGAGCGCCGCGAAGGCGGCCAGCGGCAGGTAGATCTCACCGCGCACCTCGAGCAGCGGCGGCGCGCCCTCGATCCGCAGCGGGATCGCGCCGATCGTGCGCAGGTTCAGCGTCACGTCCTCACCGACCTCGCCGTTGCCGCGCGTGGCGCCTCGCACCAGCACGCCGTCCTCGTAGACGAGCGAGATCGCGAGCCCGTCGATCTTGGGCTCGGTGACGAAGCGGACGTCACCCATCTCGACGCCCTGGCGGGCGAGATAGCGCTCGGAGCGCAGCACCCAGGCGGCGAGCTCCTCCTCGTTGCGGGCGTTCGCCAGCGACAGCATCGGCTGCAGGTGCCGGACCTCCTCGAACTTGTCGAGCGGCTGCCCGCCTATGCGCTGCGTGGGCGAGTCCGCGGTGAGCAGCTCGGGGTGATCCCGCTCGAGGTCGCGCAGCTCGTTCAGCAGCGCGTCGTACTCGACGTCCGTGATCTCGGGGTCGTCGAGGACGTAGTAGCGGTGGCCGTGGTACTCGAGCTGCTTGCGCAGCTCGGCCGCCCGCTTGCTCGCCTCCTTCGGAACCGCGCTCAAACCTCGCGCGCTGCCGGGCGTAGGAGCCGGTCGAGCTCGAAGCCCGACAGGCGATCGATGCCGGCCTGGTCGTTCAGGTCGAAGTGGAGCGGGGTGACCGCGATGCAGCCGTCCGCGATCGCCGCGAAGTCGGTGCCCTCCTCGGGCGTGTAGCCGGGCTCGACGCCGTACATCGTGTAGCGGCGCCGGCCGCTGCCGTCCTCCTCGGCGAGCTCCATGCGGTCGTTGTACTCGCGCTTGCCGAGCCGGCCGACGCGCACCCCGCGCGGCTCACCGGCCGGCGAGTTCACGTTCAGCAGGGTCCCCTGCGCGATCCCCACGTCGTCGAGCTCGTCGACCAGCCGTGCAACGAAGCCGGCCGCGTGCTCGAAGTGCTCGCGGCCCCAGGAACGGCCGGCCCGGAAGTCCATCGTGCCGTGGTCGGCCTGCTGCGAGACGGCTATGGCGGGGATGCCGAGCATGACGCCCTCGAGCGCGGCCGCGACGGTGCCGGAGTAGGTGATGTCGTCTCCGAGGTTCGCGCCGTGGTTGATCCCGGAGACGATCAGCTCGGGCACGAACTCGATCAGCCCGAGCGCGGCGAAGCGCACGCAGTCGACCGGCGTGCCGTCCGTCGCGAAGCCCGTGGTGCCATCGCCGAACTCGACCTCCTCGACCCAGAGCGGCTCGCGGATCGTGATGCTGCGCGCGGTCGCGCTCCGGTTCGAGTCGGGCGCGATCACGGCGAGCTCGACATCCGCCGCCTCGAGGAGGGCGCGGCGCATGACGTTCAGGCCGGTGGCTGTGATGCCGTCGTCGTTGGTGAGGAGGACCTTCATAGGGGGCGCGGTTCCAGGGTACTCAGTAGCGGACGGACTCCAGGTAAAGGCCTTGAGGCGGGGCGGTCTCCCCCGCTTCGCTGCGTGGTCTTCCCTCCAGAAGTCGCCTGAACGCGTCCGGCCTGACACCGGCGAGCATGGTTCCGACCAGCACGCGCACCATGTGGCGCATGAACGTGTCCGCCTCGATCCAGAAGGCGAGCACGTCGCCCGGCTCATCGACCCACTCGGCGCGCATCACGTCGCGCTCGAAGCGGACGTGCTCCGTGTCGGTCGGGGTGAACGCGGTGAAGTCGTGCGTCCCGACGAGCGCAGCGGCGCACTCGTCGAGCGCGGCCCGGTCGAGCGGGCGCGACCACCACAGCGCCCGTCGCTCCTCGAAGGGGCTCCGCGTGGACCGCGCCAGCACGCGGTAGCGGTAGGTGCGGCTGAGCGCGTCCCGGCGCGCGTCGAAGCCGTCGGGCGCCTCCTCGCTGCGCAGCGCGGCGACGTCGGAGGGCAGCAGTGCGTTCAGGTTCCGCAGCGGCGCCGGCGAACCGGGATGGCTCGCGACCTGACCGCGCGCGTGCACGCCGCGGTCGGTGCGGCCTGCGACGGTCAGCTCGATCGGCCGGCGCAGAACGGTGGCGAGCGCCTCCTCCACCACGCCCTGCACGCTGCGCCGCTCCGGCTGGCGCGCCCAGCCCGCGAACTCGGAGCCGTCGTATTGGAGGACGAGCCGGGCGCTCACCCGCGCTTGCGGGCGACGATCAGCGCGTAGTCGCTCTCGAGCCGCACCGGTCCGTCACCGCTGTGACCGCGGACGTACTCGACGATCTCGCCCGTCATCGCCTCGTAGGGGTCCGGCGGCATCGCCATCTTCGCCGCGACGAGCGGCGGCGAGCTGCTCAAGAGCCGCTCGAGGTACTCCTCCGCCGAGCCCGCCTCGGTCGTCAGGGTGCGGATCTCGAAGCCGACGCGTGCGGCGAGGCCGTCGAAGCGCGCCCGGGCGGTCTCCTCGTCGGCCCACTCCTCGGCCAGCGGCCCCACCGGCGCGGCCGGAACGTACTTGCGTGCGAGCTCGCCGAGCTTCGGCACCAGGCTGCCGGGGCGCCAGGCGGTCATCCCGACCGTGCCGCCGGGCCGGACCACCCGGAACAGCTCGGACGCCACACGCTCGGGCCGCGGGGCGATCATCGCCCCGAACACGGAGCCGACGCAGTCGAAGCGCTCGTCCTCGAAGGGCAGCTCCTCCACATCGGCCTCGAGCCACTCCACGTCGTAGCCCTCGGCCGACGAGCGCGCGCGTCCGCGCTCGACCATCCCCGGCGAGATGTCGGAGGCCACGACGCTCGCGCCCTCCTGTGCGCAGGCGAGCGCGAAGTTGCCGTCGCCCGCGGCCACGTCCAGCACCTCCTGGCCCGCCGACACGGCACACAGGTCGCGGAGCTCGATGGCCGCCGGCCGCAGCTGCTCGGATAGGGCGGAATAGTCGCCCTGCGCCCAGATCATCGCCTGGCGCTGCTTGATCTGGTCGACGTCCATCGGAGCCATGCTACGACCTCCGGGCCCGCCGCTTCTGCGACGGCCGGCGGTGGCAGCGGCCCGCGCCGCGGTCGAGCGTGGCGCCGTCCTCGCGCACGAAGCGGTAGCGATAGCTGCCCGGCCGGAGCTTCAGCTCGAGCACGCCGAAGGCCATGCTGTAGTCGAAGAAGCGGCTCCCCGGGTCACGCCGCCGTGGCCGCTTGGCGCGATTGGCCCCGCCGGTACCGACCACGAACTCGCGGACCCCACGCCGCCGCAGCCGGCCGAGCCCGTCCATCGGCCCGAAGCGCTCGTAGCTGTGCGAGTGGCCAACGAGTGCAAGCTCCGCGCCGCCCCTGTAGAGCGCTTGGTAGACGTGGCGAAGCTCGCGCGACGGCCCGGGGCTGGCCGAGCTGTAGCGGGCCTGGTGCCAGTAGGCGATGACGCAACGGTTGGGTGTGAGTCGGTGCATCAGCCGCCGGAGCCAGCGGACCTGGCGGCTGCGGCGGGCGCAGGAGACCGGGTAGCAGTCGTTGCGCAACCGCCGGGACTGCCTCGTGAGGTCGACGGTGCCGGAATTCAGGACCACGATCCGCCACCCGGCGAGCCGGTAGGTGTAGTAGCCGCGGTGCGGGCCCGCCCGCTTGCCGAAGTAGCGGAAGTGCCCAGGCGCATGGCGTCGGTCTGGGCTCGCCAGATACTCGTGGTTGCCGAGGGCGGGGCGGGTGATCGAACGAAAGGCGCCCCAGGTCTGGTCGTAGGAGCCGAGATAGTGGGCGAGCGTTGGGACGCCGTTGTGCGCGTCCCCGAGCGTCGCCACCACGTCCGGATCGAGCGTCTTGACGAGCTGGGCCGTGTAGGCATAGCGACAGCGGTCCGGGAGCACCGGGTAGCGCTCATGGCAGGCGATGTCGCCGGCGGCCACGAGCGTGGCGCGCCGCGCGGCCTCGGCGGGCGAGGCGCTGGAAAGGATCGCCGCCGTCAGCGCGGCGGCGACGACC
>CAVTZF010000023.1:0-191403 GCA_963739095.1 uncultured Thermoleophilaceae bacterium
CTGATGGTCGAGCTGTGCGGGGCGCGCTTCGTGCCGGGCACGATCGACGTCTATCCGAACCCGGCGCAGCCGCGCGTGGTCGGGCTGCGCGAGGAGCGCATGGAGCGGCTGCTCGGCGAGAGCATCCCGTCGGAGCGCGTGACCGAGATCCTCGAGCGGCTCGGCTTCGAGCACGTGGCGGACGGATGGCAGGTCCCGCCCTGGCGCGACGCGGACGTCCAGCGCGAGGCCGACCTGATCGAGGAGGTCGCCCGCATCCACGGTCTCGACAAGCTGCCGACGACGCTGCCGGCGCGGGAGGGCGCCGTCGGCCAGCTCACGGAGGGCCAGCGGCTGCGCCGCCGGCTCGAGGACCTGCTCCGCGACCGCGGCCTGTACGAGGCGATCGCGTACGCCTTCACGTCGCCCGCGGCCCTGCGCCGGCTGCGCCTCGGCGACGAGCCCGTGCTGCGGATCGACAACCCGCTCAGCGAGGACCACAGCGTGCTGCGGCCGCTGCTCCTGCCGGGGCTGCTCGACGCCGCCCGCCACAACGCGGCGCACGGACGTGCCGGCGTGGCGCTCTTCGAGGCCGCACACGTCTACCGGCCGACCGGCCCGCTCGAGCCGCCGCCCGAGGGCTCGCCGCGCGGCGCGCTGCCCGCCGCCGAGCCGCTTCACCTGTCCGTACTGATGACCGAGGCGGCGCCGGGTGGATGGCGGACCCAGGCGCGTCCCGCCGACTTCTACTCCGTGCGGGCGCTGCTGGAGGCGCTGCTGGGGGTGGCGGGGATCGAGTGGCACGCGGAGTCCGAGGCCCGGCCGTTTCTTCACCCGGGCCGCTCCGCGGCGGTGCGGACCGAGGACGGCCGCGGGCTCGGCTGGGTCGGCGAGCTCCACCCGCTCGTCCTGCGCGAGTGGGACCTCGAGGGCCCGGCCGCGGGATTCGAGCTCGATCTCGACGCGATCCTGGAGCTGAGCGCCGGCAGGCTCGAGGTCTACGGCGACGTCACGAGCTTCCCGGCGGTCCTGCAGGACATCGCCGTGGTCGTCCCCGACGACGTGCCCGCCAGCAGTGTGGAGCAAGCCGTGCGCGCAGGCGGCGGCGACCTGCTCGGCTCGCTGTCGGTGTTCGACCTCTACAGAGGCGAGCAGGTGGGGGAGGGCAACAAGTCGCTGGCGCTGCGGCTCGAGTTCCGTGCGCCCGACCGCACGCTCACCGACGACGAGGTGGCGGAGCGGCGGGCGGCGATCGAGCGCGAGCTCGAGTCCATCGAAGGGCGGCTGCGTGCCTAGGGCGGCCGTGCTGGGCGCGGCGGGCTACGGCGGGCGCGGTCGCGGCGGCGATCCTGCACCGGCATCCGTCCATCGAGCTCACGATGCTCACCGCACGCTCGGATGCGGGCCGCCGCCACGACGAGCTCTATCCGGCGTACCGGGTGCCGCTCACGATGGAGGCGCCCGACCCCGACGCGATCGCAGAGCGCGCCGACGCCGCCGTCGTCGCCTACCCGCACAAGGCGGCCGCCCAGGCGGTCGCGCAGCTGCGCGAGCGCGGCCTGAAGGTCGTCGACCTGTCCGCCGACTTCCGGCTCGATCAGGACGCATACGAGCGCTGGTACCAGCCCCACGAGGCGCCCGAGCTGCTCGCCGAGTCGGTCTACGGCCTGCCCGAGGCGCACCGCGATGAGATCCGCGGCGCCGACCTCGTCGCCGGGCCCGGCTGCAACTCCACCGCCGCGCTGCTCGCGCTGCTGCCGCTGCGCGGGCTGATCGCGGACGCCGTGGTCGACATCAAGGCCGGGGTCTCGGGCGCCGGGCGCGAGGCCACCGAGGAGACCCACTACGTCTCCGCCGTCGACAACCTGAACGCGTACAAGATCGACGGGCACAGGCACAGCGCCGAGATGGAGCAGGAGCTGCCGGGCGCGCGCTTCTCGTTCCTCACCCACCTGATGCCGGTCGACCAGGGGATCTTCGCCTCCTGCTACGCGACGCTCGAGGAGCCGCTCTCGCGCGACGAGGTACGCGCGCTCTACGCCGAGCACTACGCCGGCGAGCCGTTCATCGACCTGCTGGCCGGCTCGCCGCGCACCCAGAACGTCCGCAACACGAACCGCGCCCAGGTGCACGTGACGGTCGTCGACGGGCGCGTCATCGCCCTCTGCGCGATCGACAACCTCTGGAAGGGCGCCGCCGGCCAGGGGGTCCAGGACCTGAACCTGATGCTCGGGCTGCCCGAGACCGAGGGGCTCGAGTGAGCTTCTTCAGCTCGCGCTGGGTCGAGGCCCCCGTGCATGCGGGCGAGGCCAAGGACACCGGGCTGCCCGCCGGCTTCCGCGCCGCGGGCGTGGCCGCCGGGATCAAGCCGAGCGGGCTCGACGTCGGCGTGCTCGTCTCGGACGCCCCCGAGACCGTCTCGGCCGCGCGCTTCACGACGAACGCACGGCTCGGCGCGCCGGTGCTCGTCTCGAAGCAGGCCGACCTCGGTCGCCTGCGCGCCGTCGTCGCGAACTCCGGCTGCTCGAACGTGGGTGACGGTCAGCGCGGGCTCGACACCGCCGCGGCGATGCAGGAGACGGCCGCACGCCGGCTCGGCGTCGACCCCGCCCAGGTCGGGGTGGCCTCGACCGGCGTGATCGGCCACGAGCTGCCGCGCGACAAGGTGGTCGCGGGCGTCGACGGCGCCTGCGAGGAACTCGGGCTCGAGGCCGAGAGCTTCTCGGAGGCGATCCTGACGAGCGACAGCGGGGCCAAGCGCGCCTGCCTCGACGTGCACCTCGGCAGCGGCACGGTCAAGCTCGCGGCGCAGGCCAAGGGCGCCGGCATGATCGAGCCGCGCTACGCGACGATGTTCTGCTTCGTGCAGACCGACGCGCGCATGCCCCAGGAGACGCTCGACCTGCTCACCGGCGTCTGCGTCAAGCGCTCCTTCGACCGCATCAGCGTCGACGGCCAGCTCTCGACGAGCGACACGGTGTTCGTGCTCGCGAACGGCGGATCGGGCGTGACGATCGAGCCCGAGTCGGACGACGAGCTCCGCTTCGGCGAGGCGCTCGACGCGCTGCTCCGTCAGCTCGCGCTGAGGATCGTCGCTGACGGGGAGGGCGCGCGCCGGGTCGGCCGGATCGTGGTCAACGGCCGTCCCGACACCGTCGAGCCGGTCGCGCGCTCGATTGCCAACTCGCCACTCGTCAAGACGGCGCTGCACGGCGGCGACCCGAACTTCGGACGCATCCTGCAGGCCGCCGGTCAGGCCTGGCCGGCGGGCGAGCCGTTCGTCGCCGACCTCTCGATCGAGGGGCGCATCGTGGTGTCCGCCGGCGACGCGCTCGAGGTCGATGCGGCCGGTCTCGCCGAGCTCGTCCGGGGCGACGAGATCGAGTACGAGCTCACGCTTCCCGGCGAGGGCGGCGAGACAGAGGTCTTCTTCAGCGACCTTTCGCCTGAGTACGTGACCTTCAACGCGGACTACACGTCATGAGAGATGTCGCCACGCTGCTCGAGGCGCTCCCCTACATCCGGGAGTACCACGGCAGGACGGTCGTCATCAAATACGGCGGCGCCGCGATGACCGAGCCGGACCTCAAGGAGGAGTTCGCGCGCGACGTCGTGCTGCTCAAGTACGTGGGCCTCAACCCGATCGTGGTGCACGGCGGCGGGCCCGACATCACGCGCTACATGGAGCGGCTCGGCATGGAGGTCAAGTTCGTCGACGGCCTGCGCGTGTCCGATGCCGACACGGTCGAGATCGCGAAGATGGTGCTCGTCGGCAAGCAGAACAAGGACATCGTGCTGCGCCTGGGGCGCCACGGTCAGCCGGCGGTCGGCCTGTGTGGCGACGACGGCCTGCTGTTCACGGTCAAGAAGCGGCTCGCGGGGGAGACGGACGTGGGCTTCGTCGGCGACATCGAGCGCGTCGACGTCGACGTCCTCAACCACATCGCCGCCGACTACATACCGGTGATCGCCTCGGTCGGCGCCGACACCGAGGGCCAGTCGTACAACGTCAACGCCGATGCCGCTGCGGCGGTGGTCGCGGAGGCGCTCGGCGCCTTCAAGATCGTCTTCCTGACCGACGTGAACGGCTGGCGCGAGGACCCCTCCGACCCGGCCAGCCGCATCTCGGAGGCGACCGCGGCGGAGCTGCGCGCACGCCTCCCCGAGGTGAGCGGCGGCATGCGCCCCAAGCTCGAGGCGTGCCTGCACGCACTCGAGACGGGCGTCGACAACGCCTACATAGTGGATGGCCGCCAGCCGCATTCGCTGCTGCTGGAGCTGTTCACCGACGAAGGGATCGGTACCAAGCTGTGGCCCTGAGCGAGCTGCAATCGCTGGAGCGCCAGGCCGTGATGGCGACGTACGCGCGCAACCCCGTCGAGTTCGTGCGCGGCGAGGGAACGCGCCTGTGGGACGACGAGGACAACGAGTACCTCGACTTCCTCACCGGGATCAGCGTCGTGCAGCTCGGTCACTGCCACCCGCGCGTCGTCGCTGCGGTCCGCGACCAGGCGGGTCGGCTCATGCACGTCGGCAACCTCTTCTACACCGAGCCGTCGATGCGGCTCGCGAAGCACCTGTCCGACGCGTCGTTCGGCGGGCGCGTCTTCTTCACGAACTCCGGCACCGAGGCGATCGAGTGCGCGCTCAAGCTGGCGCGCAGGCGCCGCAGCGGCGGCGACTTCGTCGTGCTCGAGGGCGCCTTCCACGGGCGCACCATGGGCTCGCTGTCGGCTACGCCCCAGGAGACCAAGCAGGCGCCGTTCGCGCCGCTCGTGCCCGGCTTCAAGGTCGTCCCACGCGGTGACGCGGACGCGCTCGCGGCCGCCGTCGACCGAAACACCGCCGCCGTCCTGATCGAGCCGGTACAGGGCGAGTCCGGCATCCACCCGGTCGACCCGCACGTCCTGCAGACCGCGCGCGACGCCTGCGACGCCCACGGCGCCCTGCTGATCTTCGACGAGATCCAGTGCGGGATGGGCCGCACCGGGACGCTCTGGGCGCACGAGCAGCTCGGCGTGAAGCCGAACGTCATGACCGTGGCCAAGGGCCTCGGCGGCGGCCTGCCGATCGGCGCCTGCGTGGCGGACACGAGCTGTGCCGAGGTCTTCGAGCTCGGCGACCACGGCTCCACCTTCGCCGGCGGCCCGGTGATCTCCGCGGCGGCGAACGCCGTGCTCGACACGATCGACGACGAGACGTTCCTGGCAACCGTCCGTGAGCGCGGCGCGCAGCTCGCCGACGGCCTCAGCGAGCTCCGGCTCGAGCCGCGCGGGCTCGGCCTGATGGTCGGCATCCACGTGCCGCGGGCGCCCGAGGTGGCGCGCCGGCTGTTGCTCGAGCAGCGCCTCGTCGTCAATGCGACCGGACCGGACACGATCCGCCTGCTGCCGCCGCTGACCGTCGGCGAGGAGGAGATCGACGAGGCCCTGAGCCGGATCGGGGCGCTGCTAGCTTCCCCCGCCCCATGAAACTATCGGTTCGCACCCGGCCGAGCCGGGTGCTCCCGCAATGAGCGTCGAGCGCCGTACGCTGTCGAAGACCGCGTCCTACGAGGCCGAGCCCGGCGAGGTCGGCCGCGTGCTGCTGCTCTACTCGGGCGGGCTCGACACGAGCGTGATGCTCAAGTGGATCCAGGACGAGTACGAGGCCGAGGTGGTCGCGCTCACCGTCAACCTGGGCCAGCCGGGCGAGGACTACGAGGTCGTGAAGGGCAAGGCCATGCACCTCGGCGCGCTCGACTGCCACGTGGTCGACGCGCGTGAGGAGTTCGCGCGCGACTACGTGCTGCCGGCGATCAAGGCGAACGGGCTCTACGGCGGCGGCTACCCGCTCTTCACGGCGCTGGGCCGCCCGCTGATCGCGAAGCTCGCCGTCGAGTACGCGCGCCGCTCGGGCTGCGACACGATCGCCCACGGCTGCACCGGCAAGGGCAACGACCAGGTCCGTATCGAGTCGACGGTGATCGCGCTCGACCCGGAGATGAAGATCATCGCGCCCGTGCGCGGCTGGCAGATGGGCCGCGAGGAGGAGATCGCATACGCGCGCGAGCACGGCATCCCGGTCAAGGGCGGCACCGAGACGCCGCCCTACTCGATCGACGACAACCTCTGGGGCCGCTCCTCGGAGGGCGGCCCGATCGAGGACCTTGAGGAGCCGCCGCGCGACGACGTCTTCCAGCTCGTCACGCGGCCGGAGGAGGCGCCCGACGAGCCCGAGGACGTCGTCGTCGGCTTCGAGCGCGGCGTGCCGGTGTCCCTGAACGGGGAGCGGCTCGGCCTGGTCGAGCTGCTCGAGCGGGCGGGCGAGATCGGCGCACGGCATGGGGTCGGCATCGTCGACCACATCGAGGACCGGATCGTCGGCCTCAAGGTCCGCGACCTCTACGAGGTGCCGGCCGCCGCGCTGATCCTGACCGCGCACAAGGAACTCGAGAAGCTCGTCGGGACGATTCACCAGAACAACTTCAAGCCCCATCTCGACGACCACTGGGCCTACCTCGTCTACGCCGGGCTCTGGTACGAGCCGCTGCTGTCGGACCTGAACGCCTTCATGGACGCGGTCAACGAGCAGGTCACCGGCGAGATCACGATGCGCCTCTTCAAGGGCAGCGCGCGGGCGGTGGCACGCCGCTCGCCGAACGCCCTCTACGACCCCGCGCTGGCCGGCTTCGGCGAATCGGGCGGGCTCTTCTCACAGCAGGCGAGCCCGGGCTTCATCGAGCTGTGGTCGCTTCAGTCGCGCATGGCTTACAACGTGCGCAAGCGGAAGGGCCGCTGACGATCTTCGGCCAAGGGCACCCGGCGCCCGTCAGCACGGTTCCCGCCAGGCGTCGAGCGCGAGGCGCTTGCGCATCGCCATCAGGCCGGCCGCGCGCGCCTGGGGACAGAAGCTTGCGGCGTCGAGGTCGTACTCGGCAACGAATACGGCCTTACCCGCTCGCGTAAAGGGTGTCAGCAGATTGCACTCGTCGTATTGGTGGCACTGCTCGTTGAGTGCCCAGTCGAACTGAGGCTCGAGCACGTCCGCCTGCTCGAGGTCGTTCTTGAGGCCGATCGAGAGTCCTCGGGCGTGGGCGGCCGCGGCCAGGAAGCGGTTGAACCGGAGTTGGTCCGCCCCCGTGAGCGGGAAACCGCTCCGGTTCGCGTACGCATCGACGTTGTCGGGCTCGACGCCGTCGAATCCCTTCGCCTTGCAAAGGTCCAGGCGTCGTTCGAGTATCGGGCCGAGCAAATCGAGTCGCCGAATGTCCAGCCAGCGCTCGTCGGGCCAGCCGTCGAGCGGCTGGCCGATGATCGTGGCCGGGAACGTCGCCGGTGTCCGGTCTCCCGGGTTCCAAGGACCCGGCGCTCATGTAACAGACGACGCGCCGCCCTCGGGCGTGCAGAGCCGCAACCACGCCGGCGGAGTTGTCGAAGAGATCGATGTCGAACATCGCGGCGTCGACGGACTGGTCGACGGGGGTGGTCAGCTGCCACTGCCAGGTCGTGTGCGGAGCGGGCAACCAGATCCCCGGCGTGGCGGGCGGCGGGGCCGGAGCGCCCGGCGCGGGCCCCGACACGGGCCGTAGCCCGAGCCGGTCGACTCGGAGGGTGCGCCGACAGTGGCCACGACGGTGGGGATTGGCCAGGCGCAGCCGAATCGAGTGGCGGCCGGGGGGGAGAGGTCGGCGCACGCGCCAGCTCGTCCAGCGTCGGCTGTAGATGCGCCGTGACAGCGCCGCCCCTTGGTCGACCACGACCACGAGCCTCGGGGCGCCGGCGCAGCGCGCGGCGCGAAGGCGGACGCTCAGCACGGAACGCCCCGGCGCGTCCATCCGGCCACGAGCCCATCCCTGTCCAGTCAGCAATAGCGCGCGCTTCCCGCTTGCGGACTCATCGCGGACGGCGTGCCCGGCATCGGCGGCGACGCGCATGCGCTCGGCCTCGACCCTCTGCGGCATTCCGCTCGCCCCCTCCGCTCCACAGACCAGCAGGAGCAGGGGCAACCCGACGATCGCAGTCCGTAGGCCCGGCCGAGCGGCGAGCGCTCGCCGTGAGCGTGGCATCTCGGACCGCGTAAAAGTTGTCACGCTGGTGGCGCGTTAAGTGAGGAGGCAAGGGGCACTGCCGCCACCCTACCCCTGGTTGCTGACGGCGCCCCCTTGGGCAATGTCGCAGGCGCCCCGGGGTCGCGACCGGCGGTCACAGCACGCAGTGAGCCGGGGCCGCCGGGCATCAACCCTTTTCAGGCGAGGGTCCCCGTTACGGCGCACTGACTATGAACCCCGTATGGAGGATCCCTCGGGCGTACATGCGGGGGTTATACGTTGCCTAACAGAGTACGAAATTTGTCCCCTTAACTTGGGGACAGTCCTACCCATTTACTTGACACGAATTCCTTTTCATGAGACTGCTTGATTCCCTCGTCGGATGGACGCGTCGTCACCTCACCGGAGATCGTCACGCCACTCGCGCGCCGAGAGATCAGGACTCGACCGTTTGGAGCAGCAGGTGACAAATCGCAACGGCAGACCCATTCGAACGCCCCACCCCAGAGGGTCGGAGCGCGAGCTCGCCCGGCTGTCTCTCCGCCACACGCTTTGGCCGCGCCGGGTGCCGCCGCTGCTCCTGATCACGCTTGCGGCGCTCCTGCTTGCGGTTCCCGTTGCGCTGAGCGCCTCCGAGCCGAAGCCCGGCCAGCGAATCGACCTGAAGGTCCTCGTGGTCACCTCGAACCGCCCTCGACCCCGTCGCGACGGCATGGGAGTCGGCCCTCGACCGCGAGGGCGTGCCGCACGACAGGAAGATCGTCAGCGCGTCGGCGGGCTTGACCGACGCGGACCTGGCGGACTATTCGGCCAACAGGGCGAAGTATCAGGCGGTGATCGTCGCACCCGGCGACGTGGCCATGTCGCAAGCGACGAAGGACGCGCTGGCGAAGCTGCAGACGACGTTCGGAGTCCGCCGGCTGAGCGACAACATCACAGACCCGACATTGCATGGCCTGAACCAATCCCAACTTTGCTGAGCAGGGTGGCAACACCGGGACGCTCACGGCGCGAAGGCAGGGCCGCCTTCCCATACCTCGACGGCCCGGTGCCGATCGAGGGCCCCTTCGCCTTCGGCTTCCAGGCGACTCCGGCCGCCGGCGCCGACTTCACGACGCTGGTCGGGGGGCCGGGCGGCTCCGCGTACCTGGGGATCAACACGCTTTCCGACGGCCGGCAGGAGATGGTGAACGCGGTTCACCGGCAACGCGAGCCAGACCCACCACCAGCTGCTGCGCCACGGGATCATCAACTGGCTCACACGTGGCGTATTCCTTGGCCACCAGCGCGACTACTTCGCGATGCAGGTCGACGATGTCTTCCTGCCGGACGACCGCTGGGACATGGCGCGCAACCTGACGGGAGTCGACGGTCCGACGACCGCTGCCGACGAGTACCAGTGCGACCACGATGCAGCGACCGCCGCGATCAACGACTGCCTGCCCGATCCGGATGACCGCGGCCGACGTGGACCGCCTCGTCGCGTGGCAGAACACCAGCGGGCTCAAGCTCGACATGGCCTTCAACGGCGGACGGCAGCGAGGAGGCCATCGAGGCCGCCGGCGGCGCCCCCGACCCGCTCACCGACGCGTTTATCGGCAACAAGTCTCAGTTCCACTGGATCAACCACACGTGGAGCCACCTGCAGCTCGACTCGCTGAACGCAGGCGCAGATCCGAAACGAGATCGACCTGAACATCCAGTGGGCCCAGGCCGCAGAGGGCGCTGCCGTTCGATCGGACGGAGCTGGTGACCGGCGAGCACTCCGGGCTGCACAACCCCGCGATGCCGGCAGCGACGATGCCGTCCGCGATCAACCCGAGCGGCATCCGCTGGATCGCGGCCGACAACTCGCGCGAGCCGACTCCCTACGCGATCGGCCAGGCGACGACGGTGCCCCGGTACCCCTCGAACGTCTACTACAACGTCGGCGACGATGGCGGAGCAGCTCGACGAGTACAACTACATCTACCTGCCGCCGGAGACTCGGCGGCAAGTGCGTCAACAGTACGACGAACACGTGCCTCGGTGCGCCGGCCACCTAGCAGCAGTACGTCGACAGCGAGGCGAACATCATGTTCGACCACCTGATGGGCAACGACCCGAAGCCGCACTACGCCCACCAGAGCAACCTGGTCTCCGAGGACGGCGTCGAGAAGCCGTCCTCTACCAGGTGCTGGAGGCGCTGCTCGCGCGCTATCAGCCCTACTTCAACACCCCGCTCGTCCAGCTCACCCACGCGGAGATCGGCCAGGAGATGCAGCGACAGCGGGCCTGGACGGCCGCCCGTGCCGGGATCTCCGCCTACGTCCAGGACGGTCAGGTACATGTCGTGAACACGACGGGCGGCGCCATTGACGTGCCGCTCACGGGCACGAGCGTCGGCAGCCTCTACGGCGGCCAGCAGTCCGGGTGGACGAACGTTCCGGCGAGCTCGGAGCGCGTGTTCGCACCGAGCGACCCCGCAAACACCGCCCTACCGACGGTGACCGGCTCGGTCGCGACGGTGGGCGGCACGCTCACCGCCACGAACGGCACGTGGACCGGTACGCCGACAATCGCGCACACCTACCAGTGGCAGCGCTGCAACATCCAGGGCGCCGCCTGCGAGAGCATCCCGGGCGCCACCGCCACCACCTACACGACGCAGGCTGCGGACAAGGACAAGCGCCTGCGGGTGGTCGTCTCGGCGGCGAACTGGATCTCGTCCTATAGCCAGGCGCAGTCCGCGGTCACGGAGGTCGTGGAGCCGACGATCGCTCCGGCAAATACCGAAGCGCCTGCGCTCAGCGGAACCGCAGCCGTCGGCCAGGAGCTGACCTGTTCGCAGGGCACCTGGACCGGCAGCCCGACGCCGACCTACGCCTACCAGTGGAAGCGCGATGGCGCGAACATTGACGGCGCGAACATTGAGGGCGCCTATACGGTCGTGGCGGGCGACGCAGGCCATGCGCTGACCTGCACCGTTACGGCTACCAACGCCGGTGGCTCGGCGTCCGCTAGCTCCAACTCGCTTACGGCCACGAGCCCACCGGCCAACACCGGCAGCTCCCGCGCTCACCGGAGCCTCGCGTGCGGGTCAGACGCTGACCTGCTCGCAGGGCACCTGGACCGGCAGCCCGACGCCGACGTACGCGTACCAGTGGAAGCGGGCGGGGGCGAACATCGCCGGCGCGACCGCGTCGACCTACCTGCTCGTCGCGGGCGATGTAGGGCAAGCGATCAAGTGCACGGTCACGGCGACCAACTCCCAGGACTCGGCGTCGGCTGATTCCAACAGCGTCGTGCCGAGTGCGGCCACGCCGAATCCGCCCGACCCAACCGGCGGGCCGAGCGGTCCCGCCCCGCGCTTGTCGCTCACGACGCTCCGCATCAGCCCGAAGCGCTTCGGCCTCACCGGGCAACGCCGCTCGGCCCGGCTGAGCTGGCAGGTGAGTGACCGGGCGACGCTTCGGGTCACGTTCCGGCGTTCCCTGGCGGGCCGCAGGGTGGCGGGAGCGTGTGCCGCGCCGTCGAAGGGCAACCGTGCGCGCCCGGGTTGTCGCCGGCTCGTCACCGTGGTGACCCTCAACCGCCCCGTTTCGGCGGGCGCCGGCCGCCTGACTGTCACGCGCAAGGTCGGCGGACGCAAACTGCCCGCGGGCAGCTACCGGCTGGTCGTGACCGCGATGAACGTCGACCCGTCGCGGCGGCCGTCCACACAGCACACGCTCGGGTTTGCCGTTCTGAAGGAGCTCCGTTGAGCAAGCAGAAGAAACTGGGCCGGCGCGGCAAGCGCCTCCGCCGGGGCGATCAATCGAGGGCGGCGAACCACCCGGCCGGTGACGAGGCGCTTGCCTCGTTGCAGGCCGAGCTGGTGCTGCTCCGTGAGGAGAACGCCGAGCTGAAGGCCGCCAAGCACAGCGAGCCGGGCGTAGGACGGCTGCTTCAGCGGGCCCGCGCCGTGTCGGAGGAGGTGTTCGACCCGGAGAACGCGGGTGACGAGACCGCGCACATGCTCACGGAGATCCTCGTCCAGCGCGAGGCGCTGCGAGGGATCTGCGTCGAGATCGAGCGCTCGATGGCGGCCATCAGCTCCCGGCTGGACGCTTTGGTCCCGCAGCCTGTCCTGCACTCGAGCAGTGGCAATGGCAATGGCCAGGCACGTGGCAACGGCAACGGACATGTCAAGGCCTGAGGGCTTGCCCTCACTGAGCGCCGAGCCCCAGGGCGACCGGCCGCGTGTGCTGCTCACGACCGAGGGTACGTATCCCTACGTCGTCGGCGGCGTCAGCGCCTGGTGCGACCTGCTCGTCAAGAGCCTCGCCGAGTTCGATTGGCAGGTCCTTCCGATCGTCCCGCCCGACCGTCGGCCGCGCATGTTCGAGCTGCCGCCCCACGTGAAGGAGGTCGGGCGCATCGAGGTGTGGTCCGAGAGCCTGCCGCCCGGGCGTCGCCTTCGCGCTTCCGAGCGCAGCGCCGGCAGCGAGCTGCCGGCCACGTTCGTCCGCGGGCTGCTCGGCTGGAGCGGGGATACCGCCGCCGTGGTCGACGGCCTCGTCTGGTGCCGCCTGCATCCCGCCGGCGTGCGTCGAGTCTTCCGCTCGCGCCGTGGCTGGGCGTCCTTCCTCGAAGGGCTGGCTGAGGTCCTCGACGAACGCGTGGAGGAGGCCGGCGTTCCGCCCGCACTCGACCTGGTCGAGGCTGCGGCCCTCTACCAGACGCTCTACTGGGTCGCGCGCACGGCAGCGGTGCCGACGCCGGAGACCGACGTGCTGCACGTGACCGCCGCCGGCTGGTCGGCGATCCCGGCCCTCGTCCACAAGGCCCTTTACGGCACGCCCATGATCCTCACCGAGCACGGCGTGTTCGTGCGTGAGTCCTACCTGGCCGCCGTCCGGAGCCGGGACTCCGCCGGTGCCCGCTTCGTGGCGACCCGCCTCGCTCGCGGCTTGGCACGGGCCGCCTATGCGGGCGCAAACGTCGTGTCTCCCGTCACCGACGCGAACGTGCAGTGGGAGGAGGGCCTCGGCATCGATCCGGACAAGATCCTGGTTCTCTACAACGGACTTCGCCCACCACCCGAGCCGACGCCTCCGCCCGGTCAGGCGACCGTGGTCTCGGTCGGTCGGATCGATCCGCTCAAGGACGTCCACACCATGCTCCGGGTGGCCGAGGAGACGCTCCGGCGCGTCCCGCATGCGAGGTTCCTCCACTACGGACCGGTGACGCGCGGCGAGGAGGCCTACGGGCGTTCTTGCCTGCTCCTGCACGAGCAGCTCGGTTTGGGTGATCGCTTTCGCTTCATGGGCCGGACCACCGATCCGCACGGAGTGGTGCGCGACGCCGACGTGGTGCTGATGACGAGCATCTCGGAGGGGCTGCCGATGTCGATCCTCGAAGCGATGGGCCAGGGTCGGCCCGTCGTCGCCACCGGCGTCGGCGGGGTGCCGGACGTGGTCAAGGGCTGCGGCGTCACAACGCCCCCCGGAGAGGTCCACGGGCTCGCCCTGGGGATCACGACGCTGCTGAACGCCCCCGAGCTCGCGTGGCAGCTCGGCCGGCGGGGACATCGCCGGCTGCAGCGCACCTTCAACGAGGTCGCCTGCGTCGAGAGCTATCGCGGCCTGCTGCACGCGGTGGCCGCCCCGGCGGTGCTGCCTCGCATGACGCCGCCGATCGTCGCCGAACAGCTCGCGGCCGCGGCATGACCCCCATGACACCCGATACACAGCGCCTGCAGGGCGTCGTCGAGGCGCGGCTGGGACGCCCGCCCCAGGACATGCTGGAGGCGGCCGTGGTGCTCGAGGCCTGGGGTGGGATCCCGGCCCGCGACGCGCTCGCCGCCGGCCGCACGCTCATGCGTGCCTCAGCGGGTCCCCAAGAGGCCAGCGTGGCCCGCCTACAGGGGCCGGGCGAGGCGCAGGAGGGATTCCTCGTCGAGGCGATCGCGTTCGTCATGGCGGTGGTCGCGATTGCCTGCTGGGCCGTGCCGCTCGCGTCGAGCCTCGGCGCCGGCCTGGTCCAGCGTGCCCTGATACTGGCGCTGCCCGTGACATTGGCGCTGCAGTGGGGGCTGCGCAGCCGCTACCTCGGGCGTCCGGACGGGCTTGCTCAACTGGGCCGGCGGCCATACGTCCTCGGCCTGGTGGCCGTGGCCGTGGTGGTGCTTCCCCTGGCCTTGATGGGCCTCGCCGGCGCGGTCGCAGGACTGATGACGCTGACGTGGACAGGAGGGACGATCCTGATCCGCCGTCGCTGGGCGGCCGGCTACGTGGGAGTGATTCTCGTCGCGACGGCCGCGATGCTGGGCGGGATGTCCCCGCCGGCGGTGCTCGGCGTGACGGCGGCGATCACGACGCTCGGGGTGCTCGCGGCCGTGCGGGCGCCTACGGCCGGCAGCCTCTACCCGCCGGGCCGCTGGGGTCGTGCGCTCAGCGCGGGCGCAATCGGAATCGGCCTGGGGGTCATGCTCGTCGCCGACCGCCACGTGAACTGGAGCGGAGGAGCTATTACGGCGCTCGCGCTGCTCCCCTCGACCGTGGCGAGCTTCTGGGGCGGCTATCACCTATGGCGATTCCAGCAGGCGATACCACGAGCGCTGTCCGGCGTCGCCCTGCGCGACGCTAAGGCCGGCCGACTGGCCTGGGGCCCCCTGAGCATCCTGCTCGGCGCGGTCGGGCGGCTGGCCGCGCTCACAACCGTGCTGTCGGCGGCCCTGCTGGCTGGCAGCGCCTGGGCAGGCCAGGACACGGTCGGCATCGGCGTCCTCGTGGGCTTCGGGCTGATCGCGCTCGCCACCCTCCTCGTGAGCCTGCTCGAGGCCGTCGGCCGGGGCCGCTGGGCGCTGGGCGCCGTCGGCCTCGCGATCGCGGCCGAGGTGGCCATCGGCCTTGCCGACTGGACGCCGTTCGCGGCCGCCGCTCTCACGGTGGGCGGCGCGGTGGCTGTGCTCGTGGCTCTGCCGGCGGCGATCGCGCTGCTCAGCCGCCCGGCGAGGACTCTCGCGACGTCGCTCTGGATCCCGTGAAGGCCCGGCGCCCCGCCCGCTGGCATGCACCGCGCGCATACATCCTCGCGTCCGTCGCCGCGGGGGCGATCGTGCTGATGGCGGTGCTCTTCACTCGCGACTCCGAGAGCCGGCCACCTTGCCGCAGCGCACTGATTCCAGCCTACGTGCCGCCGAGCGAGATCGCTGATCTGGCGGACCGGTCCGACCGCTCGCGGGTGCTCATCGTCAACCCGTCCAGCGGCCCGGGGACCCGTCCGCATCCCGCCTATCAGGAGGCCGTGCGGAAGGCCAGGGAGGCGGGGACGCGCGTGCTCGGCTACGTCCCGACGAGCTACGGAGCCCGAGACCTGGGCCTCGCCATGGACGACGTCGACCGCTACCGCTCGTGGTACGACGTCGACGGGATCTTCGTCGACGAGGCGGCTCATTCGGACGAGCACCTGGGCTACTACCAGGCGCTGAGCGGCCACATCCGAATTTCCGAAGACCAGCTCATCGTGCTCAACCCGGGCGTCGTCCCCGCCTGGGGCTACTTCGACGCGGGCGACGTGGTCGTGACGTTCGAGGGTCCCTACTCGGAGTACTCGGCCGCCCTCGAGCGGATGCCGGAGTGGGTTCGGCAGATGCCTCGCAGGCGGATCGCCCATCTCGTGTACGCCGCGACGGCCGACGAGGCAACCCGGGCGGTCGAGGCCGGCCCAGGGGCGGGATATCTCTACGTGACCTCCGGGTCGCTCCCGAATCCATGGGGCACGCTGCCTCGGTACCTGGACGACGAGGAGTCCCAGCTCGAGACCTGCCGGCGACCAACAGGCAACAGCCGCAGCTAGCCGGCTCGCCGTTTCCTGAACGACCTTTACGATCTCGCGTTGACAGCGCCGGGGCATCCGGCGCTCCCTTCACAACAGGCGCGCCTACGCTTCATCGAGCTCTCGTCACTGCAATCGCGCATGGCGCGTACCGGGTCCGGAACCGGGGAAGGGAGGACACATGAAGACGAAGGCCTACACGATGCTCGGTTGGGTGGCCTGGCAGGGGATCGTGATAGTGGTCCGGCGCCAGCTCGGGACGAACAAGGTCAAGCTCGGCGCCGCGGCGACCGTGCTGGGCGTGCTCGTGGCCGGCTTGCTGGCCGCGAAGGCGACCAGCGGCGAGGAGTAGGCGCGGCTCACGTCGGCGCCGCGCGTGCCGTCGTCCTCGATCTCGACGCGCAGCAGGCCGTCACGGCGCGCGACGCGCACGACCGCCTGCGCCTCGACACGACGAAGTAGGCCGCGGCCCGAAGGCCTCAGGCCTCGGGCGCCCTCAGCCGCCTCGACCGTGACGGGCAAGACGCGCCCTGCGCAAGCGCCTCCAGGGCGCCACCAACCCGCGGTCGGTGAGCACGGGCGGGGGTGGATGCCACGAGGCAGCTCGCTGCCGTACGTGTGAATCCGTCCCGATCTTCGCAACGTGCGGGACCCCGGCGCCGGCCGGGCGGAGCCGTCGGACCGCGACCGTATATTCGGAGTCCGGATGAGCTTCGCCCATCTCCACGTGCACTCCGAGTACTCGGTGCTCGACGGCGCCTGCCGGATCGACTCGCTCGCAGAGCGGGCGGCCGCGTACGGCCAGCCGGCGCTCGGGCTCACCGACCACGGGGTCATGAACGGGGCGGTCGAGCACTACAAGGCGTGCCGCAAGCACGGCATCAAGCCGATCCTCGGCCTCGAGGCTTACTTCGTCGACGACTGCCGCACCGAGGCGGTCCGCTACGAGCGCAACCACCTCACGCTGCTCGCGGCGAGCGACGAGGGCTTCCGCAACCTCGTCAAGCTGAGCTCGGCGGGTTACCTCGAGGGCTACCGCCGCGGCAAGGCGAACGTCGACCTGGACCTGCTGTCGCAGCACGCGGGCGGGATCATCGCCCTCACCGGCTGCCTCCAGTCGCGTTTCTGCCGCCGGCTCGTGGACGGCTCGCCGCACGAGGCGCGCACTCACGCCGACGCTCTGATGCAGGTGTTCGGCCGCGACAACGTCTACTTCGAGGTCCAGAAGAACGGGGTCGACGACCAGGAGCGGGCGAACCCCGGGATCGTCGAGATCGCGCGCGAGCTGGGCCGGCCGCTCGTCGCGACCGGGGACGTCCACTACCTGCGCCGAGAGGACTACGACAACCACCGCGCGCTGCTGTGCGTGCAGACGAAGTCGACGCTCGCGCAGCCGAAGCTGTCGTTCGACACAAACGAGTTCTTCCTGAAGACCTCGGACGAGATGGCGAGCGACTTCGCCGAGTGGCCCGAGTCGCTGGCGGCCACGCTCGAGATCGCCGAGCGCTGCTCGGTCGAGATCGAGCTCGGCAAGATGCTGATCCCGCGCTTCCCGACGCCGGACGGCGCGCCCGAGCCCGAGTACCTGCGCCGGCTGGCGCACGCCGGTCTGCGGCTCCGCTACGGCGACCCGCCGCCGGCCGAGGCGATCGAGCGGCTCGAGATGGAGCTCGGCGTGATCGAGAAGATGGGCTTCTCGGCCTACTTCCTGATCGTCTGGGACTTCGTCAAGTACGCGAAGGACCAGGGGATCGCGGTGGGTCCCGGGCGCGGCTCTGCGGCCGGCTCGCTCGTCTCCTACTGCCTGAACATCACCGAGGTCGACCCGCTCGCCTACGGCCTCCTGTTCGAGCGCTTCCTCAACCCCGAGCGCGTGTCGATGCCGGACATCGACATCGACTTCTCGGTCAAGGGCCGTGCGAGCGTGATGCGCTACGTCGAGGACAAGTACGGCAAGGAGTCGGTCGCGCAGATCGTGACCTTCGGCAAGATGCTGCCGCGCAACGCGACGCGCGACGCCGCGCGCGTGCTCGGGCTCGACTACGGCGCCGGCGACCGGCTCGCCAAGCTGATCCCGGAGCCGATCATGGGGCGCTCGAAGTCGTTCGAGGAGTACCTCGCCGAGGAGCCCGACCTGCGCCGCGCCTACGACTCCGAGCCCGAGGCGCGCCAGATCATCGACACGGCGCGCGGCCTCGAGGGGATCGTCCGCCACGCCGGCATCCACGCGGCGGCGGTCGTGATCGCGGACCGCCCGCTCACCGACATCGTGCCGGTCCAGCTGATGGAGGACCGCGGCGCCGGCGGGACGAACGGCGAGCGCTCGTACAAGGTCGTCACGCAGTACTCGATGAAGCCGATCGAGGAGATCGGTCTGCTCAAGATGGACTTCCTCGGGCTGCGCAACCTCGACGTGATCGAGGATTGCCTGTCGATCATCGAGGAGTCCACGGCTGAGCGGCCCGACATGGCAACGCTTCCGCTCGACGACCCCAAGACCTTCGAGATGATGGCCCGCGGCGACTCGATCGGCGTGTTCCAGTTCGAGTCCGAGGGCATGCGCGACGCCCTGCGCAAGGTCAAGCCGACCGAGTTCGAGGACCTGGTCGCGCTCAACGCGCTCTACCGGCCGGGCGCCATGCGCCACATCGACACCTACGCCCGCAACAAGCGCAACCCGGAGATCGTCAGCTACATCGACGAGCGCCTGCGACCGATCACCGAGGCCACCTACTCGGTGATCCTCTACCAGGAGCAGTCGATGCAGATCGCCAAGGCGATCGCCGGCTTCACCGGTGCCGAGGCGGACGACCTGCGCAAGGCGATCGGCAAGAAGAACCGCGAGGCGATGGCGGCGCTGCGCGAGCGCTTCTTCGAGGGTGCCCGGGCGAGCGGCACGCAGGAGAACGTGATCGAGGAGCTGTGGGCGGTCAACGAGGCCGCGGCGGACTACTCGTTCAACCGCTCGCACGCCGCCTGCTACGGGCTCGTCGGCTATCGCACCGCCTGGCTCAAGGCGAACTACCCCGCCGAGTACATGGCGGCGCTGATCTCCTCGGTGATGTCGACGAAGGACAAGGTGCCGTTCTTCGTGGCTCAGTGCGAGGACATGGGGATCGAGGTGCTGCCGCCCGACGTGAACCTCTCCGGCCATGACTTCAAGGTCGTCGAGGGCAACATCCGCTTCGGCCTCGACGCCGTGAAGGGGCTCGGCTACCAGGCCGTCGAGGCGATCATCCGGGCACGCGAGGAGGACGGGTCGTTCACGTCGGTGTGGGACTTCTGCCGGCGCGTGGACTGCCAGGCCGTCAACAAGAAGGCGAGCGAGTCGCTCGTCAAGTGCGGCGCGATGGACTCGCTGCCGGGTACGCGCACGGGCATGATGCGGATCCTCCCGAACGCTCAGGCCTCGGGCGCCCAGATGCAGCAGGACGCCCAGCGCGGCCAGGGCTCGTTCTTCGACCTCGACGAAGGGCCCGGCGCCGTCGCCGAGCCCGACCTGCCCGTGCCCGACCTGCCGGACGAGCGCGAGCAGCTGAACGAGTGGGAGAAGGAGACGCTCGGGCTGTTCCTCTCGAGCCACCCGCTCAAGGAGGTCCGCCCGGCGCTGCGCAAGCGCGTGGACTGCTCGGTCTACGAGCTCGCCGCGAAGAAGGACGGCGAGTGGGTCACCGTCGGCGGCATGATCTCCGAGTGCAAGCGGATCCGCACGAAGAAGGGCGACCCGATGATGTTCGCCACGCTCGACGACCTCGAGGGCCAGGTCGAGATGCTCGTCTTCAACTCCGCCTACGCGGCCAACGCCGACAAGGTGGACGTCGACCGGATCGTGCTCGTGCGCGGACGCGTCGACCACAAGGAGGCCGGCGAGACCAAGCTGATCGCCCAGGAGGTCGAGCTCTTCGAGCCGTCGCCCGAGGAGGTCCTGCGGGCGGCCGAGGAGGCCGCTGCCGAGCCGGTGGTACAGCGGCTGACGCTGCACGTCTCGCCCGGGGTGCCGGACAGCTTCCTTGAGGAGCTCAAGGAGGTCGTCGGCCACCATCGCGGCGACCACGAGATCCTGCTCGCCGTCGGCGAACGGCGGCTGCTCTTGGGCAACGACTGGCGCGTGTCCGCGGACAGCGCTTGCCGGGCCGAGCTGTCGGGGCTCACCGGCGCGGCACGGCTCGTCCTATAGAGCGCAGCCGCCCACACGGCCGCTCCTGACCTACACTTGCCGGGTGCAACCCCTTCCCGCGCAGACCGTCAACGAGCTGCATGAGTGCAGGCGCTGCTGCTCGTTCTGCGACCGCGTGGTGCACCCGTCGGGCTGCATCGCGTCGGGTTGCCAGTTCCTCTACCTGTACGACGACGAGCAGACCGGCCGTCGCTTCATGGGGTGCATGAACAAGGTCTTCCGCGGCGAGATCGACGTCGAGCTCTTCGAGCAGGCCGAGCACACCCGCCACGGCTTCGGCGGCGTCAAGATGAGCGGCCTGCCGCTGCCGCAGTGCCGCTCGAGCGTCGAGCGCGCCTACGACGGCTACAGCGAGGCCTTCCAGTGCAAGAACCCGCAGTTCTTCACGAAGCCCTCGCCCGAGGACGTCGACGGAGCGTTCGACCTCCGCGACGAGCTCTAGAGGACCATGAACTTCAGGCTGCTCGGCCCCCTGGAGGTGGCGGAGCGAGATCGACCGCTCTCGCTCGGCGGCGTGAAGCAGCGGTCGGTGCTCGCCGTCCTGCTGCTGCACGCGAACGAGGTCGTCTCGACCGACCACCTGATTGACGAGCTCTGGGGCGACGCGCCGCCCGCCAGGGCATCGAAGACGATCCACGTGTACATGTCGAGGCTCCGCAAGGAGCTCGGCGCGGGCCGGCTCGTCACGCGCCCGCCCGGCTACCAGCTGCTCGTGCAGGCCGGCGAGCTCGACCTGGCCCGCTTCGAGCAGCTTTCCGACGAGGCTCGCACAGCCGGGCCGGAGGAGGCGTCGAGCAAGCTCCAGGAGGCGCTCGCGCTGTGGCATGGGCCGGCGCTGGCCGACCTCGCCTACGAGGCGTTCGCGCAGGCCGAGGTGGCGCGCCTCGAGGAGATGCGCCTCGCGGTCGTCGAGCAGCGGATCGACGCCGAGCTCGCGCTGGGGCGGCACGCGGAGGTGGTCGGCGACCTCGAGGCGCTGGTGCGGCGCCACCCGCTGCGCGAGCGTTTGCGAGGCCAGCTGATGCTGGCGCTGTATCGCTCGGCGCGCCAGGCCGAGGCGCTCGAGGTCTACCGCGCGGCGCGGCGCGAGCTCGCCGAGGAGCTTGGGCTAGAGCCCAGCGAGCAGCTCCAGCGCATGGAACAGGCGATCCTGCGCCAAGACCCGTCGCTCGACCTGGGCGCCACGGAGCCGGCGGCTGCGGCGGCGCCGCTGGCCGTGGCCCACCGCGCCGTGCTCGTGGCGCCGAACTCGATGGACGCCATCGACGCACTGCTGCACCTGGCCCGTCCCCTCGCGGCCGGTGACCCGGCGCGCGAGCTGATCGTTGCCGGTGTCGTGGCTCCCAACGAGCTCCACGACGCGAGCGCCGCGCTTGCCGAGCGCCGCGACGCGCTCCTGGCCGACGGTGTGTCGGCGCGCACCGCCGCCTTCTCGTCGCCGAGCGTGGGCGAGGACATCGCCCGGCTCGCCTTACAGGAGGCCGTGGACGTGCTTCTGATGGATGCCGGGGACAACCCACTCGGCGGCGATGCCGGCGTGGTGCTGGAAGGGGCGCCCTGCGACGTCGCCCTGCTCGTGACCGCCGGCGGCTCGCTTCGCGACGGGCCGGTGATCGTTCCCTTCGGCGCCGCGACCCACGACTGGACCGCGCTCGAGCTCGGCGCCTGGGTGGCGCGCGCCACGGGTGCCCCGCTGCGGCTGATCGGCGCCGCCTCCGAGGCCCGAGACGACGGGCGCGACGCAAGCCGTCTCCTGGCGGACGCCTCGCTGATCGTGCAGCGCACGGCGGGGATAGTCGCGGAGCCGCTCCTCGCCAGCCCCGGCCGGAGCGGCGTAGCGGCCCTCGCCGAGGGCGCCGGCCTGCTGGTGGTGGGGCTGTCGGAGCGCTGGAGCGGCGAGGGCCTTGGCCGGGTGCGGGCTGAGCTGGCGGGCTCGCCGCCCGCCCCGATGGTGTTCGTGCGGCGCGGCGCAAGGCCGGGCGGCCTCGCGCCGCCGGAGACGCGGACGCGCTTCAGCTGGTCCCTCACCGGCAGCGCCGGCTAGATCTGCAACCGGCGTTACCGGCGCGTTTACCCCGACGCACCCTGTCCTGCAACCGCAGGGGCGGAAAGTGCTCCTCGACCCGGCCGCACAGGGCGGCCGCCGAGAAGGAGGACGGAAATGCTCCGCATGAAGCACCTCATCGCGACCGCCGCCGTCGTGGCCCTGTCCGCCGCGCCGGCGTCCGCCGCGACCTGGGAAGACACGCATCCGAACGGGACGCAGGCGGTGCCGCCGCCGCCCTCGTCGATCGCATCGTCTGAGGGCCAGGCCTACGGTGAGCTACGCGAACCGAGCCAGGACCTGCGCTCCGGAGACGCGAAGGACGCCGCCGAGCACCGCGGCCTGTACGCCGTCGAGCACAACAGCCCGTACGCGCTGAACCGAGACTATGGCTCGCCCGACGCGGTCGACGTCGCTCGCGACCTCCCGGCCATCGAGCTCCCCACGCCGGTCGTGGAAGTCCGCGGACCGTCGGGCGGGTTCGACTGGGGCGACGCCGGCATCGGCGCCGCCGGGATGCTCGCGCTGTTCAGCATCGCCGCCGGCTCGGCGCTGCTGATCACGGGCCGCCGGCGCCGCCGCGGCCTGCGTGTTGCCCACTGACACCACCACCCGTCTCGCAGGGGCGGCGCTCATGGCGCCGCCCCTGTGGCGGTGGTACGTTCGCCATGCCCTCCGGAGAGCACGATGAAGGCTCCCTTCACTCCTGGCTCGACCTTCGCCGACTATCGCGTGGAGTCGCTCGTCGGCCGCGGCGGCATGGGCGTTGTGTATCGCGCGATCGACCTCTCGCTCGAGCGGCCGGTCGCCCTCAAGCTGATCGCCCCGGAGCTTGCCGAAAGCGAGCACTTCCGCAGCCGCTTCCTGCGCGAGCCGCGGCTCGCCGCCTCGCTCGACCACCCGAACGTCATCCCGATCTACGAGGCGGGCGAGCACGACGGGCAGCTCTACCTCGCGATGCGCTACGTGGAGGGCACGGATCTCCGCAGTGTCCTCCAGAGCCAGGGCAAGCTCGCACCCGAGCGCACCATCGCGATCCTCGCCCAGGTGGCGGGCGCCCTCGACGCCGCCCACTCCCGCGCGCTGGTGCACCGCGACGTGAAGCCCGCCAACGTGCTGCTCGACGGCAGCGAGCACGTCTACCTGACCGACTTCGGCATCACCAAGCAGCTCGGGGGCCAGTCGACCGACACCGGCAGGGTGGTCGGCACGCTCGACTACCTCGCGCCGGAGCAGATCCGCGGCGAGGACGTGGACGGCCGCACGGACATCTACGCGCTGGGCTGCGTGCTCTATGAGTGCCTGACCGGCACGGCCCCGTTCCGGCGCGACACCGAGGCCGAGACCATGTGGGCGCACATGCAGGAGGAGCCGGGACCGGTCCCAGGCCACAAGGCGCTCGACCCAGTCGTGCGGAAGGCGCTCTCGAAGGACCGCGAGGAGCGGTACCGGAGCTGCACGGAGATGGTCGAAGAAGCCGCGAAGGCGCTCGGGCTCAGCCCGCCGCGGGCGCCGAGGAAGCCGCTCGAGCCGTCCCTGCTGCGCCGGAGCGGCCGGCTGCTCGTCGCCGGTGGGCTTCTGCTGCTCGCAGCGGTGGTCGCCGTCGCCGTCCTGGTTCTGACCGGGGGCGACGACAGCGGCACCGAGCCGCTCGGCAACGGGGTCGCGGCCATCGATCCGAACGGCGGAAAGATCACCTCCTTCACCGAGTCGAGCCGCCCGCCCGGCAACGTTGCGGTGGGGGAGGGCGGGGTCTGGATCCTCGACAACGAGGAGAAGACGGTGTCGCGCATCGACCCTGAGACGAAAGAAGTGACCGACTCCTTCGACACCCCTGGCGTGCCGAGCGAGCTCGCCGTCGGCGAGGGAGCGGTCTGGATCGGGAACAGCGGTGGCAAGGGCGCCACGAATGCCACCGTGAGCGTCTCCCGGATGGACCCACGTTCCGGCAAGGTCACCCGGACCGTGAGGCTGCGCGGCGACGAGGGCGTCTACCCCGTTGCCGGCGCCCCCAGGATCGCCGTGGGAGCCGGGGCGGTCTGGGCCGCCACCCCGGACGGCAGCGTGGCGCGCATCGATCCCCGGAGTGGACGCCTCGTCGAGACGATCGAAACGGAGACCGTCGCCTGGACGATCGCGGCGGGGGACGAGGGGGTGTGGTTCATCGGCTTCGATGGGCCGACCGCGGTCTCGAAGATCGACACGCGCACCAACCGGGTCACGCGGACCATTCCGGTCGGCGCGAGCGGGCTGAGGGGCATCGCCGTGGGCGCCGGATCCGTCTGGGCGGCCGCGAACGACGAGGGCGTGCTGTGGCGCATCGAGCCGCAGCGCCCGGCGATCACAAGGACGATCGAGGTCGGCATGGGGGTGACCCTCGTCGCCTTCGGGGAGGGGTCCGCGTGGACGGGCAACTACGTCGACGGTACGGTCGCCAAGGTCGACCCGGACAGGAACACGGTCACCTCAAAAGCCTCGGTCGGTGCCCCACAGGCCCTGGCAGCCGGTGCCGGAGCGGCATGGGTGAGCGTGGCCGGGGCGACGAGCGACGATGCTTTGAACGCCATCGCCTGCCGGGCCAGCGGCCCGAGCGCCAGCGACGCCGATGTGGTGATCGCGTCCGACCTTCCGCTGCAGGGTCCACCCAGCGCCATGGCGCGCCCCCTCGAGAACGCGATCCGGTACGTGATCGAGCGGCGCGGCTACAGGGCAGGGGAGTACAGCGTCGGTTATGAGTCGTGCGATGTCTCGACACCCCAGACGGGCGGCTTCGAATTCCGCAAGTGCGCGGCCAACGCAACCGCCTACGCGCACACGGAGCGGCTCGTGGCGGTGATTGCGCCGTTCTCGTCGTACTGCGGGCAGGTGGGAATTCCGATCGTGAACAGGGCACCCGGCGGGCCGGTCCCGATGGTCAGCCCGACCGCCACGGACCCCGGGCTCACTCGTCGCGGCCACATCGACCCCGACGGCGCGGCGCGCGGCGCGCCCGAGGTCTATTACCCGACGGGGGTGCGGAACTTCGCCCGCACGATGGCCTCGGAGGACGTCGCGGGCGTGGCGGGAGGGATGCTCGCGGACGAGCTGGGCCTGAAGCGGGTCTATGTGGTCTGGGACCGCGAGGCCGGCTTTGCGAAGCAGGAGCAAGCGGATCCGTTCCGGCAGACAGCGCGGCGGCTCGGGATCGAGATCGTCGGGGCGGAGGGCTTCGGCCCGACAGAGCGCGGAAAGGACCAGCTCGCCGAGCGGGTCGCCCAATCGGGAGCTCAGGGCATCTACATCGGGGGCCTCGGCTCGGAGGGCGGGGTGGGGACGGTGAAGGCCCTGCGGGCGCGGTTGGGCACGCGTTTCAAGATCCTGGCCGGCGATCCGTTCTTCTCCCTCCCGGAGCTGCTGAAGTTCGCCGGTCCGGCTCTCCGCGGCCTATACCTGACCGTGACCGACGTTCCGCCGGGCGCGCCCGGGGTGCCCGCGGCGGGACGCAAGTTCGCAAGGGACTTCGGAAGCCTCGAATCGCCGACTTTCGGCGTGCTCCCGGCGGCCCAGGCGACCGAGTTGGTGCTCGACGCGATCGCCCGCTCCGACGGGACACGGGAGTCGGTGCTGAAGGAGATCCAAGGCGCCCAGGTGCGGAACGGGATCCTCGGTGACTTCCGCATCGACAAGAACGGGGACATCACCCCGGCCCGAATCGCGGTGTTCCGCGTGACCGGCGCGACACCGCCCGGTGAGCACGTGTTCCCCGAGTACGAGGGGGCCGTGGTCGACCGCGTCATCGAGGTCCCCAAGCGCCTGTCGGGCTGATCATGAGGGCCGCGGTCAGCCCGGGCGACACATTTGCGGGCTATCGCGTGGAGTCCGGCGACGTCTCGCCGGGTGTACCGCGGCCCGCCTGGACCCGCGGCGCCACCGTCGACCGGGTCGTGGAGGTGCCCCCGGGCCTCTCCGACTAACCGCCCTGCCGGTCGAGCGTCGAGCGCGCGCGCCGTCTAGGCCACCAGCGCCGCGCAGCCCGCCAGCATCAGCGCCGCCCAGAGGCTGACGACGATGCCCATCACCTCGCCGGCGCGGGCAACGCCCCGGCCGCGCAGCGCGCCGTTGCGGCGCGCATCACGGCCGAGCGCCCAGGCGCTGATCCCGAGCGGCAGGCCGAGCGGGAACAGCAGGCCGAGCGTGAAGACCATGACGCACAGCCCCGCGATGCCGACCACGAGCGCCGCGGCGGCCGTGCCGCTGCTCTCGCGGCGTATCGGCGGCTTCCCCTCGGCCGGCAGGAAGCGCAGCGCCTGCCAGAGCTCCTGCGAGTAGCGGGCGCGCCAGGCCTCGCCGACGCGCTGCTCGAACTCCTCCACGGTCAGACGGCCGCTCAGCATGTGCCTGCGGAGCAGCCCGACGGTGTATTCGCGCTCGCGGTCGGAAACGAGGAGCGTCGCCACCGCGCGGATGGTAGTGAGGTCAGCCGCGCCGCTTGCGCGAGCGCAGGCCGTTGCGGCGCAGCTCGCGCATGCGGTCGATGTCCTCCTTGGCGACCGCCTTGCCGGCCTTCCCGGGGCCCTCGAACAGCACCGGCAGCTTCTCGAAGCGCGGCTCGGACAGGAAGGCGGCGCAGCCCCGCGCGCCGATCTCGCCATCGCCGGGCGGGCCGTGACGGTCGCGGTTCGAGCCGAGCGGCGTCTGGGAGTCGTTCATGTGCAGGCAGCGCAGGCGGCGCTTGCCCACGATCTTCAGCCCGCGGTCGAGCACCTCGGTGAGCTTGTCGGCGGTCGTGATGTCGAAGCCGCTGGCGAACATGTGGCAGGAGTCGAGGCAGATGCCGATCCGCTTGTCGCCGCCCGCCAACTCGACGAGCTCGTGGAGCTCCTCGAAGGAGCGGCCGATCGTGTTGCCCGCGCCGGCGGTGTTCTCGAGCAGGAGCCGGCAGCTCTCCGACTCGGCGAGCGCCTCCTTCACCATGTCGCCCACGCGCGGCAGCGCCTCCTCGAGCGGCTCGCCCACCGAGGATCCGGGATGGACGACGACCCCGTCTGCCTTGATCTCGTCGCCCATCCGCAGCGCGTGTATGAGCGAGGCCGCTGACTTCTTGCGCATCTCGCGGTCCTTCGTCGCCGCGTTGATCAGGTAGACGGCGTGGATCGTCACCGACTCGATCGGCCCGTTCCGCATCAGGTCGAGGAACTCGGCGACGTCGTCGTCCTTCCAGCGCGTCGGCCGCCACTGGCGCGGCGACTGGTTGAAGACCTGGATCGCGTCGCAGCCGCGCTCGACGCCGCGCTGGTGCGCCTGCACCAGCCCGCCTGCCGTGGAAACATGGGCGCCGATGAGCATGAGAGTCAGATTCGCACCCAGCCCGACGGGCGTCCTCCACATCGGCGGCGCGCGCACGGCACTGTACAACTGGCTTCTCGCGCGTGGATCGGACGGGACCTTCGTGCTGCGCATCGAGGACACCGACCGCGAGCGCTCCACCCCCGAGAACGTCGAGCAGATCCTCGACGCGCTGCGCTGGCTCGAGCTCGACTGGGACGAGGGGCCGATCTCCCAGGCCGAGCGGCGTCCCGAGCACAGTGCCGCGATCGAGCGGCTGCTCGAGAGCGAGGCCGCCTACGAGGACGAGGGCGCAATCCGGCTGCGCGTGCCGGACGAGGGGGAGACGGTCGTCCACGACCTGATCCGCGGCGACATCACCTTCCCGCACGCGGCGATCGACGACTTCGTGATCCGGCGCTCGGACGGCAGCCCGCTCTACAACCTGGCCGTGGCCGTCGACGACCGCGACATGGGCATCACCCACGTCGTCCGCGGCGACGACCACATGTCGAACACGCCGCGCCAGGTGATGATCCTGCGCGCGCTCGGCGCCGACCCGCCGCTGTTCGCGCACCTCCCGCTGCTGCACGGGCCCGACGGCAAGAAGCTCTCGAAGCGCCACGGCGCCGCGTCCGTGCAGGAGCTGCGCGACGCCGGCTACCTGCCCGAGGCGGTGCGCAACTACGTGTCGCTGCTCGGCTGGGGCTATGACGAGTCGACCACCTTCATGTCGACGGGCGAGCTGATCGAGCGCTTCGACCTGGCCCGGGTGTCGAAGAACCCGGCCGTGTTCGACGAGCAGAAGCTGCGCTGGATGAACGGCCGCTACCTGCGCGACCTGCCGCCCGAGGACCTGCGCGCCCGGCTCGAGGCGCTGAGCGGCCGCGAGGTGCCGCCGGAAGCGGTCGCGATCAGCCAGGAGAAGATGCAGACGCTCGCCGACTTCTGGCCGCTGGCGGGCTTCCTCGTCGAGCGCCCGGCGGAGTACGACGAGAAGGCGTGGTCGAAGGTGATGGCGGACGGGGCGCCCGAGCGGCTGCGCTCCGCACGCAGCGCCCTCGAGGCGGCTGCCGAGCCGTTCGGCGCCGAGCAGGTCGAGGAGGCGCTGCGCGGCGTCGTCGAAGAGCTCGAGGTCAAGCCGCGCGACGTCTTCCAGCCGATCCGCGTCGCGATAACCGGCACGACCGTCTCGCCGGGGATCTTCGAGTCGGTGGCCGCGCTGGGGCGTGACGAGACGCTGGCGCGCATCGATGCGGCGCTGGCCCGCGCCGGCGCAGCGGCGAGTTAGAAATCCACTCTCAACATTTGCCCGGGCCATGCCGATAGCGCTTTTGACGCAGCCCGACTCTCTATGGAAGCCGCTATCTCTCAGCCCGCCGCCGGCCAGTCTCCACAGGCCGCGCCGCGCCACAACGAAGGCCACGGCCGCCGTCTGACGGTGGCGTTCGAGGCGCTCGAGGCATTCCCGGCGCTGGCCGAGTCGCGCAACCGCGTGCTGCGGGTCGTGCGCGAGGACCGTGCGTCGGTCGGCGAGGTGGTCGCGGCGGTCGAGTCCGACGTGGCGCTCGTGATCACGGTGCTGCGGATCGCGAACCGGACCGCCCAGCGCAAGAAGGGCAAGATCGCGAGCATCCCCGAGGCGGTCGAGATCCTCTCGCCGGAGGGCGTCGAGACGCTCGCCGCGCGCACCGCCACCTTCGACTTCTTCGAGCGCACGCCCGGCTGGGACCTGATGCCGGAGCGCTTCCGCCTGCACGCCGTGGCCACCCAGGCCGCCGCGGACCGGCTCGCCCGCGAGCTCGAGGCAGAAGACCGCGACGAGCTGCTCTGCTCGGCGCTGCTCCACGACGTCGGCAAGCTCGTCCTCACGCACGCGTATCCGGGCTATCCGGGGCAGGTGCACCAGAACGCACGCACGCCTGAGGAGCGGCTCCATCGCGAGCGGCTCGAGCTGGGCGTCGACCACGCGCTCGTCGGCGGAGTGCTGGCACGCCGCTGGGGGCTGCCGAACCGGCTCGCCACTGCGATCGAGCGCCATCACGCGGACGACGCCGAGGGCGAGGCCGCGATCGTGCGGCTCGCGGACATGCTGGCCCACTACGGGCACGGCCTGCCCGTCAACCCGAAGCAGCTCCTGCACGCCGCACGCGCGGTCGGCCTCTCGACGGAGCAGCTGCGGTCGGTCATGTACGAGCTGCCGCAGGGCACCGGCAACGTCAAGCGGAACGTCGACCCGTGCCCGCTCTCGACCCGCGAGGTCGAGGTGCTGCGCCGCCTCGCCGAGGGCAAGGTCTACAAGCAGATCGCCCACGAGCTCGAGCTCTCCACGAGCACGGTGCGCACGCACCTGCACAACACCTACGCGAAGCTGGGCGCGGTCGACCGCGCCCAGGCCGTCCTGATCGCCACCGAGCGCGGCTGGATCTAGCGGCGATTGGGGTCGCGACCCCATGGCGGGCCGCGCCGCGCCCGCCGAAAATCGACCCATGCTTCGCTACAAGTGCCGCCGCTGTCACGAGGTCACCCAGCGCGAGGCGCCGACCTCCCACTGCGGAATCTGCTTCGCCCCGCTCACCGACGACGACCTGCTGCCGGCGGAGCCACCGGCGGCGTCACGCTCGCTCGCCGACCTGCTTGACGCCCGCGACGCTGCGCGCGACGCCGCCCGGGCGGCCTACTCGCTCCCGGGCTGACCCCCAGGACCTCGCACGCGTCTAGAAGAGACGCACGCGGCGCCGCTCGGCGGAGCGGTTGCCTGCGGCATCGCCGGCGCGCACGCTGACCTGCGCGCGCGTGTGCCGGCCGAGCGCGCGCCGCTTGGCGAGCGCGGCCCGCAGGCGGCGACCGAAGCGCAGGGAGACCGTAGCCCGCTCACCCGCCGCCAGCGTCCGGGGCGCCGAGCTGAGTCTCCAGACGCGCGCCGCGCCCGGCAGCGCGATGCGCGCGTTCACCGCGACGGTGCAGCCCTCGCTCGGGCATTCGACTCCGACCGCCAGCCCCTTGAGGCGCCTGAGCGGCCGCGCCCGGGCGAGATCGAGGGTGGGGGGAGTGGCATCGGTGGCCTCGTCGGGCGGCGGCGGCCCGGGTGCGCCGTCCGGGATGCAGCCCGCGCCGATCAGCGTCCGCGCTTCGCCGAGCCGGAGCTGGTAGCGGCCGCGGAACTCCTCCGCCGGCCGCTCGACGTCCGCCACCCATTCGCCCCAGCGGGCCTCGCTCGCGCCGTAGCCTGGGTCCGACGCGCGCTTGCTCGCCAGCATCTGGAGAGCCGTGTCGACGAACCAGTTGAGCTGCAGCTGCGGGTTGGTCGGGTAGCCGGCGTAGACGCCCTGGTTCCAGATCCCCATGCGCATCTGGAAGTAGCCGGCGTAGTCGGTGTCGCCCGGCGGCAGGTTGGTGATGTTGGACTCGACGAGCGCCGCCATCACGGGCAGCTCCCCAGGAACGCCGCGCGCGCCCGCGCCGTAGGCCATCCAGGCCGCGAGCGTCGTCTTGGGTGCGTCGTCACCCGGGTAGGTCACGCAGTCCGCGGCGTTCGCCGAGGCGGGTCCGGCCAGGGCCGCGGCAGCAACGGCGATCGCGAGCGCGCGTCGCACGCGCCCAGTATCGCGGCTCAACCGGCGACCAGCGCGACCGGCACCCTTACGAGCACGCGCGTGCCCCGATCCGAGCTCGCGATGTCGAGCACCCCGTCCAGCATCTCGGCACGCTCGCGCATGCTCGCAAGGCCGAGGTGGCCTGGGTCGTTTGAGAGTCGGGGGTCGTCGACGGCGAATCCGTGGCCGTTGTCGGTGACGCGCAGCTCGACGTCGCTGTTGGTGGTGCGGAGGTTGATCGAGACCGCGTCAGCCGCCGCGTGCCGGCCGGCGTTGACGACGGCCTCCTGGACGATGCGGAACAGGTCGCCGGCCATCTCCACCGGCATCTCGATGCGTTCGATCGTCGCCATCACCTCGAAGCCGTAGCGCCGGCGCCACACAGGGATGCAGTTCTCCACCGCCTGGTCGAAGCTGAGCTCATGGAACGCGTATGGGCCGAGGTCGACGATCTCGTCGCGCAGCACACGGATGTTGCGCGTGGCCAGCTCGCGCGCCTCCTCGATCAAGGTCGATGCCTCGTCGCTGCGCCCCGCCTCGGCGGCGCTCCCCGCCGCCGAGAGGATCATGTCGAGGCCGATCAGCTCCTGAACCGGGCCGTCGTGGATCGACTCGGCGACGCGGCGGCGCACCTGCCCCTCGGCCTGAAGCGTTCGCCGCGACAAGCCCTGGGCGCGTAGCCGCGACGCTGACTCGGCCGTCCGCAGTGTGCCGACCACCACGCCCGTGGCGAGCGCGGCGACGACGAAGACGAGCTCGTAGAACGCCCAGACCTCGCCGTCGACGGGCTCGTCGCCGCGGATCGCGCTCGCGATCACCAGCGCCGCGGAGCCCAGCGCCGCGACCGCCATGCCGCGCCGCTCGCCCTGGAAGTGGGCGTGTGAGGCCACGAGGAAGAGCGCCGCCACGCGGACGGCGCCGACCGTCTCAGGCGCGACCACCTCGAGCAGCACCAGCAGCGAGAAGTCGACGATCGGCACGATCGGGTTGATCGCGAAAGCGGGGTCGCGCCGGGTCACGAACAGGACGAACAGCGTCCAGGGGAGCGCCACGGCCCCGACGAGCACCGCGGCGGTCGTGTTGTCGGGGAGGCCGATCACGATCAGGCCCAGGACGGCGACTGCCGTCGCAACGACGCGCGTGGCCGCAAAGACGAGGACCGGGCCGGCCGACTCGATCGGGAGCCGCCGCAGCATCAGACGGTGCTGCGCCGAGGCAGGCCGGAACGCAGCAGGAAGGCCATCAGCCCGGCGCCGGCCGAGTCGATCAGCCAGTCGACGGGCGTCCCGTTGCGGTCCTCGACGAACGTCTGGTGGAGCTCGTCCGTCGCGGCGTAGCCACTCGAGATGAGGAAGCCGACGAGCGCCGCGCGTCGCGGCCCGAGCCCCGGCTCGAACGCCCGCCACCAGAGCAGGCAGAGCAGCGCGTACTCAGCGAAGTGGACGAGCTTGCGCCCGATGAGTTCGAGCGCGCCAAGTCCCACTTCGAGGCTCGACTGAGCCGAGAACGCGAAGATCAGCGCCATCAGCGCCAGCGGTGGGAGCCAGAGATCAGGGCGCCGCAGCGACGGCATGTGCATACCGTAGAGTCACACGCTTGCTGGTCATAACGACGAAATCGCCGTATGCAGTCCGCGCGCTCACGGAGCTGGCGCGCCGCGGCGGTCCCGCGCCGGTCCCGATCGGCGAGATTGCGAGGGCGCGCGACATCCCGGTGCAGTTCCTCGAGGGCCTGTTCGCGACGCTTCGCCGAGCCGGCATCCTCCAGTCCCAACGCGGCGTCAAGGGCGGCTACTCGTTCGCACGCCCGCCCGAGGACGTGACCGTGCTCGAGGTCGTCGAGCTGCTCGAGGGCGAGCTCGGAACCGACGCGGCGAACTCAGGCCCCGTCTGGACCGAGGCGGTTGACGCAGTCAAGACCGTGCTCGCCGGCACGACGATCGCAGCGGTGGCGGAGCGCGAGGCGCAGTCTGCGGCGGCGCCGATGTACTACATCTAGAAGCGCGGGGGCGGGGTTTGCCCCAGGCTCTACGGAGGCGCACCCTCGGCGTGCGGTGCGTGACGGTCCTGCTCCGTGAGCAGCAACCCCGCGACGTGCTGCAGGAGCTTCCACGTCACGTCAGGATTCTTCTTCGCGAACGCCCGGAAGTGCCAGAACTGGATCGCGTGGCAGCGCATCGGAGTCACCGCCTCGACGGTGGCCGTGCGCTCGCGTTCGCTGATCATCGCGAGCTCGCCGAAGTGGTCGCCAGGCCCCATCGTGCCGACCCGTCTGCCGTCGACGATGACGGCGGCCTCGCCCTCGGCGATCACGAAGAAGGCGACGCCGCCCATCTCACCCTGCTTGGTGAGCAGCGAACCGGCGGGAACGAGATGGTCCCTGAAGTCCTTGGCGAGCCGCCGCAGCTGGCGCTCGCTGAGCTCACTGAACAGCGGAACCCGCTTCAGATCTTCGGCCACGCTGGGCACGCCGCGACCCTACCTGAGGCACACCCGTCTGTGGCAGCACGCCCAACGCGCCTGGCCCTACCTGCGAAGCGACTTGCCGACCATCAACTGCCCGCACGCGATGGCGGGCGGTGACGTGCGGCTCAGGCGCCCGCGTGCCGCGCCGCGGCGAGGATGAGCTTGGCCACGGCCCCGGGGTGGGACAGCATCACTGTGTGCGACGACTTCACCTCGACCGTGTGGGCGCGAGCACGCCTGGCCATGAAGCGCTCCGCGGCCGGCGGGATCGCATGATCCTCGGTGGCGACCATGAACCACGTCGGGATCGTCCGCCACGCCGGCGGCCCGGACTTCGCCGACCCCGCGACCTTCGCCAGCGGCCGCTGCGTCGCCGCCGCCGTCGCCACCTCCCCGGCCGGCAGGTCGGCGGAGAACACGTCGCGGAACGACTCGACCTTGACGTACTGGTCGACGCCGCCCGGAAACTTGCGCTCGACGATCGTCGACGGCCCGAGCAGCGAGCCCGGGAACCGGGCGAAGATGTCCATCTGGCTCTCGCCCTCCTTCGGGGCGACCGCGGCGATGTACACCAGCGCCTTCACCCTAGGCACACCCACCGCGGCGTTGGTGATCACCGCACCGCCGTACGAGTGGCCGACGAGCACGATCGGCCCCTCGATCGTCTTCAGCACGCTCCTGAGGTACGCCGCGTCCGAGGCCACGCCCCGCAGCGGATTGGCGGGAACCAGGACGTCGTATCCGCGGCGGCGCAAGCGGCCGACCACGGCGTCCCAACCGCTCGCGTCGGTAAACGCGCCGTGTTCGACGACGATCGTCGGGCGCGCGCGGGAGCCGCCAGGACCGGAGCTGTCGGCGCCGCCGCACCCGTCGAGCGCGACCGCGGCCACGACCAGGGCGACGATCCATGTGAGGAGGCGACGGCGCTTCACCCTTCCGACGGTGACGACCCCGCTTCCGGTGGGCAACACGAACTCGCGCACGAGCAATCGTCCGCCGCGATCAATGATCTCAGGGGTATAACCCTGGCGCTGGGCGCAGCAGGTCGCGGAGGGACGGGTCATGCTGCAATCTCCCCCGTCCACGCTGGAGGCCAAGGAGGAAACGGTGAGCTACGACACGCCTGAGCGAGTGGAGCTGGGAGCCGAGGATCGCGGCCGGATCCGGCGCTTGACCGAGGAGGTCCAGGGCCGGCTCGAGGAGATCAGCCTGATCGCGGCCCGAGCTCACGGTCTGCGGCTCGAGGACGGCGCGGTCCGCAAGTTCGTGCCGCACGAGTCGGAGACTCGAGACGAGCCCGTGATCGTCGAGGTGGAGATCATCGAGTTCCCCGACGGCGGCACCGCGTGCCTGGTGGTTCTCTCTGACGACAGCTCGTGGGTGGAGATCCCATGCGCGTCCTGAGCGGGTTTGCGCCGATCAGCGCGACCACGCCGCTTCCTCACGGGGGCGTGCTGCGCCGGCCCTTCGGCAGGTCGGGGATCAGCGCGGACGTGACCGCCACGACGAGGAACATCCAGACGGCCGCGCGTGGCGCCAGCAGGGCCAGAATCAGGATGGCGGCGTAGAAGGCCGGTGTTGGGCGCGTGCGGCGGATCACCCGGCGTAGCTCGTCGACAGTGACGCCGTCCTTCAGGACCTCCCGGCGGCGGGCGGCGTAGATCGTCATCGTCGTGATCACCACCGAGATCACGAGCAGCGTCGCGCCGTAGAACAGCACGGCCGTTCGCTCGGGCGCGTCGGTCTCGCGGCCCAGGGCATGGGCGGTCAGCGTGGTCGGGAACGGGAGGAATGCGACCACCCACAGGAGCAGGATGTTGAGCCGCATCAGCGTTCCATCGGCGGTCTCGACCCGCCGGAAGAGGCCGTGGTGGGCGATCCAGAGCCCGGCGATCGTGAAGAAGCTCGTCGTGTAGGCGAGGTAGGAGGGCCACTCGTCGCGGATCGCCTGCCAGAGGTCGTCGAAGCCGCTCTCGGGCACGCTGATCTCTAGCACGAGCAGCGTCGCCGCGATCGCGAACACGCCGTCGCTGAAGGCCTCCAGGCGGCTGCTCGAGAAGCGCTCCGCCATCAGCTCTCGGCGGCGGTGAACTCGAAGCTCGTGCCCACGCAGTTCTGGATGAAGGCGTCCGGGAAGCGGCTTGCGAGAGCGTGCGTCGCGCGCCAGCCGGTGCAGTGTGTGGGTACGAGGTAGTCGGCCGAGAACTCGGTGAGCGCCTCGCAGGTCGGCTCGATGATCGGCTCGAAGCCCGGCCCGCTCAGGTGGAAGCCGCCGACGAGGGCGTGCAGCCGCTGCTCGCCCGTGAGCTTCCTGGTGTAGCGGGCGATGTTGACGATCCCCGAATGGCCGCAGCCGGTGAGCACGACCAGGCCGCGGCCGCGGACGTGCGCGACGAGCGCCTGGTCGTCGAGGATCAGCGGATCGGGCTTCCACTCGCCCTCGTGGTGAGCCTCGTGGCCCGGGAAGCCGCGCTCGAAGTCGGTGGTGCGGTCGACCTCGCCCGTGACGAGCAGGGAGCCGTCGAGCAGGAAGCTCGGCTTGCGCTCCTCGACGATCTCGAAGCCGGCGCCCTGAAGCGCGCTCTTGCTCGTCGAGGGCAGCTCGATCGGGTCGCGGCCCGGCAACGCGACGCGCCGGTGCGACCAGAACTCGGGGTGGATCAGGACCGGCATGTTCGGGCTGCCGAGCTCACCGACGAGGCCGTCCATCCCGGTGGTGTGGTCCCAGTGCCCGTGGCTGAGGACGATGATGTCGATGTCGCCAGGGGCGATCCCGAGCCGGCGCATGTTGTGCACCAGGCCGTCCGGCGTCCGGCCGGCGTCGAAGAGGATCCGCGTCTCGCGCCCGTTCTTCGTGACGGTGACGAACGCGGCGAAGCCGTGCTCGCCGCGGAGCGCGTCGTCGCTCTCGCCCCCCTCGATGAATCGTGCCGGCGTCCGCGGCCCGCCCAATATGGCCTGCCGGTGCGCCGGACCCTCATCTGGAAGCAGCGAGTCGGTCACGTTGTCGACCAGCGTCGTGATCGTCAGCGCGTCGACCGGCTCGAGCCGGATCGCGTCCATCAGCCGATCCTAAGGCGCGCTGTCCCCTGAACGGTTGCTGCCATACGCCTTAATGCCGATTAGCAGCGAAATTCATGGGTACTGGTTTCACAAGAGTGTCCTAGACGAAGAGGGATGTGCAGTGGCCGCCACCAACAGATCTTCCGGCAGCAAGCAGAGCAAGAGCAGATCATCGAGCAGTTCGCGATCCAAGAGCAAGGGAGGCTCGTCGAACGGGTCGCCCTCGAAGAGCAGAGCTCGGGCCAGCTCCGCCGGTGCGAAGGCACGCACGTCGGGCAGCGGGTCCTCGCGCTCTGGCAACGGCTCGCGGCGGTCGAGCGGCTCGACGGCCAAGCGCAGCAGCCAGAGCCGCAGCCGCAGCACACAAAGCCGCAGCCGCAGCGCACAAGGCCCCAGCCGCAGCACGCAGAGCCAGAGCAATGGCTCGAACGGGTTCGTAGGCACCGTCAAGAACGTGGCGAGCAAGGCCAAGGGACCGGCGGTTGCCGTCGGAGCAACGGCCGCCGGCGTCGCCGGCGGGCTGCTGATCCGCTCGCGCACGCGTCAGCGCAAGGTGCTGGGCGTCCCGGTCCCGCGCTCGCTCGGCAAGTCGGACATCGACGTCAAGTCGCTGGCGAAGACGGTCGGCAAGGCGAGCAAGCAGTTCGGACAGACGACCAAGACCGTCTCCAAGGACATGGAGAAGGTTGGCGACCAGGCCGAGCGCATCGGGAAGATCCTGGGCTAGCAAGTGGCGGCCACGAAGGAGTCCCCGAACGGCGTGATCGCCAAGCCGGCCGCGAAGGCGAAGCAGGCTGGTGAGTCAGTCGCCGAGGCGGCCGGGAATGCCAAACGGCCGCTCGCCGCGGCGGGCCTGACCGCCGCGGCGCTCGCGGGCGGGTTCGCGCTGGGACGCGCGGGCAAGCGCGGCGGACTGCTGCCGCGGCGGCGCAAGGTGCTCGGCCTGCGGATCGGCCCGAAGACCGGGTTCGAGCGGACCGCCGAGGTGTTCGAGAAGCTGGCGTACGGCCTCGGCTCCGCCACCGGCAAGGCCGTCGCCACGACGGACGACGTCCACAAGATCCGCGAGGAGCTCGAGCAGGCGAACCGCCGGTCGCCAGTGGAGGTTCTCCTCGACGGCCTCACCCACCGGCGCGGGGCGCACAAGCGCGAGAGCTAGCGAGCGCGGCGGGTACTCTCGTCGGCGGATGAGCGTTTCTCCGCCGACCCGCACCATCCCTGACAACCTGGCCGACCTCGTCGGCAACACGCCGATGGTGCGGCTCACGCGCGTCGCGCCCGATTGCGACGCCGAGCTGATCGCCAAGCTCGAGGCATACAACCCGGGCGGCAGCGTGAAGGACCGCATCGGCGTGTCGATGATCGCCGCCGCCGAGGCCGAGGGCCGGATCGAGCCGGGCCGCAACACGATCGTCGAGTCGACCTCCGGCAACACGGGCCTCGCGCTTGCGCTCGTCTGCGCAGCGAAGGGCTACGACATCGTCATCACGATGCCGCAGGGCATGAGCCGAGAGCGCGAGAACCTCCTGCGGTTGTACGGCGCCGAGGTGGTGCTCGTCGAGTCGATGGGCGGCATGAACGAGGCCATCGAGGAGGCGCGCCGGATCTGCCGCGAGCGCGGCGACTGCTACGTGCCCAACCAGTTCTCGAACCCGGCGAACCCCGAGATCCACCGGCGCACAACCGCCGAGGAGATCTGGCGCGACCTCGAGGGCAAGGTCGACGTGCTGGTCGCGGGCGTGGGAACCGGAGGCACGATCACGGGCTGCGGCGAGCGCCTCAAGGAGCGCAATCGCGACCTCTACGTCGTGGGGGTCGAGCCGCTCAGCTCCCCGGTGCTGTCGGGTGGCGACCCGGGCCCGCACAAGATCCAGGGGATCGGGCCGGGCTTCGTGCCCGAGGTGCTGAACCGCGACGTGATCGACGAGGTGGTCCCCGTCGACGACGAGGACGCCCTCGAGCTGGCGCGGCTGTGCGCCCGGCGCGAGGGGGTGCTCGCCGGCATCTCGGGCGGCGCGGCGCTGTGGGCCGCCATCCACGTCGGGTCGCGCCCGGAGATGTCCGGCAAGCGGATCGCCGTGATCATCCCCGACTCGGGCGAGCGCTACGTGAGCACGCCCTTCTTCGCGCCGTGATCGGTTCGGGGACATTCGCCCGCGTCGCGCGCGAGCTGCGCGACGACCTGACCGCGGCTCAGGAGCGCGATCCCGCGGCGCACAGCGTGGGGCGGGTCGAGATGCTGCTGAGCTACGGCGGCGTCCAGGCGATCCTGTCGTACCGGATCTGCCACGCGCTGCACCAGGCCGGCGTGCCGCTGGTGCCACGCGTGCTGGCGAACGTCACCCGCGTCGCCACCGGCATCGAGATCCACCCGGCCGCGCAGATCGGGCGCGGCCTCTTCATCGACCACGGCTCGGGGGTCGTGATCGGCGAGACCGCCGAGGTCGGCGACCACGTGACGATGTACCAGGGCGTCACGCTCGGTGGCACGGGCTTCGCCCGCGGCAAGCGCCACCCGACGATCGGCGACGAGGTGATGATCGGCGCCGGCTCGAAGCTGCTCGGCCCGATCGAGGTCGGCGCCAAGTCGAAGATCGGCGCGAACTCCGTCGTCATCCACGACGTGCCGCCGAACTCAACCGTGGTCGGCAATCCCGGCCACCCCGTCCGCGTCGACGGCAAGAAGCCCTCCGGTCCCGACGCCGACTGGATCCACCTTCCGGACCCGGTCGCCGACGCCATGCGCGGCCTGGCGAACCGCCTCACCGAGGTCGAGGAGCTGCTTGCGGAGCAGACCGGCCGCAAGCCTCAGGGCACCGAGGTGAAGCCGCTGTCGGCCCGCCGCGGCCCGGACCCCGCCGGCGGCTGAGAGCGCGTCAGTAGTAGACCGTCCGCGTGCGGTGCCGCGGGATCGCCTTGTACTCGGGCGCCTGGCCGCGGTTCCAGAGCCACGTGTCCAGAACGCGCGGTGGCGTGCCGAGCCGCTCGGCGATCAGCTCGCAGGCGTGCACCGCGCAAGCCCGGATCTCACGCTCCTCGGGGCCGGGTGGGAGCAGCTCGCCCGCGTCGATCCGGGCGGCGAGCTCCGCGTCGTAGCGCAGCACTCCGTCGACCCGGAGCACGTGCGGTACGAGGTTGTCGGCGAAGATCGTCAGCCGGTCGAGGTCCCCGAAGGACGCGACTCCCGCCAACGCCAGGTCGTTCGGAGTGATCTGCGCCCGCTTCCAGAACCCGGCGTCGTCGAAGAAGGGCATGCCGGCGGCCAGCATCGAGGCCAGCCGCTCCGCGGACCCACCGGCCTCGCCAACCAGCTGCAGTGCGCTGCGCTCGCCCAGAAACGACCCAAGCGAGCGCAACGCCTCCGCGTACAGGCCCATGAGCTCGTGATCGGGCTCCTGACCGAGGACGGCGGCGACGTCGGGACCCGAGAGCGACCGCAGCTCCTCATTCGACCAGCGCCGCCCCGAGCGAAAGAAGTCCGCAAGCCCCCAGGCCACGGTGAAGTAGCCGGAGCACCCCGGCCGCTTGCGCAGCGTCGGGAACCAGCCCGAGCCGAAGTTGATGGCGTCCAGGGTCAGCATGTAGCTCGCCACGTCATCGGCCGGCCCCTCCAGGAAGTGCCGTTGCGGGTCCAGGGCGGGCGGCGGAGCGGGCGACAGCTCCCCGAGCCGGTCGAGGTCGATCGACACGAAGCGCGCGCTCTCCGCGATCGCCCGGCAGGTGCTGCGCACGTCGTCTGTCAGACCCATCAGCGGCAATTCCTACACTGCGCCCGGTGGCGCCCGCCTTCGCCTGCCATCGGCTGACCAAGCGCTACGGCGCCACCGTCGCGCTTGCGGCCGTCGATCTCGAGGTGGAGCGGGGCGAGCTGCTCGGCCTGCTGGGCCCGAACGGCGCGGGCAAGTCGACGCTCACGAAGATCGCCTGCGGCCTCGTGCGCGCGACGGAAGGCGACGCCGAGGTCGAGGGGGTGCCGGCCGGGTCGCCCCCCGCGCGCAGGGCCATCGGCTACCTCGCCGAGCTGTTCCGCTTCCCCGACTGGCTGTCCGCGGACGAGCTGCTCGCGCTCCACCAGTCGCTCGCCGGCTCCGACGGCGGTGCCCGCGAGCGTGCCGAGCTGCTGGAGCTCGTCGAACTGGGCGAGGCGCGCGCGACCCGAGTCGACGCGATGTCGAAGGGCATGCAGCAGCGCCTCGGGATCGCCCAGGCCCTCGTCGGCGAGCCGAGCCTTCTGATGCTCGACGAGCCGACAAGCGCCCTCGACCCCATCGGCCGCCGGATCGTGCGCGACCTCCTCACCGGGCTGCGCGACCGCGGCGTCGCCGTCGTCCTCAACTCGCACCTGCTGAGCGAGGTCGAGCTCGTCTGCGACCGCGTCGCGATCCTGAACCACGGCCGCATCGTCGCGAGGGGAACGCCGGACGAGCTCGTGCGGCCGCGCGGAGTCGAGATCGAGACCGGCACCGGCCTGCGCAGCTACCCGAGCGCCACGCGCGAGGAGGTGCCCGGGCTCGTCGCCGAGCTGGTCGAGCAGGGCGAGGACGTCTACGAGGTGCGGCTGCTCTCGTCGAGCCTCGAGGACGCGTACCTGGAGGCGGTCGGAGGCCCGGCGGAGCCGGCCGGGGAGCTCGCGTGAGCGGCGTGCTCGTCATCGCCCGCTACGCGCTGCGCGAGTGCGTGCGCCGGCGTGTGATCGCGGTGGTGCTCGTGCTCACGTTGATGTTCCTGGCGCTCTACACGCTCGGCGCCGACGTCGCCTTCCGCGAGGTCGACGACTTCTCGGGGGAGGACCCGCTCGACGAGCTCGTGCTGACCGGATCGACGCTCCTCGGCCTCGCGATGTTCACGACGCTGTTCCTCGGGGCGGTGCTCGGCGCCTTCCTCACGCTCGGCGCGGTCCGCGGCGACGCCGAGCGCGGCTTGCTGCAGCCGCTCGTCGTGCGGCCGGTCGGGCGGACGAGCCTGCTGCTGGGCCGCTTCGTCGGAGCGGCCGTCGTCTGCGCCGCGTATGTCGGGGCCGTCTACACGCTGTCGGTCCTGATCACGGGGATCACCGGCGGCTGGTGGCCCGACAGCCCGGTGCTGCCCGGGCTGGGCCTGGTCGTCGCGGTGCTCGTGATCGCCGCGCTGTCGCTGCTCGGCTCGGTGTTCCTCAGCTCGACCGCAAACGGCATCGCGGTCTTCATGCTCTTCGGTGCCGGGCTCGCGGCGGGCCTGCTCGGCCAGATCGGGGACGCCTTGAGCGTCGAAACGCTCGAGGACGTCGCCAAGGTGACCTCATGGTTGCTGCCCTTCGAGGCGCTCTACCAGGCCGGGCTCGACGCGCTCACCGAGGACGTGCGCGGGGTGACCGGCGTGATCGTGCGGCTGGGGCCGTTCGGCGGTGCGCAGGAGGGTGGACCGCTCCTGTGGCTGTGGACGGTCGGCTACCTCGTACTCGTCGGCACCGCTGCGCACGTGGCGTTCGGTCGCCGTGACCTGTAGGGCGGGGCTACTGGCGGACGTCCCCGACCGGCGGCAAACTGGACCCATGGCATTCGAAGAGCTCAAGGCAAAGCAGGGCGTCATGTGGGGCAACGGCCCCTACGCGCGCGTAAGCGAGCACCTGAAGATCGCCCACGACCACCTCTTCCGGGAGGTCCCCCCGCAGTCCGGCGAGCGCTGGCTGGACGTGGCCACCGGCACCGGTGAGATCGCTCGTCCCGCGGCGCGGGCCGGGGCGCGGGTGACCGGACTCGACCTCGCACCCGATCTGATCGAAACGGCGCGCGAGCGAGCAAGCGAGGAGGGCCTGGAGATCCGCTTCGAGGTCGGCGACGCCGAGGCGCTCCCCTACGAGGACGGGAGCTTCGACACCGTGACCTCGACCTTCGGCGTGATGTTCGCCCCGGACCACGCGGCCGTGGCGCGCGAGCTTGCCCGCGTCTGCCGCCCGGGCGGCCGCCTCGCGCTGCTCACCTGGGACTCCGAGCGCGGCGTGGCCGAGTTCTTCAAGATCATGGCCGCGTACCAGCCGCCGCGGCCGGAGGGCGTCGGAAACCCGTTCTCCTGGGGCGACAGGCAGTACGTGACCGACAAGCTGGGCGAGGACTTCGAGCTGCGCTTCGAGGAGGGCGACTGCCCGCAGCCGGGCAGCTCCTCGGAGGACGTCTGGGAGCTGTTCGCCACCTCCTACGGGCCAACGAAGACGCTCGTGGACGGGCTCGATGACGAGCGCCGCGAGGCGCTCCACTCCGACTGGCTCACGTACTTCGACCAGTTCAGCGGGAACGGCGGGGTCTCCCAGCCGCGTCCCTACCTGCTGGTGCTCGGCACCCGCCGCTGACGCATCTATCGTTGGCCGGGTGAGCACCCCGGTCGCAACCGACGCCCTGCTCGAGGGCCTGAACGCGCCTCAGCGCGAGGCCGTCGTGCACGGCGAGGGGCCGCTGCTGATCCTCGCCGGGGCCGGCTCTGGGAAGACCCGGGTGCTCACCCACCGCATCGCCCACCTGGTCGGGACCGGTCAGGCCCGGCCCGCTGAGATCCTCGCGATCACGTTCACCAACAAGGCGGCGAAGGAGATGCGCGAGCGGGTCCAGGCGCTCGTCGGCGGGCGCGCCCGCGCCATGTGGGTGATGACCTTCCACTCGGCCTGCGCACGCATGCTGCGCAGCGACGCCGACAAGCTCGGCTACACGCGCGGCTTCACGATCTACGACGAGCAGGATTCGCTGCGGCTCGTCAAGAACTGCATCGAGGAGCTCGACGTCGACCCCAAGCGCTTCGCGCCGCGCGGCATCAGGCGCCAGATCTCGGACGCCAAGAACGTGCTGCAGGACGCCGAGGCGTACCGGATCAAGGTGTCGACCTTCTTCGAGCAGACGGCGGCGGACGTGTACGAGCTCTACGAGCAGCGCCTGCACGCCGCCAACGCGATGGATTTCGACGACCTGCTGTTCCGCTGCGTGAACCTCTTCGAGCTCTTCCCCGAGGTCCGCGACCGCTACCGGCGCTCGTTCCGGCATGTGCTCGTCGACGAGTACCAGGACACGAACCGCGCCCAGTATCGCTGGCTCCAGCTGCTCTGCGAGGAGCACCGCAACCTCTGCGTCGTCGGCGACGACGACCAGTCGATCTACCGCTTCCGCGGCGCGGACATCCGCAACATCCTCGACTTCGAGGACGACTTCCCGGACGCCCAGGTGGTCAAGCTCGAGCAGAACTACCGCTCGACGCAGACGATCCTGAACGCCTCCAACGCGGTGATCTCGAACAACCGCGCCCGCAAGGACAAGTTCCTCTGGTCCGAGCTCGGCGAGGGCGAGCCCGTGCACGTGCGCGAGCTCGAGGACGAGCACGCCGAGGCGCGCTTCGTCGTGTCGGAGATCGAGCGGCTCGTGGACGAGGGTGAGTCGCGCGACGAGATCGCCGTCTTCTACCGGACGAACGCGCAGAGCCGCGTGCTCGAGGACATGCTCGTGCGCTACGGCGTCGGGTACCAGGTCATCGGCGGCACGCGCTTCTATGAGCGGGCCGAGATCAAGGATGCGCTCGCCTACCTGACGATGCTCGTCAACCCGGCCGACACGGTCGCTTTCGGCCGCGTCGTCAACACCCCACGGCGAGGCATCGGCAACACGTCGCAGGCGCGCATCACGAACTACGCGAGCACGCTCGGCGAGCCGGTCTGGAACGTCGCCGCCGCGCCTGAGGCGGTGCCCGGACTCGGCACAGCGGCGATCAAGGCCGTCGAGCGCTTCATGTCAGTGATGGAGCGCCTGCGTGAGCGCGCGGAAGGCGGCGCGAGCGTCGGCGACCTGCTCTCCGAGACGCTCGATGAGAGCGGTTACACGGACGCGCTGCGTGCGGAGCGCACCGTCGAGTCGCAGGTGCGGCTGGAGAACCTCGAGGAGCTCGTGGGCGTGGCGCGCGAGTACGAGGCGCAGGCCGAGGAGGGCTCGGTCGAGGAGTTCCTGCAGCAGATCGCGCTCTTCTCAGAGCAGGACAACCTGCGCGACGAGCTGGGCATCGTGACGCTGATGACGATGCACAACGCGAAGGGACTCGAGTTCGGGATCGTCTTCATCATCGGGCTCGAGGACGGCGTCTTCCCGCACATGCGCTCGATCGAGTCGGGCGACCTGGAGGAGGAGCGACGGCTCGCGTACGTCGGCATCACGCGCGCCAAGCGCGTCCTCTACCTGACGCACGCGCGCACGCGGGCGCTGTTCGGGAACCGCGACTGGAACGTCCGCAGCCGCTTCATCGACGAGATCCCAATTGAGTTCACCGATCAGGAGCCCGACGCGCCGCGCGGGCTGGCAGCCGCCGCCACCTGGGGCGGAGGGGCGTCGGTGCCCGAGCCGGAGCCGGCAGGGGCGGGCGCGAGCTTCGCGCTGGGCGACGACGTCGTGCACGCCCAGTTCGGCGAGGGCGTCGTGACCGGGGTCGAGCCCGGCGGCCTCGTGGTGGTGCGCTTCGCCGGCGACGGCTCGGAGCGCAAGCTGATGGCGGATTACGCGCCGCTCAAGCGCCGCTAGCAGGCCGGCGAGCGGCCGTCGATCGAGACCACTCGGATGCGCACGCGGCCGCCGCAGCCGACGGCGACTGCCGCCCGCGCGCCTTGCGCGTCGAAGTTCTCGCGAGCGCGCCGGTCGCCGAAGGCGACAATCGTCCGGCGGCTGCCGCCGTTGCGAATGGACTCGAGGCGCAGCGGCCGCCGCTCGCCGGCCAGATACACGACGCCGCCGCGCACGAGCCGGGCGTCCCAGCAGGGAGTGACGGGCTGCTGCTCGAGCGCCGATCCGCCGGCGGTGCGCAGCCAGAGGCGGCTGCGCCAGCACGTGCGACGGCCGATTCGCTGCGATCCCACGCTCACGGCGAGCCGCCCGTCCGCGGCTACGTCGATGCCGTGCAGGCTGCCGGGAGGCAGGGGGGCCGAGAACAGCTCCGCGCCGCTGTTCGCGTTGTGCACCCGGACGAGCCCGGCGTGCACGCTCGCGACGAAGCGGCCCGCGAGCGCGACGTCGGCGAGCGTCCCGCTGCCGAGGTCGATCGTGTTCGTCGATCCGCCCCCGAGGTCGCGCACCTCGATGCGCGCCTGATCGTCACACGGATCCGGGTCGTATGCGACCCGGTCGCCGGCCAGCGCGAAGACGTTCACGACCGTCTGCTGGTCCGTGGCGCATGCGAACAGCTGCGCGAGCCCGCCTCCGTTGCGGTCACCCGCGAACAGCCGCTCGGCCGCGAAGTCCTGCTCGCTTGTCGTGCCGAACTCCGAGCGCGCGAGCACGAAGCGGCTTGGGGAGAGCTCGAACGACACGCTCGAGAAGAAGGAGTTCGAGCCACCGGGCAACGAGCGGATGCGACCGCTCCTGAGCGTGTGGAAGCCGCTCGGGCCGAATGAACGGATCCGGTAGCGCGTGTCGGCCTCGAACCCGCAGCTGCCGGGGGAGGCGCAGCGCGTCTCCTCCCAGGCAACACGGTTGCCAGCCAGCAGCGGCCCCTCGGCGAGCCGGTCAGCGGGAGTCAGGCTCTGCAGCACGCGCGCCGGGGCCACGGCGGGAAGGGCTGCGAGCACCACCAGCGCCAGCAGGGCGGCGCGCCACGCGAGTCTCATGCCCGTTAGAACCCGCCGCGCGGGCCGTCGTTTCGCTGCACTATGCTGCCGCGCGCTCATGTCCGCCCGGATCATCGACGGGAACGCCGTGGCGCGGCGCGTCAGGGCGCGCGTGGCCGAGGAGGTCGCCGGCCTCGACCGCAAGCCGGGCCTCGCAACGATCCTCGTCGGGGACGACCCCGCGTCCGCTGTCTACGTGCGCATGAAGCGGGAGGACTCCGCCGAGGTCGGCATCGAGTCCTTCCACCACGAACCGGGTGGCGACGTCGCGCCGGACGAGCTCGCCGCCCTGATCCGCTCGCTGAACGACGACGAGCGGGTGAACGGGATCCTGCTGCAACTGCCGCTGCCCGATCACCTCGACCAGGACGAGTTCATCGGCCTGATCGACCCCGGCAAGGACGTCGACGGGCTCACCACCGCCAACGCCGGCCTCCTGATGCACGACCGGCCCGAGGCGCTCGTGCCCTGCACACCGGCGGGTGTCATGGAGCTGCTCGCCGAGGCCGGGGTCGAGCTGCAGGGCGCCCGCGCGGTCGTCATCGGGCGGTCGATCCTGGTCGGCAAGCCGCTCGTCCAGCTGCTGCTGAAGGCCAACGCCACCGTCACGCACTGCCACTCGCGCACGCGCGACCTGCCCTCCGTCTGCCGCGAGGCGGACGTCCTGATTGCGGCCGTCGGCTCGCCGGGGCTGGTGACGGGCGACATGGTCCGCGAGGGCGCCACCGTGATCGACGTCGGCACGAACCGCACCGACGCCGGGCTCGTCGGGGACGTCGACTTCGAGGCTGCGCGCGAGCGGGCCGGAGCGATAACGCCGGTGCCCGGAGGCGTCGGGCCGATGACGCGCGCGATGCTGCTCGTCAACACCCTCAAGGCCGCCAAGGCGACTTAGCGCGGCCGCTTGTCGATTAGTGCCCGGCTCGTTCGACGTCTGGGTACATGACAAGCAAAGGAGGAATCGACATGGGACGCATCGTGGTAACCGAGTTCATCTCGCTGGACGGGGTCGTGGAGGATCCCGGCGGCTCCGAGGACTTCAAGCACGGCGGCTGGAGCTTCGAGTACTCGCGCGGCGACGAGGGCGACAGGTTCAAGCTCGACGAGACGATGGCGAGCGACGCGCTGCTCCTCGGCCGCAAGACCTACGAGGGCTTCGCGGACGCATGGCCCCAGCGTGACGGCGAGTTCGCCGACAAGTTCAACAACATGCCCAAGTACGTGGTGTCGTCGACGCTGACCGAACCGGAGTGGACCAACTCGACGGTGCTCGACGGCGACGTGGCCGACGCGGTGGCGCGTCTCAAGGAGGACCACGACGGCGACATCGTCGTCCACGGCAGCGTCCAGCTCGCCCAGGAGCTGCTCGAGAACGACCTGGTCGACGAGCTGCGGCTGATGGTCTTCCCGGTGGTGCTCGGCAGCGGCAAGCAGCTGTGGGGCGAGACGAGCGACAAGAAGGGCTTGAAGCTCGTCGACTCGAAGGTCGTTGGCGACGGCGTGGCGATCCTGGTGTACGGCCGCTAGCCCGGGAGGACGCTGCCGGCAAGGTCGATGACGGAGCGCGGGTCGACGTCGTAGCGGCGCTCGTAGTCCCTGGCCGCGTCGTCATCGACCATCGCCAGCACGAGTTCCTCGCGCGACGACCCCACCCGGCAGGCGACCTCGTCGACTGCGACGAGCGCGGCGTCCTGGAGGAATCCGGTGATGCCGCCGCTGCCTGGGTTGTCGCGGTCCTCGCATGGATCTTGGATCACGACCTCGGGCGGACTGTCGCTGTTGGCGGCGAGGGCGTAGCCCCCGACCGCCAGGGCTGCGACGACGGTGGCCCCGACGGCCAGCGCCGGCCGGAGACCCGCGAGGCTGTACCCGAGTGCGACCGGGACGAGCAGCGCGGCCGCCAGCAGCGCCAACCCGGCACCGACCAGGAAGGCCGTCGCGAAGCCGTCGTTGACACCGGCGACCAGCACCTCGTCGGCGCGCTGCGCGAGCTGGTCGTAGTCGTCGCGTTCGTCCTCATCCACCTCCGATCGCCCGTCCGCGAAGACCTGCTCGAGCCCGCCGCGCGGGTCCTCCGTCTCGACGCTCTCGGACAGCTTCGGAGCGATGTCGAGCTTCACGCGCGGGTCGATCGGCGCGTCGAGGATGATCGCGGCTCCGCGCTCGCGTGTCTCCGCAAGCGTGCTGTCGAGCTCGTTCTGCGCGATCGGCGCGAGGATCAGCAGCACGAGCGCAATACCGACGTGTCTGATCGACAGCAGGCGCGCAGCGTCGCGGCCGTTCCGCTCGGGCAGCAGGCGCCCGCTGAGCGCGGGCAGGGCGAGCCCGATCCCCGCGCCGACGGCCAGCTGGGGCGGGATCGTCCAGGCGACCGACGCGGTCGGGAGGAAGGCCAGGCCCGCGCTGCCCGCCGCGACGAGCAGGGCGCCCCCCGCGGCGTGCGCGCCCGGCGAGCCGCGCAGCGGCACCATCGCGAGCGCCGCGAGCGGCATCACGGTCACCGCGAGCGCCGCCGTGAGCGGCTCGATGCCCCAGCCGCTGATCAGCAGCAGCACCGTGAGGAACAGCGCCGCCGTCGCCGCACCGGAGACGAGCCCGAGTGCGATCGCCCGGCCGAGCGCCCAGCGCGGGCGCACGACGCCCTCGGCCTCGACGTCGTGCCACGCCCGCCGGCGCCGTGGCGGCGGGCGCTCGCCGGCCGGGACGGCGCGGTCGAGCTCGTCACGCGCGGTCAGGCAGCCGGGCAGCGCGAGCAGGGCGGCCGGCGCCTGGATCAGGAAGATGGAGCGCCACCCGAAGGCCTGCGTGAGCGCGCCGCCGATCGCCGGTCCGGCGGCCGTCCCGAGGAGCACCGCCAGCTGCCAGGCCCGGCGGCCGCGCTCCTCGCTCGAGAGCAGGACGTATGCGGTCACGAGGAGCGCGGCGCCGCCCAGGGCCTGCACGCCGCGGGCGATCAGCAGCACGTCAAGCGTGTCCGCCAGACCACAGGCGAGCGAGCCGCCCGCGAACAGCGCCACGCCGGAGAGCCCGACGGCACGCGTGCCGGCGCGCCGCCAGAGCCACTCCGCGGCCGGCAGCGCGAGCGCGAGCACGATGGCGTACACGCCGAGCACGGCCGCGACGCCGGCGACGTCCGTGTTGAGCTCGCGCAGGATCGGCGGGAGCGCGAGCGCCACGATCGCCGTGTCGGCGAGTGCCATGAAGGCGATGCCGGCCACCGGCAGGCGAAGCGGCGCGATCCTCATCGCAGGGAATGATGGCTGCCCGCCGCGGCCGCGGTCGTACGGATAACCGAACCCGACGAGGTCGGGATACCCCCATAGGCCGGCGCGCGGGCCGCTGCGAGCCTGCAGGACGAGCTCGGGTGTAGCGGACCTGGCGGGCCGCTGTCGAACCCCGCCCGAGCCGCCCGCGCGGGGCCGCCACTCCCTCGTAGGCGCATCCCGCGCACCCGGCCCGCCGGATCCCGGCGCATCCCCTGCCGCCGGGGGACCGGCGGGGCCGGGACCCCTCGGGGCTACGCTGCCGCCCGATGGACCTGCGCAGGCTGCGCATCGGCGAGTGGATCACTGCGATCTCCGGGGTCGTGCTGCTCGCGTCCCTGTTCGCCCCCTGGTACGGGGCCGAGGACGTGCCCGCGACGAGCGGCTTCGAGTCGCTCGCCGTCCTCGACATCGTGCTCGCGCTCGTCGCGGCGGTGGCCGTCGCGCTGCTGATCATCACCGCCGCTCAGCGTCTGCCGGCGGTGCCGCTGACTTTCAACACGCTCGTCTGCTTCAGCGGTCTGCTGGCGGTGGTGCTCGTCGTGATCCGCGTGCTCGACCTCCCCGACGATGCAAGCGCCCGCGAGTGGGGCCTGTGGCTCGGGCTGGCCGGTGCGCTCGGAATCGTCGTCGGGTCGCTGATCGCGCTGCGCGACGAGCGCCCGTCACGGCCCGGTCGGCCGACGGACCTGAGCGGCCGTCCGGTCCCGCCGCCCGCGGAGATCGAGACGATCCCGGCGCCGCGGCCCGAAGCCGGCGGGTGACGTTCGCGCCGCCGACCTACAATCGCGCCGATGATCGACCGCGCCCAGGTGCTCCACGTGGCGAAGCTCGCCCGCCTCAAGTTCAGCGAGGAGGAGATCGAGCGGCTCCAGCCCGAGCTCTCCAAGATCCTCGAGCACGTCGAGCAGATGGAGCGGCTCGACCTGGAGGGCGTCGAGCCCACCTCGCACGTGGTCGAGCTGCAGAACGTGCTGCGCGAGGACGTCCCGCGCCCGTGCCTGCCGAGGGAGCGGGCGCTCGAGCAAGCTCCTGATGTGGCCGACGGGGGCTTCCGGGTGCCGAGCCCGGGGACGTCGTGAGCGAGCTGCTCGAGCTCACCGCGGCGCAGCAGGCCGAGCTCCTGCGGAGCGGCGAGGTATCGGCCGCGGAGCTGTTCGAGTTCTGGCGCGGCCGCGCCGCCGGCGACGAGCTCGGCGCGTACCTGTGGGTCGCCGAGGAGCCTCCCGCGGAGATGGGTGAGCTGCCGCCGTTCGCCGCCAAGGATCTCTTCTGCGTCGAGGGCGTCCCGAGCAGCGCCGGCTCGCGCATCCTCGAGGGCTACCGGCCGCCCTACACCGCCACGAGCGTCCGCAACCTCCAGGCGGCCGGCGCAGCGGTGCTCGGCAAGACGAACCAGGACGAGTTCGCGATGGGCTCGTCGAACGAGAACTCGGGCTTCGGCCCGGTGCAGAACCCGTGGGACCGCACGCGCGTCCCGGGCGGCTCGAGCGGCGGCAGCGCCGCCGCCGTGGCCGCGGGCTACGCGCCCTGGGCGATCGGCACCGACACGGGCGGCTCGATCCGCCAGCCCGCCTCGCTCTGCGGGATCGTCGGGCTAAAGCCCACCTACGGCGCCATCTCGCGCTACGGGATGATCGCCTTCGCCTCCTCGCTCGACCAGTGTGGGCCGCTCACGCGCGACGTCACCGATGCCGCCCTCATGTTGCGCATCCTCCAGGGCCGCGATCCCTGCGACTCGACCTCGATCGGCATCCCGGGCGAGATCCCGCTGCCGATCGCGGAGGGGCTCGACGGCCTGCGCTTCGGCGTCTGGGGGCTCGACGAGGAGGGTCTCGAGCCGGGCGTGGCGGCCGTCGTGCGCGACACGCTGGCGAAGATCGAGGAGCTGGGCGGCGCCGTGGAGCCGGTCGAGATGCCGAACTCCGGGCTCGGCCTGTCCGCCTACTACGTGATCGCCCCGGCCGAGGCGAGCGCCAACCTGGCCCGCTACGACGGTGTGCGCTACGGGCTGCGCTCCGGGAACGGCGACCTCACCGAGATGTACGAGCAGACCCGGCACGACGGCTTCGGCGACGAGGTCAAGCGGCGCATCATGATCGGCACCTACGCGCTCTCGTCCGGCTACTACGAGGCCTACTACGGCAAGGCCCAGAAGGTCCGCACGAGGATCGTCGAGGACTTCCGCGCCGCCTTCGAGAAGGTGGACTTCCTCGTCACCCCGACATCGCCGACGGTCGCCTTCAAGCTCGGCGAGCGCACGGCGGATCCGATCGCCATGTACCTGTCCGACTACTTCACCGTGCCGATGCCGCTCGCCGGCACGCCGGCCATCTCGATCCCGGCGGGCCTCAGCGAGGGCCTGCCCGTCGGCTTCCAGATCGCCGGTCCGGCGTTCAGCGAGGCTCGGATCCTCGACGCGGCCTACGCGCTCGAACAGGCGATCGGCTTCGAGGGGGTGCCCGTGCCGTCATGAGCATCACCGAGCCGGACACGCGCGCATACGAGCCGGTGATCGGCATCGAGATCCACGTGCAGCTCAGCACCCGCACGAAGATGTTCTGCGGCTGCGCGCTCGCGTTCGGCGCCGAGCCCAACACGCTCACCTGCCCGGTCTGCCTCGGGCATCCCGGCACGCTGCCGGTCACGAACGCCGAGGCGGTCCACTACGCGCTGATGATCGCGATGGCGTTCGACTGCGAGATCGCGCCGCGCTCGATCTTCCACCGCAAGAACTACTTCTATCCCGACCTGCCGAAGGGCTACCAGATCAGCCAGTACGACATCCCGCTGGCGACCGGCGGCCGGCTGGGCGACGTGCGCATTCACCGAGTGCACCTCGAGGAGGACGCCGCGAAGCTCGTGCACGCCGGCTCCTCGGGCCGCATCCATGGCGCCGAGACCAGCGTCGTCGACTTCAACCGTGGCGGCACGCCGCTCGTCGAGATCGTCACCGAGCCCGACCTCCGCTCGCCGGCGCAGGCCGCCGAGTTCGGGCGGCTGCTGCAGGCGACGCTGCGGCGGATGGGCGTGTCGGACGTGAACATGGAGGAGGGGTCGCTGCGGGTCGACGCCAACGTGTCGATCCGGCCGGTTGGCGAGACGACCCTCGGCACCAAGGCCGAGCTCAAGAACATGAACTCGTTCCGCTTCCTCGAGCGCGGCATCGAGGCCGAGATCGCGCGCCAGGAGGCGATCCTCCGCGACGGCGGCAGGGTCGAGCAGGAGACGCTTCACTACGACCCGCGCAGCGACACGCTCAGCGCGCTCCGCTCCAAGGAGGAGGCGCACGACTACCGCTACTTCCCGGAGCCGGATCTGGTGCCGATCGCGCCGACCGACGAGATGATCGCGCGCGCACGGGCGGCGATGCCGGAGCTGCCGGCAGCCCGGGCCGAGCGCTTCGAGCGCGAGCTCGAGCTGCCCCACGAGATGGCGCGTCTGCTCGCCTTCCGCTCCGAGCTCGGCGACTTCTTCGAGGAGGCGCTGAGCGCGTCCGGCAACGGCGACTCGCGCGCGCTTGCCAACTGGACCACGAACGAGCTTGCCGCGAAGGTCGGCGACGCCGACCCGGCGTCCACGCGGCTCGAGCCGGGCGCGCTGGCCCGGCTCGTAGAGATGGTCGGCCAGAAGCAGGTGTCGGCCTCCGCGGCCAAGGAGGTGCTCGACGTGCTCGTGGCCGACGGCGGCGAGCCGGCGGCAGTGATCGAGGAGCGCGGCCTCGGCGCCGCGGACTCGGGCGAACTCGCGGAGATCGTCGAGCGCGCGATCGCCGACAACCCGGACGCCGTCGAGAAGATCCGCGCCGGCAAGGGCCAGGCGATCGGGGCGATCATCGGCGCCGTCATGCGCGAGACGAAGGGCCGCGCGGACGGCGGCGAGGTCCAGCGGCTGATCCGCGAGCGGATCGGCTGAGACCCGGCGCGGGCGGGTCGCCGGAGCGACCCGCCTTGCCGGGGGTGTCAGCGGTGCCGGGGCTCGAAGTAGCGCTGCCCGACGTAGCGGGCCACCTGACTACCGATCCGCTCACCCTGCTCGTCCGCGGTCCGGAAGTGGATCCCGGACCACACCCGGGCGTCGACCACGTCGTCGATCGCCTGGGAGAAGCGGGTGAACTCACGCGTGCCGGCGGCGTTCGTGTCGCTCCACGCCACCTTGTCGGTGCCGAAGAACTGCTGGAGCGTTTTCACGATCGAGCCGCTGAAGCCGGTGTGCCCCGAGGGGTGCTCCGGATACGGCGGCGTCGGGATCAGCGGCAGCCACGCGGAATCCGGCTCGGTGCGCGAGTTGCCGTCCGCGCCGGCCTCCTGGATCGCCGTGATCGGCCGCCAGAACGACCAGTGCGCCTTGTCGTCCCAGACGCTGATCAGCGCGTCCGTCGCGGTCATGTAGAGCACCGCGAAGAAGCGGGCGTTGTCGACGAGCGACAGCCCCTGCTGTGCCGACAGCGTGCGGAACGTGCGGTTCCAGGTCACCGGCGGGTTCTCCGCCCAGTAGCGGGCGGCCAGCGTCTGCTCGGGCGTGCGCCCACTGTCGGTCGCCGCGCCGAGGACCTTGACCTCCTCGAACTCACGGGCGTACTTGCGGCTCGCGAGCGGTAGCGGCCCCTCGGAACGGAACTGGGACGAGCTCCGGATGAAGAACGGCTCCACGTCCCTGAGCCAGCCATTCGGGTCGTTCGCGAACATCGGCAGCACCGGCCGCCACACGCCGGGACCGGTCCCCGAGGGGAAGCCGGGGGCGCCGAAGCGGCCGTCCTCCGTCCGCGCCGCGATCATCGCGGCGGCAGCCGCCTCGCCGACGGCGATCCCGCGCTTCTTCGAGCGTCCATCCGGGATCGGGGCCAACGACGTCGCCAGCTGCGCGTCCAGCGCCGCCTGCTGCGCCGGCACGAGGTGGACGAGCACATGATGGGCGGCCGTGGCCGCCGCCGCGTCCTTGGAGTCGGTCGGCCTACCGACCTTCGGCGAGAGCAGATAGCCCTCGTGGCCGCCGTCGATGGCGTTAACGGCGTCGTAGACGGCGCCGTGCACCATCGCCAGATGCGGCACGGTGATCTGCGGCGGCTGCAGCGGAGGCGCGGTGCCGATCAGCGCGTTTGCCGCGGTCAGGTTCCAGTCGCTCACGGTGTCCGCCCGGGCGGGTGCCGCGGCGACTGCGAGCAGCGCCGCGAGCGCCGCGAGCAGCCCGGTTCTGCGCAAGCGTCGTCGTGGTCATCTCGCTCACCTGCCTCACGCGCTCGCGGGACGGCCGCGCGGAGGCCTCCGCAGGCCGAGCGTCGCCATGAGCACGAGCGAGAGGGCGCCCGCGGCGATCGCTCCGATGGCGGCCGAGACGAAGTCGAACCCGGAGGGCTCTGACGGCTCGTCCGCCACCGGCTGCTGCGCGAGCGTCGGGCTGGTAGCCCTCGGCCGCGTCGACCGTATCGGGCATGCGCAGGTCCTGCGATCGCAGCGAGCTCAGACGGCCCGCCCGCCTCCGGGCGGCGTCGACCGCGTCCGGGGAGCGCAGGTCCTGATACTCCTCGGCCGCCGAGACCGCGATCGAGGAAGGCGGCGGCGGAACGTAGTCGGGCTCGCCGTGCCGGCTGCTGCGCCGTAGTGGGCCGAAGCGCCGGACACGACCAGCGCGCTCGCGAGGGCCGCACCGGCGAGCGCAGTGGCCAGGCGAGTCTTGAATGCGGGGGAGAACATCTGCCGCTCCTTTCTGTGGCGACCGCCGGCTGCGGTCGATCGCCGCCAGAGTCCGGCAGGCCGGTAACGTGAGCCCGGTAATTCCGCTCTCAGCTCGGCGCTGCAGACCGCTTGGTAGGGCCGTTCCGGCAGCACTTCGCTCCACTCCGCCTGGGTGAGCTCACGCCCGGCCACGAGGCACGCATGCCGCTTCCAGGCCTCGTGCGACATGTCGAAGCTGATCCCCTCTCCGCGGCTCGAAACCGCAAACAGCCGCGAGCCGTCCGGGCTGAGCGCAACCGACGCGAAGGTGTTCGGAGCGAACTCGAGCGGCGCGCCGATCTGCGCCTGGCGCTCGACGTCCCAGAGGACGACCCGACCGTCGGCGCCCGAGGTCACGAGCGTCTTGCCGTCGGGCGTGAACGCGCCGAAGGTGATCCGCCCGGTGTGGGCGCCCTCGAGCGGCTGGCCGACCGCGCCTCCAGTGAATCGGTCGAGAACAGCCGTCCGGTCCCGTTGTACTGGCCGAGCAAAGAGCAGCTCGCCGTCCGGGCGAGAAGACGACCGAGCGCGAGTAGTCGCCCTCGCCAGAGCCGCCACCCGAGACGCTCGATCAGCCTGCCCTGTGCTCGCGTCGCGGATCTCGGTGCCTCGCTCCTGCGTAGCTGCGGCGAGCAGCCGGCCGTCGGGGCTGTAGGCGAGCAGGTTGGCGGCCGTCTGGGCGCGGAAATCGGTGAGCGTGCGCGAGCGCAGGTCCCACACGCGCAGTGGCCGAGGCTTACCCGACAAGGTCTCCTCGGAGGCGATCGCCTCAACGCCGGCGAGCCGCGCGCCGTCCGGCGAGAACGCGAGCGCCTGGGAGACGTTCCGCATCCCCTCGAGCTCGCCGGCGGGCGCGAGCGTCTGCGGGTTCCAGAGCGTCACGCGGCCGCCCTTCCCGGTCACGGCCAGCAGGCGCCCGTCCGGGCTGAACGCGACCGAGGCGGCGTAGTCATCGAGGGCCTGGATCCTCGCGCGCCGCTGCAGGGTCCGCGTGTCCAGCAGGTCAACTGTGCCGTCGCTGTGAGTGAACGCCAGCGTGCGCCCGTTGGGGCTGACCGCGATTCCCCGCGGCGTCGTGGTTCACCTTGAAGCGGGGACCGACGGCGAAGCGCCGATCGAGCCGGGTGTTTCCGGCGAGGTCCCAGAGGATCACCCGCGTGTCGTTCGAGCCCGTGAGCAGCGTTCGCCCATCGGGCGAGATGTCGAGGCCGTTGATCTCGCGCACATGTCCCGGGAGCCGCTGAGCGATCGTCCCCCGCTCGACGTCCCAGACGTACAACCTGCCCGCCTGCGTCCGCCGTCACGAGACGCCGGCCGTCGGGGGTGAACTCGATTCTGATCGATGCTGTCGTCGTGGCGCCCGCTGAAGGGCCGGACGTCACCGCTCGCGAGGTCGAGCAGCCGCAGCTCGCCGGACTCCGTTGTCAGCGCGAACGCGGTCCCGTCCGGGCTGACCGCCCCCGCGTCGCCCCCGACCGGCCAGGAGCGAACCACGCGAAGCGTCTCCGTGTCGAGCTGCCAGGTCCTGTCGTCACCGGCGCTCGTGAGGAAGAGGCTGCGGCGATCGGCCGTCTCGGACCCGTAGAAGGACGTCGCGAAGCGCGCCCACGCGCAGACGCCCGGTCGAGCTCGCCGCTCTGCCGGTCCACGCGGTACACCGGTGCCGCCGGAGCATCGGGGTAGCTGCTGCTCACCGGACGCGCGAGCAGCTCCTGATCATTGGGCGGGAAGAGGACGTCCACGTATGTGAAACCCGCCGGCTCGCTCGAGACGCCGGCAGCTCCACGTGCAGCGTCCGCCTGGCGGAGCGCACGCTCGATCAGGTCGAACTTCGGCCGCGCGGAGTCGGCCATGTCCATGTAGCTGACCGCGAGCGTGCGTCGATCCGGTGAGAAGCGCACGTTCTGGACCAGGCCCGACGCGGATCCGGTACGGCCGGGTAACGGGGCGGCGGGTGGCGGCGTCGATAGATGTTGACGGCGCCGCTCTCGTCGCCCGTGGCGATCAGCTCGCCGTCCGGGCTGACAGCGACGCCGTACACCATCCAGCCGTAGTCGATCACCCCGAGCGCAGCCGGGTTGCGCAGCAGCACGGAGAGCATGTTGCCGAGGGTCGCCGGTGACTCGTCGAGCTCGACGGCCGTGCGCGTTCGCAGCAGGGCCTGGTCGAGGCGCTCCTCGCCGAGTGCCTCGACGCCGAGCCGCTGCGCGTCGGCGACGCGCGCGGCGTCACGAGCCTCGCCGCGCTGGTTTAGGGCGACGACGCCCGCGACCAGCGCGAGCAGCGAGCAGCGCGGCGAGGCCGGCGAGCAGGCGCACGCAGCCGGCGATTCGTGCGCCGCTGATGCTCCGCCTCGTGCTCCGCCTCCGCGCGGCTCTCGTCGAGGAAGGCGCGCTCGAGCTCGTTGAGGTCGCGCTCGTGGCCGGCGGCCCAGTCGAGCGCGGACGCGAGCCGCGCCCCGCGGTAGAGCTCGCCGGGGTCGCGGCCGCGGAGGCCCAGTCACGCGCCGCGTGGATCAGGTGCTGGTGGAGCCGACGCCCCTCCGCGTCCTCCTCGAGCCACTCGCGTAGCCGGGGCCACTCGCTCAGGAGCGCTTCGTGGGCGACCTCGACTGTGCCCTCGTCTGCCGTGACGAGCCGGCTGTCGGTGAGTGCGGCCAGCGCGGCCGCCGCCTGCTCGTCGCGTTCGAGCTCGAGCTCGTCCAGTGGCACCCGCCGGCGCACGAAGGCGTCCTCCTGCTCGCCGGCGTCGGCGAGTCGCAGGAGGATGCGGCGCGCAGAGCGGCGCTCGTCAGCGGACAGCCGAGCGTAGGTTGCCTCCGCAAGCCGACCGACCGCGCCGCGCACGCCGCCGGTGCGCTCGTAGGCAGCGCGTCGCATCACGCGGCCGTCGCGCTCACGCCATTGCTCGAGCAGCGCGGCGGACAGCAGCGGCAGCCCGCCCGGCTCGTCGAGGACGTCGCCGATGAGTGCGTCGGTGAGCGAGGGCTCGACCCGCAGCCCGACCAGCCGGGCGGGCTCGACGATCGCCCGCCGCAGCTCGTCGCGCCTCATCGGCCCCACGAGCACGTGGTTCGCGCCGACGAGGCGCGCGAGCCGCTCGTGTGCGGCGCAGCGCCCGTAGAAGTCGGCACGCACGGCAATCACGACCTGGACGCGGCGGTCGCTCGCCCTGGCGAGGGCGACGAGTGCGTCGATGAACTCGGCCCGCTCGCGCTCGTCACGGCAGGCGGTGAACAGCTCCTCGAACTGGTCGACGGCGAGCAGCACGTCGCCGGCGCCGGCGGGCAGCACCCGTTCGAGCTCGGCGAGCGGATGGCCACCCGGCCGCATCTGCGCCTGCGCCCAGCCCTCGGAGCCGGGCAGGACACCGCTCGCGAGCGCGGGCAGCAGGCCGGCACGCAGCGCAGAGGACTTGCCGGCGCCCGACGGGCCGACCAGAGCGAGCAGGGGAGCCCCGGCCAGCCGCGCGACCAGCTCGGCCACGAGGCGCTCTCGGCCAAAGAAGTAGTCGGCGTGCGTGGCGTCGAAGCTGGCGAGGCCGAGGAATGGGCAGATCGCCGGAGCGGCACGTCGTCCGCTTCGCCGCGGTAGAGCCGGTCACGCTCGTCCACCGCAAGCAGCGCGAGCAGATCGTCCGACAGGTCCGCCTCGGCCGCACGCAGCTCACCGCGCTCTCGGGCGGCGCGGCCGGCGCTTGCCTCGGCCTCGCGCGCTGCGTGTGCGCGGGCCCATTCGACCGCCACCCGGTGCACCGCCGACGGCACGCCGCCGGTCTCGTCGGAAAGCGCCTCGGCCGGCGGCGGAGGTGCGCCGGGGGGCAGGTAGAGGTGTGCAATCTCGGCGGCGGCATCGTCGCCGAGCGGGCCCAGCTCGAGCGACAGCGTCAGCCGATCTTCGAACGCAGCCGGTGGGACAGAGCCCGGCTGGAGCACGGCGACCAAGAGTGGGCTTCCGGCGGTGCATTGCCGCCGCCGCGCACTCGAGCAACTCGGGGTCGGCGTCATCGAGCACGAGCAGCTTGGGGCGGTCGCTCTCCTGAGCGCTCTGGACCACCGCCTTTCCATCGGCAGGGGCTGTCGAGGCGCCGGCGTAGAGCACAGGGATCCGGCGGCGCAGCGCCTCGCGCGCGAGCTCGGCTGCCAGGCGCGTCTTCCCGATGCCGCGCGGGCCGTGGACAAGCACGACGCCGCCGTGGCCGTCCTCGGCACGGCCAAGCAGGGCGGTCAACTCGGCGAGCTCGCGATCCCGGCCGGCGAGCAACGGAGAGCCGCCCTCGAGCGGCTCCGGAAGCTCCTCGCGCGGCGGGTCGAGCGCCGGGTCCTGGGCAAGGATCGCGTCCTGCAGTGCACGCAGCTCCGCGCCAGGCTCAAGCCCGACCTGCTCGACGAGGGTCCGGCGGGCGCTGCGGTAAGCCTCGAGCGCGTCCGCCTGCCGCCCGCAGCGGTACAGCGCCAGCATGAGCTGTCCACGCAGATGCTCACGCAGCGGCTGCTCGGCGACGGCCGCCTCGAGCTCGGAGACCAGGTCCGCGTGCCGGCCGAGCGCCAGCTCGGCTTCCACGCGAGCCTCGAACGCGACCCAGCGCCGCTCCTCGAGGCGCGCGATCTCGGCCTGCGCGAACTGCTCGTAGGCGAGGTCCGAAAGCGCGGGGCCGCGCCACAGCCCGAGCGCCTCACTGAGCTTCTCCGCGGCGGCGTCGGGATCGGAGTCGAGGTCGTCGCGAGCGCTCGCGAGCAGCTCCTCGAAGCGATCGACGTCGAGCTCGCCTGACCTCACGTTGAGCCGGTACGCGCTCCCCTGGGTCTCGAGCCGCCCGTTGCGTCCGAGCGTCTGGCGCAGAGCCGAGACCTGGTTGTGGAGCATCTTCTGCGCCGTAGCAGGCGGAGATTCGCCCCACAGCTCCTCCACGAGCCGGTCGCTCGTGATCAGCTGGTTGGCGCGCAGGAGCAACAGCGCCAGCAGGGCACGCTGGCGTCCTGTGCCGATCACTACCTCGAGGCCGCCATCGCCAACGACCTCCAATGGGCCAAGGAGGCGAAAGTCCAAACTGTGAAAACCGTAGAACGACATCGGCGGTAAGGCAAACCGCGCGGCGTACCATCCGTGCAGGCTTCCGAGAGGAGATCGAGATGGCGCGACTGATCCGGATGGACGGCACGGGGCACACCACGCTCGCCGAGTGGACCGCGGCCGACGACGCGGCCTTCGAGGCCGCGGTGAGCGAGTTCCAGGAGCAGCAGGGGCTCGGCTACATCGGCACGGTCCCGGACGGGCCCCGGGAAGGCGACCCACGTGCGCGAGCTGCCGCGCTCCGCCGACCTCGTGATCATGCGGCGCCCGATCGCGGGCGGTTGATGGAACAGGCGCTTCCCGAGCTTGCGTCCGTCCCCTGGCGCCAGCGCACGGACGCGCGCTGGCTGCGCCGCTGGGGGCGGATCTGGCACGCCTGGACGCTGCTCTACACCGTGCCGTTCCTGGCGGCGGGGGCGGGGATGCTGTGGCTCGATCCGCTCGCGGCGCCGGTCGCCCTGGCGGCGATCGCGCACGCGTGGATCATCCCGGAGCTGTACGCCTTCCGTGGGGCGAGCGTGGTGCGGCCGAAGGGGCCGCGCAACGAGACGGCCGAGCCGGTCGCCCAGGGGCTGCTCGGCGACCTGCTCGAGCCACGACGAGCGCGAGCTCCAGCGAACGACCGGGCTTGCGCTCGAGCGCGGCGGGCTCGGCACGTGGCTGGTGGGGGAGGCCGGCGCGCTGCTCGTTACCCCGGGCGGCTCGCGCGTCCACTGCTTCTGCGTCCGCACGACCGAGCCGGAGCTGCCGCCGTCCGACCGCGTGGCACACCTGCTGCTGGCGCTGCGCGTCGACGAGGAGGGTTTCGCGACGGTCGCGAACCACGCCTTCGCGGGCGCCCCGTGGCGGGTCCGGCGCCGCCTGCCGGCGCCGATGCGACCGGCCCTGAAGGCGGCGCAACGCGTGGCGCGTTAGCCTCGGGGGCCGAGTGACCGAGCTCAGCTTCCGCGAGGGCGGTCCGGCCGACCTGCGGGCAGCATTCGAACTGGGGGAATCGGCTTGGGACGCCTCACGCCGCGTCCGCGGCCTGCTCGGCCCCGACGAGGGCCGTGGTCACGACGAGCTTCGCGAGGAGTGGGAGCGCTCTCGCCCCTTCGTCGAGTTCGTCGCGGCGCAGCCGGACGGGTCGTTCTGGGTCTGTGAGAACGGCGGCGACATGGTCGGCTACGCGAGCTCCTCGCGCTTCGGCGTAATGGACGAGCTGACCGAGCTGTGGGTCGCGCCCTCGTACGCCGGGCGGGGCATCGGCAGGTCGCTGCTGGAACAGATCTGGCCGTACTCGCCGTCGCCGGAGCTGGGCCGGGTTGTCGTGACGCTCGGCACGCCCGTCGACCTCACGCTCTACACCGAGTTCGGCGTGATGCCGGTGACCGGCCACTGGCACATGCGCCACCGCGTCGACCAGTACCTCGAGGCGCGCGCCCACGAGGTCGACGCGGCGGCGCCCACGGTCCACGGCCTCACGAAGGACCGCGCCATCACAGAATGGAAGAGGCTCGAGCCCGAGGCGATCGGCCACGAGCGCCCGCTGCTGCAGGACTTCTTCGGCCGCACGCGCACCTGTCTCGCCTACATCGACGAGCGCTCCGGCGACACCAGGGCACTCTGCTGGGTGAGCGCGGACGGGGAGATCGGGCCAGCCGTCGCCGAGACGGCGGAGGAGCTTGTCCCGGTGGTGCTCGCCTCGCTCGACCGGGTCGCGAAGATGCGCGAGCCCGAGACCTTCGGGGTCTACTGCACGACCAGCTCCTGGTGGCTCCTCGACCGGCTGCGACGGCTCGGCTTCAAGGTCTACTGGCCCGCCTGGGTGATGTCGTCGGTGCCGCTGCCGGGACTCGACCGCTACCTGCCGACGCGGCCCGCACGATTGCTTTAAGCGAATCGCCGTCTGCCAAACTCGATGTCATGGGAGAAGCCCTGTCTGACATCGCCCGCAAGGCCCTGGCGGTGGTGGTGCTCGTCGTTGCCGCGTACATCCTGTTCAAGGTGGTGCTCGGCTTCGTCGCGGCCATCGCGTGGATCGTGGTCGCAGTCGTCGCCGTGATCGCCGTCGTCTGGGCACTGCGCGTGCTCTGAGCGCCTCCGGGCCGTGGAGTTCATCTTCATCGCCCTCGTCTTCGGCGTGGCCACCGCCGCCATCGCGCGGCTGAAGGGTGGCTCGCTGTTCATCTGGTTCCTGGTCGGCACCGCGCTGCCGGGAATCGGCATCCTCGCCGCCCTGCTGATGCGCGACGAGCGGCGCGAGCCGCGCCGGCGCTGCCCCGAGTGCGGTTTCGAGCTGCCGGTGAGCGACCAGGTCTGCAAGCGCTGTGGCAGGGATCTCGACTACCCCGAGGAGCTCGCGAAGCCCGCAGGAAACCCGGTCTGAGCGCGGAAAAGCGCTGTTACACTGGCCTCCCCTGGCCGTCCGGCCAGCCCGTCAGCCATACCGAAGGAGAAGGACCCGCCATGCGAGCCGTCGACGCCATCATGGAGTGCCTCAAGGCCGAGGGCGTCGACAGCGTATTCGGCATCCCCGGTGGCGCGAACCTGCCGACCTACGACGCGCTCTATGACGCGGGCATCCGCCACGTCCAGTGCCGCCACGAGCAGGGCGCGGGCCATGCCGCGGAGGGCTACGCGAAGGCCTCGGGCAGGGTCGGCGTCGCGCTCGCGACGAGCGGCCCCGGCGCCACCAACCTCGTCACCTGCATCGCCGACGCCGTCATGGACAGCGTGCCGACGGTTTTCCTCACGGGCCAGGTGCGGACCGAGATGATCGGCACCGACGGCTTCCAGGAGGCCGACATCTCCGGCATCACGATGCCGATCGTCAAGCACTCGATCCTGATTCAGGACCCACGCGACATCCCGCAGGCGATCCACGAGGCATTCCACATCGCGCGCACCGGCCGCCCCGGCCCGGTGCTGGTGGACGTGCCGCAGGACCTGTCGCGCGCCGACATCCCTTACGAGCCCGTCACCAAGCTGCACCTGCCGGGCTACCAGCCGACCACCGAGGGCAACGCCAAGCAGATCCGGCTGGCGGCAAAGGCGCTCGCCAACTCACGCCGGCCGGTGATCTACGGCGGCGGCGGGATCGTCAACGCGGGCGCCACGAAGGAGTTCCAGGAGCTCTGCCTCTCGGACGCCTTCCCGGTCACCTGCACGCTGATGGGCCTCGGCGCCTTCCCGGCCGACAACGAGCAGTGGCTCGGGATGCTCGGCATGCACGGCACCCGCACCGCCAATTACGCGATGGACGAGGCCGACCTGATCGTCGCGATCGGCGCCCGCTTCGACGACCGCGTGACCGGCAAGCTGTCCGAGTTCGCGCCGCGCGCGAAGTTCATCCACGTCGACATCGACCCGGCCGAGATCTCGAAGAACGTGCCGGCGCACATCCCGATCGTCGGCGACGCGAAGAACATCCTGCCGAAGTTCACCGCGGAGTACCGCGCGCTGGGCGCCGACGGCGCCCGGCTCGAGGGTTGGCTCGCGCGCATCCGCGGCTGGCAGGAGAAGCACCCGCTCGGCTACGAGGACAGCGTCGACGCCGAGATCAAGCCGCAGTACATGGTCCAGGCGATGTTCGAGGCGACCGACGGCCAGGCGATCGTCACCTCCGACGTCGGCCAGCACCAGATGTGGGCTGCTCAGTACTACGGCTTCACGCGCCCGCGCCAGTGGATCAACTCGGGCGGGCTCGGCACGATGGGCTTCGGCCTGCCCTCGGCGCTCGGCGCCAAGGTCGCCCGGCCCGACCAGGACGTCGTCTGCCTCGCCGGCGACGGCTCGCTGATCATGACCGTCCAGGAGCTCGCGACCTGCGTCGACGAGAACATCCCGGTCAAGGTCTTCCTGATGAACAACGGGTACCTCGGCATGGTCCGCCAGTGGCAGGAGCTGTTCTGGGACGGCCGCTACTCGTCGGTGAAGATGGGCTCGAGCCCCGACTGGGTCAAGCTCGCCGAAGCGTTCGGCGCCAAGGGCATGCGCGTGACCGAGAAGGGCGAGCTCGTGGGCGCCTTCAAGGAGGCGCTGGCCGAGGAGGGACCGGTGCTGGTGGACGTTCGCGTGACGCCGGAGGAGAACTGCTATCCGATGATCCCCGCCGGCCAGGCCGCGCGGGACATGGTGGGCTGAGCAATGGGTGAACCCGGAACCAAGGAGATCCTCAACCTCGAGGACCTGGAGGCGAGCGGCGGCATCCGCACCGGCCGCAAGCACGTGCTGTCGATCCTCGTCGAGAACAAGCCGGGTGTGCTCGCGCGCATCGCCGGCCTGTTCGCGCGTCGCGGCTTCAACATCGACTCGCTCGCCGTGGGAGCCACGGACGACACGTCGATGTCGCGCATCACACTGACGCTCGACGGGGCCGCGCACTCGATCGACCAGGTCACAAAGCAGCTCCACAAGCTCGTCAACGTGATCAAGATCCGCGACCTGGAGCCGAGCGAGACCGTCGCCCGCGAGCTGGCGCTCTTCAAGATCTCGTGCCAGGACGGCGACGCACGCGCGCAGGTCATGCAATTCGCCGAGATCTTCCGCGGCGACGTCGTCGACGTCTCGAAGCGCAGCGTGACGGTCGAGGTCACCGGAAGCCAGGCACAAGATCGAGGCCTTCGAGGAGATGGTGCGCCCGTTCGGCCTGATCGAACTGGTGCGGACCGGCGAGATCGCGGTGGCGCGCGGGAGAAGCGCGACGTAAGAGCGGCTGCGCTTGGGCGGGGGCCCAGCGCGCCGGTTGAAGGCTTTGGGGGCCTATGGAGCCTCAAACCCTTCAATCGATGCGTCATCCTCTGGCTGTGGCGCCGAGGCTTCAGCAGCTGGCAGAGAGCCCCTTCGGGCTGTCGCCGTCCGCACTCGACCTGTTCGAGTCGAGGGTCACGCGGGCGATCGAGGCGTCGCGGCGCGGGGTTGCGCCGCGCTTCGCCGCGCTGACGGTTGAGATCCCCGCCGAGCTCGACCTGAGCGCGGCAGTGCTCGTCGCCCGGCGTCCGGATGATCGCTTCGCATGTCTCGAGCAGCCCGAGCGCGGTGGCTTCACGCTCGCCACGCTCGGTGAGGCCACCGTCATCGAGGCGGCCGGAGCCGGGCGCTTCACGCAGGCGGCGACCCGGGCGCGGGAGCTAGGCAGGCGCGTGTTCGGGGACGACGCGGCGGACGATCCGGGCCGGCCGCCGGCCGCGGGGCCGATCTTCGTCGGCGGCTTCGCCTTCGCCGACGACGGTGGACGCTCGCCCGAGTGGGCATCGCTCGAGCCCGCGACGCTCGTGCTGCCGGAGGTCGCGCTCGCGCGCCAGGACGGCGCTGCGCGGATGACCGTGTGCGCGCGGGTGTTCGCGGACGACGACCCCGAGGACGTCCTCGAGCGCGTGCTGAAGCGGCTCGGCGAGCTGCGGGCCGTGGGGATGCCGCTGCTGGACCCCGACCCCGTCGAGCGCGTGCGGGTGGCCAGCGCTGCCCCGCCCTCGCACTATGAGCACGCCGTCGAGCGCGCCGTAGAGCGCATTCGCGCGGGCGAGCTCGAGAAGGTCGTGCTGGCCCGTGAGGTGCGCGCGCACGCGCCGCGTCCGCACGACCCGGCGCCGGTCTTCGGCGCCCTGCGCGAGGTCTTCCCGGCCTGCTACTGCTGGTGCGTCGGCACGCCCGAGCTCGCCTTCGTCGGCGCCAGCCCCGAGCTGCTCGTCCGCCGCGACGGCCAGCGTGCGCAGACCGTCGCGCTCGCCGGCACGACGCGGCGCAGCGCCGACCCGGCCGTCGACGACCATCTCGGCGAGCAGCTCCTGCAAAGCGCCAAGAACCGCGAGGAGCAGCTGATCGTCGAGCGCCGCATCGAGCGCACGCTCGATCCGGTCAGCCTCTGGGTGGCCGCCTCGGAGGAACCCGTGCTCGTCAAGGTCCACAACGTCCAACACCTCGCCACCGCGATCCGCGCTCAGCTCGCCGACCCGGTGCCGGCGGTCGAGCTCGCCGGGCGGCTGCTGCCGACCCCGGCGGTGGGCGGCGAGCCGCGCGAGCGCGCGCTGCCCCTGATCCCGGCGCTCGAGGGCTTCGACCGCGGCTGGTATGCCGGCGCCGTCGGCTGGACCGACCTGGCCGAGGACGGCGAGTTCTGCGTCGCGCTGCGCTGTGCGCTGTTGCGCGGCAACGTGGCCCACCTGTACGCGGGCTGCGGGATCGTCCGTGACTCGGTGCCCGCCGAGGAGCTGGCCGAGACGGAGGTCAAGCTCGAAGCGCTGCTGCCGCTCCTCTCCTGAAGCGCCGCGTTTCCCGACCACGCCTGGCGGGAACCGGTGAAGGCATGGAGGCAGAGACGACACGCGAGCGCGTCGAGCACGAGGAGGAGACGCACGTACAGCCTCGCTTCGCGCGTGAGGACGAGACCGGCGAGGAGGCACTGCGCGCCCGTTGGGCGCGGCAGCGAGAGGAGTTCGGCGGCGTCAGCTGGGCTTCCGCGTTCTTCGGCTGGCTCGTGTCGGTGGGCATCGCCGCGATCATCGTCGGTCTGCTGAGCGCAGCGGGCGCGGCCTTCGGGTTCAGCGACGTGAGCGACGCCGAGGCGGAGGCGAACGCCGAGACGATCGGCATTGTGGGCGGGCTGCTGCTTCTGCTCGTGCTGGGCGCCGCGTATTACTTCGGCGGCTACGTGAGCGGCCGCATGTCGCGCTTCGACGGCGCGCGCCAGGGGCTGGCCGTCTGGGGCATCGGCCTCGCCGCGACGATCCTGCTGGCGGCCGCGGCGCTGCTGTTCGGCGAGGAGTACAACATCTACGAGCGGCTCAACCTGCCGCGCATCCCGATCGACGAAGGCTCGCTGACGCTTGGCGCCGTGATCGCGCTCGTCTGCGTCCTGGTGGGCACTGTGCTGGCCGCCGCCGTCGGCGGCAAGGCCGGCGAGCGCTTTCACCGCAAGGTCGACCGGGCCGGCTACGCGAGCTGATCAGCCACGCGCTCGACGAGCGAGCGATGGAGCTCCACGTTCGTCGCGCGCTCGGTGCGCAGCAGCCTGATGCCCGGCGCGAGCGACTCGAGGTCGGTCGTCGTGGGCGTGGCGATGTGCTGCTCGTAGGCGAACGGGTCGGCATGCGTGGCGACCGGCAGGAAGTCGAAGATCGCGCCACCGCCGTTGTCGATGCAGACGATCTCGAGCGGCACGCCGGCGCGGCGCGCAGCCAGTAGCCCGCCCACGTCGTGCTGCAGCGCGATCTCGCCGATCAGGACCCAGGTCGGCAGTCCGGTCGCGATCGCCGCGCCGAGCGCAGACGACACCACGCCGTCGATGCCGTTCGCCCCGCGGTTCGCGAGCACGCGCAGGCGCTTCTCCGACTGCGGGAAGTAGGCCTCGACGTCGCGGATCGGCATCGAGGAGCTCACCCACAGGAGCGCCCCGTCGGGCAGCTCCTCCTCCAGGCCCGCGATCAGCTTGGGCTCGAAGTCGTCCGGCGACTCGGCGAGCGCCTCCGGCACCAGCGAATCGGCCGAGCGCCACGACGCAATCCAGTCCGGATCGGGCAGCGCGCTCCGCATCTCGATCGCCGACGCGAGCGCGTCCAAGGTCGGCGCCGCCGCGGAGGCGAGGATCAACTCGGCGCGGCGGGTCGGGTCATGCCAGCCGGCGTACGGGTCGATCAGCACCTGGGGGAGCTCGGAGAGCCACGCGCGCAACGGCTTCGAAGTGGGTGTGTCGCCCACGCGCAGAACGAGCTCGGCCGGGTGCGCGGACCTGAAGCCCTCGGCGCGCAGCAGTACGTCGTAGTGGGCGACGACGTGCGAGCGGTCGTGCTCGCCGAAGCGCACACCCGAGGTCGGCTCTGCCAGCAGCGGCCAGCCGGTGACCGCGGCGAGCCGGGCCGCCGGCTCGGCGATCTCCTCGGCGCAGGGGCCGCAGACGATCACCCCCCGCGGGTTGGAGGCGATCCGCTCGGCGAGCGCGTGCACGTCGTCGGCGTGTGGAGCGCTCGCGTGCTCGCGCAGCTCCGTCCACGGCCGCCCGCCGGGGCGCCCCTCCCAGTCAGTCGCGGGCAGGTCCTCGGACTCGGGCGCGAGCGGCTCGCGGAGCGGGAGGTTCAGGTGCACCGGGCCGGGCCGCCCGGTCGCGGCGGTCCAGTAGGCGCGGCAGCCAAGCGCGCGGTGATGGATGGCCGTCTCGCGGCCGGGCGGGTGGGTGCCGACCTCCACGAACCACTTGACGCTCGAGCCGAAGAGCTTGATCTGGTCGATGGCCTGCCCGGCGCCGACCTCGCGCAGCTCGGGCGGCCGGTCGGCCGTCAGCACGATCAGCGGCACGCGCGCCTCCCAGGCCTCGATGACGGCCGGGTGGAGGTTCGCCGCGGCGGTGCCGGAGGTGCAGGTCACGGCGACCGGGCGTCCGCTCGCCTTCGCCATGCCGAGCGCGACGAAGCCCGCCGAGCGCTCGTCGATCACCGATACAGCCTCGATCCCCGGGGCGGCGGCAAGGGTGAGCGAGATCGGCGCGTTGCGCGAGCCCGGCGAGGTCACCGCGTGGCGCATGCCGCAGCGCGATAGCTCGTCCACGAGGACCTGAAGCGGCGCGTAGGTGCGGTTGATCGGGATCATGCAGGAGCGATGGTGCTCTTCATCCCGGGCTTCATGCAGCGTGGCGACGCCTGGCGGCCCGTCGCGGAGCTCCTGCCGGAACGCTATCCGAGCGTCATGCTCGAGCACGAGCAGGACAGCTTCGAGGGACGGTTGGGGGAGATCGCGGCGGCCGGCGAGGGCCGGCTGCTGGTCGGCTACTCGCTCGGTGGGCGGCTCGCTCTGCGGGCGGCGCTGCGCGACCCGGAGCGCTACCTCGGCGTCGTCACGATCGGCGCCACGGCCGGCATCGACGAGCCGTCGCTGCGCAGCACGCGGGCGGAGGCGGACGAGCGGCTGGCCGCCTGGATGGAGGCGGCGCCGATCAAGGACATCGTCGGCGTTTGGGAGCGCCAGCCGCTGTTCGCCGACCAATCCGAGGCACTGATCGAGGCGCAGCGTCCGGGGCGGCTCACCCAGGAGCCGGCCGGGCTCGCGATGCTCTTGCGCACCGCGGGCCAGGGCGTGCTCGACCCGGTCTGGCACGAGCTGGTCCTCCTCGACCTGCCGGTGCTCGCGATCGCGGGCGCGCGCGACGAGGGCTACGTGCGGGCGGCCAAGCGCATTGCCGATACGGCCCCAGGCGGGCGCGCCGAGATCGTGGAGGACGCCGGCCATGCCGTCCAGCTGCAGCGGCCGGACGAGGTGGCGCGGCTGCTGGGGGAGTTCCTGGCGGAGCTCGGCTGAGCCTGGCGAGACAGCCCCAAGCTGCACAGTCCTGACTTGAGCCGCCAGGAGCGGCCAAACTCAGGACGGTGGCGCGGGTCGACCCCTAGGCCAGCACCTCCGCCGTCACCTCGTCGAGGGCGGCCTGGTCGACCTGCACGCCGACGCCGGGGCCTGCTGGAACGGCCAGCGTCCCGCGGCGCGGCGCGGGGAGCGCCCGCGCGATGCGGGCGTCGAAGAGCTCGAGCGTGGCGAGGCCGCAGGCGAGCGAGAGGCCCTCGGAGGCGGCGAGTTGCAGGGCCGCCGCAATTCCCCAGGGCCCGTCCAGCGTGCTCGACAGGAACGCGTCGAGGCCGCTCGAGCGCGCCTCGCGGAGCAGCTCGCGCGCGGGCGTGAAGCCGCCCGCCCCGGACAGCTTGACGTTGACGACGTCGCAGGCCTCGAGCTCGAGGGCCCGGCGCAGCTCGCGCATCGAGGCGACCGATTCGTCCGCCGCGATCGGCGTCGAGACGCGCTGGCGCACCTCGGCCAGCTCGCGCAGGCGTTTGCAGGGCTGCTCGACGAACTCGACGTCGTGGTCCTCGATCGCCCGGATCGCACGCACGGCCTCGTCGACGCTCCAGGCGCCGTTGGCGTCGACGCGCAGCGCCGGCCACGGGCCGACCGCCTCGCGGACCGCGGCCACGCGCTCCGCGTCGTCGGGCAGACCTACCTTCAGCTTGAAGCTCGCGAAGCCCTCGCTGACGCCCGCGCGGGCGCGCTCGGCCGTCTCCGCCGGCGGGCCGGCGGGGAGGGTCATGTTGACGGCGATCGCGTCCTTGGCGGGCTCCGCAAGCGGCCGCTCCTCCTGGCGCGCGAGCAGGTCGAGCCGGGCCAGCTCCTCGGCCGCCCGCGCCTGCGGGGGCCGTCGCCCGCCGCCGCCGGTCAATGCAGCGAGCGCGCGCTCGAGCGGCACGCCGTCGTACGGCTCGAAGGGGGCAGCCTCGCCGTGGCCGACGGTGCCGTCGGCGGCCTCGACGCGCAGCAGCAGGAGCTCGCGCGCGTGTGTGACGCCGGCGGCGGTTACGAACGGCCGCTTGAGCGGGATCGACAGGCGCAGGACCGAGCGCTTCACGACAGCAGCACCCCGCCGGCGAGCAGCAGCGAGTAGACCGCGAGCAGCCGTCCCGTGCCGGCGAGCGCGCCGTTCAGGGACGGACCATCGGTGCGCGTCGACACCGTGCGCAAGAGCTGCGGCACGAGCGGCAGCGCCGCGAGGCTCAGCAACACCCACGGCGACAGCGCGGGGACGAGCAGCGGCGGCACCACGAACGACACGATCAGCATCGCGGTGTAGAGCCTGCGCACCCGTTCACGGCCGAGCTTGACGGCGAGCGTCCGCTTGCCGGCGCGCCGGTCGGTGTCGACATCCCGGATGTTGTTGACGACGAGGATGGCCGAGGCGAGCAGGCCCACCGGCACGGCGAGCGCGAACGCCTCCCAGCGCAGCTCCTCGGTCTGCACGAAGTACGAGCCGACGACGGCGACGATCCCGAAGAAGAGGAAGACGAACAGCTCGCCGAGGCCCTCGTAGCCGTACGGGCGCGGACCGCCGGTGTAGAGGACACCCGCGAGGATCGAGGCGGCGCCGACGACGAGCAGCTCCCAGCCCGCCACAGCGGCCAGGTAGAGGCCCGCCGCCACCGCCACGCCGAAGGCGACGTAGGTCCCGATCAGCACGCGCCGCGGCGGCATCAGCCCGCCCGCGGTCACGCGCACCGGCCCGAGCCGGTCCTCGGTGTCGGCGCCGCGGCGCGCGTCCGAGTAGTCGTTGGAGAGGTTGGTGCCGATCTGGATGAAGACGCTGCCGACGAGCGCGGCCACGAACGGCAGCGCGCGGAAGGTGTCCTCGGATCCCGCGAGCGCCGTGCCGACCAGGACCGGGGCGATCGCCGCCGGCAGCGTGCGCGGCCGCGCCGCGAGCAGCCAGAGCCGGAGGTGGCTCAAGGCCGCTTCGGGAACTTGGCGAAGTCGGGCTGGCGCTTCTCCCTGTAGGCGTCCCGCCCTTCCTGGGCCTCCTCGGAGCCGTAGAAGAGGAGGTTGGCGTCGTGCGCAAGCTGCTGGATGCCGCTGAGCCCGTCCTCGGCGGCGTTGAAGCTGGCCTTGAGCAGGCGCAGCGAGAAGGGGGAGAGGGCGAGCATCTCGCGGCACCAGGCGACGGTCTCCTCCTCGAGCTCCTCGAGCGGTACGACCCGGTTGACGAGCCCCATGTCGAGGGCCTCCTCGGCGTCGTACTGGCGGCACAGGAACCAGATCTCCTTGGCCTTCTTCGGCCCGACCAGGTTGGCGAGCAGGCCGGCGCCGAAGCCGCCGTCGAAGCTGCCGACCTTGGGCCCCGTCTGGCCGAAGCGGGCGTTGTCGGCGGCGATCGTCAGGTCGCAGACGACGTGCAGCACGTGCCCGCCGCCGATCGCGTAGCCCGCCACCATGGCGACGATCGGCTTCGGCAGGCGGCGCATCTGGACGTGCAGGTCGGTGACGTGGAAGCGCCCCACATCGGCGCCGCTCGCGACATAGCCGGTGTCGCCCCGGACGCGCTGGTCGCCGCCCGAGCAGAAGGCGAGCGGGCCCTCACCGGTGAGGATGATCACGCCCACCGCGGTGTCCTCGCGCGCCCGCTCGAGCGCGTCCGAGATCTCGATCAGCGTCTCAGGGCGGAAGGCGTTGCGAACCTCGGGCCGATCGATCGTGATCTTGGCGATCCCGTCGGCGAGCTCGTAGCGGATGTCCTGGTAGTCGCCGGCCGCGCGCCAGTCCGCGCCGGCCCGGATCGTGCGGGTGGTGGCCATGCGTCCGGGAGGATACGCGCGCCGGGTGGCTTTAATCCGGGCAGGATGCGGGATTGGCTCGCGACAGCTGCAGAGGAGTACCCCGACCGGCTCGCGGTCGAGGCCGACGACGGCCGGCTGACCTATGCGGAGCTGGACGCGCGGGCTGATGAGCTGGCGCGCCGCCTCCGCGTCTCGCCCGGCGAGCGGCTGCAGGCGGCCGCCACCTCCGACCTTGCGTTCGCCACGCTGCTGCACGCCGTGCCACGACGCGCTGCCGCCCTCGAGCCGCTGCCGGCGGATCGGCCGGGAGCGCCGCTGGCGTTCGCCGAGCCGCAGCCGGGCGAGCTGCGAAGCGACCATCCACCAGACGCGATCCATACGGTGATCGCCACCTCAGGCACGACCGGGAAGCCCAAGCTCGTCGAGCTGACCCATCGCAACCACGCCGCGAGCGCGGCCGCGGCGGCCGATGCGGTCGGCGCCGAGCCGGAGGACCGCTGGCTGTGCCCGTTGCCGCTGCACCACGTGGGCGGGCTCAACATCCTCGTCCGCTCGGCGATCCACGGCACGACCGCAGTGCTGCACGAGCGCTTCGACCCTAAGCGCGTGCGTACGGTGCTCGAGGCCGGGGAGGTCACGCTCGCGTCGCTCGTGCCGACGATGCTGGCGCGGCTGCGCGACGCCGGCCTCCGCAGGACTCCCGGGCTGCGAGCGATCGCGCTCGGCGGCGGGCCCGTCCCCGCAGGACTGCTCGAGTGGGCGGCGGGGGAGGGCATCCCGGTCACGCCCGTCTACGGAATGACCGAGACCTGCTCGCAGGTGGTGGCAGGGATCCCGGGCCGGGTGCTGCGCGGCGCCGAGCTCCAGATCTCCGAGGCGGGCGAGATCCTCATCCGCGGCGACATGGTCGCGTCGGGCACGCGCCGCGCCGACGGCTGGCTCCACACGGGCGACCGCGGCCGGCTCGACGCGGACGGGCTGCTGCACGTGGAGGGCCGCATCAAGGAGCTGATCGTGACCGGCGGCGAGAACGTCGCACCGCTCGAGGTCGAGCAGGCCCTTCTGACCCATCCGGCCGTGGCCGACGCCGGTGTTGCCGGGGTGCCGGACCCGCTCTGGGGCGAGGCGATCACCGCCTACGTCGTGCTCAGCAAGCCCGTGGAGGAGGGCGAGCTCGAGGCCTGGGCGCGGGCGCGGCTCGAGCCCTACAAGGTCCCGAAGGCGATTCACACGGTCCCCGAGCTGCCCCGCAACGCCGCAGGCAAGCTGCTCCGAGATCGGCTCACTAAAGTCTCGCGCCCATGATCTACGACAAGGACGCCGACCTCTCCAAGCTCGACGGCAAGACCGTGGCCGTCATCGGCTACGGCTCGCAGGGCCACGCCCACGCGCTCAGCCTCAAGGACTCTGGCGTCGACGTCGTAGTCGGCCTGCGCGAGGACTCGCCCTCCGTGCAGAAGGCTCAGGCGGACGGGCTGCGGGTGCTGCCGGTCGCGGACGCCGCCAGCGAGGGCGACATCGTGATGATCCTGCTGCCCGACGAGAAGCAGGCCGACGTGTGGGAGGCCGAGATCCGCGACGGCATCGCGCCCGGCAACCTGCTCATGTTCGCCCACGGCTTCAGCGTCCACTTCGGCCAGATCGACCCGGGACCGGAGGTCGACGTCGGCATGGTCGCCCCGAAGAGCCCGGGACACCTCGTGCGCAGGCAGTTCGAGGAGGGCAACGGCGTGCCCGGCCTCGTCGCGATCCACCGCGACGCGACCGGCACGGCGCGCGACCTCGTGCTGGCATATGCGAAGGGCATCGGCTGTACACGCGCCGGAGTGATCGAGACGACCTTCAAGGACGAGACCGAGACGGACCTGTTCGGCGAGCAGGCCGTGCTCTGCGGCGGCGTCAGCGAGCTGGTGCGCGCGGGCTACGAGACGCTCGTGGACGCGGGCTACGACCCGCGGCTTGCGTACTTCGAGTGCCTGCACGAGCTCAAGCTGATCGTCGACCTGATGTACGAGAAGGGCATCACCGGGATGCGCTACTCGGTCTCGAACACCGCCGAGTACGGCGACCTCACGAGGGGCAAGCGCGTGATCGACGACCGGGCGCGCGCTGCGATGCGCGAGATCCTGGCCGAGATCCAAAGCGGCGACTTCGCGCGCGAGTGGATCGCCGAGAACAAGGCGGGCCAGGAGAACTTCCTGCGCATGCGCGAGGAGCAGAAGGGCCACCAGATCGAGCGCGAGGGCAGGGAGCTGCGCTCGATGATGCCCTGGATCGACCAGGAGTTCTGAGCCGCAGCGCGTGAACGACGAGGAGCGCAGCCGCTTCCTGCCGCCGCAGCCCGCCGGCCCGGAGCCTGAGCTGGGCGCCAGGCCCGCTCCGCCGCCGGCTCAGGAGCCCACCCCGCCTCCGCCCACCCCGCCCCCGCAGTATCAGCAGCCGCCACCGCCGAGCGGCTGGTACCCACCGGTCGCTCAGGGTGGCTGGCAGCAGCCGCCGCCGCAGCAGCAGCAACCCTGGGCCTACCCGCAGCAGCGCGTCCCCGACAACAACCAGGCGGTCGCCGGCTTCATCCTCTCGCTCGTCGGCGGCGGCCTCCTGTTGATCTCGGCGGGCCTCTCGACGATCCTCTCGGTGGGACTCTCGATCGCCGGCATGGTGCTCGGCCGCCAGGGCGTGCGCCGAGTCGACCGGGGCGAAACGCCGAAGAACCGCTCGCTCGGCCAGGCCGGCTTCTGGATCGGGCTCGTGAGCCTGATCTTCTCGGTGATCGCGACCGCGATCTGGGCCGCCGTCCTCATCGCCGCGATCTCCGACGACGAGTTCAGGAGGGACCTCGAGAACGAGTTCGACGAGTCGCAGAGCCTCTCCATGGTCGCGGCCGGGGCGGTGCGACTTGCGCTTCATCTCGTGGCCTGAGCGCTCGCTATGCTCGCCGATCCGATGGCGAATCCGTATCTGAAGCGCTACCTGATGACCGCCGGACCGACTCCGCTGCCGCCCGCGGTCTCGCAGGTGATGGCCGAGCCGATGCTCTATCACCGCGCGCCGGCCTTCATCGAGGTGTATGCGCGCGTGCTCGGCCGGCTCAAGACGGTGTTCGGGACGACGGGCGACGTGTTGGTCTTCGCCAGCTCGGGGAGCGGGGCGATGGAGTCCGCCGTTGCCAACCTGGTCCGCCGCGGCGAGCCGGCGCTCGTCGCCTCGTGCGGCAAGTTCGGCGAGCGCTGGGCGGAGCTCTGCGACGCCTACGGCGCGGATACCGTCCACTGGGAGACTGAGTGGGGCCGCAGGGTCGACCCGGCCGGGCTCGATGCACAGCTGGCCGCCAACCCCGGCGTCGAGGTCGTGTTCACGCAGCTCTCCGAGACCTCGACCGGCGTCGTCAATGACGTCCGCGAGCTCGCCGAGGTGGCACACCGGCACGGCGCGCTGATCGCGGTCGACGCCGTCTCCGGCCTCGGCGCGGTGCCCTGCCCCCAGGATGAGTGGGGACTCGACGTGGTCGTGGCCGGCTCGCAGAAGGCGCTGATGGCACCGCCCGGGCTCGGCTTCGCGAGCCCGAACGAGGCGGCGCTCGAGCGCGCAGCGGCCCGCCCCGAGGGGCGCTTCTACTTCGACTGGGGTCGCACCGTCGCGGGACAGCGCAAGGAGCCACCGGACAGCCCATTCACGCCGGCGGTCGGCCTCGTTCAGGCGCTGGATGTGGCGCTCGGGCTGATCGAGGAGGAGACGCTCGCGCAGGTGTACCGCCGCCACGACCTGCTCGGCCGCGCCACGCGCGCCGCCGCGCAGGGGCTTGAGCTCGAGCTGCTCGGCGGCGGCGACGAGGCCGCGAACGTCGTGACCGCCATCGTCCTGCCGGAGAGCATCGACGGCGCGGGTGTGCCGAAGCTGATGCGCGACCGCTTCGGCATCACGATCGCGGGTGGCCAGGGCCGGCTCCAGGGCAAGATCGCGCGAATCGCGCACTGCGGGTACTTCGGTCCCTTCGACATCATCGTCACTGTCTCGGCACTCGAGATGACCCTCCGGGAGCTCGGTCACGAGGTCGAGCTGGGCGCCGGCGTCGCCGCCGCGCAGCGTGTGCTCGAGGCGGGCGTGCCCGTCGCGGCGTGAAGGTTCTCGTCAAGGAGAAGATCGGCGAGTCGGGCGTCCAGCTGCTGCGCGACGCCGGGCTCGAGGTCGAGGTCGGCACCGACTGGGACGACGGCGAGCTCGAGAGTCGCATCGGCGAGTTCGACGGGCTGCTGATCCGCTCCGGCACGCAGCTGACGGCGGAGCTGCTCGAGCGGGCCGAGCGCTTGAAGGCGGTCGGCCGCGCGGGCGTCGGCGTCGACAACGTCGACGTCGACGCGGCAACCAAGCGCGGCGTCGTGGTCGCGAACGCGCCCCAGTCGAACGTGATCACCGCCGCCGAGCACACGCTCGCAATGCTGCTTGCGCTTGCTCGCAAGGTGCCGCAGGCGCACGAGTCGCTCACCGGCGGCGCCTGGGAGCGCTCGCGCTTCAGCGGCGTCGAGCTCTACGAGAAGACGCTGGGGATCCTCGGCTTCGGGCGCATCGGCCAGCTCGTCGCGCAGCGCGCGCTCGGCTTCGGGATGCGCGTGCTCGCCTTCGACGCCTACGTCGCCGAGGAGCGCTTTCGCGCGCTCGGGGTCGAGCGCGCAGAGTCGTCGGACGCGCTCTACGACCGCGCCGACTTCCTGACGATCCACCTTCCGGTCACCGCCGAGACCGAGAACGTCCTGGACGCGACCGCCTTCGCGAAGATGAAGGAGGGGGTGCGGATCATCAACGTCGCGCGCGGCAAGCTGATCGTCGAGGACGCCCTGCGCGAGGCGCTCGACTCCGGCCGCGTGGCGGGCGCCGCCCTCGACGTGTTCCGCGACGAGCCCGTCACCGACAACCCGCTGTTCGGCTACCCCAACGTCGTCGTCACGCCCCACCTCGGCGCCTCGACCGCCGAGGCAACCGACCGCGCCGGCTACCAGGCCGCCGAGCAGGTGGTCGCCGCTCTGACAGGCGGCGTCGTCACAAGCGCCGTGAACATTCCAGCGATCGCGCCGGAGGACCTCGAGGCGCTCGGGCCATTCCTGCCGCTCGCGCGCCACCTCGGCCGCGTCGGCGTCGCACTTGCCGAGGGCACGTCGATCGACGGGCTCGAGGTCGAGTACCTGGGCCGGATCGCGTCACGCGATACGCGCCTGCTCACGGTGCAGGTGCTGCAGGGAGCGCTCGCGGGGCACGTCGAGGAGGAGGTCAACGAGGTCAACGCCCCGGCGATCGCCGAGGAGCGCGGCATCCGCGTGTCCGAGACGAGCTCGGCGGATGCGCGCGACTTCACCGACCTCGTGCGTGTGACGGTTGTGAGCAGCGGCACGCGCACGCGCGTCGTCGGCACCACCTTCGGGCGCAAGCACCGCCCGCACCTGCTCGAGGCCTGGGGCTCCCGCTTCAACATCCAGCTGGAGTCCAACCTCGCGCTGTTTCGCTACGTCGACCAGCCCGGGATGATCGGCCGGGTCGGCGGCATCTTCGGCGAGTCCGGAATCAACATCTCGGGCGCCGCCGTCGGCCGCCGCCCCGACGCCGACCATGTCGGCGGGGTCGCGACGATGATCGTCACGACCGATTCGCCCGTCCCGCAGGACGTCGTGGACGTGATCGCCGAGAGCGACGGGTTCGAGGCGGGCCGGACGGTCAGCCTCTAGCCGTCACGCATGATGCGGAGGATCACCGGGCGGGACGTGTGGCCCGCCGCCTCGATGACAACTGCCAGCTCGTCCTCGCGCAGCTCCTCGGCCGCCTCCACCACGACCACGAGCGGCTCGACACCGCTGCCCGCGCCGGCGATCACTCGGCGCACCTCATCCGCCTCGCGGGTCAGCCCTTCCGGCGAGGGAACGGACAGCACGGCCTGACCCGGCCCGCCGCCCTCGAGCTGACCGAAGGAGTCCGCCGGGGCGTGGTCGATCACGACGTCACCGTGCGCGACGCTCGCCGGAGCGTCCTGGCCGAGCTGTCGATCGACCGCGCTGCCGCGCGTCAGCTGCAGGATGAGTCTTGGATTCTGGGCCACGGTGCGGACCCTAGCCCGCCGGCGCGGATCCCGCCTCGCGAGTGGATAGCTTTCGCGGATGCGACGGCGCCTGTACTCGTTGTTCCTGGTGGTCCTCGGCTCGTTGCTCGCGGCGCCGTCGCCGGTGTTGGCGGAGAGCTCGCGCGGCGTGGCGGCCCCGCGCTTTGTTCGAAACATCGACACCGGCCAGACCGGCTGGTTCTCATCACCCGGCCTGGTCGACCTCCGCGGGGATCGCCGCCTCGAGATCGTTGCGCCGTTCTACTCGACGTTCGTCTTCGACGCCAAGGGGCGGCGCCTGGGCGAGGGCACGGCGACGAGCGGACGCGTCTATGCGCCGAGCGTGGTCGCCGACCTGGACGGGGACGGCTCGCGGGAGATCGTGGTAGGTGGGAACGAGGGGACGGTGGCGGCGTACAGCCTCGGCGCTGGTGGGCTGCGGCTCAAGCCCGGCTGGCCGGCCTCGACCTGCAGCGGCGGGCAGTGTCCCGAGACGCGTGGCCTCGCCGGGGCCGACCTCGATCGAGACGGTCGCGTCGAGGTGGTGGCGACGACCACGAACACCTCGCGGACCGGGTCGCAGGTCTTTGTCTTCGAGGGGTCGGGCGCGCTCTATCAACCGCAGGGCGCGCCCGCGCCGGCATGGCCACGGTTCAACACGCTGGCGGGCCCGGGCGGCGACGCCAGCTTCAACGGCGCCGGCAACCACGGCTACGGCGCTTACGGTGAGAACGTCGGCATCGGCAACCTCGACGACGATCCGCAGCTCGAGATCGTCGTCACCTTCGACAACCACCAGATCAACGTGTTCAACCACGACGGTACGTCCGTGCTCGCGTCGCCGTGGTACACGAACCGGCAGCAGGACCATCTCGGGAGGCGACTCGGGTGGGGACAGTTCATCCGCTGGCTCAACCCGCGCGTGGAGGCGAACCACTACCACCGCCACTCCGGACCGTGGCCCGACGTCCGCAGTACCCCGTGGCTTCAGTGGACGGCCTCGCCGCCGTCGGTCGCCGATCTCGACCGGGATGGGCACAACGAGGTGATCGGCCTGCCCAACGTGGAGAAGAACGAGCCCTACGAGACTCAGGCCTACGCCTTCATGGCCCTCGACGGCGCCCAGGGTCGCGGACAGCGGTCGGCACGCAGGCACGAAGGCTTCGAGCGGCCGCCGCTGACCGGCAAGCCGGCCGTTCGCGCGAACGGGGACTGGTATCCGCCCAGCGGCATTCCGGCGCCGACCGTGGTCGACATCAGGGGAAATCGTCGCCCGGAGATCATCGCGGCAGTGCCCGACGGTCACGTCTACGCGGTGGGGCCTGGCGGCAAGCGGCTCTGGCGCTACGACTACGCCCGCGGAGCGCCGAAGACGTTCGCATCGGAAGTGGTCGCCGCCGACCTCAACCGCGACGCCGTCCCGGAGCTCGTGTTCGGCACGTACGGGCCCAACCCAGGCGCCGGCCGGCTGATCGTGCTCGCCGCGTCCGGCAGGCGGCTGTTCGACGTTCGGCTCCGTCACCAGCGCGACAACGGCAACGGCATCGGTATCGCCGCCGCCCCCTCGATCGCCGATCTCAATCGGGACAAGCGCCTCGAGATCGTCGTCTCGACGATCGATCACGGCATCGACGTCTTCCGCGTCCCGCGCTCAAGGGCCAACCGCCGGCCATGGCCGACCGGCCGCGGCAGCCTGCTGCGTGATGGCGTGGGCTAGCCGAAGTGCGACCTCCCCACGTCGTCGATCCTGATCACCTTGCCCGTGAGCGTGATCACGAACGCGGTCTTGCCGATGAACTCGAGCGAGGTCGGCCTGTCGATGCCTTCGACCACGGACCTGAAGCTGCCGTCCCTGCTGACCCGCAGGAGCCTCCCGGTGTTCGCGGAGGCCGGCGCCCCTTCGTTCTCGGGAATCTGCGGCAGGTCCCAGATTCCCTGTGAGAGGGCGTACAGCCGGCGATCCGGACCGAACTCGACGTCGACGATCAGGCTGGCGCCGGAGGCGACGTCGCTCGCGGCCGACCACGGGGTGAATCTCACGACCTTGCCGTTCTGCGGGAGATGCGGGATGGGGCCGGCCTGGCCCATGTAGATCGTCCAGCCATGGACCTCGAGGCCCGTGGGGACGATGTTGCCGAACGCGATCAGCTGCCTGATGTCACCGCGGCGTGTGACGTGCAGGACGCGGTTGTGGTGGCCGTCCGTGACCAGGAAGCCGCCACGGAACTCCTGCAGGGCGTACTGGACGCCGCTATCGACGAAGAAGTCCGTCTCGGGAGGGTGGTCTATCGACCACTGGCCGATGTCGGCGATCGCAGTCGCACTGCCGTTCCTCCCGATGCGGTAGATCCCGTCGATGACGCCGGGCTGGCCGAGGGCCGGCCCGACAAGCGTCACGAGCACGTACGCGGTGTCACCGGCGAAGGCGACGTCCATTGCTCCGCCGATGCCCACCTCGGGGATCGCCGGAGGCAGGCCGCTCGCGAAGGTCGTGACCACGCCAGTCCTCGGATCCACACGCAGGACGCGTCCTCCGGGGCCGTCCGTCACGTACAGCGCCCTGTCGGGGCCGATCGTGCTGCCGGAGCCACAACCGCTCATACAGCCGGGCGCGGCGAAGCTGGCCAGCTCGTGCGCGGCGGGCGGCTTCGGATGCTTGTGAGCGCTCGCTGCGGCGGGTATGCCCGCCAGCACCATGGCGGAGACGGCGATCAGCGCCGTCAACGCTCGTCTGGAGTCCATGATGGACCTCCTGTCGCGGGCGACGCGCGGCGCTCGCGCCGCCGCTCTGGGGGGTGATCTCCCGCCGCTAGGCCGCGAATCCTCCGTACGATCCTCCACCCGTCCGCGCGTCAAGTCAAGGGAGCGCATGGGCGCACCTCTCAGGGCCGTCTCAGGTCGGTTTCCTAGCTTGCAGTCATGGCACTGAGAAGCGCAGTGATCGCAACGGCAGTGGTGGCCGCGCTCGGCGTGGGGGAGGCCACGGCCGGCGCGCCGCAGAGCAGGCTTCCGCAGGGCGCCGAGCAGGTCCATCTCAACCCGGCGGACTTCACCACCAGGATCACCAATCCGTGGTGGCCCATGCGCCCCGGCAGCCGCTGGGTCTACCGCGAGACCGACCCGGACGGCACGAGGCAGAAGGTGGTCGTGACCGTGACCAACCGGACGAAGCTGATCGCCAACGGGGTGAGCGCCCGGGTGGTCCGTGACGTCGTCACCGAGCAGGGCAAGTTCGTCGAGGTGACCGACGACTGGTACGCCCAGGACAGCCGGGGCAACGTCTGGTACCTCGGCGAGGCAACGACCGAGTACGACAACGGCAAGCCGGTGTCGACGCAAGGCTCGTTCGAGGCCGGAGTCGGCGGCGCGCAGGCCGGCGTGATCATGGCCGCACACCCGCGACCGGGCATGCGCTACCGGCAGGAGTACTACAAGGGCCAGGCCGAGGACCGCGCGAAGGTGATCGGCCTGCGTGAGCAGGCAGAGGTGCCGTTCGGCCACTTCCGGCCCGCGCTGATGGTCAAGGAGTTCAACCCGCTCGAGCCGAAGGTGCTCGAGTTCAAGTTCTATGCCCGCGGGATCGGCCCGGTCCTGGCGGTGAGCGTCTCCGGGGAAGCCGACCGCGAGGAGCTCATGAGCTTCAGGCGGTAGCGTGCCCTCGCGATGTCCTTCACCGAGGAGGAGATCGCCTACCTGCAGTCCCAGGGGCTCGGGCGCTTGGCGACGATCGGCCCCGACGGCCAGCCGGATGTCGTGCCGGTCGCCGTGGAGTTCGACGGGACGTTCTTCTGGGTCGGCGGCACCCCCGAGGTCATCGGCACGCGCAAGTTCCGAAACGTGGCTGCCGGAAACCCGAAGGTCTCACTGGTCGTCGACGACATGGAATCCGTCGATCCGTTCATCGCCCGAGGAGTCCGGATCTATGGCCATGCAGAGCAGCCGTTCGAGCGCGTCGGAATGGTCGGCCCCGGCATCTACATGCGCATCACCCCGACGACCTCGTGGAGCTGGAACCTGGCGGGCGAGCCCGCCGGTGAGACGTGGTATGAGATGAGCCGCACCGACCACTAGCCAGGGGGTTTTGGCATGTGCGTACCAGGCACGCTCGAGACGGTCCGTGAGAGAGCCGAGCAGGAGGGTCCGCCGCGGCTGAGCCGGCGAGCAGCGCTTGGTGTCGGCGCGGCCGCCGTCGCCGGCGCGGCGCTCCCGAGCGCGGCGGTCGCGGGTTCGCGGCGCCACGATCACGGAGGGCACGACGGCAAGCGAGGGCTCGTCGATCTAACGCACGAGTTCAGAGACGACTTCCCCGCCTTTCCGGGGGCGCCGGCCACGAGCCGCGAGACGGCTGTGACGATTCCCGAGGACGGCTTCTACGGGCAGGTCTGGACGATCTGGGAGCACATCTGCACGCACATGGACGTGCCGGCGCACTTCATCGCGGGCGGCCGCTACTCGCCGGAGCTGACGCTCGAGGAGCTGGTCGCGCCGATTGTGGTCGTCGACATCTCGCGGCGGGTCGAGCGCGAGCCCGACAGCGTCGTCAGCGTGGATGACCTGGTGCGCTTCGAGCGTCGGCACGGGCACATTCCGCGAAACGCGGTCGTCGCGATGTACTCGGGCTGGGAGGCGCGCGTCGGGAGCGTCGAGACTTACCGAAACACGGACGCCGGGGGGACCATGCGCTTCCCGGGCTTCGGCAAGGAAGCGGTCGACTGGCTGCTGGAGCGGCGCGACATCCGCGGCATCGGCGTGGACACGATGAGCCTCGACAACGGCTCGTCGTCGACCTTCGACGTCCACCTCACGGTGCTCGGCGCCGATCGCTACGGGGTCGAGAACCTGCGCAATCTCAAGCAGCTGCCCGCCCGCGGGGCGACGCTCACGCTCGGGCTGATCCCCTGGCGCGAGGGCTCGGGCGGGCCCTGCCGGGCGTTTGCCACCGTGTGAACTGGTTCACACATCGCTGACCGCTGGACCCCCACTCTCAGGGGATGGTCGATCAGTCACTCGTCAAGTCCGGCTTCGACGCCGAGATCCTGCTGGGCCCGCGCTACCTGACGTATCTGCTGCTGAGCTCCATCGAAACCGGGAGCCTTCCGGTGCAGTTCTCCGTGAACAACCCGAACCTCGAGGTCCGGATCCGGCCGCCCGAGGACTACGAGCGCCTCTACGAGCCGCACCCTGACGCCGAGCCGCTGCCGCCGCCGGTCTCGTCAGGAGCTTTTCAGACGGAGATCTTGTTCGACCACCCGCTTGGGGCGGACCTGCGGGCGCGCATCATCGCCGACGTGTTGGTGAGCGACAGCGGGGTCGAGCTCCCGGAGCAGTTCATCGATCTCTTCATGACGCTGACGCTCGAGACGACGGTCGGCGACGACGGGATACCGCGAGAGCCACGGCTGCAGGTCGAGGTGGTCCAGGTCGAGCTGGCCGGCGAGACGCGCGACGACATCCTGCCCGACGTGCAACAGGTGGTCGACGGTGCGATCGGCCTCGGAGTGACCGGCGAAGATCAGCGGCTGCAGCGCATCGAGATGCAGACAATCGCGGCGAGCGGCGATCACCCTGACGCACTCGGGGTCTATCTGAACCTGCGCCTGCGCAACGGGCCAGACGAGGACGAGTTCCTCGACGATCGCGGCGACCTGGCCGACGCGGCCAACTTCCTGCCGGCCGGCGAGGACCTCGCCTTCGGCATGCCCGGCTCGCTCTTCCCGGCGCTCGGCGCCGACGCGAAGTTCCGCATGGCCGAGGAGACATCACCCGGCAGCGGCGAGTTCCGCTTCCCGATCCGCGAGGACGCCTCCGATCCCGAAAGCGAGATCAAGGGGCGCATCAAGGACATCTCCGTAGCGCCGCTCGACGGGGACGCGCTGCGCATAGAGGTCCACGGCGAGGCCTTTCTCAACAACCTGCCGGACCCCGACTTCCGCCTTAAGTTCGACATCAGGCCGACGATCGAGGACGGCCTGCTCACGCTGCCGCCGGCCGAGCACGACCTCGATGTCGACCTGCTCGGCGAGTTCCTGATCGGGATAGTGATCGGCGGTCTGCTGGCCGGGCTGGGCGGCGCCGGCTTCATGGCGCTGATCCTGCTCGGGGTCCAGGAGCTGATCGTTGAGCCCGCGGCTCTCGAGAAGGTGTCCGGGCAGGCGGACGAGGCGCTCGAGGACGCGAACTTCCTCGAGTCGCTTCCTCACCGCGTCACGGCCGAGCGTCGGCATTGGGACGCCCTCTACGCCACGAAGCACGAGGTCGTCTCGCTGCTCGAGGCGATCCAGATAAACGGCGACGGCATCGCGTTCTCGGGCAAGGCGGCACTCGACAAGGAGCCCGACCCGATCGCGAACGCCGTGATCAGAACCGAGGCGCGCGGCGACGACGGCGCGGTCGACGAGCTCTGGTACCGCGTCCCCGAGATCTTCGACTTCCAGGTGGACTTCTTCGATGTCTTCCCCGCTACGGACCGGCGTGACTTCGAGCGGGTCGTGGGCGACGACGAGTCCGACCTCGTCCGCCTGACGCTTCGGCAGGTCCGCGACCGGATCGCCGAGGAGCGGCTGCGCAAGGAGATCGGCTACGTGCCGCAGGACATCTTCGTAGAGGGCAACCAGATCCGTCTGATGCGCTGCATCAGCGAGACGGAGATCGGCGAGGAGCGACGCATCCTGCTGGAGGACTTCCGGGAGCGGACGCGAGCAGAGATCGTGGCCGAGCAGGGCGACGAGCTGCGCGAGCAGATCCGCGACGAGCTCGAGGAGGAGAACGGCGAGCCGCCCACGGACGAGGAGGTCGAGCACGCGCTCGAGGAGCGGCTCGACGACCTGGTGGCCATCGCCGAGCAGACGTTCAGCGAAGAGGAGCTTCCCCGGCTGCTCGACGAGGCGGTTCGGCCGTTGTTGCGCTTCGACCTCGACGCGCCCGAGTTCGCGGCGCTCGAGGACGACGAGATCCTCGTCATCCGCGGCTACCAGCGGATCCGCCGGTCGGTCACGGGCGGCTTCACCGACTACTACCGCGACCACCCCGACGGGGATCCGAGCGACAACCTGCTGTCGCTGCCGCGCTACGAGCCGGCCGAGGCCGAGGCGTAGCGGCGCCCCTACCCGGGGTCAGCGCTCGATCGCCTGGCGCAGGTCCTCGACCAGGTCCTCGGCCGCCTCGACCCCGCAGGACAGCCGCACCAGGTCAGCGGGCACCGCGGCGGCCGAGTCCTCGACGGACTGGTGCGTCATCGCCTGCGGCACCTCGATCAGCGACTCGACCCCGCCGAGTGACTCGGCCAGCGAGAAGATCCGCGTCTCGGCGGCGATGCGGGTGGCCTCGGGATGGCGGAAGGACACCATCCCGCCGAAGCCCGGCCAGCGCACGTCCGACACCGCCGGCAGCGAGCGCAGCAGCTCCGCCACGGCGCGGCCGTTCTCCGTGTGCGCCGCGACGCGCAGATGCAGCGTGCGCAGCCCGCGGTGCACGAGGAAGCAGTCGAACGGCCCCGGCACCGCGCCCACCGAGTTCTGCACGAAGCGCACGCGCTCGTGGAGCTCCCCGTCGCGCACGACGACGGCGCCGCCCACCACGTCTGAGTGGCCGCCGAGGTACTTGGTGGCCGAGTGGACGACCGCGTCCGCGCCGAGCTCGAGCGGGCGCTGGACGACCGGCGTCGCAAAGGTGTTGTCGACGGCGACGAGCGCGTCACGCCTGCGTGAGATGACCGCCTCGATGTCGACCACGTTCAGCAGCGGGTTGGTCGGCGTCTCGACCCAGATCAGCCTCGTCTCCGGCGTTACGGCGCGCTCCAGCGCATCGAGGTCGGTCTGGTCGACCATGGCGTAGCGCAACCCGAAACGCGTGAGCACCTTGTCGAGCAGCCGGTAGGTCCCGCCGTACAGGTCGCTCGGCAGCAAGACGTGGTCGCCCGCGTTGCAGGCCGCGGTGATCAGCGCGTGCGTGGCGGCCATGCCGCTCGAGAAGCACGAGCCGAGCCCGCCCTCGAGCTCCCCCAGAGCGCGCTCGAGCGCGGCGCGCGTCGGGTTGGCGGAACGCGCGTAGTCGTAGTCCTCGACGAACTCCCCTGGCGCCGGCTGGATGAAAGTCGACGTCTGGTGGATCGGCGGTATCACCGAGCCGTAGCTCGGATCGGGCTCGAGACCCGCGTGAACGACGCGCGTGGGGAAGCGCGCTTCTTCGGGAACCTTGCTCACCGGGCGAGCGACTCGAGCAGGTCCGCGCGCGTGAGGATCCCGGCGGCGCGCCCGTCCATGTTCACGAGCAGCGCCTCGCGCCGGTCGGCGAGGAGCTCGACCGCCTCGCGTACGCCGTCGTCGGCCGACACCGCGGGGAAGGGCGGCTCGATCACCTCGACGATCTCGGCGCCAAGCAGGGCCGGGTCGTCCATGGCGTGCCGGAGCAGCCCGCGCTCGGATACCGCGCCGACGACCGTCTGCGGATCGTGCGACGAGACCACGGGCAGCTGCGAGACGCGGTGCTCGTGCAGGAGCGCGACGGCGTCGCGCACCTTGGCGTGCGCATCGACCGTGAGGAGCGGCGGGATCTCATCCGAGGCGTGCTTGCGACGCAGGACGTCGCCGACGGTCAGCTCCTCCTCTCGCCCGAGGAAGCCGTACTGGCGCATCCAGGCGTCGTTGAAGATCTTCGAGAGATAGGAGCGGCCGCCGTCGGGGAAGATCACCGCGACCATCGCGTCGGGATCGTCGATCTCGCGCGCCACCTGGTGGGCGGCGCAGAGCGCGAGACCGCAGGAGCCGCCGGCAAGGATGCCCTCCGTCTCGGCCAGCTTGCGCGTCCACAGGAACGAGTCCTGGTCGGAAACGGTGACGTAGCGGTCGACGATCGAGGGGTCGTAGGTGTCCGGCCAGAAGTCCTCGCCGACGCCCTCGACGAGGTACGGCTTGACGCCCTCCTCGCCTCCCGAGTAGATCGAGCCCACGGGGTCCGCCCCGATGACCTGGATGGCCGGGTTCTGCTCGCGCAGATAGCGGCCGACCCCCGTGATGGTGCCGCCGGTCCCGACGCCGACCACGAGGTGGGTGATCTGGCCCCCGGACTGGCGCCACAGCTCCGGGCCCGTCGTGCGGTAGTGGACCTCGGGGTTGGCCGGGTTGCGGTACTGGTTCGGCTGGAAGGCGCCGGGGATCTCCTCGGTGAGGCGGTCGGCGACGCGGTAGTAGGACTCGGGCGACTCGGGCGGGACGTCGGTCGGCGCGACCACCACCTCGGCGCCGTAGGCGCGCAGCAGGTCGATCTTCTCCTTGGACATCTTGTCCGGCATCACGGCGATCACGCGATAGCCCTTCAGCGACGCCGCGATCGCAAGCCCGGTGCCGGTGTTGCCGCTCGTGGGCTCGACGATCGTGCCGCCCGGGCGCAGGTGGCCGTCGCGCTCGGCGGCGTCGATCAGGGCCACGGCGACACGGTCCTTGATCGATCCGCCCGGGTTGAGCGCCTCGAGCTTCGCGACGAGCTGTGGACGCAGGTCCTCGCCGACCCGCGACAGGCGCACCAGCGGCGTCTCGCCGATCACGTCGAGGATGGAGTCGCTGATCTCCCGGCCGATGGGGGCGGCGGTCGTCATGGACTGAAGATAGCCTCGGGGGGCCTACTAATAACTTCTCGCAGTCGGGAGTGATCCGAAGTTGCGAGTCGCTCGTAAGTAATGGGTTGATGTCCGCCCGGGATTACAACGCACCCCTCGAGGGATGGTTCAGCGTAAGCGAGCCGGCCAGTCCGGCGCTCGGATACGTCCGGCATGCGCCCGACGCCGAGCTGGGCCTCCTGCGCGAGGCGCGTGCGATCGAGCGGGTGTGTGACGAGTGCGGGCTCGACCTGGGCGGCCTGGTGGGAGACGAGAGCACTCCCGGCTCCGGCGATCCACCGACTGCCGCGCTGCGCCACGCGCTCCAGCGGATCGCTGCCGGCGAGGCCTCCGCGCTCGTCGTCGCGAGGCTCGACAGCGTGTCCGACTCGGCCGCGGGCATCGGGACGATCATGGACTGGTTCGCTCGCACCGGGGCACGCTTCATCGCGGCGGATATCGGGCTCGATACGGCCACCCCGGCAGGGCGCCTCGCTGCGAGCGCGCTCAGCGCGGCGGGCCAGCTCGAGCGCCGGAAGCTGCAGGAGCGCACCCGCCAGGGGCTCGAGGCCGCACGTGAGAAGGGCTCCCGGCCGGGCAGGCCCGCCGTCGCGGACCGCCCCGAGCTGCGCGCGCGGATCCGGGCCCTGCGCGCCCAGGGCCGGACGCTCCAGGCGATCGCCGACACGCTCAACGCCCAGGGGGTGCCGACGCTGCGTGGCGGCAGCGAGTGGCGGCCCTCCAGCGTGCAGTCGGCGGCGGGCTACAAACGCCCGCGCAAGGGGCAGGCGCTGGGCGCGCTGCCCGCATGAGCGGTTGCGGAAGTACGCAACGGAACGGTTGCGTACGGCACGTTTCGGCCGAAGTTCATCCGCTTTTTGCCTCGAAATGGGGCAGAAAGTAACCATGCACATACGCGAGGGGGGGCTGTCCCGTACACAGTTCATCGCTGCCGGGGCTGTCGCCGCCGGTGCGGGCGTGGTGGCCGGCGTCACTGCCGGGCCGGTCGAAAACACCGATGCCCAGACCGATAAGGACGTCGAGGCGCTGCAGCTGTTGCTGCTGCTCGAGTACACGGAGACCGCGTTCTACAAGGAGGCGCTCGAGCGCGGCGCGCTCAGCGGGGAGATCGAGGGCTACGCGGAGGCTGTTCTCCACCAGGAGCGCGAGCACCTCGCGTTCGTCAAACAGGCGCTCGGGTCGAAAGCCCGCGAGGCGCCGCAATTCGGGTTCGGCGAGGCCACACGTGACCCCGACAAGTTCGCCGCAACCGCCGCCGAGCTTGAGGACCTGGCCGTGGGGGCCTACAACGGCCAGGCCACGAACGTGAGCAAGCCGACGCTCGAGGCGGCGGCCACGGTCGTGTCCGTCGAGGCGCGCCACGCCGCCTGGATTCGCAGCATCGCCGGCGAGCCGCCCGCGCCGGACGCGACAGACAAGCCGCTCACCGCGGCCGAGGTCCGTGAGGGCCTCCAGCGGATAGGGATGAGGAGCTGAGCGCCATGGACGATCTCTCGATGCACACGCTGGACGTCGATGGCGCGCTGGCGGAGGCGGCTGAGCCGCTCGGTGGCGTCTCGCGGGCCGGTTTCCTCGGCGCCGGCCTGGGCGCCTCGCTCGCCCTGCTCGGCCTCGGGGCCGCGACGGCGGACGCGCGCCAGAGCGCGTCCGATCTCGACATCCTCAACTACGCACTCACACTCGAGTACCTGCAGGCGGCCTTCTACACCGAATCCGAGCGCATGGGCGCCCTACAGGGGCGCACGGAGCGGGCGGCGCAGACGGTCGGCGCCGTCGAGCGCGCGCACGTGGCGGCCTTCCACGACCTGCTGGGGGGCAAGGCCGTCAAGCGGCCGTCCTTCGACTTCCAGGGGGTCACGGAGAAGCCGCAGGCGTTCCTCAAGACCGCCGTCGCCTTCGAGGACCTCGCGGTGGCGGCCTACAAGGGCCAGGCCAGCAACATCAAGGCGGACGCGGCGCTCGCCGCCGCAGTCGCGATTCACTCCGTCGAGGCGCGCCACGCGGCATGGATGCGCTACCTCTTCGGCGCCAACCCGGCCCGCTCGGCGTTCGACAAGCCGGCCTCGAAGCAGGAGGTAACCCAGATCGTGAGCTCGACCAACTTCGTCACAGGGGACCCGGCAACGAAGCGAAAGCGTGCGCCGCGCTTCACGGGATGAGCCGGCGCGTCGTCGGCGCGCGCTCAGTCTCGTGCTGGGCGCGGCCGCGCTTGCGCTGCTCGGCGCGGTGCTGCTCGCGCCGAGCTCGAGCTCGACGACCAACAGGGACAGCGAGCTGCCGGGGGCGCCCGAGCCGGCACTCCGGGTCGGCGCGCCGCGTGCACTCGACGGCGAGCGTCATGTCTCACTCTGGACCACGGTGCGTCGCACCGTGACGGCGCGCTCGGCCCCGAGCAGCAACGCCGGAGCCGTGGCCGGGCTGTCGCGCAAGACCCCCGAGGGGACGGCGAACATCCTCCAGGTGCTGGGCCGCACCCGCGATGCGGCCGGGCGTGTCTGGGTCCGGGCCCGGCTGGCGGTGCTCCCGAACGGCACGACGGGCTGGGTGCCGCGTGCGGCGATCTCGGGCTATCGCGCGGTGCGCACGCGCCTCGTCGTCAACCTCCGGCACAAGCGCGCGACCCTGCTGCGCGACGGCCGGCCTGTGCTGCGCGTCCCGGTGGGGATCGGGCTGCCGCAGTGGCCGACGCCGCGCGGGCGCTTCTACGTGCGCAACAAACTGGTGCGTTACCGCTCCGACTTCTACGGCCCACTCGCCTTCGGGACCAGCGCGCGCAGCGCGGTGCTCACCGACTGGCCCGGTGGCGGTTTCGTGGGTATCCACGGGACGAACCAGCCACAGCTGATCCCGGGCAGCGTCTCGCACGGCTGCATCAGGATGCGGAATCGCGACATCGAGCGACTCGGCGGCTTGATGCCGGTGGGCACGCCGATCACAATCAGCTGATGAGGACTCGCCTGGTGGTCGCGCTGCTGCTCGCGCTCTGCGTGACGGCCGCGCTCCCTGCGGGGGCCGCGGCCCAGACGGGCGGCGACCCGCCGACCGAGCTCTGGGAGGAGTACCCGCTCGACGAGACAGCGCCGTCGGTCCCATCGGACGCGGACGAGGGACAGCTCCCGCAGGCGCGGCCGCCGGCGGAGGGCGAGGACCAGGGAGGAGGCGGGGTGCCGGCGCCGGCGCTGTTCGCCGGGGCCGTGCTCGCGCTGCTCGTCCTTGCTGCGGCTCTGTGGCTCGTTCCTCGGATGAGGCGCGGGAAGGCCGAGGCGCCGCCGGAGGCGAAGGCGCCGCTGGAGGCGAAGCCTGAGCCGCAGGTCGAGGCGCCGCGGCCGCGCAGGCTGCTCGCTCCCGTCCCCGCGGCGAACGGAGCCGCCCAGCGCCGGCCGGCGCTCGGCTACACGATCGTGTCGGCCTCGGGCGACGCCGAGCGTGAGCGCCTGCGGGAGGAGGCGAAGCTGATCCAGGCGGCCTGCCAGGAGCACGGCCTCGTGCTCGGCAAGCTCGTGCGCGACCTCGAGACGCAGACGGGCCCAGACCTGCGCAGGCCGGGTCTCACCTACGCGCTCGAACGGTTCGCCGCCAAGGAGTACGAGACGCTCGTGGTGTCGAAGCTCGACCGCCTGACGCGCTCGGCCGCCAACCTGGGCGCCCTGCTGCGGATGCTGGACGAGCGCCAGGCGCGCCTGATCGTCATCGACATCGGCCTCGACACCGGCACCGCCGATGGCCGCGTGGCCGCAGAGGCGCTGGTCACCGTCGGAGATCTCGACGAGAAGAAGATCGAGGAGCGCACGCGCAAGGGTCTCGAGGCGGCGCGCAGCGGGCGGCGATCCTCGGGGCGCCCCGCCGTCGCGGACCGTCCGTCACTCAAGCAGCGCATCGTCGACATGCGAGCGAGCGGCATGACCCTGCAGGCGATCGCCGACACGCTCAACGAGGAGAGCGTTCCGACCATGCGCGGCGGCGCCAAGTGGCGGCCGTCGAGCGTCCAGGCCGCCGCCGGCTACAAGCGGCCCAACCGCAGCCGCAGCGGAAGCACCTGAGCGCGGACCTTGCGTCAATCCGCAACGGGACGGGCGCGTAAGGCCTGATTACCAGGGTGTTCCGGTTGCCGCCGGGGGGCGGCGAGACGAGGATCGCGGCATCCGATCGCGTCCTCACAAGCCCTCGCAGCGTCCCGCCCGCGGCCTCGCTGCGCGCGTGCCGGCGACCCTCCTGCCGTCACCGCGCTGCTCGTCACGGGCGGAACGGCGGCGCCCGCGAGGGCCGTTTCCGGCGACACGCCGGCGACGAGGTTGCGAACGGACTCGCTGCCCCGGCCGGCGGCACACTGGGGACCCCCAGCCCCTCGCCGTCCGGTCCGGAGGGCGCTGCGCCGGCGGACGGGCAGGCCGGCGCGGCGCCGTGCAGCGAGGAGCGGCTCGCCGAGCAGCAGGCCGTGACGACGCAGAGCGCGCGCGCGTTGGAATGATGCGTGTGTGCGAGCGCTCGTCATCACGGAGCACGGTCCGCCCGACGTCATGCGGGTGCAGGAGCGGCCCGATCCCGAGCCCGGCACGGGCGAGGTGCGCGTGCGCGTGCGGGCCGCGGGCGTCAACTTCGCCGACCTGCTCGCGCGCGTCGGGCTCTACCCGGACGCCCCGAAGCCGCCCTGCGTCGTCGGCTACGAGATCGCCGGCGACGTCGACGCCGTGGGCGACGGAGTCGAGGGCTTCGAGATCGGTCAGCGGGTCATGGGCGGCTCGCGCTTCGGCGGCTACGCCCAGCTCGCGGTCGCGAGCAGCGACGCGCTCATCCCGATCCCCGACGGCTGGACCTACTCCGAGGCAGCCGCGCTACCGGTTGCGTACGCAACGGCCTACGCGGGTCTGATCCGCTACGGCGGGCTGCGGGCGGGCGAGCGCGTCCTGATCCAGGCCGCCGGCGGTGGCGTCGGCATCGCAGCCACGCAGATCGCGAAGCTCGCCGGCGCGGAGGTCTGGGGCACCGCGTCGCCAACCAAGCACGAGGCGATCCGCGGATTCGGTGTGGACCAGCCCGTCGACTATCGCACCCACGACGTCGTCGACGAGGTGCGCCGGATCGCCGGCGAGGAGCACCCGTTCGACCTGGTCTTCGACGCGATCGGCGGCCGTAGCTTCAAGCAGAGCTTCGCGCTCCTGCGTCCCGGCGGGCGGCTCGTCTGCTTCGGAGCGTCCGAGATGCAGGCGGGCGAGCGCCGCAGCCCGCTGCGGGCAGTACGGATCCTCGCCCAGATGCCGCGCTTCAACCCGATCAAGCTGATGCGCGAGTCGAAGTCGGTGATCGGCCTCAACATGCTCACACTCTGGGACGCCGGCGGACTGCAGGTCTTCATCGAGCCCCTCCGGCAGTGGCTCGACGATGGTCGCCTCCGCCCGGTGGTGGCGAAGGAGTTCCGGCTCGACGACGGCCCCGAGGCGCACCGCTACATACACGAGCGCAAGAACATCGGCAAGGTCGTGCTGACGCTGTAGTACCCTGCGCAGCGGATGCCGCTTCTGGCCGACGCCCGACTTCTCCTTCTTCTCCCCCTTCGGGGGGAATAACGCGTGGCGCCCGCAGTAGGCGCGAGCTCAAGGAGAATCCGGTAGGGCCGACAGGGAAGGAACGGGAAGCGACATGGACCGCGACGAGAAGGACCGAGTAAGGATCTTCGACACGACCCTGCGCGACGGAGAGCAGTCGCCGGGGATCTCGCTGAACAAGCAGGAGAAGCTCGAGATCGCGCACCAGCTCGCCCGCCTCGGCGTCGACATCATCGAGGCCGGCTTCCCGATCTCCTCGCCCGGCGACTTCGAGGCGGTCCAGGCGATCGCCCGCGAGGTGCACGGCCCCGTGATCGCCGGGCTCGCGCGCGCGAACGCGCAGGACGTCGACGCCGCCTGGAACGCGGTCAAGGACTCGGAGCGCCCGCGCGTCCACACCTTCATCTCGACGAGCGACATCCACATCGAGCACCAGCTGCAGACGACCCGCGAGGACGTGAAGGGCCAGGCCCGCGCCGCGGTCGCCCAGGCGCGTGGCTACTGCGAGGACGTCGAGTTCTCGCCGATGGACGCGACCCGCTCCGATCTCGAGTTCACCGCCGAGGTGCTGCAGATCGCGCTGGAAGAGGGCGCCACGACGATCAACGTGCCGGACACGGTCGGCTACTCGACGCCCGACGAGCACGCGGAGATGTGGCGCACGCTCTACCGGCTCGTGCCCGGCCTCGCTGACGTCACGACCTCGGTCCATTGCCACGACGACCTGGGGCTCGCCGTCGCCAACTCGTTCGCCGGGCTGCTGAACGGCTGCCGCCAGGTCGAGTGCGCCGTCAACGGCATCGGCGAGCGCGCCGGCAACGCGTCGCTCGAGGAGATCGTGATGCTGCTGCGCGTGCGCGAGGCGGCGCACGGGCTGTGGACCGGCGTCGATACCCAGGAGATCTCGCGGTCGAGCCGGATGGTGTCGCGCATCACCGGCTACCAGGTCCAGCCCAACAAGGCGATCGTCGGGCGCAACGCGTTTGCGCACGAGTCGGGCATCCACCAGGACGGCGTGCTGAAGGAGCGCACGACCTACGAGATCATGGACGCCACCACGATCGGGCTCGAGACGAACTCGCTCGTGCTCGGCAAGCATTCGGGCCGGCATGCGCTGCGCAACGCGCTCGAGGAGCTCGGCTTCAAGGTCGAGGGCGCCGCGCTCAACACCGCATTCAAGCGCTTCAAGGAGCTGGCGGACAAGAAGAAGAAGGTCACGGCGCTCGACCTCGAGGCGATCGTCTCCGACGAGATGAAGCAGGCGCCGGCGGCGTTCGAGCTGGAGTCGTTCGACATCGAGGCGTCGAACACCCGCTCGCCGCTCGCGCGGGTGCGGGTCCGCATGCCGGACGGCGAGGTCGAGTCGGGAAGCTTCACCGGAGACGGGCCGATCGACGCCTTCTTCAGCGCGCTCAACGCGGCCACGAACCACGAGGCGCGCTTACGCGAGTACCACGTGTCGGCCGTCACCGGCGGCCGCGACGCGCTGGGCGAGGTGAACGTCCTGCTCGAGCTCGGCGGACGGCTGTCGTCCGGCGTGGGCGTCTCGACCGACATCCTCGAGGCGTCCGGCAAGGCGTACCTGCGCGCTATCTCGAACGCGCTCGACAACGCCGTGTCCGAGGCCGAGCGCCTGCTCGAGCGAGAGGCGAAGAAGGCCCCGACCCCCTGACGGCGGCTCCGTTCACCTTCGTCGACGGCGAGCGGCTGATCCGCTTCGGCGCTGGCGTGCGCGGCGAAGCGGGCGCGCTGCTCGAGGAGCGCGGCTTCGACGGCCACGTGCTGCTCACGACCGAGCGGGCGCTCGCCACTCTGCCCGACGCAGCCGACGCGGCGCTCGAGGTGCTGCTCGTCCCGCATGGACGGGTCGACGAGATCTCGGCCGAGCTGCTGCCGGCGGCCGCCGACCGGCCAATCGTGGCGCTCGGCGGCGGGCGTGTCATCGACACCGCCAAGGCGATCGCCGGCGCGCGCGGCGGCGTGTGCGCGGCGATTCCGACCACGCTCTCGGGCGCCGAGCTGACGCCCTTCCATCGCACGCCCAAGGACGTGCCCGGGGCGCGCCTCGTGCGGCCCGCGCTCGTGATCGCGGACCCCGATCTGATGGCATCCCAGCCGCCCGAGGCGCTCGCCGCCAGCGCAATGAACGCGCTCGCCCACGCGATGGAGGCGCTCTACACGCCGCGCGCCAACCCCGTCGCCGAGCTGGCCGCGCTGCGCGGCTCCGAGCTCATCGGCACCGGCCTCGGGGCCGACCCGGTCGGGCGCGACGAGGTCGCCCTGGGCGCGCTGCTCGCCGGCTTCGCGTCCGCGAGCACCGGCATCGCGATCCACCACGCCACCTGCCAGATGCTTGTGCGCGGCGCGGGCACGCCGCACGCCGAGACGAATGCGGTGATGCTCCCGCACTTCGCCGGACTCATGGCGGACCGGGCGCCCGCGCAGCTCGGGGCCTTCGCTCGCGCGCTCGGCGCGCCCGAGCCCGACCCCCGCGCTGCGGCGGGCCTCGTGGCGGCGCTGGCGGCGCGCTCGGGACGCACCCGCCTGTCGGAGCTCGGCGTCAGCGAGGAGCAGCTGCCGCCGATCGCGGACGCGGCGGTGCACCACCCTCTCTACGGGAACACGCCCGAGCCGCCCTCAGAGGGAGAGCTGCTGGGGCTGCTTCGCGCTGCGCTCTAGGGGAACGCTCCGCGTCCGGCCGAGCCGGACGCCTCGCGCACGGCGTTCGCCGCGGCCTCGGCGAGCCGTTGGCGCTGGCGCTCGGGCGTGATGCGCACGACGTTCCAGGCGAGCCCAAGCCGCCTCATCGAGCGCACGATCAGGCCGCCGATGTCGACCTCCCACCAGCGCAGGCCGTGCGTGGCCGAACGCGGGAAGGCGTGGTGGTTGTGATGCCAGGACTCGCCGAGCGTGGGGATGGCGAGCCAGAACACGTTGGTCGACTCGTCGTCGGTCGCAAAGCGCCGCCTGCCGAAGAAGTGGCAGATCGAGTTGATCGAGAAGGTCACGTGGTGCACCAGGAAGACGCGCACCAGGCCCGCCCAGAAGAAGGCCCCGAGCCCGGCGGCCAGCTCGCCGGTCAGGGCCCAGGCGATCGCGAACGGGATCAGCAGGCCGAGCGTGACCCAGAGCGGGAACAGCCTGCTGATGGTGCGCATTCCGCGGTCCTCGAGCAGGTCGGGTGCGTACTTCTGCGCTTCGACGGCCGTAGGGTGGTCGAACAGCCAGCCGACGTGGGCGTGCCACAGGCCCGCCAGCGCACCGGCCTCCTCGCCGTCCTTGCCGATATGCGGGCTGTGCGGATCGCCCGCCTCGTCGGAGTGCGCGTGGTGCCGGCGGTGGTCTGCGACCCAGCCGATCACGGGTCCCTCGACCGCCATCGAGCCGCAGATTGCGAAGAGGTACTCGACCGGCTTGAAGGTCTGGAAGGCGCGATGGGTCAGGAGGCGGTGAAAGCCAACGGTGATGCCGGCCGCCGACGCGAAGTACATGAGCGCCAGGAGCACGAGGTCGAGCGGGCCGATCCACTCGTTCCAGAGCAGCGGGATCGTCGCGAGAAATGCGACGAACGGAAGTACGACGGCGGCGATGTTGATGTTGCGGTGCGCTCGGGTCACGGTGACAGAGGCCTGTGTACCAGAAGCGTGGACGAATAATCCAAGCCCGGCCGCCCGCGATAGGATCGCCTCCGCGATGGCGGGTCCCCTGCAAGGCCGTGTTGCAGCGGTCACGGGCGCATCGTCGGGGATCGGCGAGGCGACGGCGCTCGCGCTCGCCGAGGCCGGCGCGGCGGTTGCGTTGGCGGCACGGCGTGAGGATCGGCTTGCTGCCATCGCCGAGCAGATCGAGGGCCCGACGTTCGTGGGGGAGGCGGACGTCACGGACGAGCAGCAGGCGCGCGACTTCATCCAGCGCGCCCACGACGAGCTCGGCGGGCTGCACATCCTCGTCAACAACGCCGGCGTGATGCTGCTCGGGCCGGTCGCCGGGGCGGATACCGAGGAATGGCGCCGGATGATCTCCGTCAACCTGCTCGGGCTTCTCTACTGCACGCACGCGGCGCTGCCGCTGATCGAGCAGAGCGGGGGAGGGGACATAGTCAACGTGTCCTCCGTCGCCGGACGCCGCGCGGATGCGGGCGGGGCCGTTTACAACATGACGAAGTTCGGAGTTCATGCCTTCTCGGAGGCGCTCCGCCAGGAGGCGCTCCACGTGGGCATCCGCGTGACGACCGTCGCCCCCGGCTTCGTCGCGACGGAGCTCCAGGGCCACAACCGCAACCCGCTCGTGCAGCAAGCGCTGGCACGCTCGCGCGAGAAGATCGGTGACGTGTTGTCGCCGGCCGACATCGCCGACGCGATCGTCAACGCGGTCAGCCGGCCGCGCCACGTCTGCATCAACGAGATCGTGGTTCGGCCGACGATGCAGGCGCGCTGAGACGCGCGAAGCTCGCCCGGCCCACACGCACCGCCGTCCGGCGCCGCGCGCGGTCGGCGAAGTCCTCATCCACCACGCGGATCTTCAGGATGCGCTTGGCCCTGTAGGCGACGAGCTGCTTGGTCGCCCGGGTCCACCATGCCCCTGCTCCGCCGTAGGTGCCGTCATCGCCAACGCCGCGTATCTGGCGCGGCCGGTACTCGGGATCGGGGTTGTGGAATTGGAGCTGCTCCGCGAGCTGGTTGTAGAAGCGCAGCTGGGCGCTCGGCGCGGCATCGATCACGAGCTGGACACGCAGGCCGCCGCCGCGCCAGTCGCAGATCGACAGGTCGTTCGAGTCGTTCCGCGCCGGCCGGAGCCGCAGGCCGGGACGCCCGGCCATGCGCGCGACCTCGCGCGGGCGCAGCAGCCCGCAGGCGCTCTGCCGGAGCGTGCCTGACTCGCCCGCGTCCTTCAGCTCGGTCGGCTTGAACGCCTCAGTGCGCTCAGCGGGCGCGGCCGAGTCGTCGTCACCGCAGCCGGCCAGGGCTGCAGCCCCAGCCACGAGCAGGCATACAAACGTCCGTGATAACGTACAGCGCATGTCGGTCAATGGTCATCGCTTCGGTACCCGGGTCCGGGCACTCCGCGACGCGATGGACTTCTCGCTGCGTGACCTGGCCGAGCGCTCCGGCGTGTCCGCGCCGATGCTGTCCCAGGTCGAGCGCGGCGAGACGAGTCCGACGCTAGCGGTCGCCGAGCGCATCGCCGACGGGCTCGAGCTCAGCCTTTCGCAGCTGCTGCGCCTGGACGAGGGCGACGGCGTGGCCGTCGTGCGCGCCGCCCAGCGGCGCCATGGCGGCGGCGACAAGCACAGCTATGAGGTGCTGACGCCGCCGCTGCCCGGCCTGCGCGCCGAGGTGTCGCTGCACGAGCTGGCGCCCGGCGCCAGCACGGCGGGTCCCGGCGACCCGCCGATGCACGAGGCGGGCAGCCGCGAGACGGCCGTCGTCGAGAACGGGCCGCTGCGCTTCGTCTGCGGTGGCACCGTCCACGAGCTCGAGGAAGGCGACGCGGTGACCTTCGACGCCGACATCCCTCACCACTTCGAGAACCCCGGCCGGGGTGAGGCGCGCTTCTACGCCGTCGTCGCCGCGGGCCTCAGGAGGAGCTAGCCCGTGCCAAAGAGTCTGTTCGACAAGATCTGGGAGGCCCACGAGGTCGCGCAGGGCGTCCTCTACATCGACCTCCACCTCGTGCACGAGGTCACCTCGCCACAGGCGTTCGAGTCGCTCCGGCTTGCCGGCCGCCCGGTGCGCCGGCCGGACCGGACGCTCGCCACGGCGGACCACAACGTGCCGACCGACGGGTCGACGCGCGCGGCCCAGATCCGCGACCAGCTCTCGCGCGTCCAGGTCGAGACGCTCGAGCGCAACGCCGAGGAGTTCGGCCTGCCGATCTACTCGATCGGCTCCGCGCGGCAGGGCATCGTCCACGTGATCGGGCCGGAGCTCGGCGTGACGCAGCCGGGCATGACGATCGTCTGCGGCGACTCGCACACCTCGACGCACGGCGCCTTCGGCGCGCTCGCCTTCGGCATCGGCACGAGCGAGGTCGAGCACGTGCTTGCCACGCAGACGCTGGCGCAGCGCAAGCCGAAGTCGATGCGGATCCTCTACGAGGGCGAGCTCGGCTTCGGCGTCAGCGCCAAGGACCTGATCCTGGGCACGATCGGACGCATCGGCGTGTCCGGCGGCGTCGGCCACGTGATCGAGTACGCGGGTCCCGCGATCGAGGGGCTCTCGATGGAGGGCCGCATGACCGTCTGCAACATGACGATCGAGGGAGGCGGCCGCGCCGGGATGATCGCGCCCGACGACACCACCTTCGAGTGGGTGGAGGGGCGCGAGGCGGCCCCGGACCCGCTGCCGCTCGACGAGTGGCGCGAGCTCCGCACCGAGGACGGCGCCGACTTCGACAGCGAGGTCGTGATCGACGCCTCCGCGCTCTCACCTCAGGTCACCTGGGGCACCACGCCGGGGATGGTCGTGGACGTGACCGGAGCGGTACCCGAGCCGAGCGACGAGGGCGAGGAGCGCGCGCTCGACTACATGGCCCTCGAGGCCGGCACGCCGATGCGGGAGATCGAGCTCGACCGTGTCTTCATCGGCTCCTGCACCAACTCGCGGATCGGCGACCTGCGCGAGGCGGCCGAGGTCGTCAAGGGCCGCCGCGTGGCGTCGAGCGTCGACGCGATGGTCGTGCCCGGCTCGGCGCAGGTGAAGGAGCAGGCCGAGGCCGAGGGACTCGACGACGTATTCCGCGCCGCCGGCTTCGACTGGCGCTCGGCGGGCTGCTCGATGTGCCTCGGCATGAATCCGGACATCGCGGCGCCGGGCGAGCGCGTCGCGTCGACCTCGAACCGCAACTTCGAGGGGCGCCAGGGCCGCGGCGCACGCTCGCATCTCGTCAGCCCGAAGATGGCGGCCGCGGCCGCGATCGAGGGGCACTTCGTCGACATCCGGGAGTGGAGCTGATGGAACCGATCGGCCTCATCGAGGGCGCCGTGACGGTGCTCGACCGCAACGACGTCGACACCGACCAGATCATCCCGAAGCAGTTCCTGAAGCGGGTCGAACGCACGGGCTTCGGCGAGTTCCTATTCCACGACTGGTCGAAGGACCCGAACTGGGACCTGCCGAGCAACCCGATCCTGGCCACGGGCCGTAACTTCGGCTGCGGTTCGTCGCGCGAGCACGCCCCCTGGGCGCTCGAGGACTACGGCTTCCGCGCGATCGTGGCGCCCAGCTTCGCCGACATCTTCTATTCCAACTGCACGAAGATCGGGCTGCTGCCCGTCGCGCTCGCCGAGGCCGACGTCAAGGAGCTGATGGCCGCCGGCCACGCGCGCATCGACCTCGAGGAGCAGGAGATCTCGTTCGCCGGGCGCCAGGTCCCGTTCGAGATCGACCCCGAGATCGCGCGGCGTCTACTCGAGGGCCTCGACGACATCGGCGTCACGCTCCAGGTGGAGCACGAGATCGACCGCTACGAGGCCGAGCGCGAGCGCAGCGGCCCCGTGACCACGAGCCTGGCGCGCGCGTGAGCCGTGACTGGGACGCGGCGAGCTACGACCGGGTCTCCGATCCGCTGGTCGCGATGGCGGCCCGCGTGCTCGAGCGGCTGCCGCTCGACGGCAACGAGACCGTGCTCGACGCCGGTTGCGGCACCGGCCGCGTGACCGAGCTGCTGCTCGAGCGCCTGCCGGAGGGTCACGTGATCGCGGTCGACCAGGCCGAGTCGATGGTCGCGCACGCCCGCGAGCGGCTCGGCGGCCGCGCGCTGGTGCTGCAGTCGGACCTCACTGCGCTCGTGCTCGACGAGCAGGCGGACGCCGTCTTCTCGAACGCCGTCTTCCACTGGATCCCTGACCACGCGCTGCTCTTCGAGCGCCTGTTCGCGGCGCTTCGGCCCAACGGCCGGCTGGTGGCGCAGTGCGGCGGCGAGGGCAACGTCGAGGAGTTCCAGAGCGTCGCGCGCGAGATCGCCGGGGAAGAGCCGTTCGCGGCCCACCTCGGCGACTGGGCGGGGCCGTGGAACTTCGCCGGGGCCGAGGAGACGGTGGAGCGGCTCGACCGGGCCGGCTTCGAGGAGGTCGAGACCTGGCTTGAGCCCTGGCCGGTCACCCCGGACGATCCGCGAGCGTATTTCACGACGGTCTGCCTCGGCCCGTTCCTCGAGCAGCTGCCCGAGGAGCTGCGCGAGCGCTATGTGGACGAGGTCTGCCGGCGCGCGCAGAGCACGCTCGACTACGTTCGCCTCAACATGAACGCGAGGAGGCCGGCATGAGCGAGATCGCGGTCGAGCGCAGTGATGACGGGGTCGCGACCATCACGCTCGACGCGCCTGAGCGGCGCAATGCGCTCACTGTGGCGATGGCGGACGAGCTGGTCGCCGCCTGCGACGACCTCGACGCCGACACCTCGGTCGGCGCCGTGGTGGTGCGCGGCGCCGGCGGCTTCTTCTGCGCGGGCGGCGATCGCGCCACGCTCGCCGAGGCCGGACGCGATCCCGCCGCGCCCGAGACGTATTCGGCGATCGGGGCGGTCTACCGCTCGTTCGCGCGCGTCGGCGAGCTCGAGCCGCCGACGATCGCGGCCGTGCGTGGCGGCGCGGTGGGGGCGGGCCTCAACCTGATGCTGGCGACCGACCTGCGCATCGTCGCCGGCGACGCCCGCATCGTCTCCGGCTTCCTGCCGATCGGCCTGCATCCGGGCGGCGGCCACGGCGCCCTGCTCGGCCGCAGCGGCGCGCGCGAGGCCGCCGCGGCCCTCGCGCTCTTCGGCGAGCGCATCGACGGTGCGCGCGCCGCCGAGCTCGGCCTCGCCTGGGCAGCCGTCGAGGACAACGATGTCGAGCCGACGGCTCACGAGCTCGCCACCCGCGCCGCAGCCGACCCCGAGCTCGCGCGCCGCACCGCGGTGTCGCTGCGCACCGTGCTCGGCCCGCCGGCGCTGCCGTGGGGCGCGTCGCTCGAGCTCGAGCGCTCCGCCCAGATGTGGTCGATGCGGCGCAAGGAGCTGTCGTCGTGACGCCGACGATCGTGCTGCTGCCGGGCGACGGCATCGGCCCCGAGATCACGGCCGCCGCGGTCGAGGTCCTGAACACGCTCGCCGAGTTCGAGTACGACGAGCAGCTCCTGGGCGGCGCGTCGATCGACGTCCACGGGACCGCGCTCACCGACGAGGTGCTCGAGGTGTGCCGGGGAGCCGATGCCGTGCTGCTCGCGGCGGTGGGCGGACCGAAGTGGGACACGACCGACCCCGCCGCGCCCCGGCCCGAGCAGGGCCTGCTCGGTCTGCGCAAGGGGCTCGGGCTGTTCGCGAACCTCCGGCCCGTGCGGCCGAGCCCGGCGCTGCTCGACGCAAGCCCACTCAAGCGCGAGCGCATCGAGGGCACCGACCTGCTCGTCGTGCGCGAGCTGACGGGCGGCATCTACTTCGGCGACAGCGGCCTCGACGGCGACACCGCCTACGACACCTGCACCTACAGCGAGGGCGAGATCGAGCGCATCACACGCGTGGCGTTCCGGCTCGCCCGCACCAAGGTCACGAGCGTCGACAAGGCGAACGTGCTCGAGACCTCGCGGCTGTGGCGCAAGGTCGTCGAACGGGTGGCAGAGGGGGAGGAGATCCCGCTCGACCACATGCTGGTCGACAACGCCGCGATGCAGCTCGTGTCGTGGCCCGCCGACTTCGACGTCGTCCTGACCGAGAACCTCTTCGGCGACATCCTCTCGGACGAGGCCGCGATGCTCACCGGGTCGCTCGGGATGCTGCCGAGCGCCTCGCTCGGCGACGGCTCGGGCCCCGGCCTGTTCGAGCCGGTGCACGGCTCGGCGCCCGATATCGCCGGCACCGGGACCGCGAACCCGCTCGCCATGTTCGGCTCGGTCGCGCTCATGCTGCGCCACGGACTGGCTATGGAAGACGAGGCGGCTGCCCTAGAATCGGCTGTCGATCGCGCGCTCGGCGATGGCCTCCGGACTCCGGACCTGGGCGGCGAGGCCACCACAGAGGCCGCCACCAGGGCGGTGCTCGAAAACCTCTAGGAGCAGTACGTGAACACCGCTGACCTCATCTGGCTGAACGGAGAGTTCGTCGCCTGGGAGGACGCGAAGGTACACGTACTCACGCACTGCATGCACTACGGGACGGCGGTCTTCGAGGGCGTGCGCGCCTACGAGACTCCGCAGGGGCCGGCAGTCTTCCGCCATCAGGATCATCTCGACCGGCTCGAGGACTCGGCCAAGCTCTACTACATGGACCTGCCCTTCTCGAAGGAGCAGCTCCGCGAGGTCACCCACGAGCTGATCGGCCGCAACGGCTTCAAGAGCTGCTACATCCGCCCGCTCGTCTACCGCGGCTACGGGCCGATGGGCCTCAACCCGCTCGAGAACCCGGTCGAGGCGATGATCGCCGTCTGGGAGTGGGCTCCCTACCTCGGCGAGAAGGGCAAGCGCGAGGGCGTGCGCGGCCGCGTGTCGTCCTACCGGCGCATCTCCTCCGACTCGCTGATCCCGCACGCCAAGGCGTCGGGCCAGTACCTGAACTCGGTGCTCGCGAAGATCGAGTCGCTGAAAGCGGGCTACGACGAGGCGATCCTGCTCGACGACAAGGGCAACGTCTGCGAGGGCTCCGGCGAGAACCTGTTCGTAATCAAGGACGGAGCGATCACGACGCCGCCGCAGGCGGCCGCGATCCTCGACGGCATCAACCGCAAGTCGTGCATTCAGATCGCGCGCGACCTCGGCTACGAGCTGATCGAGCGCGACCTCGCCCGCGCCGAGCTCGCGCTCGCCGACGAGGTCTTCATGACCGGTACCGCAGCCGAGCTGACTCCGCTCGTCGAGATCGACGACATCAGGATCGGCACCGGCGCGCCTGGCCCGGTCACGCGTGAGATCCAGGGCGTGTTCGAGGACGCGCTCTGCGGCCGCGATCCGCGCTACGCGGACTGGCTCGACCTGGTCCGGGTGCCATCGCGCACGTGAGCTCCGCGGCCGGCCAGATGCCACGGGGGTCCGGGGGCGCGAGCCCCCGGCTGGTCTCCGTTTATGACACGACCCTGCGTGACGGCATGCAGGGGGAGGGGATGTCGCTCTCGGCGGACGAGAAGGTGCGCGTCGCGCATGCGCTCGACGACCTGGGCGTCCACCTGATCGAGGCCGGCTTCCCGTCCTCGAACCCCAAGGAGGAGGCGCTCTTCCGGCTGCTCGCGGGGGAGACCTTCGCAACCAGCGAGATCGCGGCCTTCGGCATGACCCGCCGGCGCAACTCGAAGGCCGAGGACGACCCGGCGCTGCGGCTGCTGGCGGACTCGTTCGCGCCGGTATGCACGCTCGTCGGCAAGACCTGGTCGCTCCACCTCGAAAAGGTCACTCAGGTCGAGCCCGAGGAGAACCTGCGCATGATCGCCGACTCGGTCGGCTGGCTCGTGGCGCAGGGCAAGCGCGTGATCTACGACGCCGAGCACTTCTTCGACGCCTGGCGCGACGACTCCGCATACGCGCTCCGCTGCCTGCGCGCGGCCGCCGAGGCGGGTGCGGAGAACGTGACGCTGTGCGACACGAACGGCTCGTCGCTCCCGTCGCAGGTTGCCGAGGCGACCGCGCGGGTCGTCGCTGAGCTCGGCGAGACCGTGCAGGTCGGGATCCACACGCACGACGACGCCGGCTGCGGCGTCGCCAACTCGCTCGTCGCGATCGACGCGGGCGCGCGGCTCGTGCAGGGGACGATGAACGGCTTCGGCGAGCGTTGCGGCAACGCCAACCTGATCTCGATCCTGCCGGCGCTCGACCTCAAGATGGGCTACGAGTCGATCGGGCGCGAACGGCTCCAGCGGCTGACGGAGATCGCCCATCTGATGGACGAGCTCTGCAACGTCACGCCGAACCCGAACCAGCCGTACGTGGGTGCCAACGCCTTCGCGCACAAGGGCGGCATGCACGTGGCGGGCATCAACCGCGACGCGCGCACCTTCGAGCACATCGAGCCGGCGGACGTCGGCGCCGACCGGCGCGTCCTCGTGTCCGAGCTGTCCGGCAAGGGAACCGTGCAGGCGCGCGCCGACGTCGACGGGGAGACCGCCGCCCGCGTGGTCGAGCGCGTCAAGGAGCTCGAGCACCAGGGCTACCAGTTCGAGGCCGCCGACGGCTCCTTCGACCTGCTGATCCGTAAGGAGACCGGCGAGTACGAGCCGCTGTTCCGGCTCGAGTCGTGGCGCGCGATCGTCGAGAAGCGCGAGGACGGCCGCGTCGAGACCGAGGCCACGATCAAGATCTGGGTCGACGGCGAGCGCTACGTGCGCACGGCCGAGGGCAACGGGCCGGTGCACGCGCTCGACCGCGCGCTGCGGGCGGCCATCGGTGAGCGCCACCCGCACCTGCGCGACATCGAGCTCGTCAACTTCAAGGTGCGCATCCTCGACGAGCGCAAGGGCACGGCCGCGGTCACGCGCGTGCTGCTCGACGCGAGCGACGGCCAGGACACCTGGGGCTCGATCGGCGTCTCCGAGAACATCATCGAGGCGAGCTGGGAAGCGCTCGTCGACTCGCTCGAGGCCGGCATCCTGCCCGGCCGCACGCAGGGCGCACGGGCGCGGGCCGCGGTCACGTGATCCCGCTCGCCCGGCCGGTGGTCGGCGAGCGCGAGGAGCAGCTGGTGCTCGAGACGCTCCGCTCCGGCCGGCTGGCGCTGGGCCCGCGGCTGGGCGAGTTCGAGCAGGCATTCGCCCGGCGGCTCGGCGTCGAGCACGCTTCCGCCGTCTCGAGCGGCACCGCCGGTCTCCACCTCGCGATCAGGGCGGCGGGAGTCGAGCCGGGCGACGAGGTGGTGACGACGCCCTTCTCGTTCGTCGCATCGGCCAACTGCCTGCTCTACGAGGGGGCGCGACCGGTCTTCTGCGACATCGACCCGCGCACCCTCAACATCACGCCCGAGGCCGCCGCCGGCGCGGTCACCGACCGCACCACCGGCCTGTTGCCGGTTCACATCTTCGGCTACCCGGCCGACATGGCCGGCTTCGAGGAGCTCGCCGCCGACCGTGCGCTCTGGCTCGTCGAAGACACCTGCGAAGCGCTGGGAGGGGTCCACGCCGACGGCCGTCCCGCGGGCGCCCGGGGCAACCTCGCGGTGTTCGCCTTCTATGCCAACAAGCAGCTCACCACGGCCGAGGGAGGCATGGTCATCTGCCCCGATGCCGCGGCCAAGGAGCGGATCGACTCCGAGCGCAACCAGGGGCGCGCGCCCGACATGGGCTGGCTCGACCACGACCGGCTCGGCTTCAACTACCGCCTCGACGAGCTCTCGTGCGCGCTGGGGATCGCCCAGCTCGAGCGGCTCGAGCAGATGCTCGCCGGCCGCGCCCGCGTGGCGGCGCTCTACGGCGAGGCGCTCGCGGACATCGACGGTCTCACGCTCCCCTGTCCCGACGAGGGCCGTGAGCGGCGCGGCTGGTTCGTCTACGTCGTCCAGCTGCCGGCCGGCGTCGATCGCGACGACACGATTCGCGCTCTCCGCGAGCGCGGCGTCGACTCCAAGCCATACCTACCGGCGATCCACCTGATGACCTTCTACCGCGAGCGCTTCGGCCACCGCGAGGGCGAGTTCCCGGTCTGCGAGGACGTCGCGCGCCGCTCGCTTGCGCTGCCGTTCCACCCGGAGCTCACCGAGGGTGAGGTCGAGCGCGTCGTGAGCGCTCTGCGGGCCGCCATCGGTCGCTGAGACCAGGACCAGAACCGCTAATCGAGCGGCTTGACCAACGCCACGAATCCGGGGAGGCCACGCCCCGGCGGCCGGTACGCGACTTCGTCGAAGCCCTCGCGCGCGTAGAGCGCACGCGCGACCTTGTTCGGCATCGTCGTATCGAGAGCCACGCACGGCAGCCGGCGTGCGCGCGCCTGGCGCTCGGCCTCGGCGAGCAATGCGCGAGCGGCGCCGCGGCGGCGCAGGTGCTCGTCGGTCGCGAGCGCGTCGATGTAGAGGGCGGCGGCGGGCGGGGTCGGCGACGCGCGGCCGCCGGCCCGGTACAGCCGCAGCGTGCCGGGCCAGCGCCAGGCCGGCGTGCTCCGCAGCGTCAGCCGCAGGAACGCGCGCGAGCGCTCGTGCGCCTCGTCGACCGGGAAGGCGGCCATTGCCGCGCCGATCTCGCCGCCCACGTCCGCGACCCAGACGCACTCGGCGCTCGCCAGGTTTCCCGGCGTGTCGAAGGCGCGCTCGAGCACGCGCAGAGCCCGGTCTCGACCGCCGCTGAAACGGTCGTACATGTCGCCTGCGCTCAGGTGCAGGAGCCGCGCGACCGCGGGGGCCTCGCCCCCCTCCGGCTGTCGTACCTCAGCACCCTGGACCCGCACGGGCGCGAATCCTACGGTCCGTAGACTCCCGGCCCGCATGGGCCGCTTCCGCGATCCCCAGGATCCGCTCTTCCAGGCGCTGAACACGTCGATCCCGTTCGACTACCGGCTCGCGCCCTACGACCTCGAGCAGTCGCTCGCACACGCCCGGATGCTCACCCGCACGGGCATCATCGGTGAGGACGACCTCGCCGACATCGAGCGCGGGCTGGAGGAGGTCCGCAAGGAGATCGAGGCCGACCAGTTCGTCGTCCAGGAGCAGGACGAGGACATCCACATGGCGATCGAGAGGCGCCTCACCGAGCTGGTCGGGCCGGCCGGCGCGAAGCTCCACACGGCCCGCTCGCGCAACGACCAGGTGGCCACCGACGTCGCCATGTTCGTGCGCGCCCACAGCCTCGAGGCGCGCGGGCTGCTGCGCGATCTGATGGCGACGCTCGTACGCCTCGCGGAACACCACCTGGACTGGCCGCTGCCCGGCTATACGCACCTGCAGCGTGCGCAGCCGGTCTACCTGTCTCATCACCTGCTCGCGTACTTCTGGAAGTTCCGGCGCGACCTGCAGCGCTTCAACTTCTGCATGACGGCCACCGACGACCTGCCGCTCGGCGCCGGCGCGCTGGCCGGCGTCAACTTCGACACGAGCCGCATGTTCGTCGCCCAGGAGCTTGGCTTCGGCGGCGTCGCGGAGAACTCGCTGGACGCCGTCTCGAACCGCGACTTCGTGCTCGACTACCTGTCGGCCGCGGCCACCTGTGCGACCCATCTGTCGCAGCTCGGCGGCGAGATCGTGCTCTGGTCGAGCCAGGAGTTCGGCTTCTGCGAGGTGTCTGAGGCCTTCTCGTCGGGCTCGAGCCTGATGCCGCAGAAGAAGAACCCGGACGCCGCCGAGCTGCTGCGTGCGAAGTCGCCGCGCGTCGCCGGCCGGCTCGTCAGCCTCCACGGGGTGCTGCACGGCCTGCCGCTGACCTACAACAAGGACCTCCAGGAGGACAAGGAGGGCCTCTTCGACGCCACCGACACGATCGAGCTGTCGCTGCGCGTGGCGAGCGAGATGCTCGGCGAGATCCGCTTCAACCGCGAGCGCATGGCCGAGGCGGCGTCAGACGAGTTCATCGCCGCCACCGACATCGCCGATCATCTGGTCCGCGAGGGCGTGCCCTTCCGCGAGGCGCACGGCATCGTCGGCGGGATCGTGCGCGCGGCCGTCGAGCGCGACAAGCAGCTCTCCGAGCTGACCGAGGAGGAGCTCGCGGAGCTCGCCCCTCAGCTCGACTCGCGCTACTACGAGCTACTCGACCAGCGCGCCTGGCTCGAGTCAAAGGTCTCGACCGGCGGCACCGCGCTCGCTCGCGTGCGCGACCAGCTCGCGCAGGCGCGCCACGTGCTCGCCGAGGCGGAGCCGTGACGCTCGAGCGCGCGTTCTATGCCCGCTCGGTCCACGACGTCGCCCGCGACCTGGTCGGCTGCACGGTGCGCCATGCGGGCGCGGCCGGGCGCATCGTCGAGACCGAGAGCTACCACATGGACGAGGCCGCCTCCCACGCATACGCCGGGGTCACGAACCGCACGAGCACGCTGTTCGGCCCGCCCGGGCACGCGTACGTCTACTTCTCCTACGGGGTGCACTCGCTCCTGAACGCCGTGGCGGAGACCGAGGGCGTCGGGGCGGCCGTGCTGATCAGGGCACTCGAGCCCGTTGAGGGCATCGAGCTGATGCGGGGGCGGCGCGGGCTCGAGCGAGCCGAGGACCTCTGCTCGGGCCCGGGCAAGCTGACCCAGGCGCTCGGCATCGGCCTCGATCTGAACGGCAGCTCACTGGTCGACGGGCCGATCGAGGTGCTGGCGCGCGACCCCGCGGCGCGACCCCCGCGGATCGTGCTCGGCGAGCGCATCGGGATCACGAAGGCGGTCGACCTGCCGTGGCGCTTCTGCGACGCGGACAGCCGCCACGTGTCGCGACCGTGGCCGGCCGAGATGCGCGCGGCGCGCGCCGCCTAGGGGCTCGCGCCGGGCACTGCTCCCGCGCCGCCGCCGGTCCCGCCGCCGCTGCTCGGCGGTGGGGTGGTCGGCGGCGTCGCGGGCGGCGGAGCGGGTGTGGGCGCCGGGGCCGGCGGCGGAGCCTCCGGTGCCGGGGCGGCGGGGGCCTCCTCGCCGCCCGTGCCCTGATCGGGAGACGGGGTATCGGGCGTGGTCTCGGCGGGTGCCGACGGCTCGGTGGGCACGACCTCCGTCGGCGCCGCCGGCACGGCCGGCAGCGTGGTGCCGTCGCTCTCCTCGTCGTCGCCCTTCCGGGCCGCTCGGGCCGCATCGCGCCCGGCGCGCATCTCGAGCCACATGCCCATGAAGTCGTGGAAGATCTCGGCGGGGAAGGTGCCGCCCGCAACCGGCCCGCCGGCGTGCTCGTACTCCATCGGCTGCAGCCCGTCGGCGTAGCCCACCCAGATCGCCACGGAGATGTCCTCGTTGCCGCCCGCGAACCAGGCGTCGCCGTAGTTCTCGGTTGTGCCGGTCTTGCCCCAGAGGTACTCGTCGCCGACCTGCGCCGACTTGCCGGTACCGCTCGTGACCACCAGGTGCAGCATCTCCTTGGCGGTCGCGCCGACCGAGGCCGGGAAGACGCGCTTGCGGACGACCTCGTTCTCCGCCGCGATGCCGCGCCGGTCCGAGTCGACCTCCTCGAACGCCACCGGCCCGGTCTGGTTCGGCGCCAGCGTGCCGGACACGCGCACGCCCTCGTTGGCGATCGTCGAGTAGGCGTAGGCCATCTCGAGCGGCGTGACACCCTCCTCGAGGCCGCCGAGCAGCATGGCGGGGTTGGTCGACAGCTCGGTGCGGATGCCCATCCGATTCGCGAGCCGGGCCACTCGCTTCGGCTTGACCTTCATGCCGAGCTCGGCGAACACGGAGTTGTCCGAGGCGGCCGTGGCCGACCACAGCGAGGCGGCGCCGAGGTAGGAATCCTCGTAGTTGGACACCTTGAAGAGCTCAGGGCCCTTCTTGCCGATGAACGGCAGCTCCTTCGGGGCCGAGGCCCAGGTGCTGTTGGGATCGATCCCGTCCGCGAGCGCGCGCAGCAGGATGAAGGGCTTGAAGGAAGAGCCGGGCTGCCGGTGCCCGTTGGTGGCGAGGTTGAACGGGCGCGCGTCGAAGTTCGAACCGCCGACCATCGCCTTGACCTCGCCGGTCTTGTTCTCGATCGCGACGAGCGAGGCGTCGGGGCCGATCCCGGCGAGCCTGCCCGCCACGGCCTGTTCCGCCGCCGCCTGCAGCTCCGGGTCGATCGTCGTCTTGATCTTCAAGCCGCCGCCGAACACGAGCCCGGGCCGGTAGCGGTCGACGAGCTGCTGCGTCATCCAGCTCGTGAAGTAGGGCTGCTTCGACTCCGAGTTGGGCGGATCGACCTCGTCCTCGTCGGGAATCGACTGGCGGGTCGAGTCCTCGTACTGCGCCCGCGTGATCATTTTCTGCTCGTACATTCGCTGGAGCACGAGGTTGCGCCGCTCGAGCGCGTTGCGCGGGTTCTCGAGCGGGTCGTACATGCTCGGCGAGGAGATCATCCCGGCGAGCATGGCCGCTTCCGCGGGCGTCACGTCCGCCGCGTAGCGGGCGTTCGGGTCTTCCTCCTCGTCCGTCACCGGCGGCGGCGCGTACTGGACGCCCGAGGTCGGGGCGCCCTGCTGCTCCTCGGCCTCGTCGCCGTCGCCGAAGTAGGTGCGCACCGCCGCCTCGATGCCGTAGGCGCCGTTCCCGAAGTACACCGTGTTCAGGTACTGGGTGAGGATCTTGTCCTTCGGCCATTGGCGCTCGAGGTGATAGGCGAGCGCCGACTCGCGCAATTTCTGGAACACCGAGCGGTTGCCCTGCGCCTCCAGCGCGTTCTTGACGAACTGCTGCGTGATCGTGGAGCCACCCTGCGCGGCGCTCCGCTTGAGCACGTCCTGGACGAGCGCGCGGCCGATGCCGGTGTAGTCGACGCCGCTGTGCTCGTAGAAGCGCCGGTCCTCGATCGCGATCACGGCGTTCTTGATGTTGGGCGAGATCTCGCCCTCCTCGAGCAGGATGCGGTTCTGGTTGCCCGCCAGCGTGGCTATCTGGCAGGCGTCGTGGCCGGGCCGTTGGCAGCCGGGGCCGTCCGAGTAGAGGACGGAGTTGCGGGCGGCGCGGTACTCGGCGCGGTTCTCGAGCGCCGGCAGATCGCTCGCGACCGCCATCAGCATCCCGAAGATCGTCGAAACGAGCGCAAGCAGCGAGATGCCGAGCAGGATGAAGGCGAGCCGCAGCTTCTTCAGCTTCGGCTTGCGGCGGGGCGGGGTTGGCGGCGCGACGCCAGGTTGGGCCTGCCATACGCCCGTCGGTGCCTCGACCGCGCCGGAGCCGTTTCCACGCTGGAAACGACGACCGCGCGCAGCGGCTTGGCTTGTGATGGGCGTCGGCGGCTCCTGCATGGTGAAACGGCCCCGTAGGAGGGTTCCCCGCGTCCGTGCGAAAAGAACGTGGCGGCTGGTTTCCGGGCGCCCGCCCGCACGGCATCGTCGCGGGCGCCAACCGAGCGCGTGAGTCTAGCATTGGGCTCATGACGGATTCGGCGGGCGAGGCGGCCCGTTTCCTCACCCGCAACGCCGTCGATGCGCTTCCCGAGGGAGAGCTCGAGCGGCAGCTCTCGAAGGGCCGGCCGCTGCGGGTCAAGCTCGGTGTCGACCCGACGACTCCGGACATCCACCTCGGCCACACCGTCGTCCTGCGGAAGCTGCGCGAGTTCCAGGACCTCGGCCACCAGGTCGTGCTGATCGTCGGCGACTACACCGCGCGCGTGGGGGACCCGAGCGGCCGCTCGAGCATCCGGCCCCAGGCCGACCCGGCCGAGATCGACGCCAACGCGCGCACGTATGAGGAGCAGGCCTTCAAGGTGCTCGACCGCGAGCGGACGGAGGTGCGCCGCAACGGCGAGTGGCTCGACATGGCGATGGAGGACCTCTTCCGGCTCGCGCGCACGGCCACGGTGGCGCAGCTGCTCGAGCGCGACGACTTCTCGAAGCGCTACTCGGCCGGCGAGCCGATCTCGATCCTCGAGCTCCTCTATCCGCTGCTCCAGGGCTACGACTCGGTCGCGATCCGCTCTGACATCGAGCTCGGCGCCACCGACCAGAAGTTCAACGTGCTGCTCGCGCGCGAGACACAGAAGGCGTACGGCGTCGAGCCGCAGTCGATCCTGACGATGCCGATCCTGCCGGGCACCGACGGCGTGCAGAAGATGTCGAAGTCGCTCGGCAACTACGTCGGCGTCAACGAGCCGCCCGAGGAGATGTACGGGAAGCTGATGCGCATCCCCGACGATGTGATGCCCGTCTACTACGAGCTGCTGCTGGACGACCCGCTCGACCGCTCGCTGCCGCCCCGCGACGCGAAGCGGGCCCTGGCCTCGGCGATCACGACCCGATACCACGGCGAAGAGGCGGCGGCGGCGGCGCAGGAGCGCTTCGACACGCTGCACGTGCGCCGCGAGCTGCCGGAGGACATCGAGGAGTTCGCCTTCACGCCCGAGAACGCCCAGGTCCACCTGCCGGCGCTGATCGCCGAGGCTTTTGGCCTCTCGCGCTCCGAGGGGAGGCGACTGCTTGCCCAGGGCGGCGTGAGGCTGGATGGCGACGCCCTCGACGCCTCGCGCATGGATGTACCGGCAGATGAGCTCGACGGCGTCGTGCTCCAGGTGGGCAAGCGCAGGCTGCGCCGGCTGCGGCGGGCCTAAGTCGGCCCTAAAACCTCGTTCGCGCACCCCCTGGTCGTGCTATATTCCTCCGTCGCGCTTCATGCGCTGGTGGAGGCCCCACCCCTGAGCGCGCAAGGTCTTTGAAAACTCAGCAGTACGTGCGACCGAAAGGTCGCGTCCAGGTTTGATCCCCTCTCCGGGTAGCTTCGGCAATCCGAGAGGGGCCTGAATCAGTACCCGTCAAGTCCAGCCCACCCGCAGGTGTACGCGGGAGCTAAGACGACTTGACAACTCTCTTGATCTGACAGTGGAGCCGGCCGGCTCGGGGTTTACCTCGATCCGTCCGGATTTGAAACCACGCCAGACTTTCACGGAGAGTTTGATCCTGGCTCAGGACGAACGCTGGCGGCGTGCTTAACACATGCAAGTGGAGCGACGAACCAGGCTTCGGCCTGGGGCAGAGCCGCGAACGGGTGAGTAACACGTGGGTAACCTGCCCCGATGACCGGGACAACCCGAGGAAACTCGGGCTAATACCGGATGTGCTGTCCTCGCATCAGTGAGGATTGGAAAGGGAGCTTCGGCCTCCGCATCGGGATGGGCCCGCGGCCCATTAGCTTGTTGGTGAGGTAACGGCTCACCAAGGCTGCGATGGGTAGCTGGTCTGAGAGGACGATCAGCCACACTGGGACTGAGACACGGCCCAGACTCCTACGGGAGGCAGCAGTGGGGAATCTTGCGCAATGCGCGAAAGCGTGACGCAGCAACGCCGCGTGGGGGAAGAAGGCCTTCGGGTCGTAAACCCCTTTCAGGAGGGACGAAGCCAGGGCGGTGAATAGCCGACCCTGGTGACGGTACCTCCAGAAGAAGCCCCGGCTAACTACGTGCCAGCAGCCGCGGTAATACGTAGGGGGCAAGCGTTGTCCGGAATTATTGGGCGTAAAGCGCGTGTAGGCGGTCCGGTAAGTCGGTTGTGAAAGTCCAGGGCTCAACCCTGGGATGCCGACCGATACTGTCGGACTAGAGTTCGGAAGAGGCGAGTGGAATTCCCGGTGTAGCGGTGAAATGCGCAGATATCGGGAGGAACACCAATGGCGAAGGCAGCTCGCTGGGACGTTACTGACGCTGAGACGCGAAAGCGTGGGGAGCAAACAGGATTAGATACCCTGGTAGTCCACGCCGTAAACGATGGGCACTAGGTGTGGCGGGTGTCGACTCCCGCCGTGCCGCAGCTAACGCATTAAGTGCCCCGCCTGGGGAGTACGGCCGCAAGGCTAAAACTCAAAGGAATTGACGGGGACCCGCACAAGCAGCGGAGCATGTGGTTTAATTCGACGAAACGCGAAGAACCTTACCTGGGTTTGACATGTTCCTGACCGCCGTGGAAACACGGTTTCCCTTAGGGGCAGGATCACAGGTGGTGCATGGCTGTCGTCAGCTCGTGTCGTGAGATGTTGGGTTAAGTCCCGCAACGAGCGCAACCCCCGTCGCATGTTGCCAGCATTTAGTTGGGGACTCATGCGAGACTGCCGGTGACAAACCGGAGGAAGGTGGGGATGACGTCAAGTCATCATGCCCCTTATGTCCAGGGCTACACACGTGCTACATTGGCCGGTACAGAGGGCTGCGATACCGCGAGGTGGAGCGAATCCCAAAAAGCCGGTCTTGGTTCGGATTGGAGGCTGAAACTCGCCTCCATGAAGGTGGAGTTGCTAGTAATCCCGGATCAGCAACGCCGGGGTGAATACGTTCCCGGGTCTTGTACACACCGCCCGTCACACCACGAAAGCGGGCAACACCCGAAGCCGGTGACCCAACCCTTACGGGAGGGAGCCGTCGAAGGTGGGGCTCGTGATTGGGGTGAAGTCGTAACAAGGTAGCCGTACCGGAAGGTGCGGCTGGATCACCTCCTTTCTAGGGAGCTCTATACAGAGCCGGCCGACGGTCTTTTGACCGCTCGGTGCCTCTAGAACGTCGACCGAACCTGGTCGGCCTGTTCGCTTCGGCGTACAGGTCGCGTACTGCTGAGTTTTGAGAGACCAGCCGGGGAGTCCCTCCGGTTGCGCCCTCGCCGGACCTTGAAAACTGCACAGTCAGTCAACATCAAACGGAAGATCACCGTTTGTAGTCGGCGGTTCGCCGCCGGCAATATCAAACGATCACCGTCAAGATAGTAAGGGCACATGGTGGATGCCTTGGCACCAGGAGTCGAAGAAGGGCGTGGACGGCTGCGATAAGCCGCGGTGAGCTGCTGAACAGGCTTTGACCCGCGGATACCCGAATGGGGAAACCCGGCACCGGTAATGCGGTGTCATCGCGCACTGAATACATAGGCGCGCGAAGGCAAGCGAGGGAACTGAAACATCTCAGTACCTCGAGGAAAGGAAATCAACCGAGACTCCCCGAGTAGTGGCGAGCGAAAGGGGACCAAGCCCAAACCGGATGCGTGCAAGCGTGCAGGCGTTGCGCACCCGGGGTTGTAGGACGAGCTTTCCGGAGGCTGCATCCTCCGGCGGGAGTCACAAAGTCATTCGTTAGCCGAAGATCCGTGGAACACAGGCGCCACAGCGGGTAACAGCCCCGTAGGCGAAAGCGAATGGCCTCCCGAGCTTGTTCCTGAGTAGGACCGCTCCCGTGAAACGCGGTCCGAATCTGGGGGGACCACCCTCCAAGGCTAAGTACTCCCTGGTGACCGATAGCGGACTAGTACCGTGAGGGAAAGGTGAAAAGTACCCCAGAAGGGGAGTGAAATAGTACCTGAAACCGTGTGCCTACAAGCGGTCGGAGCATCCTTCGGGATGTGACGGCGTGCTTTTTGCATAACGAGCCGGCGAGTTACTCGTCCCTGGCAAGGTTAAGCGATGAGCGGAGCCGCAGCGAAAGCGAGTCCGAATAGGGCGATTCAGTCAGAGGCGGTAGACCCGAAACCGGGCGAGCTACCCATGGGCAGGCTGAAGCGGGGGTAAGACCCCGTGGAGGGCCGAACCGACCTAGGTTGAAAACTGGGCGGATGACCTGTGGGTCGGAGTGAAAGGCTAATCAAGCCCGGAGATATCTGGTTCTCTCCGAAATATATTTAGGTATAGCCTCCGGCGATGCCTAACGGCCGTAGAGCACTGCTTGGACTAGGGGCCCTACCAGGTTACCGACTTCAGGCAAACTCCGAAGACCGTTAGGTGTACCCGGGGAGTCAGCTTGTGGGGGATAAACTTCATAGGCAAGAGGGGAACAACCCAGACCGCCAGCTAAGGTCCCTAAGTGTTAGCTAAGTGGGAAACGATGTCCGAGTGCCGAGACAACCAGGAGGTTGGCTTAGAGGCAGCCACCCTTGAAAGAGTGCGTAACAGCTCACTGGTCAAGTGTTCGGGCGCGGAAAATGTAACGGGGCTCAAGCTAACCACCGAAGCTGCGGGTGTGCGTGATCCTTCGGGATCGCGTGCGCGGTAGGAGAGCGTTCTGAGGCTAGAGAAGCGGCGGGGGAACCCAGCCGTGGAGGCTTCAGAAGTGAGAATGCCGGCGTGAGTAACGAAAGAGGGGTGAGAATCCCCTCCACCGATTGTCCAAGGTTTCCTGAGCAACGTTCTTCGGCTCAGGGTCAGTCGGGACCTAAGGCGAGGCCGAAAGGCGTAGTCGATGGCCAACGGGTTGATATTCCCGTACCACGTCTGTCCGTTATTACCGATGGGGGGACGAGGAAGGCTAAGGGAACCCCGCCGACGGTTGCGCGGGGGTAAGCATGTAGCCAGGGCTCATAGGCAAATCCGTGAGCCCGTTACGGCGAGGTGCGATGCCAGCTGGCCGGAAGGCCGGCGAGTCCCTGACGCCATACCTCCGAGAAAAGCCTCTAGGGAGGACAGTTCGTGCCCGTACCAAAACCGACACAGGTGGACAAGTAGAGAATACTAAGGTGATCGAGATAACCCTCGTTAAGGAACTCGGCAAAATGGCCCCGTAACTTCGGGAGAAGGGGCGCCCCGGTAGGGTGAAGGCCTTCGCGGCTGGAGCCTGAGGGGGCCGCAGTGAATAGACCCAACCGACTGTTTACCAAAAACACAGCTCTCTGCTAAGTCGCAAGACGACGTATAGGGGGTGACGCCTGCCCGGTGCCGGAAGGTTACGTGGAGGGGTTAGCGCTTCGGCGCGAAGCTCTGAAACTAAGCCCCGGTAAACGGCGGCGGTAACTATAACCGTCCTAAGGTAGCGAAATTCCTTGTCGGGTAAGTTCCGACCTGCACGAATGGCGTAACGAGTTGGGTGCTGTCTCAACGAGGGGCTCGGTGAAATCGCAGTCTCGGTGAAGATGCCGAGTACCCGCGGCAAGACGGAAAGACCCCGTGAACCTTTACTACAGCTTGATATTGGAGTCTGAGGCATCTCGCTCAGGATAGGTGGGAGGCTGTGAAGCCAGGACTGCGGTCCTGGTGGAGCCACCCTTGAGATACCACCCTTGGTGGTTTGGGCTTCTAACACCGCACCGTGAATCCGGGCGGTGAACAGTGTCAGGTGGGTAGTTTGACTGGGGCGGTCGCCTCCCAAAATGTAACGGAGGCGCGCAAAGGTTCCCTCAGCACGGTTGGAAATCGTGCGCAGAGTGTAAAGGCAGCAAGGGAGCTTGACTGCGAGACAGACATGTCGAGCAGGTGCGAAAGCAGGCCTTAGTGATCCGGCGGTAGCAAGTGGAAGCGCCGTCGCTCAACGGATAAAAGGTACTCCGGGGATAACAGGCTTATCGGGCCCAAGAGTCCACATCGACGGCCCGGTTTGGCACCTCGATGTCGGCTCGTCGCATCCTGGGGCTGAAGTCGGTCCCAAGGGTTGGGCTGTTCGCCCATTAAAGCGGTACGCGAGCTGGGTTCAGAACGTCGTGAGACAGTTCGGTCCCTATCTGCCGTGGGCGTTGGAGAGTTGAGGGGAGTCGTCCCTAGTACGAGAGGACCGGGATGAACGCACCTCTGGTGTACCAGTTGTCCTGCCAAGGGCATCGCTGGTTAGCTACGTGCGGATCGGATAACCGCTGAAGGCATCTAAGCGGGAAGCCGACCTCGAGATGAGCTCTCCCATCCCCTTGAGGGAGTAAGACCCCTGGAAGACCACCAGGTGATAGGCCGGATGTGTAAGCGCAGCAATGCACTGAGCAGACCGGTACTAATGGTTCGAGGGCTTGACGGATTTTTGATCTTCCTTGGTGCTCGCCGGTTCGCCGGCGGGAGACAGGCTGTGCAGTTTTCAAGCTCCGGCGGGGGCTCTGTCTCGCAACATTTCGGTGGCTATAGCGGGGGGGAAACACCTCTTCCCATTCCGAACAGAGCAGTTAAGCCCCTCAGCGCCGATGGTACTTGGGCCTCACGGCCCTGGGAGAGTAGGTCGCCGCCGGATCTTTTCTTCGAAGCGCGGTCGTGGGTTATATCCAGGCCGCGCTTTGTATTTCAGGAGCGAGGGCTGCATGAGAGGGCTCTCATGACGACCCCCTAGACTGACGCGCCGCATGTACACCCCTCCAATGGCAATCTCAACTCTCGCGATCATCCTGATCGCCTTCGGCGTGCTCGTGGCCATCGCGCTCGTGCTCGGTTGGCTCGGCATCCGGGCCCGGAATCGGCGCCAGGCCGGCTCCTGGGCCGAGCACGTCATGGAGGCCGACGCCGCGCTTGAACAGGCGCGCGCGAGCGACCGTGGCTGGCACCGCGAGGTGATGGAGGCGACCGCTCGCGGTGCGCTGGAGCGCGAGCGTCCGGGCTGGGCCTACTCGGGCCTGCACCTCGTGCTCGTAGACGACAAGCCCGGCGTCGCGGAGGACCGCGCCCACTTCATCGCGGTGGGCGAGGGCGGAGACGAGACGCGTGTCGTGCTCGGTCGCCAGGACGGCGATTGGGTGGCCGAGTCGGTCGAGTAGCGCGGCACGGGCTTGACGGCCGCCGACCTCGTCCCCGGATTCGTCCCGGAGACCGATGTCGAACGCGCGCTCGCGCGCGACCCGGTCATGCTCGAGGGCTGGGCCTGGGGCGCCCCGCGCCGCGGGCACCCGGAGGGGTCGGTCGGCAGGCACGTGGCCGACCTGCTCGAGGAGCTGGAGCGCTGGGGCGAGACCGGTGAGCGCCGAACCGAGCTGCGCTTCATCTCACTCGTGCACGACTCGCTCAAGTTCGCGGTCAGCCCGTGGATGCTGCGGGTGGGCGAGAACCACCACGCGATGCGCGCTCGCCGCTTCGCCGAGGGCTACACGAGCGACGAGCGCCTGCTCGTGACGATCGAGCTCCACGACCGGCCCTATCACCTGTGGCGCACGAAGTGGATCTTCAAGCGCAGCGAGCGGCGCGGGCTCGACGTGCTGACCCGCCGGGTCCAGGACGCCGACCTGTTCATGCGATTCATCGCGCTGGACGGCTCGACAGAGGGCAAGAACCCCGCGCCGATCGAGTGGTTCAAGGAGCAAATGGTCGCCCGTGGGCGGATCGCACCGGCTGCCGGCGGAGCACGCCCCTAGACGGCGAGGCAGAGCTGCTCGGCTGCCACCGGGGCGCCCTTGCGCACGCGCCGGCGCGGACGCGCGGGGGTCCGTGCGTGCGCCGCGGAGGACTGTCGCCGCTCTCCCTGACAGGAGGCAACGTGCTGCCGCACGGCCGCGGGGGTCGCGACCGGCACGATGCCGGCCGCCCCTCCCGCGACACTGCGGCGAACCGCGGCGCGCTCGGCGGTGTCGCCGGCGCCTCCCAGCCGCGGTGCTAGCCCAGGAGCGTCGGCGTGGGCGCTCGCGGCGCTTGGCGTGGGGGTCACGCCGAAGCGGTACTCGCCGAGCGTCGAGAACTCGACGATCAGGTCGAGCGCGGTGCCGATCTGCTCTCTGAACCTGGGGAACATGCGTTCGTGAAGGTACGCAGGCGTCCGGACGGAAGCCCCGATTTGCTGCAACTTCTGTTGCAGGCGGCCCGCGCAGCCGTAGCCAGGCCCCGCGCTAGGCTGGCCGCGATGCCCGACCCCTTCCGCCATCGCGTCCGCGTGCGCTTCAACGAGTGCGATCCGCAGGGGGTCGTCTTCTACGCGAACTACCTGATGTACGTGGACGTGGCGATGACCGAGTTCTGGCGCGACGCCGCCGGCGGCTATGCACCGATGGTCGCCTCGGGCACCGACGTGATGGTGGCCGAAGCGACCCTGCGCTACCGCGAGTCGGCCCGCTTCGACGACGAGCTGGACATCCGCATGCGAGTCACGCGGATCGGCACGACGTCCGTCGTGATCGGCTTCGCCTTCGAGCGGGTCGCGGACGGCACCGTCCTCGTCGAGGGCGAGCTCCGCCAGGTGTTCGTCGACGGGACGACCTATGAGAAGCGTGAAATGCCCGAGCGCATCCGTGAGGGACTCACGCCCTACCGGGTGGAGGAGCCGGAACAGGTAGGCGGATGATCCACCTGCGGATCGTGGCGCCGGAGGACGTCGCGCACCAGGCGCTCGAGCTCCTCACGGCGGCGCCATCCGTTCTCAACGTCGTGCACCTGCACGGCGTCGCGACGAAGCCCGCCGGCGACGTGATCCTCTGCGACGTCGCCCGCGAGGACGCCAGCGTGATCCTCGGCGACCTCAAGGAGCTCGAGATGCACAAGCGCGGCTCGATCGCCGTCGAGCACATCGACACGTCGATTTCCGACGCGGCGGTCGCCGCCGAGAAGGCCGCGTCCGGGCTGCCGTCGGACGCCGTCGTCTGGGAGGAGGTCGAGGCACGCACCTCAGAGGACACCGAGCTGTCGTTCAGCTTCGTCCTCTTCATGATCGCCGCGATGCAGATCGCGGCCGTCGGGATCATCCTCGACCAGCCGGTCCTGATCGTCGGCGCGATGGTGGTCGGGCCCAGAGTTCGGGCCGCTGGCGGGGTTGTGCGTCGCGCTCGTGAACCTGCAGGCCGGCCTCGCCCGGCGCTCACTGACGGCGCTCGCCGTCGGCTTCCCGGTCGGGATCCGGCGGCGCTGCTACGACGCTGATCATGATCGCCGGATCGACGTCTTCCCCGATGACTTCTCACAGGCGTCCACCCGTTCACCCAGTTCATCTCCGAACCCGGACTTCCTCAGCTTCTTCGTGGCGTTCGTGGCGGGCGGCGGGAGTGCTGTCGCTCACCTCGGCCAAGTCGGGCGCGCTCGTCGGCGTGCTGATCTCGGTGACGACGATCCCGGCCGCGTCCAACATCGGCGTGGCGACCGCCTACGGCGAGTGGAGCGACGCCGGCGGCGCTGCGCTCCAGCTCGGCGCTCAACCTGAGCGGGATCGTCGCCGCCGGGGTGCTCACGCTCTACGTGCAGAGGCGCTGCTACGTGATCCGCCGCCGTAAGCACCTGAGGGAGCCGGCGCGCAGCGCGGCCGGCCTGCCGCTCGGCCACAGCGCGCGCAAGGCGCACCATTCCCGGGAGCCGGGAGGTCGCTAGAGCGACGCCCAGATGTCGATCTTCGTGCGCACGCGGCCGATCACCTCGTCGGTGAACTCGGTGGTGCTGGCGTGGCCCCCCAGGTCCGGCGTCCGAACGCCGGTCGCGGTGGCCTCGAGCACCGACTCGTAGATCGCGCGCGAGGCCGCGTCGGCGCCCTCGTGGCCGAGGGTGGAGGCGTAGTGAAGGACGGCTGCGGTGGCGAGGATCATCGCCATCGGGTTGGCGATGTCCTTGCCGAGCAGCGCCGGCGCAGTCCCGTGCGGCGCCTCCGCCATCACGGCGCTCGGCTCGTAGTCCTCGTCGAAGGCCAGCAGCACGGACTCGGCGCCGGCGATCGAGCCGAACATCGGCATCACAAGGTCGGAGAGGCAGTCGCCGTCGCGGTTCAGCGCGGGGATCACGAGCGGCGCGTCCGCCGCGCCCGAGATCAGGCCGGCGTAGGTGGCGTCGATCAGGACGGGGCTGTAGGGCACCTCGGGATGGCGCTCGGAGGCCTCGTCCATCTCCTCCTTGAGCATGCCCTCGTAGACCGGGCTGACCGTCCACTTGGGGCCGCCGTAGACGCGCCCGTGGATGCGCGCGGCGGTCCGGAAGCTGTACTCGGCGACGGCCCGGCAGACGCTGCGCGTGATCCGCTCGGTCCGGTAGGCGACCTCGTCCCCGTCCTCCTCCGCGCGCCACTGCTTGGCGCCGTAGGCGTCTCCGACCGCCATGCGCACGACGGCGATCGGGTAGTGGACGCCCGCCACGGGCGTGACGCCGGGGATGCGCCGGCCCGTGCGGATGATGACCTTGCCGTCGATCGCCTCGCGCAGCAGGCGGTTCGGGCTGCCGACGTCGTCGGCGCCCTCGGGCGTGACCGTGGCCGCCTTGATGCCGAAGCGCGCCTCCCGCAGCGCCGCGGCGGCGCTCGCGACAACCTCGTTGGAGGTCTTGCGCCGGTTCTCGAGAGACAGGTCGTAGTGCTCGAGCTCGACCGGGACCTTCGTCACCCCCGGATCGAGAACCCGGAGCGCCTGCTCGAGCAGCTCCTGGCCGGTCTCGTCCCCCTCCAGCACCACGATGCGAAGCGTCTCCGCCTGCGAGCGATCATCATCCTTCGCCATGGCGGGGCAATCTACCGAGAGCTGCTCCTGGTGCGGCGACGCGATCGAGCGGTCGGACGGCTGGCGCGCCCAGGAGGTTCCCGGCGCCCGCCGAGCGGCCTTCTGCCGGCTGGAGCACGTCGTGCCCTGGTCCATCCAGGGCGCCCACTGGGACGCCGGGGAGATCGAGGAGCCGAGCGGCGTGCTGGGCGATCCCGGCGAGTGTGCCCATTGCGGTGCCGCGCTCGGGGATGTCCACGTCGTGCTGGTGCGCCACCGCGGCGAGCACCGCATCCCCGACGCGTTCTGCTCGGCCGATCACATGGCGGAGTGGGCGAAGGCGGGGGGTAGGTGGCGCTAGGCGGCCGCCACGTATTACTCCCGCGGGCCCAGCCCCAGCTCGTCCGCGCGCTCGTCCATCGCCGCAATGACGAAGGCCACGTGCTCGTCGAAGTCGACGCCTAGCTCCTCGGCGCCCTCGCGGACCTCGTCGCGGTTGACGCCGGCGGCGAAGCTCGGCTGCTTCAGCTTCTTCTTGACGGACTTCGGGGTCATCCCGTGGATGCCGTCGGGGCGCACGTACGAGCAGGCGGCGACGAAGCCGGACAGCTCGTCGACCGCGTAGAGCGTCTTCGCCATGCGCGACTCGCGCGGCACGCCCAAGAAGGTCGCGTGGCCGGCCACGGCGTCGATCAGCTCCTGGGGGTAGTCGAGTTCCTCGAACAGCTCGAGCGCCTTGCGCGGATGGCCGTCGTCGAGGTTCGGGTAGCGCTCGTAGTCGAGGTCGTGCAAGAGGCCGGCGACCCCCCAGAGCTCTTCGTCCTCGCCCCACTCGCGCGCGTAGGCACGCATCGCCGTCTCCACGCCGAGCATGTGCTTGCGCAGGGAATCTGACTCGGTCCACTCGCAGACGAGCTGCCAGGCTTCTTCACGGGTCGGCTGGGCCATGGCGGGGCAGGGTATCCAGCCGGCGTCCCGAACTCGCTCCAGATGGCCTTCGATACCCTTGCCCGGCCCGTAGAGCTCTTCCCCCGAACCGATCCCCGCATGGAGAAGTTCATCATCGAGGGCGGCGCTCCCTTAGCCGGGACCGTCGTGCCCGCCGGAAACAAGAATGCCGCGTTGCCTGTGCTCGCTGCGTCGCTCCTGACGCGCGACGAGGTCGTGCTGCGCAACATCCCGCGGATCCGCGACGTCGAGGCGATGCTCGAGCTGCTGCGACGGCTCGATGTGCAGGTCGAGTGGCGCGACGAGAACGTCGTCGCGATCCGGGCCGACCAGGTCACCCACACCGACGTCGACCGCGAGTGGGCCGAGCGCATCCGCGCCTCCTTCCTGCTCGCGGGCCCGCTGCTGGCGCGCTTCGGCCGCGCCGACATGCCGCCCCCCGGCGGCGACGTGATCGGCCGCCGCCGCCTCGATCCGCACCTCGACGCCTTCCGGGCGCTCGGCGCCGATGTCGCCTTCGACCGCTCCTACGTGCACGTGCACGCGCCCGATGGCCTGCATGCCTGCGACTTCTTCATGGACGAGCCGTCGGTGATGGCGACCGAGAACGCGCTGATGGCCGCCGCGCTGACGCCCGGCTCGACGGTGATCCACAACGCCGCCGCCGAGCCCCACGTTCAGGACCTCGCGCGCCTCCTGATGCAGATGGGCGTGCGCATGGAGGGGATCGGCTCGAACCTCATGATCGTCCACGGCCAGGAGGAGCTCGGCGGGGCCGACTACGCGATCGGGCCCGACTACATCGAAATCGGCTCCTTCATCGCGCTGGCCGCATGCACCGGCGGCGAGATGCGCATCCGGGACTGCGTGCCCGAGGACCTGCGCATGACGAAGCTCGCCTTCGAGCGGCTCGGCTGCCGGATCGAGTACGACGGCAGCGACGTCGTCGTGCCGCCGGGACAGCAGCTCAGGATCAAGTCGGACGAGGGCGATGCCGTTTCGAAGATCGAGGACGGCCCCTGGCCGGCCTTCCCCGCGGACCTGACCAGCATCGCGCTCGCGATGGCGACCCAGGCCGAGGGGCTCATCCTGATCCACGAGAAGATGTTCGAGAACCGCCTGTTCTTCGTGGACAAGCTGGTCTCGATGGGGGCTCGGGTGATCGTCTGCGACCCGCACCGCGCGGTCGTCAGCGGCCCGAGTCGTCTTCACGGTGAGCGCATGGAGAGCCCGGACATCCGCGCGGGCATGGCGATGCTCATCGCCGCGCTGTGCGCCGAGGGCACGTCCGAGATCGGCAACATCCGCCAGATCGACCGCGGCTACGAGCGGATTGACGAGCGGCTGCGGACGCTCGGGGCGCGCATCGAGCGCGTCGCTTCCGAGCGCGTGCCTGCCTAGAAGGGCGGCCTCATGACGTACCCCATCCCTCCGGGCACCCGTGACGTGCTGCCCGAGGAGATGCGCGAGCTGCGGGCCATCGGCGACCGCATGCGCGAGACCTTCGAGGCCGCCGGCTACGGCGAGATCCACACTCCCGCGCTCGAATACGAGGAGGTGCTGCGGCTCGGCGACGCGAGTGCCGCCGGTGCCCGCTACCGCACCTTCGACGAGCAGGGCGAGATCCTCGCGCTGCGCTCGGACATGACGATCCCGATCGCGCGCGTCGTGGCGACCCGCTACGAGGACGCCGAGCCGCCCCTCCGCTTCAGCTACTCGAGCCGTGCCTGGCGCGCGACCGACCGCGGCGTCGGTGAGCCGCGTGAGTTCCTGCAGGCGGGCATCGAGCTGATCGGCACGCCGGGGGCCGAGGCCGAGGCGGAGGTGATGGCGCTCACGATCGCGGCACTCGATGCCGCGGGGCTGCGGCGGCACCGCATCGGCGTCGGCGACGGGTCGCTCTACCGGCGCCTCCTGCACGCGCTCGACGTCCCGCCCGAGGCCCACCTACCGCTGCTCGAGACGCTCTCGCGGCGCGACCTGGTCGGGCTCGAGATGCGCGTCGCCGAGCTTGGGTTGGGGGAGAGCGATCGTGAGCTGCTCGTCCGGCTGCCCGAGCTGCGCGGCGGGCCGGACGTGCTCGAGCGCGCAGATGGTCCCGTGGCGGACGCGGTCGAGAGCCTGCGCGCGCTCCACGCGGGGCTCGAGCGGCGCGGGGTGGCCGACCGGGTGATCTTCGACCTCGGGCTCGTGCGTGAGCTCGGTTACTACACCGGCGCGGTCTTCGAGGTCTACGACCCGGCCGTCGGCTTCGCGCTCGGCGGCGGCGGGCGCTACGACGACCTGATCGGCCGCTTCGGCCGTGACCTGCCCGCCTGTGGCGTCGGGCTCGACGTGCAGCGCGTGCACCTCGCTCAGGCCGCGGAGGAGGCGCTCGCGTGAGCTCTGACCGGCTGACGATCGCCGTGCCGCGCGGCGCCCTCTTCGACGGCACGCTCGCGCTGCTCGACCGGCTCGGCGTAGAGACCGCCGAGGTCCGGTCGAATGACCGCAAGCTCCTGTTCGAGGACGCCGGCATCGTGACCATGCGGCCATCCGACGTCCCGACCTACGTGGAGCACGGCTCCGCCGACATCGGCATCGTCGGCAAGGACGTCCTGCTCGAGCAGGATCAGCGCAAGGTCTACGAGCTGCTCGACCTCGGCTTCGGGCGCTGCCGCATGGTCGTGGCGGCGCGCGAGGGCGGCGACCCGATCGGCGATGCCCTCAGACGGCTCGGGCGGGTGCGGATCGCAACCAAGTATCCGCGCGTGGCGGCGCGCCACTTCGCCGACACCGGCCGCCAGGCCGAGATCGTCGAGGTCAAGGGCTCGGTGGAGCTGGCGCCGCTGACCGGGCTCGTCGACGGCATCGTCGACCTCACCGCCACCGGCACGACGCTGGCTGAGAACGGCCTGCGGGTCATGGAGGAGATCGAGGTGTGCACGGCGCGGCTGATCGCCAATCCGGTCGCCCACAAGCTCAAGGCCGCTCAGATCGACGCGATCGTGGCGGGGGTGCGGGCGCCGTGAGGATCTCCCGCCTGCACGACGCCTGGTCGCGCCCCGGTTCGAGCCCGGCGCGTGCGGAAGCCGTCGCCGAGATCGTCGAGCGAGTGGCGCGCGAGAAGGACGCGGCGCTGATCGAGCTCACCGAGACCTTCGACGGGGTGACGCTCACGCCGGAGCGGCTGCGCGTCAGCGCAGTAGAGCTCTCCCAGGCGCTCACCGGCCTCGACGCGGAGGTGCGGCAGGCGCTGGAGACGGCGATCGCGAACGTGCGCAGCGTGGCGGACGCGCAGCTCCGCGACGTTCTCTCCGTGGAGCTGCCCCAGGGCCAGCTGGTCGAGATCGCCGAGGTTCCCGTGCGCCGGGCGGGCGTCTACGTCCCCGGAGGCCGCGCGCCTTACCCGTCCACGGTCGTGATGGGTGCGGTCACGGCGCGGAGCGCCGGGGTGGATCAGATGGTCGTCTGCGCTCCACCGGGGCCGGATGGCGAGGCGCACCCGGTGATTCTCGGGGCGTGCGCGCTGTGCGGGGTCGACGAGGTCTATCGGGTCGGCGGCGCGCAGGCGATCGCGGCGCTCGCGTACGGGACGGAAACGGTGGAGCCGGTCGAGGTCGTCGTCGGCCCCGGCAACGCCTGGGTGACCGAGGCGAAGCGCCAGGTCTACGGGCAGGTCGGCATCGATGGCCTTGCCGGCCCGAGCGAGCTGGTGGTGCTCGCGTCGTCCGGCGCGGACCCCGAGCTCGTGGCTCTCGACCTCTTGGCTCAGGCGGAGCACGGGGAGGACAGCCCGCTCTGGCTCATCTCGCCGGACGCGGCCCTGGTCGACGCCGTCATCGAAGTGGTGGAGAGGCTCGCGCCCGAGCGGCCCAGCGTCGCCAACGCCGAGCTTCAGGCGATCACCGTCGCAACCCTCGCGGATGCGCTCGACTTCGCCGAGGACATCGCGCCGGAGCACCTCGAGCTGGTCGGTGACGACGCCGAGGCGCTCGCCGGCGAGGTCCGGCGCGCGGGTTGCCTCTTCATCGGCGCCGGGGCCGCGACGGCCTTCGGCGACTACGTGGCCGGGTCCAATCACGTGCTGCCAACCGGTGGCGCCGCGCGCTTCCAGTCGGCGCTCTCGCCGGCCACCTTCCGGCGCCGCATGGCTCGCGTATCCTTGCCCGGCCAGGCGCCCGCCCGTCTCGCGCCCGCCGGCGCAGCGCTGGCTCGCGCCGAGGGCTTTCCCGTGCACGCCGAATCGATGGAGCGCCGCGCGTGAGCAGAACCTCGCAGCTACGCCGGACCACCGGTGAAACGGACATTCAGCTCGACCTCGACCTCGATGGCTCGGGCGCCGGCACACGCAGCACCGGCGTCGGCTTCTTCGACCATCTGCTGGACGCACTCGCCCGCCACGCATTGGTCGACCTCGACGTGCAGGCTCAGGGCGACCTCGAGACGGGTCCGCACCACACGGTCGAGGACACCGGCCTGCTGCTCGGCAGCGCGCTGGACGAGGCGCTCGGCGACCGTGCCGGCATCCGCCGCTTCGGCGACGCCGTGGTGCCGATGGACGAGGCACGCGCGAGCTGCGCGATCGACATCTCGGGCCGGCCCTTCTGCCTGTTCGAGGCCGACTTCCCGGCCGAGCGGGTCGCCGACTTCGACACCGACCTCGCCGAGGAGTTCGTCCGCTCCGTCGCCGTGACGGCCAAGCTGACCGTCCACCTGCGCGTCGAGGCGGGCCGGAACTCGCACCACATGGTGGAGGCGGCCTTCAAGGCCTTCGCGCGTGCACTGCGCGCCGCCGTCGAGCACGACCCGCGCGTCCAGGGCGTGCCGTCCACTAAGGGCGTCCTGTGAGCCCTCCGAAGCTGGCCATCCTCGACTACGGCATGGGCAACCTGCGCTCGGTCTACAAGGCACTCGAGCATGTCGGTGCCGAGCCGGAGCTGACCAACGACCACGCGCGCGTGCGCGCCGCCGACGGCATCGTGCTGCCCGGCGTCGGCGCCATGCCAAAGGCCATGGAGCACGTGCGCAGGCTGCGGCTCGACGAGCTCCTGCGCGAGCGCGTGGACGCAGGCGTGCCGTTGATCGGTCTATGCATGGGCATGCAGCTTTTGTTCGAGTCGACCACCGAGCTCGGTGGCGCCGAGGGCATCGGGCTCCTGGAGGGCCCGGTCGAGGACCTGGACGCCCGGGGGCTGCGGGTGCCGCAGATCGGCTGGAACCCCGTGTCCTGGCGAAGGCGCAGCGTGCTGAACGAGGGACTGCCCGACCCGTGCGCCTTCTACCACGCGAACTCGTTCGCGCCGCGGCCGGCGCGGCCAGAGGACGTGCTCGGCACGGCGGAGTACGGAACGGAGTTCGTGAGCGTCGTCGCGCGCGAGGACTCGCCGGCACCGATCTTCGGCCTGCAGTCGCATCCGGAGAAGTCCGGGCCGCACGGGCTCGCGCTGCTCGGCAACTTCGTGCGCGCCTGCGCGCGGGTGGCCGCGTGATTCTGCTGCCCGCGGTCGACATCCGCGACGGCAAGGCGGTCCGGCTGCGCCAGGGCGATTTCGACCAGGAGACGGTCTACGCCGAGGACCCGGTCGAGGCGGCCCGCTCGTTCGTCGAGGCGGGCGCGCGCTTCCTGCACGTGGTCGATCTCGACGGCGCCCGCGAGGGCGAGCCGGTCAACCTCCACCACGTCGAGCGAATCACGCGCGAGCTCTCCGTGCCGGTCGAGCTCGGGGGCGGCCTGCGCTCGTTCGCGTCGATCCGGCGCGCGCTCGGGGCCGGCGCCGACCGCGTCGTGCTCGGCACGGCCGCCTTCACCGACCCGGATCTGCTCGACGAGGCGCTCGGCGCGTTCACGTCGCGCATCCTCGTCGGCGTCGACGTGCGCGGGGGCGCGGTGTCGGTGGCCGGCTGGACGCGCGAGATGGAGCTGCGCGGCGAGGACGCGATCCGGCGCATGCAGCAACGCGGCGCCACCCGCTTCGTCTACACGAACGTGGACCGCGACGGCATGCTCGAGGGGCCCGACCTGGAGGAGATCAAGCGTGTCTCGCACGCGGTGCGGGGGCGCTTTCTCTACTCGGGCGGCATCGGCTCGCTCGACGACCTGCAGGCGCTCGCCGGCCTGCGTCTCCTCAACCTCGCCGGCGTGATCTCGGGCAAGGCGCTCTACGAGGGCCGCTTCGGCGTGCGCGAGGGTCAGGCCGTGGTGGACGGCCGCGACTGATGCTGCTGCGCAGGGTGATCCCGTGCCTCGACGTCGACAAGGGGCGCGTCGTGAAGGGGGTCGAGTTCCTGAACCTGCGCGACGCCGGTGACCCCGTCGAGCTCGCCGTCCGCTACCAGGACGAGGGCGCCGACGAGATCGTCTTCCTGGACATCACCGCGTCGCACGAGAAGCGCGACACGGTTGCGGCGCTCGCGCGGCGCTGCGCGGACGACCTCTTCATCCCGTTCACGATCGGCGGCGGCGTGCGATCCGCGGACGACGCCCAGGCCGTCCTCGATGCCGGCGCCGAGAAGGTGTCGGTCAACTCAGCGGCCGTCGCCCGCCCGGAGCTGATCGGCGAGCTCGCGGAGATCTTCGGGGCGCAGTGCGTTGTGCTGGCCATCGATGCGCGCAAGGAGGGCAACAACTACGGCGTCTATGTCAACGGAGGCCGCACTCCCGTGGGCCGCGACGCCGTCGAGTGGGCACGCGAGGGCGTCGAGCGCGGGGCCGGGGAGATCCTGCTCACGAGCATGGACCGCGACGGCACCGAGGACGGCTACGAGCTCGAGCTGACGCGGGCGGTGGCGGACGCTGTCGACGTCCCTGTGATCGCCTCGGGCGGCGCCGGTCGGCTCGATCATCTCGTCGAGGCGGTTGAGGCGGGTGCGGACGCGGTGCTGTGCGCCTCGATCTTCCACTACGGACAGCACACCGTTGGAGAGGCCAAGGCGCGCATGCGAGAGGCTGGTATACCCGTCCGTCTGTGAGGTCACGAGACAGCGAACTGCGCGAGCGCTTACGCAGCGTGCCCGGAATGGAGCGGCTGCTGCCGGCGCTCGAGGGGCTCGCGCCCTCCTACCTGGTGGGCGGGGCCGTGCGCGACCTGCTGCGCGGCGCCGACGCCGTGGATCTCGACGTTGCCGTCGAGGGCGACGCGCGCTCGGTCGCCCGTGCGCTCGCCGAGCGGCTCGGCGGCGTGGCCCGCGAGCACGAACGCTTCGGCACGGCGACCGTGCGCACGGACGACCTGAGCGTCGACCTCGCTACGACGCGGCGCGAGACCTATCCCGAGCCCGGAGTGCTGCCGGTGGTCGAGGAGGCCCGGCTCGACGAGGATCTCGCGCGCCGCGACTTCACGATCAACGCGATGGCGGTCGGGCTCTCGGGAGACGACCTCGGTCACCTCTACGACTCGCGCGGCGGGCTGGCGGACCTGGAGCAGGGGTTGGTGCGGGTGCTGCATAGGCGCAGCTTCAGGGACGACCCGACACGGCTGCTGCGCGCGCTCCGCTACGAGGCGCGGCTCGGCTTCCGGATGGACCCCGACACGGAGCTGCTGGCCCGCGACGCGGCGACCGAGGGCGGCCTGCGGACCGTCTCCGGCGCACGCGTGCGGGACGAGCTGCTGGACCTGCTGGCCGAGCCGGAGCTCCCGAGCGGAATCGCCCGCATGCGTGAGCTCGGCATCGACCGGGCGATGCACACGGCGATGGAGGCGGACCCCGAGCTGGTGGCCTCGGCGGCGCTCGGAGCCGTCGCGCTCGGCGCGGACCGCGCGCTCGTGGCACTCGCGGCGCTCTGCGCCCCGGCGGCGGAGCGGCTCGACCTGTGGCTCGGCGACCTCCACCTGCAGGCCTGGGACCGCGACGCGGTGTCGCGGGCGGCTCGCGTCGCGCCGCGGCTGGCCGAAGAGCTCCGATGGCGCGAGCACACGCCCTCCGAGCTGCGCGCCCTGCTCGGGCGCGAGACGCTCGTGGCGCTCGCCCTGGCGCTTGCCATGGGTGCCCCGTCCGAACCGATCCTGCGCTGGGTCACCGAGCTGCGGGGCGTCCGGCTCGAGATCAGCGGCGCGGACCTGCTCGCCGAGGGCGTGCCCGAGGGCCCGACCCTTGGCCAAGCGCTCGAAGAGACGCTGTCGCGCAAGCTCGACGGCCTCGTACGCGGGCGTGACCAGGAGCTCGAGACGGCGCTGCTGCTGGCCAAGGGAGCGGGCGATGGCTGAGCGCGGCTGGACGGTCGACCTACCAGGCGCCCACGTCCTCTTCTCGTGCCGCAACGGCGGTGTCAGCCACGGCCCCTATCGGTCGCTCAACCTCGGCGCGCTGACCGACGACGACCTGGCCGCCGTCGCCGAGAACCGCCGGCTCGTAGCGGAGGCTGCACACGTGCCGGCCGAGCGCGTGGCGATGGGCTGGCAGGTGCACGGTGCCGATCTACGCGAGTGGACGGAGCCGCCGGCCGACGGCGCCTACGCGGATCCGGGCGGCAAGAAGCTGCCGCGCGTCGACGGGCACATGACCACCAGGCCCGGGCTCGGGCTGCTCGTCCTGGTCGCCGACTGCTACCCGGTTGCGCTCTCCGACGGCGCACGCGTCGCCATGCTGCACTGCGGCTGGCGGCCGCTGGCGGCCGGCATCCTCGAGAAGGCGATCGCGACCTTCGACGGCGTCCCGGCAGCCGCCGTCGGGCCCGGGATCGGCGGCTGCTGCTACGAGGTCGGACACGAGGTGCTCGCCGAGTTCGAGGACCTGGACCACGTCGCGGACGGGCGCATGCTGGACCTGCGCGCGGTCATCTCGCAGCGTCTCGAGCGCGCCGGCGTGTCGGAGGTGCATCACCTCGACCTGTGCACGTCGTGCCACCCCGACCTGTTCTTTTCGCACAGGCGCGACCACGGTGTCACGGGCCGCCAGGCCGGGCTGGCGGTGCTCCATGCGGGCTGAGGCGATCCGCTCGAACCTCGAGCGGATCCGGGGTGAGATCGGTCCGGAGATCGAGATCCTCGCCGCGACCAAGTACGTGGCCGACTCGGACCTGCCCGCGCTCGCCGAGGCGGGCATCGAGCTCGTCGGCGAGAACCGCGCCCAGGACATGCTGCGCAAGCAGGAACAGCACGGCGAGCTCTTCACCTGGGACTTCATCGGCGCGATCCAGAGCCGCAAGCTGAAGGACATCGCGCCGAACGTGCGTCTGATCCACTCGATCGCCTCGGAGTCGGCGCTGCGCCGGCTCGAGCAGCACCCCGCCCGCGAGGTGCTGATCCAGGTGAACGTCGCGGGCGAGGAGTCGAAGGAGGGCATCGACCCGAGCGAGCTCGGGCACTACGTCGAGAGCTGCCCCTGTCCGGTCACGGGCCTGATGACGATGCCGCCCTTCGTCGAGCAGGCGGAGGACAACCGGCGCCACTTCGCGCGCCTGGCCGAGCTCGCCGCACAGCACGGGCTCGAGCGCCTGTCGATGGGCACCTCGCAGGACTACGCCGTCGCGGCGCAGGAGGGCGCGACGATCGTCCGGCTCGGCTCGGTGCTCTACGAAGGCGCGTGATGAGCGCTTGATGAGCCGCGCGGCGTAGCTTCGCGCCATGCGATGGCTCAGCGCGATCCTCGTCCTCGTCCCACTGGCCGTGCTGGGGGCGACCGCAGCTGCACAGCCGCAGATCGACGATCTGCCGCCGTTACCGCCGGCGCCGAGAGGGGCCGAGAAGGCCGTCTTCGACGTCATCGTCGAGGGTCAGGGTGAGGCGTACCGCCGCGTCGACGGAGACGGCACGAACGGCGTGTGCCAGGTCAGCTCCCAGACGGCCAGCAGCGAGATCTATGAGTACGGACGTGGTAGGGGGCTGCGCGTGGTGTTCACCCGCCTGGGTCGCGGGGCGGTTCTCATCCAGAGGGCGGGTCGGCGCTCGCCGCTCGTGACCTTCAACGTGAGGGGCTCCGTCACCGGCAGGGCCGAAGGAGAGGCATCCCGGTCCGGACCGGTGCCCTGCGCGCCGACCACGGAGAAGGTGGGGGACGAGGCGGGCTGCGGGCGGAAAGCGCGTGCCGTCGACTATGGCCTCGCTTACGCACGTGGCAAGCTGACGCTCGCCATAAGTGCCGATGTGGTGCCGCCCCTGCCGAGTCCAAAGCTGTGCGGCGCGAACGGCGTGGAGACCATGTCCCAGCCGCCCGTCTACGGCTGGTTCGGTCCGCCGGAGCTGAAGCCCGGAGCGCTGCCGAAGCGCCGCATCTTTGGATCGAGTCGCGCCTTCAGGGTCACGCTCAGGTCCGGGGAGATACAGAAGCAGTTCGACTCGCCGAATCCCACGTTCGACGGGCGGGCGCTCGAGAACGCCGAGCACCGCGCGGTCGTCCGCTTCGTCCGGGTTCAGGGCGACGGCGGGTAGCCGTTTCGCTCCAGGAAGTCGGCGATCACTCCCGACAGGCGGGCGCCCTGCCAGGCGAGCGGGGAGCTGCCCTTGTCCTCGACGACGAGCTCGGCGTGCGGAAGGTGGCGCGCGTACTCCTCGGCGACCCCGAGCGGGTGCAGCTGGTCGGCCTCGTCGCGTGAGCCGACTATCAGGACGGGCACCTGAAGGTGCTCCAGCGGCTCCAGGCCCTTCCAGGCGATCGAGCTCGGCACCTGGCGCAGCGCCTGAGCCACGGCCTCTGGGTGCTCGTGGCGCTCCATGCGCTGGCGCGTTGCCTCACGGGCGATCTCACGCCACTTCTCCGGCAGTCCTTCGGGCTGCGCCACTTCCACGAAGGCGTCCACGCCGCCGTTCTCGAGACCGGCCGCCATCCGCTCCCAGGAGTCGCCGTCGACGTCGCCCGTGCGCGCGTAACCGGTGTACGCCGGCGTGATCTGGACAAGGGCAGGCACGCGCTCCGGATGCTCGAGCGCGAAGGCCATCGTGGTCGCGGCACCCATCGAGCTGCCGACGAGGGCGGCCCGCTCGAGCCCGAGATGGCCGAGCACGGCCTCGAGGTCCTCGACCAGCTCCGCGTACTCGTAGCTCGGGCCGGGGGAGGAGGCGCCGTGGCCGCGGGCGTCGTAGGCGATCAGGCGGTAGCCGCGCTTCAGCAGCGCCCTTGAGCCCTGCACGACGTTGCGGCGGGTGGCCGACAGGCCGTGCGCGAGCACGATCGGCGGCCCTCCCCCGGAGCTCTCGCCCTCGAGCACCAGGCCGGAGCCCCTGTCCACGGTGAACGGTACGACCTCCACGCCCTTACACTCTTACAAGGACTTTCCCGATTACGGGCGAAACCACGGGGAGCATGGCGCTTCGCGACACATGGCATCGAACGCTGGTCTATTTCGGCCTCGCGGAGGAGGAGGACCCGCGCTACGAGTCGCTGCCGCCCGAGCCTGAGCCCGAAGCGGAGCTCGAGGACCGTTACCGCGACCGGCCGAACGTGCGCAGGCTTCAGCGCCGGCGGCGGGACGAGTTCGACGACATCTTCGCCGACGAGCCGCGCAGCGGCGGCCGCGAGACGCGCGTGCTGCGTCCGGTCGGCGGCAATGGGCGCTCAGGTGGCGGAGCCGGAGACATCCAGGTCCACCTGGTGATCCCCAAGAGCTTCAACGACGCCCAGCAGATCGCCGACCAGTTCAAGGACGCGATCCCGGTGATCCTGAATCTGCAGTCGACGGACACGGACCTCTCGAAGCGGCTGATCGACTTCGCCTCCGGCCTGACCTACGCGCTCGACGGCGGCATGCAGCGGATCGCCGACAAGGTGTTCCTGCTGACCCCGCGCAACGTCGAGGTGTCGGCCGAGGAGCGCGCGCGGCTGATCGAGAAGGGCTTCTTCAACCAATCTTGAGCCGCCGGCTCTCAGCGGTCGCCCTGGGTGCGCTGGCGCTCTGCGGCGTTGCGGCTCAGGGCGCGCTGGCCGAGCCGTTCCAGCTCGAGGCGGTCGGCAGCAAACGTTCGCTCGGCAAGGTCACCGCGATCGGTGACTTCCATCCGCAGCGCGATCCAACCCTCCAGGCCGCCAACAGCGTGTTCGGCGCGCCCACCAAGATCGTGCGGACGAGCGACGTCTCCTGCCGTGTTCTCTACGGCGCCATCGGGTTGCGCTTCTCGTTCGTCAACCTCGGTGGGGGCGGAGGTTGCACCCCCGACCTCACCAAGAGCCAGGTGGCGCGCGCATTCGACCCGCGCTGGCACACCGGCAAGGGCCTCCAGATCGGCGACCGGCAGCGCAAGCTGCGCCGCCTCTACCCCGGCGCCACGCGTCACGGCCGCTCCTGGTGGCTCGTCAGGGGCCGCAACATCTTCGGGGTGGGTCAGCGCCCGTACGCTGTGCTGCGGGCGACGATGAAGGGTCGTCGTGTGAACTCGTTTGCCTTGCAGATCGGCGCTGCGGGCGAATGAGCCCCAGGTAGGCTTCCCCGCCGATGAAGCTCGGTCTGATCGGCGCCGGGAACATGGCCTCCGCCTTGGCGCGGGGCATGGGCGAGCCCGTGCTCGTGAGCGACATCGACGCTGAGCGCGCACGCGCCCTCGCCGAGGCGACCGGCGGTGAGGCCGTCGGCTCGAACGCCGAGCTGGCCGAGCGCGCCGATGCGGTCCTGCTCTGCCACAAGCCCAAGCAGCTCGACGAGGTTGCCGCCGAGGTGGCCGGCCACACTGACACCGTCGTGTCGATCCTCGCCGCCACTCCGACGACGAAGCTCTCGGCCGCCTACCCAGGGGCCGCGATCTACCGCTTCATCCCGAACATGCCGGTCGAGGTGGGGCAGGGGGTGCTCTGCTACGTGCGCGGCCCCGGCGCCGCGAAGGGCCCCGAGCGGGAGGTCCTCGAGCTGATGGGCCGTGCCGGTGAGCTGATCACGCTCGACGACGAGCCACTGATCGAGCCGGCGATGGCGCTGATGAGCTGCGGGCCCGCCTTCATGGCGCTCTGGGCTGAGAGCTTCGCGAGGGCCGGCGAGGCGCACGGGCTCGAACGCGAGGCCGCGATGCGGATGGTGGTCGAGACGATGGCGGGCAGCGCCGCCTGGCTCGCGCGCCACGGCTACGACGGCGCCGACCTGCGCGCCCGTGTTGCGACTCCTGGCGGCACGACCGAGCAGGGGCTGATTGCCCTCGAGGAGGGCGGTCTCGGCGACCTCGTCCAGGCGACCGTCGACCAGGTGGTCGAGGCAACGCGATGAACTTCTGGCTCGCCATCACCCGCGCCGACGTGGCCGACTACGTGCGCACGCTCGCGCTCGTCTACATCGTCCTGATCTTCATCAGGATCATCATGAGCTGGATCCCGCGGATGCCCTACAACCGCATCCTGAACGGGTTCCTGACCTTCGTCACGGACGTGACCGATCCCTATCTCAACCTCTTCCGGCGCATCCTGCCGATGGTGCGGATCGGCCCCGGCGCGCTCGATCTGAGCCCGATCGTCGCCACCTTCGCGCTGATCATCGTCAGCAGCATCGTGGCGGGCCTCATCGAGGGCTGACATGACCCGGCTGGGCGGGGTCACCGCCGCGGTCGCAACCGCCGGTGTCGTCGTCGCGCTCGATCAGATCACGAAGCAGCTCGCGGCTACGAACGTCGAGCGCGGCGACCAGGTGAGCGTGTTTCCCGGGCTCGAGATCTCGAACACCCGCAACAGCGGGGTTGCCTTCGGAGTCTTCCAGGACGGCGGCACGATCGTGGCGGTGCTGATCGGCGTGTCGCTGGTGCTGCTGATCGGCTACTTCCTGCGCCACAGCGACGTTCCCTGGATGTGGCTACCGGTCGGGATGCTGCTCGGCGGCGCACTCGGCAACCTCGCCGACCGGGCGCGCGAGGGCGCGGTCATCGATTTCATCGACCCCGTCGCCTGGCCCGCCTTCAACGTGGCCGACTCCTGCATCGTGGTGGGGGTGTTCCTGCTGCTGTGGGCGGTGGAGGGGAAATCACGACGAGCCAAGACGACCTGATCGCCGCCGGCGAGGACGAGGGACTGCGCCTGGACGCGTTCCTCGCGGCCCGCGGCGCCACGCCCTCGCGGGCCGCCGCTCAGCGCCTGATCGAGGCGGGAGCGGTGACCGTCGACGGCCGGCCGCGACCGAAGAACCACCGCATCGCGGCGGGTGAGCGCATCGCCCTGGCCCCGGCCGCCGATGACGGCGGGGAGGCCGCACCCGCGCCGGAGTTCGACGTGGTCTACGAGGACGACGACCTGCTCGTGGTCGACAAGCCCGCGGGGCTGGTGACCCACCCGGCGCGCGGGCACCGCGGCACCACCCTCGCCGAGGCACTCGCCGGCAGGGCCGCGGGCGGCGCGGACCCGGAGCGCGCCGGGATCGTGCACCGCCTCGACCGCGACACGTCGGGGCTGCTCGTCGTGGCGCGCACGGACGCCGCCTACGCGGAGCTCCAGCGCATGCTGCGGGCGCGCGAGATCACACGCGAGTACCTGGCGCTCGTGAGCGGCCACCCCGACGCGGAGAGCGGCACGATCGACGCCCCGATCGGCCGCGACCGCGCCCGCCGCACCCTGATGTCGACCCGCACGGACCGCGCCCGCGGCGCGGTCACCCATTTCGAGGTGCTCGAGCGGCTGCCGCGGACGACTCTTCTGAACGTCCGGCTCGAGACGGGGCGCACGCATCAGATACGCGCGCATCTCGCCGCGATCGGCCATCCGGTATGCGGCGATGGCGCCTACGGGGGTGCGAAATGCGGCGCTCGACTCGGTTTGGAGCGCCAATTTCTCCACGCTCGAAAACTCATGTTTAGGCACCCGATCACAGGGGCAAACATGGCGTGCGAGTCCAAACCACCCGTCGATCTGCGTCACGCGCTTGACGTGGCGAGACGGGAGCCAGTCTCCGGAGGGCCAGACGGAGGCTGAAAATACGAGCGAGGCGGTCTTCGGACCGCCTCGCTTCGTGTTTGAGCGGGTTCTCCAGCGGTTCTCTATCCTTCTCGGTCGTTCCTGTAGTTGCTACCCCGCCGGAAAGGCGGCCGCGGCCCTGCCCGGGCACTCAGACGCCCGGGTCCGCGCGCCGGCCGGCGGGCAGACGGACCCAACCAAACACACAAGGGAGCTCTCTTTGGCCACCGACATCGGCATCAAGGAGCTGCTGGAGGCCGGGGTGCATTTCGGCCACCAGACGCGCCGCTGGAACCCCAAGATGCGCCGCTTCATCTTCGGTGAGCGCGACGGCATCCACATCATCGACCTGCAGAAGACCGAGCGTCTGCTGCACAACGCCCAGGAATTCGCCGGCGAGCTCGCCGGCCGCGGCGGCACGGTCCTGTTCGTGGGGACCAAGAAGCAGGCCCGCGACACGATCAAGGAGGCCGCCGACTCCTGCGGCATGCCCTACGTGGACCAGCGCTGGCTCGGCGGCCTGCTGACCAACTTCCAGACCATCAACAAGCGCATCAGGCGCCTGCACGAGCTGCGCGAGTGGACCGAGACGGGCTCGATGGACCTGCTGCCCGTACGCGAGCGCATCGGGGCGATGTCGGAGCGCGACAAGCTCGAGACGAACCTCGGCGGCGTCGCGAACCTGCAGCGCCCGCCGGACGCGATGTTCGTGGTCGACCTGAAGACCGAGGCGATCGGCGTGCGCGAGGCGCTGCGCCTCAAGATCCCGATCATCGGCCTTGTCGACACGAACTGCGACCCGGATCCGATGACGTACGTGATCCCGGGCAACGACGATGCGATCCGCTCATGCAAGCTCGTGATCGAGGCGATCTCCGATGTGGTGCGTGACAGCGCCACGCGCTTCCGTGCCGAGGAGGAGGCCGCCCGCCGCGAGCGTGAGGAGGCCGAGCGCCGCGAGGCCGAGGAGCGCGCCGTCCGCGAGGCCGAGGAGCGCGAGCGCCAGGAGGCCGAGGAGCGTGCACGGCGCGAGGCCGAGGAGGCCGGCTTCTCGCCGGACGAGCCGGCCCAGCCGGTGCCCGAGGGCGCCGCGCCGCGCGAGCGCCGCACGTTCGACCCAGACGAGGAGTCCTGATGAGCGTCACCATCTCGGCCCAAGACGTAAAGACCCTGCGCGAGCGCACCGGCGCGGGGATGATGGACTGCAAGAACGCGCTCCAGGAGTCGGGCGGCGACATCGAGAAGGCGATCGAGCTGCTGCGCGTGAAGGGGCAGGCCTCGGCCGCCAAGCGCGGCGAGCGCACCGCCGCCGAGGGCGTCGTGGCGAGCTACATCCACGCCGGCGCCAAGATCGGCGTGCTGGTGGAGGTCGACTGCGAGACCGACTTCGTGGCGCGCACCGAGGAGTTCCAGGAGTTCGCCCGCGACGTGGCGCTGCACATCGCGGCCGCCAACCCGCTGTATGTGTCGGAGGACGAGGTCGACGAGCAGCGCCGCGACGGGGAGCTGCGCGTCCTGCGCGAGCAGGCGGCCTCCGAGGGGAAGCCCGAGAACGTGCAGGAGAAGATCGTCGAGGGCCGGCTCAGGAAGTGGCTCGAGGAGGTCGTGCTCCTGAACCAGCGCCACGTCAAGGAGGACCATCACGAGGGCAAGACGATCGGCGAGCTGCGCACCGAGCTGTCTGCCAACACGGGCGAGAACGTCGTTATCCGCCGCTTCGCCCGCTTCCAGGTCGGCGAGGAGTGACACCCGCTTTCAAGCGGATCCTGCTCAAGCTGTCGGGGGAGGCGCTCATGGGCGACCTCCCCTACGGCGCCGATGCCGACCGCATCGCCACGATCGCGGACGAGATCAAGAAGGTCCACGATCGCGGTGTCGAGATCGCGGTCGTCGTGGGCGGCGGCAACATCTACCGCGGGCTCAAGGGCGCCGCGGCCGGGATGGACCGAGCGACCGGCGACTACATGGGCATGCTCGCCACCGTCCTGAACGCGCTCGCGCTGCAGGATGCGCTCGAGCGCATTGGAGCGATCACGCGCGTGCAGTCGGCGATCACGATCTCCGAGGTGGCCGAGCCCTACATCCGCCGGCGCGCCATGCGGCACCTGGAGAAGGGCCGCATCGTGATCTTCGCGGCCGGGACCGGCAACCCGTTCTTCACGACCGACACGGCGGCCGCCCTGCGCGCCCTCGAGATCCACGCTGAGGCGCTGCTGATGGCGAAGAACGGCGTGGAGGGCGTCTACAGCGCCGATCCGCGCATCGACCCGCAGGCGCGCTTCCTCGAGGAGATCACGCACGTCGAGGCAATCGAGCAGCGGCTCGCGGTGATGGACTCGACGGCGCTCTCGCTCTGCATGGACAACTCGCTCCCGATCCACGTCTTCAACATGGACGACGAGGGCAACATCGACCGGATAGTGTGCGGCGAGCGAGTGGGAACCGTGGTGAGGACGCCGGGAGAATGAACGACGACGTGCTGAATGACTTCCTCGACGAGGCGAAGTCGCGCATGGAGAAGGCGGTCGAGGCCACCCGTTCGGAGTTCGCGACGGTCCGGACGGGGCGCGCCTCCCCACATCTGCTCGATCGCATCGACGTCGACTACTACGGGGCGCGCACGCCGCTCAGGCAGCTCGCGCAGGTGTCCGCCACGGAGGCGCGCCTGCTCACGATCACGCCGTACGACAAGAACTCGATCAAGCTGATCGAGAAGGCGATCCTCGAGTCGGACGTGGGCCTGACGCCCTCGAACGACGGCCAGGTGATCCGCCTGCAGATCCCGGAGCTGACCGAGGAACGCCGCAGGGAGCTCGTAAAGGTGCTCCACAACATCGCCGAGCAGGGCCGCGTGAGCGTCCGCAACGTGCGCCGTGACGTCATGCACGATCTCCGCGAGCTGAAGAGCGAGGGCGAGGTCGGCTCCGACGAGGAGCACCGTGCCGAGGACGCCCTGCAGAAGCTGACCGACGCCCACGTCAGCGAGATCGACTCGGCCCTCGAGGGCAAGGAACAGGAAATCCTCGAGGTGTGAGCACGAGCGACGCCGTCACGGCGCGCTACGTCGCGATCATCACCGACGGGAACGGGCGTTGGGCGCAGGCGCGCGGGCTGCCGGTGCTGGCCGGCCACGAGGCCGGCGCCGACGTGGTCAAGGCGCGCCTGCGAGACGCCGCGCGGCTCGGCATCGAGGAGCTGACCGTCTACTCGTTCTCGACCGAGAACTGGTCGCGGCCGCAGGCCGAGGTCGACGGGCTGATGGCGATGTTCGCGGAGCGCATCGACCGCGAGACGCCGGAGCTCGACGGGGAGGGCGTGCGCATGCGCTTCATCGGGCGCCGCGACCGTCTCGCACCCGAGCTTCTGCGGCGCATCGAGTGGGCGGAGGAGAAGACGGCCGCCAACACGCGCATCACCCTGTTCGTGGCCTTCGACTACGGGGGCAGGGCGGAGATCGTCGACGCGGCGCGAAACTTCACGGGTGAGAGCGAGGAGGAGTTCCGCCGCCTGCTCTACGCGCCCGACATGCACGATCCGGACCTGCTGATCCGAACGAGCGGCGAGCAGCGCCTCTCGAACTACCTGCTCTGGCAGTGCGCCTACTCGGAGTTCGTGTTCCGGGATGAGCTCTGGCCGGACTTCACTCGCGAGGCCTTCGAAGCCTCGCTGGACGAGTACGCCGCGCGGCGGCGGCGCTTCGGGGGCCGCTAGATCGTGGAGGGACGTCGCCCAACCCGCGAGCGCGAGCGGCGTGAGCGGGCGGTCGCGGAGGAGGTAGTCGAGGAGAGGCGCGGCGATCGCTCGGACCTCGGCCCGCGCATCCTCGTCGCGATCCCCGCGATCATCTTCGCTGTCTTGATCGTCAGGCAGGGCGGGCTGGTGTTCGCGCTCAGCCTGTTCGTGCTCGGCGTGATCGCGCTGCACGAGCTGTACACGCTGATGGGGCGGGTCCAGCCGGTGGTCCTGGCCGGCTTCATCACCCTCGCCGGGCTGCTTGCGGCGGCGCTCTACGGCGAGCCCCGCCACGTCGTGATGGTGCTGGTGGCCGCGTTCCCCGTGACGTTCTTCCTGTCGCTGCTGCGCCCGCGCCGCGAGAACGTGTCCTGGGCGATCGCCGCCACGCTGTTCGGGGTCCTCTGGATCGGGCTCGCGATGGTCCACGCGGTCTGGCTGCGCGAGCTTGTCGAGCCGGGCAGCGGCGGTAAGGAGATCGTGATCGGGGAAGGGCTCGTGATCAGCACGCTGATCGGCACGTTCCTGGGCGACACGTTCGCCTACTTCGGCGGGCGCTTCTACGGGCGCACGCCGCTCGCGCCCCGGATCTCGCCGAACAAGACCCTCGAGGGGCTCGTCATCGGGATCGTGGGCGGCACGGCCGCCTTCTGGTTCGCCGGCCTCTACGAGGACTGGCTGAGCGGCCGTGACGCGCTCCTGATCGGCGCCCTGGTCGCGATCGCCGCACCGGTGGGGGATCTCTTCGAGTCGCTCATCAAGCGCGACCTCGAGGTCAAGGACACCGGCACCCTGTTCGGCCCCCACGGCGGGGTCCTCGACCGGCTCGACGCGGCGATGTTCTCGATCCCGGTGGCGTACTACGCGGCGATCGGGCTGGGGTATGGGTAGGCAGTTTGCGCTCTCCGCCGGCGAACGACTGGCTGGGGAAGGGTGGGTGAGGGGCAGGGATTCGCGGCACCTTGCTGACTTGACCACCGTATGGGTGCATAAGTCAGCAAGGTAGCCAGGCGAGACCCCCTTCCCCAGCCCAAGCGCGAGATCGGCCCTTCGCCGACTGGCCGAGGCCACCTAGAACTGCGGCGGCGCGCCGAACATCTCCGGCACGCGCGTTGCCAGCGCGAGATCGCCTTCGACGTCGAAGCGGCCGCTGAAGAGCAGCTCCTGTGGACCCATCTGTTCGGTGGCGAGTCGCATGAAGTCGGGGAGGCTCAGCCTGAACAGGATCGCGGGCTTCCCGTTGGCGCCGGCGAGCGCGACGGCGGCGCCATCCTGCACCCGGACAGTCCAGCGCGACGGCTCGCGGCCGTTGTCCCCGCGGGTCAGCTCGTAGACGATGTCGCCCTCGAAGCCGCCCGCGAACTTCGGCTCGAACTGGCGGGCCATCCCGCCGAAGATGATCCGCTGTGCGACATCGCTGCCGAAGCGCCGCTCGAGCTGCTCGTCGGAAGCGCCGCGCACCAGCCGCGTCATCAGGCCCTGGCCGGCCCGCTCGACGGAGCGGCGGGCCTCGGCGGCGAGCTCTGAGGCGCGACCGCGGACGCCGCCGTGGTCTCGCGCTGCGCGCGCCGATCGCTCGAGCTCCGCGGCCTCGTCGATCACGTAGCCGGCCGGTGCCTCACGCGCGGGTGGACGGCGCGCCAATGCGGCCTCGATCGCCCCCGCGAGACGCTCCTGCTTCGCGCGCTCGCGCTCCTCACGGCCCTCGGTGAAGTGCGGCAGCACCTTGTCGCCGAACAGCTGGAGGCTGTCGATGATGTGCTCGTGCTTGTTCGGGCCCGCCTGCATGACGAAGATCACCTGGTCGACGCCCACCGCCTCGTAGCGCCGGCAGAGGTCCAACACCTGGTCGGCGGAGCCGATCGCGCCGCGCAGTGAGCCGAGCCCGGCCTGCATGATCTTCACCGCCAGCGGCGCCGCATCGGGCGTGATCAGATCGCGCGCAAAGCCGCGCTGGTCGCGATTCGCGAGGAACTCGTCCCACACGCTCGTGCGGCCCGGCTGGTGGTCGCCGAGGCCGTAGTAGTGGGCCAGTGAGTATCCGAAGAAGTGGGCGCCGTCGATGCCGCGCTCGATCGCGGTGGCCTCGTCCTCGTGGATCATCATCGGGAGGACGACCGCCACGTTCGGGTTGACCGCGAAGCCGACCGGCATGCACTCGTTCGACTCGATGATCGCGTAGTACTCGTCGACCCACTTCCCGGCGTCCTCGGGCTCGACGAACGAGAACGAGAGCGCGCCGATCCCGTTGCGGGCGGCGAGGTGGATCGTTTCGCGCCGGCTGCACGCCACCCACAAGGGCGGGTGGGGTCGCTGCAGCGGCTTCGGCACGACGTTGCGCGGCGGCATGCTGAAGAACTCGCTGTTCCAGCCCGCGAACGGCTCCTCGACGAACATGCGGGTGATCGCGTCCATCGCGTCCTCCCACATCGCCCGCTTCTGGACACGATCGACGAGGAATCCGCCGAGCTCCGCGCCCGAGCTGGCCTCGCCGGTGCCGAAGTCGACGCGCCCGTCGGCGACCAGGTCGAGCGTGGCGACGCGCTCGGCCACCCGGGCCGGATGGTTCACACGCGGCGGGATCTGGACGATTCCGTGCCCGAGCCGGATGCGCTCGGTGCGCATCGCGGCGGCGGCCAGGAAGACCTCGGGCGCCGAGCCGTGGCTGTACTCCTCGAGGAAGTGGTGCTCGACCTGCCAGACGTGGTCGATGCCGATCTTGTCCGCGAGCGCCACCTGCTCGAGCGCGTCCTTGAGCAGCTGGTGATCGGTCCGCTCGCCGGTCCACGGGCGCGGATTCTGGTGCTCGTAGAAGATCCCGAAGCGCACGCGATCAGCCTAACCGCTCTCCCTAGACTCAATTCGGTGCGCAGGATCCTCATAGTCGGCTCGACTGGCTCGATCGGCACGCAGGCTCTCGACGTGATCGAGCGCGGCGACGACCTCGAGCTGGTCGGCCTCGCCGCGTCCTCCAGCTGGGAGCTGCTGCTCGAGCAGGCACGCCGCCACGGCGTGGACCGAGTCGCCCTGGCGGACCCGGACGCGGCCGCCCGGGCGGGCGAGCACTCGACCCGCGAGATCCTGGCCGGCCCCGAGGGCCTCGTCGAGCTGATCACGGACACCGATTGCGACCTGGTCCTGAACGCGCTCGTGGGCTCCGCGGGGCTCGGCCCGACCGTCGCGACGCTGGGGGAGGGCATCGACCTCGCGCTCGCGAACAAGGAGAGCCTCGTCGTCGGCGGCGAGCTCGTGACCGCGCTGGCGGAGGCCACCGGAGCCCAGCTGCTCCCGGTCGACTCCGAGCACTCGGCGCTGCAGCAGCTGATCTCGAGCGAACGGCCGGGGACGATCGACAGGCTCGTGCTGACGGCGAGCGGCGGGCCCTTCCGCGGGCGCACCGACCTCGACGGCGTCACGCGCGACGAGGCGCTGGCCCATCCGACCTGGGACATGGGCGGGAAGATCACGATCGACTCGGCAACGCTCATGAACAAGGGCCTCGAGCTGATCGAGGCACATCACCTCTTCGGCGTGCCCTACGAGCAGATCGACGTCGTGGTGCATCCTCAGTCGATCATCCACGCGCTCGTCCACCTCAACGACGGCGCGACGCTGGCGCACCTCGGCTATCCCGACATGCGCGTGCCGATCTCGTACGCCCTCAACTACCCCGAGCGCGCCGACGTCCCGGTGAAGACGCTCGATCTGGTCGAGCTCGGCGAGCTGACCTTCGAGGCGCCCGACCCGAACACGTTTGCCTGCCTGCGGCTGGCGCGCGAGGCCGCGCTCGCCGGTGGGACCGCGCCCTGCGTCCTCAACGCCGCCAACGAGGTGGCCGTGCACGCCTTCCTGCGCGGCGAGCTGTCGTTCACCGGGATCGCGCGCGTGATCGAGTCGACGCTGGCGGAGCTGCCGGCGCGCCCGGTGCGCCACTTCAGCGACCTCTACGAGGCGGACGGCGCGGCACGCGAGGTCGCGAAGGGGGTCGCTGCCGTGCCGAGGCAGGCGGCTCGGCCGGCTGCGGAGGTTCCCGACTCGTGAGCTGGTTCCTCGCGTTCGTCGGCTTCGCGATCCTCGTGATCCTGCACGAGCTCGGCCACTTCACGGCGGCCAAGGCGGTCGGCATGCGGGTCGAGAAGTTCTCGCTCTTCTTCCCGCCGACGCTCGCCAAGAAGCAGATCGGCGAGACCGAGTACGCCATCGGGGCGATCCCGGCGGGGGGCTACGTGCGCATCACGGGGATGAACCCGTCGGAGGAGCTGTCCGACGAGCTGCGCACGCGCGCCTACTACTCGCAGCCGGTCTGGAAGCGGATCGTCGTGATCGCGGCCGGCCCGGCGGTGAACCTCGTGCTCGCCTTCATCCTGCTGTTCATCTTCTTCTTCCTGATCGGGCCGGAGACGGCGACCACGAAGGTCGGGACGATGGAGAAGGGCTTCCCGGCCGCCAGCGTGCTCAAGTCCGGGGACAGGCTCGTCGCGATCGACGGCAAGCGCGGCGACGCCCGCGTGTTCCAGGAGGAGATCGCGTCGCACAAGTGCCCCGGCAAGCAGACGAAGGGCTGCGAGGCGTCCACGCCCGTGAGCGTCACGGTCATCCGCGATGGCCACCGGCGCACGTTCGAGCTGACGCCCGTCTTCGACCCCGATGTCGACCCACCGCGCACGCGGCTCGGCTTCGCCTACCAGCCGGGCCCACGCGAGACGCTGCCGTTCGGGGAGTCCGTCGACGTTGCCGCGGACCGCTTCTGGTTCGTGACCAAGGCCACGCTCGAGCTGCCGGCACGGTTGCTCGACTCCGAGCAGCGCAAGGAGATCTCAGGGGTGGTCGGGTCGTACGAGACGACCCGCCAGTCGATCCTCTACGACGTCGCGCAGGTGGTCCTGATCCTGGCGGTGATCTCGCTGTCGCTCGCGATCGTCAACCTGTTCCCGTTCCTGCCGCTCGACGGCGGTCACATCTTCTGGGCGATCGTCGAGAAGGTGCGCGGCAAGCCGGTCCCCTTCAGCGTCATGGAGAGAGCGGGCGTGATCGGCTTCATGCTCGTGATCCTGATCTTCCTCGTCGGCCTGACGAACGACATAGACAGGCTGTCCGGCGAGGGCTTCCAAGTCCGTTAGATTCCGCCCATGGAAGCTACGAGCGCCGGCGCCAGCCGCACCGAGAGGCCGGCGGGCCTCGACGCGTCGACCTTGGCCGAGGCCTTCCAGGCGACGGCCCAGGCCCACCCCGAGCGCGTCGCGCTCAGGACGAAGGACGACGAGTTCTCGATGACCTGGGCCGAGTACGCCGACAAGGTGCGCTCGATCACCGCCGGGCTCGCCGCGCTCGGCCTCGAGCCCGGCGGCACGCTCGCGATCATGCTCACGAACCGGCCAGAGTTCCACTTCTTCGACACGGCCGCGCTCCATCTGGGCGCCACGCCCTTCTCCGTCTACAACACCTACACGGGCGAGCAGATCGCCTACCAGGTCGGTGACGCGGGCGCGCGGATCGCCGTGACGGAGAAGGCGTTCCTCGACCGCGTCCAGGGCATCGACGGGGTCGAGCACATCGTCGTCGTCGACGGCGACAAGCTCGACGAGGCGCTGACGATCGCGGACGTCGAGGCCGAAGGCGACCCGGAGTTCGACTTCGAGGCGGCGTGGCGGGCGGGCCGGCCCGAGGACGTGCTGACGCTCATCTACACGTCGGGCACGACGGGGCCGCCGAAGGGCGTCCAGCTCACGCACGCCAATGAGATCTCCGCGGTCCAAGGCTTCGACGAGGTGGTGCCCTTCCCCGACGACGGGCGCGTGATCTCGTGGCTGCCGATGGCGCACATCGCCGAGCGCACGGCGAGCCATTACCTCCCGATCATCCTCGGCTTCACGACCACCTGCTGCCCCGACCCGCGTCAGGTGGTGGCCTACCTCCCCGACGTGCATCCGACCTGGTTCTTCGCGGTGCCGCGGATCTGGGAGAAGCTCAAGGCCGCCATGGAGGCCGCCTTCGCGGCCGAGCAGGACGACGCCAAGCGCCAGGCGACCGAGTGGGCGCTCGGCGTCGGGCTCAAGAAGGTCAGGACGGTGCAGGCGGGCGAGGAGGTGCCCGCGGAGCTCGAGGAGGAGTACGCGAAGGCCGACGAGCTCGTGCTGTCGAAGATCCGCGCTCGGCTCGGGTTCGACGAGGTCGAGGTCGTCAATGTCGGCGCCGCACCCACGCCGCGTGAGGTGATCGAGTTCTTCCACGCGATCGGCGTGCCGCTCGCCGAGCTGTGGGGGATGTCGGAGACCGCGGGCTATGGCGCGTGCAACCCGCCCGACAAGATCAAGATAGGCAGCGTGGGGCCCGTCGCTCCCGGAGCCGAGATCAAGCTCGCCGAGGACGGGGAGGTGCTGATCCGCGGGCCCTTCGTGATGCCCGGCTACCGCAACCAGCCCGAGAAGACGCGCGAGGCACTCGACGAGGACGGCTGGCTCCACACCGGCGACGTCGGCGAGTTCGACGAGGACGGCTACCTCAAGATCGTCGACCGCAAGAAGGAGCTGATCATCAACGCGGCCGGCAAGAACATGTCGCCCGCGAACATCGAGGCCAAGGTCAAGGCCTCGAGCCCGCTGATCGGCCAGGCGATCGCGATCGGCGACGGCCGCCCCTACAACGTCGCGCTGATCACGCTCGACCCCGACGTCGCGCCCTACTTCATCGAGCAGAACGGCCGCGAGGCCGTTCAGGCCGAGGTACAGCGCGGGATCGACGCGGCGAACGAGCAGCTCGCGCGCGTCGAGGGCATCAAGAAGTTCGAGGTGCTCGACGAGGAATGGCTGCCCGGGGGCGACGAGCTGACGCCCACGATGAAGCTGAAGCGCAAGCCGATCCTCGAGAAGTACGCATCGCAGATCGAGGAGCTGTACGCCTGACCCCATCCGGGGGCTCACGCCCCCGGCCCCCCGGAGCCATCTGGCCGGTGGACCCCACTATCCTGGGAGCAAGTGGCCTCCAGGCGCCAGATTGACGTCGGTGGTGTGAAGATCGGCGGCGGGGCTCCCGTTGCCGTGCAGTCGATGACGAAGACGGAGACTGCTGACTTCGACGCCACCATGAAGCAGATTCACGCGATCGCCGACGCCGGCGGCGATCTCGTCCGCTGCGCGGTTCCGCGTGACGACGACGTGCGCGCGCTCGCGCGGATCGTCGAGGAGTCGCCCATCCCCGTGATCGCCGACATCCACTTCAACCACACGCTGGCGCTCAAGGCCATCGACGCCGGCGCGCACTGCATCCGCATCAACCCCGGCAACATCGGCGGCTTCGAGAAGACCGGCGAGGTCGTCGAGAAGGCCCGCGCGGCGGGCGTGCCGATGCGGATCGGGGTCAACTCGGGTTCGCTGCCCAAGCACCTGCACGAGCTGGAGCGCGACAACCCCGTCGAGGCGCTGGTGGCCGCCGCGCTCGAGCACGTCGAGCTGATGGACAGGCTCGGCTTCCACGACTTCAAGGTCTCGATCAAGTCGACCAACGTGCCCAACACGATCGCCTCGAACCGGCTGCTCTCGGAGAAGATCGACAACCCGCTCCACCTCGGCATCACCGAGGCCGGCACGAAGTGGTCGGGCTCGCTCAAGTCCGCCGTCGGAATGGGCACGCTGCTCGCCGACGGCATCGGCGACACGATCCGCATCTCGCTCTCCACCTTCCACGCGGAGGAGGAGGTCAAGGTCGCCTGGGAGATCCTCAAGGCGCTCAAGCTGCGCGAGCGCGGCCCCGTGCTGATCGCATGCCCCACCTGCGGGCGCCTGCAGTTCGACATGGACACGGTCGTGGCCGAGATCGAGGAGCGGCTGCGCGCCTACGACGACCCGATCGAGGTCGCCGTGCTCGGCTGCGCCGTCAACGGGATCGGCGAGGCCTCGCACGCGGACTTCGGCATCACCGGCGCCAAGAACGAGGGCCTGATCTTCGCCCACGGCAAGCCGCTCAGGAAGGTCCCGCAGGCGGAGCTCGTGGACGCGCTGTTCGCCGAGATCGACAAGTCGATCGACCGCGGCGCCGTGCTCGTGGACGAGAGCAAGTCCGCCGAGGGCGCCGAGTGGCTCTCGAAGATCGAGGCCGAGAACGCCGGCGAGCTGACGCCCGAGCGGATCGCCGCGATGGAGGCTGCCGCTGCCAGCGAGGACGCCTTCGGGAACGACGGCGCTCTGCCGATGGCCGGCGCGCCCAAGGCCAAGCGGATCACGCTCGACGAGGAAGCCTCGCCGACGGCCGGCCGCCGCTTCACGCGCGCGTAGAGGCACGAGCCACCGGCCAGATGCCGCCGGGGGGCGCGGGGGGCGTGAGCCCCCCGGATCGGATCCTTAGACTCGCGCGTCGTGACCCGTCTCTCGCGCTACTTCCTCCCGACCGTCAAGGAGGCGCCCGCGGACGCCGAGGCGCTCTCCCACCGCCTGCTGGTGCGGGCGGGCCTCGCGCGCCAGCTCGGCGCCGGAATGTGGACATGGTTGCCGGCGGGCTGGCGCGCCCACCGCAAGGCGGAGCAGGTCATCCGCGAGGAGCTCGACGAGATCGGGGCAGGGGAGATGCTGATGCCCGTGCTCCAGCCGGCCGAGCTCTGGAAGCGCACCGGGCGGTACGACATAGACGAGCTCTTCAAGCTTAAGGACCGGCGCGGCGCCGAGCTACTGCTCGCGATGACGCACGAGGAGAACATCACCTTCCACATCTCGCGCGAGGTGCGCTCCTACCGTGATCTGCCGAAGCTGCTCTACCACTTCCAGACGAAGGAGCGCGACGAGCCGCGGCCGCGCGCGGGCGTGCTGCGCACGCGCGAATTCATCATGAAGGACGCGTACTCGTTCGACCGTGACGCCGCCGGGCTCGACGAGTCGTACGGGCAGTTCATCCACGCGTACGACCGGATCTTCGACCGGCTGGGGCTGGAGTGGTATCGGGTCGAGGCGGACGTGGGGATGATGGGCGGCACGGGCGCCCACGAGTACATGGCGCCCAGCCCGGCCGGGGAGAACGACGTCGCTCTCTCGGACGCCGGCTACGCCGCCAATGTGGAGATCGCGAGCGCCACCGCGCAGCCGGTCGAGGGGCTGCCGGAGCCGGCGGACTCTCCTCAACGGGTCGAGACGCCGGGCGCCACCACGGTCCAGGAGGTGGCCGACCAGCTCGGTGTGCCCACCGGGGCGATCATCAAGGCGCTGCCTGTGATCGCGGCGGAGCGCGGGCCGCTGCTCGTGCTCGTGCGCGGCGACCACCGCCTCAACGACTTCAAGCTCCGCAACACGCTCGGCTCGGGGTTCAATCCCGCCGCGGAGGCGGAGGTGCGCGAGCTGTTCGGCACGGAGCCCGGCTTCATCGGGCCGATCGGGGGGCGCGTGCCGGTCCTCGCTGACGAGGCGCTCCAGGGCCTGCGCGGGCTGGTGACCGGCGGCAACGAGCCCGACATTCATCTCACCGGGGTCGAGCCGGGTCGCGACTTCACTCCCGAGTGGGTCGACGTGCGCCGGGTCGAGGCGGGAGACACTGATCCGAGCGGGGCGGTGATCCGCATCGAACCCGCGATCGAGGTGGGCAACATCTTCAAGCTCGGAACGCGCTACTCGGAGCCGCTCGGGGCCCGCTACCTGGACGAGCATGGCAACGAACAGCTGATCTGGATGGGGTCCTACGGCATCGGCCCGGCCCGCATCGTGGCCGCCGCGATCGAGCAGTTCGCGGACGACGCCGGGATCTCCTGGCCGCGCAGCGTGGCGCCCTTCGACGTGGAGCTGGTGACCCTCGGCAAGGAGGGTGAGCCGGCGCGCGCGGTGGCGGACGTGCTCTACGACGAGCTGCGCGAGCTCGGCCTCGACGTCCTGTACGACGACCGCGGCCTGAGCGCCGGCGAGAAGTTCGCCGACGCCGAGCTGCTCGGCCTCCCGCTGCGCCTCACCATCGGTCGCAAGAGCATCGAGGCAGGGGAGATCGACGTTCAGGTCCGGCGCGGGCAGGAAAAGCGCTCTGTCCCGCTCGAGGGCGGCGCTGAAGCGGCGGTCGACCTGTGGCGCACCCTCCCCTAACCTTCCGCCGTCTTGTTGGTCTCGACCGCTCCGGGGGCCCGCCCCCGGAGACCCAGCGTGGCGAGGCGCTCCATCCGTGGACGATCCCGAACGCGATCGGGTTCGCCCGCATCGCGCTCATCCCGGTCTTCCTCGTGGTGGCGCTGCAGTCGGACGATGGCCGCGACACCACCGCCTTCGTGCTGTTCGCGGTGATCGCCTGGACCGACTACCTCGACGGGATGGCGGCTCGCATCACCGGCCAGTACAGCCGGCTCGGCGCGCTCCTCGACCCGCTGACCGACCGGCTGCTGGTGATCGCGGGGGCGATCGTCGCTTGGGACTTCAACCTGCTGCCGCGCTGGGCGCTGCTCGTGCTCGCCGCGCGGGAGGTGTTCATGCTCGGGCTCACCCAGGTTGCACTGCGCCGCGGGCTCGACCTGAAGGTGAACATGATCGGCCGCTGGGCCGTCTGGCCGACGATGAGCGCCCTGGCGCTGGCGCTCATCTGGGACAGCTGGGTGCCCGAGCTGCTGCTCTACATCGGCCTCGCCATGACGCTTGCGGCGACCGCTGTCTACCTGCAAGATGGAATGCGCGCGATTCGCCAAGGCTCAACCTCAACTTGAGGAAATGCTATGGTCGAAGCGGCGCTCAAAAAGCTTTCGAAAGGACCCAATTGGACACGTTTCCCGATCTCGGGGCTCTCTCGGACGGTGAGCTCAAAGACCTGATCCAGGAGCTCACGGAGGAGGAGCAGGAGGTCTCCTACCGCCGGCGCATCCTCCACGGCAAGATCGACATCCTGCGTGCCGAGCTCGTCAACCGCCTGCGCCGGAAGCACGAGGAGGGCGAGTCCGTCATCTCCGGCGCCGACGTGCAGCAGCTCACGGACATCCTGTCGGGCAAGGGCGTCGCGGCCGAAGACGCGGACCCGGAGTAAGGACCGCGCCGTGCACTGCCCCGAGTGCGGCTTCGTCAACGCCGAGGGCGCGAACTACTGCCAGCGTTGCGGTGCGTTCCTCGGCGAGGCCGGCGAATCGGGCTCCGGCGACACGACGGAGGTCTACCAACTCGATGAAAGCGGGGAGCTGCGTGCCGTGGACCTCGACGAAGTGACCCACGAGGGCGCCACGCTGGTGATCAGAGCCGGCGGCGGGCGCGCGGGGGAGGCCTTCAACATCACCGGCGAGCGGATGACGATCGGGCGCAGCCCCGAGGCGGAGGTCTTCCTCGACGACGTGACCGTCTCACGCAACCACGCGCTGCTCGTGCGCCGGCGCGACGGCCTCTACATCGACGATCTGGGCTCGCTCAACGGCACCTACGTGAACCGGCACCGGATCGAGTCGCACCGGCTCCAGAACGGCGACGAGCTGCAGGTCGGCAAGTACAAGCTCACCTACCTCGACGAGCGTTGAGCACCGAGGTCACAGGGGAGGCGCCCGCGCGCAAGGAGAAGGCGCTGACGATCGGCGCCGTCTGCAAGCAGCTCGAGCGCGAGTTCCCGGAAATCTCGATATCGAAGATCCGCTACCTCGAGGACCAGAAGCTGCTCGCGCCGCGGCGCACGCCGGGGGGCTACCGGCTCTATGCGGCGGCCGACGTGGACCGGCTGCGCACGATCCTGCGACTGCAGCGCGACGAGTTCCTGCCGCTGCGGGTGATCCGCCAGGAGCTCGCCGCCGGACGGGCCGACAGCGACGTGACCGAGGCCAGCGGCCCGGATCCACGCGCGTTGCGGCGCTCGACCTTCGCGCTGCGCGGCCCCGGCTCCCTCTACCGGCTGGAGGAGGTGCTCGAGGACACCGGCGCTGACCGGGCGCTCGTCAAGGAGCTCGAGGACTTCGGCGTGATCAAGGGCGAGCGCCACGAGGGCGAGACGCTCTACGACGACACCGAGCGCGAGATCGTGCGGGCGGTGACCGAGCTGAAGCGCTTCGGCGTCGGCGGCCGCAACCTGCGCGTGTTCCGCACCTCTGCGGACCGCGAGGCGGCCCTGCTGGAGCAGATCCTCGCGCCCGCGCTGCGCTCCCGGAACCCGGAGCGGCGCAAGGAGGCGGTCGAGGCGCTCGAGAACCTGGCGGCGATCGCCTCGCATCTCAAGCACCTGCTGCTCGTGCGCGACCTGCGCAAACTCGCCCGCTGAGCGCGTCGTGCGCCTGGAGGAGCACATCCAGGACATCCCCGACTTCCCAAAGCCGGGGATCGTCTTCAAGGACATCACGCCGCTGTTCCTCGACCACGAGGCGCTCACGTTCACGATCGGCGAGCTCGCGGACTACGCGCGCTCGCGCTCGGTCGACTACGTGGTCTCGGCCGAGGCGCGCGGCTTCGTACTGGGCGCCGCGGTGGCGGCGGCGGCCGGCGCGGGCTTCATCCTCGCGCGCAAGCCCGGCAAGCTGCCACGCGAGATCTCGTCGGTCGAATACGAGCTCGAGTACGGGATGGACGCGCTCGAGGTGCACGCGGACGCGATCCGGGGCGGGGCGCGCGTCCTCGTCCACGACGACCTGCTGGCGACCGGCGGCACGGCGGGCGCGCTGTGCGCCCTGGTGGAGCAGGCGGGCGGCGTCGTGGCAGGATGCGCCTTTGTGATCGAGCTGGCCTTCCTCAACGGGCGCGAGCGGCTCGCCGGCTACGACGTCAGGTCCCTCGTCGTCTACGACTCCGAGTGATCGTGCGGCGTGAGACGGTCGTCTCGGCGGCGCCCGAGGAGGTCTGGCGCGTGGTCAGCGACCCAAACAGGCTGCCGGCGTGGTGGCCGAGCGTGTCGCGCGTCGAGGAGGCCTCTCCGGAAGCCTGGACCAAGGTCCTGATGTCGCCGGGCGGGAAGGCGGTGCGGGCCGACTACACCCGGGTGGAGGCCGAGGAGCCCGTTCGCATCGCATGGCGGCACGAGGTCGAGGAGTCGCCGTTCGAGCGGATCCTGTCGGCGTCGACGACGGAGATCACGCCTGGAGCCGCGCGACGGCGGCACTCTCGTGCGGATCTCGCTCGACCACCGGCCGCGCGGCTGGGCCCGCTTCAGCCCGTTCCAGATGCGCGCGGCCGCGACGCGCCAGGTGTCTGGCGCGCTCGAGGGCCTGGCGCGCATCCTCGGTGAGGAGAGCGGCTGATGCGCTGGTGGGGCTGGGGCGAGGACGGCCACGACGTCGACCTGCCGGAGGCGGTGACCTTCCTGCTCGAGTCGCAGCTCGGCGTCCCGGCGGGCGGGCGCCGCACGCCGGTGACGCTCGAGGAGGTGCGCCTGCCCGAGCCGCGCCTGCCGGTCCGGCTGCGCGACCAGCTCAGCGGCTTGCTGGGCGCCGACAACGTGCGCGACGACCGCGAGGCGCGCGTCAGCCACGCGCTCGGGCGCTCCTACCCCGATCTCATCCGGCTGCGCTCCGGTGACGGCTCGAGCGCGCCCGACCTCGTCGTGCGGCCGGGCTCGCCCGAGCAGGTGGCGGCGGTTCTGGCCGCCTGCGCCGGCGAGCGCGCGGCGGTCGTCCCCTTCGGCGGCGGCACGAGCGTGGTCGGCGGTGTCGAGCCGCTGGCGGAGGGCTTCGCCGGGGCCATCTCGCTCGACCTGGGCCGCCTGAACGAGCTCGGCGAGATCGACAGGACGTCGCTGACGGCGCGGCTCGGCGCCGGGATGTTCGGGCCAGAGGTCGAGCGACGGCTGGGGGAGGAGGGCCTCACGCTCGGGCACTTCCCGCAGTCGTTCGAGTACTCGACGGTCGGCGGCTGGGTCGCGACGCGCTCGGCGGGCCAGGCCTCGACGGGTTACGGACGCATCGACGAGCTCGTCGAGGGACTGCGGTTCGTCGCCCCGGCGGGCGAGATGAACCTGCGCGAGCGGCCGGCCAGCGCGGCGGGGCCGGAGCTCCGACAGCTGCTCGTCGGCTCCGAGGGGGTCCTGGGCGTGGTCTGCGAGGCGACGCTGCGCGTCCGCCCGGCGCCCCACCAGCGCCGCTACGAGGGCTGGTCCTTCCGGAGCTTCGCCGAGGGCTGCGAGGCGCTGCGGGTGCTCGCTCAGCAGGACGCTACGCCCGACATGGCGCGGCTCTCGGACGAGGCCGAGACGGGCCTCAGCTTCGCGGTCGCTCCACCGGGTGGCCGCGGCGAGCGCGTCGTCAAGCGCTACCTGCGCATGGCCGGCCACGAGCGCGGCTGCATCGCGATCGTCGGATTCGAGGGCTCCGAGGAGGACGTCGAGCGGCGCAGGCTCCGCGCGGCGGCCCTGCTGCGCGGCGGCGGTGGGCTGTCACTCGGGCGCCGGCCCGGCGAGGCCTGGCAGCAGGGCCGCTTCGCCGGCCCTTACCTGCGCGACGAGCTGCTCACCCGCGGCGTGCTCGTCGACACCCTCGAGACGGCCACCTCCTGGAGCAACCTGCCGGCGCTGTACGAGGTGGTCGGCGCCGCGCTGAGGCGCGCACTCGGGTCGGCGTCCATGGTCATGTGCCACGTGTCGCATCTCTACCGCTCGGGTGCCTCGCTCTATTTCACGTTCTTCGCGGGTCAGGCCGAGGACGCGCTCGGCCAGTGGCGGACGGCCAAGGAGGCCGCCTCGCAGGCGATCATCGAGGGCGGCGGGACGATCACGCACCACCACGGCGTGGGACGCGATCACCTGCCCTGGATGCGTGCCGAGGTCGGCGAGCTCGGCCTGGAGCTGCTGCGTGCCGCCAAGGAGCGGCTCGATCCAGCCGGGGTGATGAATCCCGGCAAGCTCCTTCCTGACTGAGTTTCACTGATTTCTTGACAATTGAAGAACAGGCCGTTTATGTTGTTCGTGACAAGGCGACTGGGGGTCGCCGCCAGCCCACGGAGGAGGGGCAATGAGCAGAGGACTCGCGTTTGCGGGCCGGATGGTCCCTGTCTTGGTGGCGGCGCTGGTGCTCGCACCGGCGGCGTTCGCCGCCCCTGGAAACGGTCGCGTCTGGGAGCAGGTGACCCCTGCCGACAAGGCCGGCGAGGGCCAGGCGGTCGCCGGAGGCTTCAATGTCCAGGCTGACGGCAATGGGCTCGCATACGCGTCACTCGGAGCCATCCATCCGGACGATGCGGCCTCCGGGTTCAACCTGTACATCGGCAAGCGCGGAGCAAGCGGTTGGGAGAGCACGCCGATCTCGCCGGTCAACGGGGGCCTGCTGATCCTCTCCGCGCCGGTGCCCATCGACATCGCGGACGATCTCTCGAAGGCCCTCTGGCTCTCGACGACCGGGATCGACGAGGCCGGCCAGGGCCCCGGGACCCCGACGAACCCCGTGGTCGGTGCATACGCCGGCTCGCCCGGCCCCCCGTTCACGTTCCTCACCGAATACCCGACCTCGGATTTCGGCTTCAACTATGCGACGCCGGACCTCTCGACTCTGGCCTTCACCGGGACCGATGGCATCAACAACGTCGCGATGAAGCTCGTCGGCAACCAGATCACCGATGTCGGCATCGACCCGACAACGGCGCAGAGGTTCGACTGCGGCTCGCAGATCGGCGAACACCGCTTCGGCGGTGTCGGCGGGGAGAGCCGCCGGAACGCGATGACGGATGACGCGTCGCGCATCTTCTTCACGGCCGAGCGCTGCGGCGAGCCCCAGCGCGTCTACGTCCGGGAGGGCACGACCACGCGCGAGCTGTCGGTGTCCCAGTGCAACCGCACCGACCCCGACCCGCTCTGCAACGACCCCGCCGAGGTCTCGTTCGCGGGCGCGTCCAAGGACGGCTCGACGGTTCTCCTGGCCAGCGCGCAGCAGCTGACCAACGACGACACGAACAACTCCGAGGACCTCTACACGGTCGACGTCGACAGCGGCAACCTCACGCGCATCTCGATGGGGGCGGACCCGACCGTCGACACCCGCACGCCCGACCTGGGCTGGATCTCGGGCATGTCGGACGATCTCCAGACCGTCTACTTCAGCGCCCAGGGCGTGCTCACCGCTGACCCCGGGCCGACCGGGGCCACGGCCGTCGACGGCCAGAACAACCTCTACGTCTGGCACGCTGGCGACGGGGTCAGCTTCATCGCCACCGTGGCGAACTTCGACACCACGGCGATCTCCGGCTCCGACAGCGGCTCCTATGTGACCGGCAACGGGAACTTCTTCGCCTTCAGGACGGAGAACAACCTCGACGCGGCGGACACCGACACCGGGAACAACCCTCACGACGTGTACCTCTACGACCGCGAGGCGAACACGCTGACGTTCGCCTCGCCCGGCGCCGACCAGGGCCGGGGCGTCGAGCTGCCGACCCCGACTCCGGACTCTGTCAGCAGGCGCGGTCTGAGCAACGTGGTGAGCGAGGACGGCAGCCACGTCTTCCTGTTCACGGCCGACCCGGTCGTGCCCGAGGACAAGAACCTGGAGTTCGACATCTACGAGTTCGTGAACGGGCAGGTCTCGCTCGTGAGCGGCGGCAAGGCGGAGGTGGACAATTCGCCGACGTTCATCGGCGCGACGCCCAACGGCTCGGACGTCTTCTTCGCCGACCTCGGGCAGCTCGTCGACACCGACATCGACGGCTTGCCCGACGTCTACGACGCCCGCGTCGGTGGCGGTTTCCCGACGCCACCACCGGGGCCCGTCTCCCCGCCTGAGGGATGCCGCGAGGATGCCTGCCAGGGGCCGGCCGGCGCGCGGCCGTCGCGCCCGACGCCGGGCAGCCTGACCGCCGAACCCGAGGGGGACGTCGGCAACGCGACCTTCAGGGTCAGGTCGATCGGCGCGGCCGCGCGCAGGCGCTTCGCTCGCACCGGACGCCTGACGCTGAGGATCAACCTGGGTAGGAGCGGCGACGTCGCGGCCAGCGCCCGCGCCAAGATCGGCAAGAGGACGCTGACGGTGGCCCGCGATTCGGCCGAGGCCGACGGCGCGGGCACTGCCGAGCTGACGCTGCGTCTCTCGAAGGCCGCCCGCCGGGCCCTCAAGAACAAGGGAACGCTGCGGGTGACGATCCGCGTGACCTACTCGGAGAACGAGAGGGTGCGCAGCACGACGCTCGCCCTACGAGCTCCCAAGGGCCAAGCGGGGAGGCGAGGACGGTGAGGACAGTGGGGACAGGCGTGCATAACAACGGATCGATGACCACACTCACCACCTATCGCTCCAAGGTCCGGCGTCTCGCGGGCGCAGTGCTCGCGTCCTGTGCCGTGGCGGCCGTTGCGGCGCCGGCCGCGAGCGCCGACTTCGGCCTCGTGCCCGACAGCTTCCACTCGGACACCGTCCGCGAGCTCCCGCCGCCGATCGTCCTGGACCAGCCGCCCCCCACGCTCGTGCTCGAGGACGGGGCCGGCGTGGCGCCCAACGGGGCGAGGGTGGTCTTTGAGCTCAACTCGCACCAAACCACGCTGCCGCCGCCCTTCGATTTCATCACGGTCCAGCAGCCCGACGGCGCCCTCAAGAACGTGCGGGTGGACCTGCCGCCGGGCCTCGTGGGCAACCCGAACGCGGTCCCGACCTGCACCGAGAGGGACCTTCGTACGCCCCAGCCGACGGGTGAGGAGCCGGGCTTCAAGTGTCCGCCCGCAAGCCGCATCGGGGTGGCGAACGTAGTCACGTCGCTCACCTGGCCCTTCCCGATTCCGGCGAACGTCTACAACATGGAGGAACGCGGCGGCCATGCGGCGCGGTTCGCCTTCAACGTGGCCGGCGCCGCCATCGTGAACATCGACGCCGATCTGGTGAATGTCGACGGCGTGTACCGGATCCGCACGTCCATCAACCAGGTCTCCCAGCTCCTCCCGGTGGTCGCGACCGAGCTCACGCTGTGGGGCGTGCCGGCCGACCACAACGGCAGCGGGGCACCGCGGACGGCGTTCCTGAGGAATCCGACCAGGTGCGGCGGCCCGCTTACCACGACGCTGAACATCAGCCAGTGGACGGCGCCGAACGACTTCCTGACCGCGGAGTCGACCACGGCCTCCGGACCGGTCGGCTGCGACCAGATCCCGTTCGAGCCGTCGATCACGGTCACGCCCGACACGAGCCAGGCGGACACCCCGACCGGGCTGCGCGTCGACATCAACGTGCCGCAATCGGACGACCCGGAGGACCTCGCCACGGGGCACCTCGACGACGCCGTCGTGACCCTGCCCGACGGGATGTCGATCTCGCCCGGGCTCGCCTCGGGCCTTGAGGTCTGTTCGGACGCCCAGCTCGGCGACGGGAGCTCGCCCGCCAACTGTTCGAACGGCTCGAAGATCGGAACGGTCGCGTTCGAGACGCCGCTGCTGGCGGACCCGGTCGAGGGCGAGATCTTCCTCGGCACGCCGCTCGCGGGTAACCCGTACCGGCTGTTCCTCGTCGGCCATGGGCCCGGCTTCACGCTGAAGATCCGCGGCTCGGTCAACCCCGACCCGCAGACCGGACGGCTCGTGACCTCGTTCATCGACAACCCGGAGCTGCCGTTCACCCGCTTCACGCTGCAGTTCAAGGGCGGGCCCCGGGCCCCGTTGTCCACGCCGGCCGCCTGCGGGCCCGCGACGACCTCCGCCGCGCTCAAGCCGCACAGCAGCGCGACCCCGGTCAACGTGACGAGCAGCTTCGTCGTGAGCGGCAACTGCGGCGGCGGCTTCAACCCGAGCTTCGTGGCCGGCGCTCCATCCGCCCTGGCGGGTGGAAGCGGCGGCTTCACGATGACCGTTCGCCGCCCCGACGGGGACCAAGCGCTGAGCCGCATCAGCCTGGTCATGCCGCCCGGCCTCACCGGCCGGCTGGCCTCGGTGCCGCTCTGCTCCGCCGCGGCGGCGGCCTCGGGTGCGTGCGCCGCCGACAGCCGCATCGGCTCGACCGTGGTCGAGGCCGGGGCCGGCAGCGCGCCGTTCCCGCTGACCGGCGCGGTCTACCTGACCGAGGGATACGGCGGCGCGCCACTCGGGTTGTCGATCGTCGTGCGGGCGATCGCGGGACCGTTCGACCTCGGCACCGTCGTCGTGAGGGCGGCCGTGAGCGTCGACCAGCGCGATGCGCACCTCGAGGTGATCTCGGATCCGCTGCCCACGATCCTGCAGGGCATACCGCTGCGTCTGCGGACCGTCGGCATCGACCTCGACCGGCCCGGGTTCATGTTGAACCCGACGGGCTGCGGGGCGAAGCAGATCACGGCGACGCTCGAGTCGGTCGCGGGCGCGCGCTCGGTGCAGTCGAGCTCGTTCGGCGCCCAGGGCTGCTCGAGCCTCGAGTTCACGCCCAAGATGACGGTCGCCCTGACGGGGCGCGGCCGCACCAAGCCGGGCCGCCGGCCTGGGCTGCGCGTGAAGCTCACTCAGGACCCGGGCGAGGCCAACAGCCGCTCGGTCGAGCTGCAGCTGCCGCGCAGGGTCGCTCTCGACCCGACGGACGTGGAGGACGTCTGCACGCCCGAGCAGTTCGAGGCCGGCACCTGCCCGGACGGAGCTCGCGTGGGCTCCGCGAGCGCACGCACGCCGCTGCTGGCCAACAGGCTCGCCGGGCCGGTCCACCTGGTGGCGCAGACGGGGGCGATTCCGGGCCTCGGCGTCACGCTCCAGGGGCAGCTGCGCATCCTGATCGAGGGCGAGACCGACCTCAGTGGGGCACGCGTCAAGAACACGTTCGGGTCGATCCCGGACGTGCCGATCAGCCAGTTCAACCTGTCCCTCGCAGGCGGGCCGGGCGGGATCCTCACCCCGACCCGCAATCTCTGCAAGGTCAAGAACGACGCGCTTCTTCGGGCGCGCGGGCAGAACGGCAAGCGCAAGCGCGCAACGATCAAGGTGTCTGTGCCGTGCGCGAAGAAGAAGGGGGGAGGGGGCGGGCGCCGCTAGGCGCTGGCCCCCTCAGCCACCGGGGGGCGCAAGGACCGACTGACCGAGGACCGCCGTCTGCTGGTCCCCCTGCTGCTGGGGCGCGTGTAGCTTCGGCATCCGCCCGCGCAGGACGGAATCACCCGAGTGCGTCCGCTGCTTGTCGAGCGGCTCGCGTGAGACGTCGATGAAGCGGTACTGCTCGAAGTCCGCCGGCAGGGTGCCGATCGCCTGGTAGTTGCCCTGCTGGTCGGTGACCTGGCCGCCGAGCGTCTTGGCGTCGCCCTGGCTGTTGTAGAGCCATACCTCGTAGGCCTCGCGCTGGCCGCTCGGCTCGAGCCGCGCGGCCTGGACGAGCAACTGGCGCCTGCCGTTCTGCTCAACGACGATCGCGATGCCCGCCGGAGCGCCCGTCGTCTGCCCGGACGCGTTCTGGCCGTCGCCGCTGCCCGCCGCCGCCTGCTCGGCCGCGGGCTCGGGCTCGTCGTCGCCTCCGGTGAGGACACCGATCGGCCAGAGCAGCACGGCCACGAGTGCCAGCGCTGCCAGCGCGCCGCCGGCGGCAAGCAGCCTGCGCCGCTTGACGGCCGGGTCGGTCGGAGAGGCGAGGCCGGCGCCCGCCGGGGGCTGCGCGGCTGCGGCGGCACGGCGCCCGCGCTCGCCCTCCGGCACGGCGGGCATCGAGCCGTTCGGGTAGAGCCCCTCGAGCGAGTCGAGCAGCGAGCGCGTCCAGCTGCGCGCTGCTTCCGAGCGCCGCAGGTGGCCCTTCGTGGCCGATGCCTCGGCACCCGCTTGCTGCCCGAGCACGTAGTCGGCCAGCTGGCCGCGCCAGTCCTCCTCGACCGCGCCCACGCTCACGGGCGCGAGCTCGACGAGCGCATCGCGTGCGAGCTCGCGCACGCGCGGCTCGGGCATACCGAGCATCTCGGAGAGCTCCGCGTAGGTCTTGCCCTGCTGCAGGACGAGCTCGACGATCGCCCGCTGCTCGGCGGAGAGCTGGTCAAAGGTGGCCATGAGCAGGGGGAACTGTAGTGTGCCCGCCTCGATGGACTCGCCGGTTCGCACCTACCCCGTCCCGGGCACGCTCGACGACGTGCTGGGCTTCGAGCTGATCGAGGCAAGCGCCGAGCGGGTGCGCGCGCAGTTCGCTGTCGAGCGTCACGTGACCCAGCCGTTTGGGCTCGTTCACGGCGGCGCCTACGCCGCGCTTGCCGAGTCGATGGTCTCGATTGCCACCCACACGGCGGTCGAGGGAGGCGGCAGGCTGGCCGTCGGCCAGTCGAACAGCACGACCTTCCTGCGGCCGGTCACGGCGGGCACGGTGCACGCCGAGGGCATCCCGCTCCATCGTGGGCGCACGACCTGGGTCTGGGACGTGCGCTTCACGGACGACGACGGGCGGCTCTGCGCCATCACCCGCATGACGATGGCGGTGCGGCCTCAGACGGGCTGACCGGGCTCGTCGAGCAGGTACGCCTGCACGGGGCCCCGCTTGCCCTTCACCGTCACGTCGCCGAGCGAGCGCACGCTCGCGCCGGGAAGTGCGCGCAGCGTCGTCTCGCCGATCACGACACCACCCGCGGGCGCCTCGGCCTGGAGCCGCGATGCCAGGTTCACGGTGTCGCCGATCACCGTGTAGCTGCGGCCGCTCTCGGCGCCGAGCACGCCGACCATCGCCTCGCCGCTGTTGACCCCCGCTCGGAAGCGGGGCCAGCCGGGATGCTCGTCGGCCAGCTTCGACGTCTCACGCTGCAGCTCGAGCGCCGCCTCCACCGCCTGGCGGGCATGCTCAGGCTGATCGCCGCGCGTGCCCCAGGTCGCCATGATCGCGTCCCCCACGAGCCTGTCGATCTCGCCGCCGTGGCGGTCGACGATCGGCGGGATCGCAATGCGCAGGTAGGCGTTCAGCATCTCGGACACGTCGCGCGGATCGCGTCCCTCCGAGAAGCGCGTGAAGCCCTCGAGGTCCGCGAACAGGACGCTCACGTCGCGCTTGCCTGCGGCCGTGTCGTCGAGGTACAGGTCGCTGAAGCGCTCCTCGCCCTCCTCGCGCCGTGCGCTCCAGGCGATCGCCCCGAACGCCAGCAGCATCAGGATGTGCCACTCCCACCAGCTGGCGTGCCAGTTGCGGGCGAAGGCGACCGCGATCATCGCCTCGGCGAGCAGCACGCAGGCGCTCGCCACGGCGATCAGGATCGTGGAGCCGCTGCGCACGGCCATCATCCCGTAGCGCCAGCCGGCGAACGCGTACAGCACCGTGGAGACCGCTGCAGCGCCGACCAGGCCGCCGCTCGCGCGCTCGGCGGGTGTCGGGTCGTCGAGCGGCGCAACCGAGCCGAGCGAAAGCGCGGCCCAGGCGGCCAGGAGCACCAGCACCCCGCCCCTCAGCACGTGGGCGTTGCGGATCACCCACTGGGCCCGTTCGGCCGGGAGCGGGAGCGCCGAGGCAGCCGCGAACACCGACGCGACCAGCAGCCCGACCGATGTGGCGATCGTGAAGCCCTGGTTGGGCCCGTCGAGCAGCACGCCGGGCGTGGCGAGCGCGTGCAGGGCGAGGAAGCCCGCGGCGGACAGGAAGGCCAGCGAGACCAGGAACAGGCGCGCGTCGGCGCGGTGGAGCGCGATGCCGCTCGTGGACAGCGCGAGCGCCGCGCTCGTGACCGCCGCGGCGAGCACGAGCCAGAAATGAGACGGGTGGTGCTCCCACATGCCGTCGGTCGCCGGCGCTGCGAGCAGCACCACGAGGCCGACGAGCGGGACTGCGAGAGCCGCGAACCAGACCAGCGATCGCTGATCGCGGCCCTCGCGGGAGGAGAGGCTCACGGCCGTGGGCGAGGGCGCGGGCTGGCCCGCGCCGGAGCGATCGCGTTCCACGCTAACCAGGCGCCCGCAGCTCCTGCGTGACGCGGCTCACGTAGCGGTTCGTGATCGGCAGCCGCCGGTCGCGCCCGAACGCCTTGGTCGAGATCTTGATCCCCGGCGGCGCCTGGCGGCGCTTGTACTCGGAGCGGTCGACCATGGCAATCACGCGCTCGACCTCCTCGGCAGGCAGGCCACGGCGGGCGAGCTCGACGGCGTCGAGATCCTCCTCGATGTAGCCCTCGAGGATCTGGTCGAGCAGCTCGTAGGGGGGAAGCGAGTCGTCATCGCGCTGCTCGTGGCGCAGCTCGGCCGACGGCGGCCGCTCGAGCACCGAGCCGGGTACGAGCTCGCGGCCCGCCTGCTCGTTGCGCCAGCGGACGAGCCGGTAGACCAAGCCCTTGTAGACGTCCTTCAGCACCGCGAAGCCGCCGGCCATGTCCCCGTACAGGGTCGCGTAGCCGACCGACAGCTCGGACTTGTTGCCGGTGGTGAGCACGAGCCAGCCGAACTTGTTCGAGAGCGCCATCACGACGTTCCCGCGGATGCGCGCCTGCACGTTCTCCTCGGTGATGTCCGGCTCCGTGTCGGCGAACACGCCGGCGAGCATCCCGTCGTAGGCGCTCATCGCGTCTTCGATCGAGATCTCGCGGAAGTCGACGCCGAGGTTCTCGGCAATCGCGCGCGCGTCGGCGCGCGTGCCCTCGCTCGAGTAGGGCGACGGCATCGACACGCATGTGACCCGCTCCGGCCCGAGCGTGTCGGCGGCCAGCAGGGCGACGAGCGCCGAGTCGATCCCGCCCGACAGCGCCACCACGACGCGCTCGAAGCCGTTCTTCTCGACGTAGTCGTGCAGGCCGGTGCGCAGCGCCGCGTAGACCTCCGCCTCGAGCTCGAGCGTCGGCGCGAGGTCGCCGCCGACGACGTCGCCCTCGGACTCGACGCTCACGCTCGCGAGCGTGAACACCGGTGGCTCGGCCACGGTCGCGGCGCGCCGCTGGCGGCGCACGTTGACGCGATGGCGCGTGTCGCGCAGCCGCGCCGCCGCCACTTCGCGCGGGTCGATCGTGCAGAAGCTGAGCGACTCCTCGAACTGCGGGCAGCGCGCCAGAACGGTGCCGTCCTGGTCGATGGCGAGGCTGTGCCCGTCGAAGACGAGCTCGTCCTGGCCGCCGACGGTGTTCACGAACACGACCGCGGCGAGATAGTCGACAGAGCGCTGCACGAGCATGCGCTCGCGATGCTTGCCGTAGCCGGCGCGGTATGGCGAGGCGGACAGGTTCACGATCACCTGGGCGCCGCCGAGCGCCTCCGTCATCGCGGGCGGCCCGGGCTCCCAGATGTCCTCGCAGATGCTGAGCCCGATCGGGATGCCGTTCAGCTCGAAGATGGCGGCCTCGGCGCCCGACTGGAAGTAGCGCTGCTCGTCGAAGACGCCGTAGTTGGGCAGGTACATCTTGCGGTAGACGGCCACGACCTCGCCGTCGGCGAGCACGGCCGCCGCGTTGTAGACGTCCTCGGCGCGTTCCGGGAAGCCGACGATCGCGACGATGCCGTGGGTCTGCGCCGCCAGCTCGGTGAGCGTGTCCGCGCAGGCGTCGAGGAAGCTCGTCTTCAGGAGCAGGTCCTCGGGCGGATAGCCACTCAGCGTGAGCTCGGGGAACACGACGAGCGCGGCGCCGCCGTCGCGGGCGGCGCTCGTGTGCTCGGCGATGCGGCGTGCGTTGCCCGCGATGTCGCCGACGGTCGGGTTGATCTGGGCAAGCGCCACCCGCAGGAGCTGCTGTTCGCGGGGCATGACCCCATTATCGCGGCTGGGCTGCAGAATCCCGCTCATGCGCTACGTCCACACCAACATGCGCGTTCGCGACATCGACGCCTCGCTGCGCTTCTACGAGACGCTCGGATACGAGCGCCGCGGCAGGCTCCAGTTCGAGGGCGCCTACAACATCTACCTCGGCCTACCGGGTGACGGCGACACGCTCGAGCTGACCGTCAACGAGGGGCGCGACGAGTCCTACGACCTCGGCAGCGGCTACGGGCACATCGCGCTGTCGGTCGAGGATCTCGACGGGCTGCTCGAGAAGCTCGCGGCTCAGGGCATCGAGCCGGAGAAGCCCCCGTACCATCCCGGCGGCCGTGAGGAGTTCCGGATCTGCTTCGTGGCCGATCCGGATGGCTATCGCCTCGAGTTGATCGACGGCGAGTTCGAGACCCCGCACGACCCCGACCAATAGGAGGAGCAATGCTGTTCATCGTCCGCTTCGACATCCATCAGCCGGACGGCATGTCGAACCGCGAGTTCATCGAGATGTGGGACAGGGAGGCCGACGCCGCCCTCGGCGCGATGGATGCCGGAGCCGTGAAGCATCTCTGGAAGGTCGCCGGTGAGCGTGTGGTCTTCGCGGTGGCCGACTTCCCGGACCCGGAGTCTCTGGACCGGGCGCTGGCCGGCCTGCCGATCGTGCAGGAGCTCGGGGACGGGGCGCGGACCGAGACCTGGGCGATCTACGACTACAGGATCTTTGCGTCCGACCTGAAGGAGCAGCTGAAGGGCTAGCTCCGGCAGCCGATCGGCTCATCCAGATAGCGGCTCCCGCTGCGCCGGTGCTCGAAGTGCCACCACTCGCGCCAGTAGGGGACGAAGCCGAAGCGCTCCATCGCGCGCGCGAGGAGCAGGCGGTTGCGCAGCGCCCGCCCGCTCGCGTTCCTCGTGTGCGCGCGTGACGAGAGGTCGTCGTAGCCCGTTCCCATCTCGAGCGGGCGGCCGCCGTCCGCCCGCACGAGCGTCAGGTCGACGGCGCTGCCGGTGTTGTGGCGGCTGCGGCGGGCGATGTAGGTGCCGACCAGGTCGCCGCGGCCGTTGCGCTCGGCCCAGCGCACGAGCGCACGCGAGGCGCGCGCCGGCCGATAGGCATCCCGCACGAGCAGACCGAGTCCGCGGCGGCGCAGGTGGCGCTGCACGCGCGCGAGCGAGCGCGCGGCGTGGGGGAGCAGGAAGGCCCGGTTCTCGCAGTAGCCCGGCAGGCGACGGCCGGTGAGGTTGTCGCGGGTCGCGTAGGCGAGCTCGACGCGAATGCCCGGGGCGGAGCGCTGGACGTCGACGAGGCCGCTGACGGCCGCCCTTGGTGGTCGCGACCAGCCAGGTGCCACGGGGGACCGGGGGCGTGAGCCCCCGGCTGCCATCCCGAAGATCCGCTGGGCCACCCCTCGTAACGTGGCCGTGCCGTAGTCGTGCGAGGGGTTGCCGTCGCTCAGCAGCGCCATCGAGATGCGCAGCGGGCCGCGCTCGAACAGCGCGGCCTCGTGGACGAGCCGGCCCAGCCCGGTGCCGCGCCAGCCGCCCTTGAAGAAGGTGCGGAAGCCTGCCGCGAGCGAGAAGCGTGAGAAGCCCCAGCGCTGCCAGGCGACGATCGACGAGAGCAACCCGCGCGCGTAGGCGCGCGAGCGCTTCGGCACGAGCAGGTCGAAGACGCGGAAGAAGCGCGCCTGGTCCGCCGCGCTGAAGTGGGAGCCGGACCAGTAGCCGCTGACGGAGAAGCTCTGCATCCCGGCGCGGGCGGCGAGCGCACGCAGCCGGAGGTCCCCGACACGCGCGAAGACCGCCGTCGCGAGCTTGTTGTCGGACCTCGTGATCATCGGGCCGAGCAGCGCCCGTTCGGCGGACGTCGGTGGGCGATTGCCCACCTGGCGCAGGTAGGCCACGAGCAGCATCGCCTTGACGAGGCTGGCGGAGATGAACGTCCGCCGCGCCGCGAGGCCGTGCATGCGGCCGTGCGAATCGATCAGCGCCCAGGAGACGATCCCGGCCCGCTGCGAGAGGAAGCGGCGCGCCGCCTGCACGCGCTCGGGCGGAGGGAAGAGCGCGGGCCGCGCCCGGACGCGCACGCGGCAGCCCCGTCCGGGACGGACGGTCGCGCGCACGCCCGTGCGACCGTGGGCGATGATCGTGATCCGGCGCGAGCAGCGGTCCGTCGGCGGGTCGAGCAGCGAGCAGTTGCCGTCACAGGGGCGCTCGAAGCTCGTCAGGCGGTAGCGGCCCGCGGGCAGCCGCCGCCTGACCCGCCAGCGCAGGCCCGGGCCCGAGCTCACGTCGACGACAAGAGCGCCGCTTGCATCGCGCACGCGCAGAAACGAGACGGAGCCCTCGATGTAGGGGCGGGTGAGGACCCGCCGGAAGTCGAGCTTGCCGCGCGGCGCCTGCGCGTGCGCCGCCGGCGCGGCGAGCGCCGCGATCGCGGCCAGCGCGCACAGGGTCAGGATCCGCACGTTCTCAGGGTACGGTTGTCCGTATCGACGCGCTGCCGCGCGACCCGTAGCCTCGACGCCATCAAACGGTTCGCCAGGGACATCCTCACCCCTATTACGTACGGGCGCATCGCCTATCTCCTGATCGCGCTGCCGCTCGGAATCGCGTGGTTCACGTTCCTGGTCACGGCCATCTCGGTTGGCCTCGGGACGGCCATCACGCTGATCGGCATCCCGATCCTCGTCGGAACCCTGTTCGCCTGGCGTTGGCTCGCGACGCTCGAGCGGCGCCTGATCGGCGCGCTCACCGGCGTCCAGATCGAGGACCCGTACAGACCGGAGGCGCGCGACGCCGGCTGGTCGCGGCGCATCAGCACTCGCCTGGGCGACCCGGCCACCTGGAAGGACCTCGTCTTCCTGCTGCTCCAACTCCCGCTCGGGATCGCGTCGTTCACGGCGGCGGCCGTCGTGCTGGGGCTCGCCGCGTCCTGGATCGCCGCGCCCGCCTGGTACTGGTCGACGCCCGACGGAATCGAGCTCGGTATCGCGAACGTCGACACGCTGGGCGAGGCGCTCCTACTGGTGCCGCTCGGGTTCCTTGTGGCGTTCGTGGGCATCCCGGCGCTCGGCCAGTTGGGCCGCCTCTACGGCCTCCTCGGCAAGCTGCTGCTCGGCTCGAATCCCGACCCGGAGCTGACCGCTCAGGTCACGGAGCTCGAGAGCGCGCGCTCGCGCATCATCGCGGCGGCCGACGCGGAGCGCCGCCGTATCGAGCGGGACCTTCACGACGGCGCACAGCAGCGGCTCGTCGCGCTCTCGCTGACCCTGAGGATGGCCGAGACGCGCGCCGAGAAGGGCGACCCCGAAGCGGCCGAGCTGATTCGCAGCGCCGGCCAGGAGGCAGGGCTCGCCCTCAAGGAGCTACGCGACCTCGCGCGCGGGATTCACCCGGCGATCCTCACGAATCGCGGGCTGGCCGCGGCGCTCGACGACCTCGCCGCGCGCGCGAGCGTCCCCGTCGAAGTCACGGCGGCGCCGCAGGAGCGCCTGCCCGACCAGGTCGAAGCGGCGGCCTACTTCGTCGTCTCGGAATGTCTCGCGAACGTCGACAAGCATGCGCAGGCCTCCGGCGCCACGGTGTCGGTCCGGGCCGAGGACGGCCGGCTTGCGGTTGAGGTGGCCGACGACGGCAAGGGCGGGGCGGACACCGAGGACGGCTCGGGCGTCCAGGGGCTGCGCGACCGCGTGGGAGCGCTCGGCGGCCGGCTCGAGATCGAGAGCCCGGACGCGGCCGGCACGCGCGTGCGCGCGACGATCCCGCTGGCGCTGCCCGCCGACGTCGACCAGTTGGCGGCGCAGACGCGCCCGCTGGTGCTGACAGATGAGGATGCGGCGACGCTGCAGGCGCGCCGCACGCACCGCCTGCGCGCGCATCTCGGGATCCTCGCGAGCGTGGCGGCGATCCTGGTGCTGGTCTGGGCGCTTACCGGGACCGACAAGCCCTGGATCAGCTGGCCGCTGCTCGGGCTCGGCCTGGTGGCGGGGCTCGACGCCTGGCGGGTCCTCGGCGGGCGGCCGCTGCGGGAGTCGGAGGTGGCCGCTGCCGGCGGCGATCGCACCGAGGCGATCCGCTCGCTGCGCCGTCGCCGCCGGCTCCGCGTCGACGCCGGCGCCCTCGTCGTCGTAAACCTCTTCCTGATCGGGATCTGGATCGCGTCGGGCTCCGGCTACTTCTGGCCGATCTGGCCGATCCTCGGCAGCGCGATTGCGCTTGGGCTGAAGTCGCTGCGCTGGACCGACCTCGCGCGCGAGCGGCTCGTGGGGGACGCCTCCGCCCGCTGATTGCAGCCGGATGTGTTTGTAATGCGTCGCGCGCAGTGAGGCGCCCGCAAACAGGTCCCCTTGACAACGTAGAACACGGTGTTTATGTTCCGCCCCGCGACCGCCAGAAACGCGGCCGTATCCAGTGAGGAGTGGCCCGGCAGCCGCCGGGCGGATCGGAGAGATATATGCCTGGCACCCCGGGTTTTGCCGGTCGGATTCGTGCTGCTTTTTCCCGCCCGCTAGTGGGCGCGCTTGTCGCCGTCGCGGCGCTGGCGTCGCTCGGCGTGGCCGCCGCGCTGGCGGCTCCGCCGCCGGATGGGCGGACCTATGAGCTCGTCACCCCCGGCGACACCGGACGCAACGCGCTGCTCCAGCCGTCGATCTCGGCGGACGGCAACCGCGTTTCGTACGGCGCACTTTCGTCGCACGGCGGGGCGCATTCGAACGTACTCAACACGTACGTCGCGACGCGGAACGCCGATGGCACCTGGACGAATCGCCCGCTTCAGCGCGCCCAGCGTGACCCGGGCGGCCCGATCGGGTGGTCGCCGGTGGATGCCGCCTCGGATTACTCGGGCTTCATCGCGCAGGGCCTCCAGGGCCTGACCGGTGGTGGGACGTTCCCGTATGACCGCTTCGACGCCAATGGCAACTCCGTCGAGACGCTGATGAGCGGGTTCCAGAACGCCCAGTACGCGACCTCGACCTCGGACCTCGCGCACTCCTACTTCTACCTCTCCGATGCGATCGCGGGTCAGCCGGACTCGGCCGCGGGTTCCAACATCTACGAGGCCGACAACGGCACGCTCACGAACGTGGGGCTGCTGCCGGGTGGCGCGCCGCACGAGTGCGGAGCGCGGTTCACGAACGATTTCCAGCACGCCCATCGCCAGCACTACGTGTCTGAGGACGGCAGCCGCATCTTCTTCATCTCGCCCGACCCGAACGCGTTCGACTGCACGGATCCGACGCCGGATACCCCGCGTCTGTACTCCCGCGCGGGCGGCACGACCATCTCGATCAGCGAGGCGCCGGCCGGTGAGACCGAGTTCGCGGCGAGGTTCGTGCAGGCGACAGCGGACGGATCGTCGGTCTGGTTCCTGACGTCCACGAACATGGTCGCCGGGGACACGGACGGCACCGAGGACCTCTACCGCTTCGACATCGGCGGCGACTACACGTGCATCAGCTGTGTCGACGGCGGGCCGGCGGCAATGGCTCAGTCCGCCGTGGTCTCGGAGGACGGCTCGCGGGCCTACTTCGTGTCGAGCGCGAACCTGGGCACCGATCCCGACCTCATCCCCGACGTCTCGCACATCTACGTGAACGACGGAGGCGGCGTGCGGTTCGTCGCCAACACCGGCCAGCTCGGCGCGAGCCCCACCAACTTCCCGCGGGGCCAGATCTCAGAGGACGGCAGCGTTCTCTGGATCGCCGCGCAGGAGCAGCTGACGGACTTCCCGACCAACGGCAACCAGGCGATCTACCGCTACACCGACGACGACGGCGAGATCGTGTGCGCCAGCTGCGTCGACGGGGTGGCGTACGACACCGCGATCGACATGACCGCCAGCTCCTACGGCGGAGCGCCCGCTCGCGCAGCGAACGATGCCGGGACGATGGTCTTCTTCAGCACCGCCAAGGCGCTCGTCCCCGACGACAGCAACAGCGCGCTCGACATCTATCGCTGGAAGGAGGGCGAGGGCGTCGCGCTCGTCACCGACGGCGTCAGCACGACGACGGGCTTCTCGCCGAACCACACCCTCGGCGGGACCGACGCGTCGGGATCGAATGTGGTCTTCAGCGCATTCGAGCGGCTCGTGCCGCAGCACATCGGCGGGCCTCAGATCTACACGGCCCGAATCGGCGGGGTCTTCTCACCGTTCCCGCCGCCGCCGAGCCCCGGCTGCTCCGGGGACGGCTGCCAGGGCAACGCCACGCCGCAGCCTGACGTGACGACCCCCGGCAGCGCGACGCTCGACGGACCCGGCAACGTCACGCCCTCGAAGCCGAAGGCAAAGAAGAAGCCGAAGAAGTGCAAGAAGGGCACCGTGCGCAAGCGCGTCAAGGGCAAGGTCCGCTGCGTCAAGCGCAAGCCGGCGGCGCGCCGCTCGAAGCGAGCCGCCGAACGACGGAAGGCCGCGGCCCTTAGGAGGAGCAAGTGACCGCGCGAGCAGAGACGAGAGGAGCGATAACCATGCGTATTGAAGTTCAGAGTCGCCTCCGCGCCCTGCTGGCCGGGATCGCGCTCACAGCTGCGCTGCTCCTGTGCGGGATGTTCGCCGCGCAGGCGCAGGCCATCGAGATCACCGAGTTCGAGGCGGGCGCGTTCAACGCGGACGGCACGCCGAACCTGCAGGCCGGGGCGCACCCGTTCGAGGCGCGCACGTTCTTCAAGTTCGCCGAGTCGGACAACGATGGCGTCGACTTCAACTCGGCGCCTGCCGAGAACGTCAAGGACATCGAGGTCACGCTCCCGCCGGGATTGATCGGGAATCCTTCGGCGACGCCTCAGTGCACGGACGAGCAGCTGTTCGGAAATGCATGCCCGCCCAGCAGCCAGGTCGGCGTCACCACGCTGCGGCTCTGGCAGGGCACCGAGCAGTTCCCGATCAGACTGCCGGTCTTCAACATGGTCCCCGACCCGGGGCAGACCGCGGACTTCGCCTTCCAGGTGATCATCGCGCCGGTGCACGTCGTCGCGACGCTCAACACCGACGGCGACTACTCGCTCAAGACGAACATCAGCGACATCTCCGAGCTCCTGCCGCTCGGGGCATCGGAGCTCTCGTTCTGGGGCGTCCCGGCAGACTCCTCCCACGACACGGCGCGCGGCGCCTGCATCAACACGGACACCGAGGACACCGAGGACACCGAGGACACCGACGGGGATGGCTTCCCCGGTCCCGGCGACGGCGTCCCCGGGCCGGGCGACGGTTTCCCCGGCCCCGGCGACGGCAACCCTCTCAACGACGACACGTGTCCCGCTGGTGGGGCCAGGAAGCCGTTCCTGACGCTGCCGTCGGTCTGCGGCGTGCCCGGGAGTGACCACCCTGCGAGCGCGCTCCTGGTCCGACCCGGGCATTGGAGCACGGCGACCTCCGCTCCGGAAGTGGCCTCCGGCTGCGAGCGCCAGCGCTTCGACTCGAACGTCGGCGTGTTCGCCGACCCGCCCGTCGCCGATTCGCCGACGGGGCTGACCGTCGACCTGCGCATCCCGCAGAACGACAACCCGGACGGGCTCGGCACGCCGCCGCTCAAGAAGACCGTCGTCCAGCTGCCGGAGGGCCTCGCGGTCTCGCCGGCCGCGGCCGATGGCCTGCAGGGCTGCACGCCGGCTCAGTTCGGCCTCGGCTCGAAGGCGGACTCGACCTGTTCCGCGGCCTCGGACATCGGCAACGTGAGCATCACGACGCCGCTGCTGTCCGACCCGATGGAGGGTGACATCTACCTGGCGCAGCCAACGGCCTCCCAGCTGCTGTCCATCTACCTGGTGGTCCGCGGTCCTGGGTTGGTCGTGAAGCTGCCCGGCTCGATCGACGCCGACCCGAACACGGGCCGGCTGACAGCGACCTTCGACAACACGCCGATGGTCCCGTTCAGCCGCTTCCTGCTCCAGTTCAAGGGCGGCACACGGGCGCCGCTCGCCACGCCGGCGAGCTGCGGTCCCAAGACCACGAACGCGAACCTGACGTCGTGGAACGGATCGATGGCTCCGGTCAACACAACGAGCACGTTCAACGTGATCGGGTGCTCCGGCGGCTTCGCCCCGGCGTACGTGGCCGGTTCCACCAACCCGGTCGCGGGTCGGAACACCGGCTTCCTCATGCGGCTGTCGCGTCCCGACGGCCAGCAGGAGATCTCGAGGCTGGACGTTCAGCTCCCGTCCGGGCTGACCGGCCGGCTCGCCTCGGTGCCGCTCTGCGGCGACGCGCAGGCCGCCGCCGGCAGCTGCGGGCCTGACTCCCAGGTCGGCACGACGCGCGTGTCCGCAGGTTCGGGCGCCAGCCCGTTCAACCTGGGTGGCCGCGTGTACCTGACCGGGCCGTACGCCGGAGCGCCGCTCGGGCTCTCCATCGTCGTCCCGGCGATCGCCGGACCGTTCGACCTCGGCACGGTGGTCGTGAGGGCCGCCGTCCACGTCGATCGCACGACCACCCGCCTGCGCGTGATCTCGGATCCGCTGCCCTCGATCATCAAGGGCATTCCGCTGCGGATCAAGACAGTCGAGGTCAACCTCGACCGCGACGGCTTCATGCTCAACGGCACGAGCTGTGCGCCGAGCAGCGTGACGGCCCGGATCACGTCCACAGCAGGCGGGACCAGTGACGTGTCGTCGCGCTACCAGGTGGCCGACTGCGCGCGGCTCGGGTTCAACCCGAAGATGACGACGACGCTCACCGGCAAGAGTCAGGTCCGGCCGGGCCGGCATCCCGGCCTGAACGTCCGGCTCCAGGTCGGCCGCAACCAGGCCAACCCGCGCAAGGTCGCGCTGACCCTGCCGAACAGCCTGGCGCTCGATGCCCAGAACCTGCCGGATCCGTGCACCCAGGCGCAGCTTGCTGCGCTGAGCTGCCCGGCCAGCAGCCAGGTGGGCACCACGAGCGCGGCCACGCCGCTGCTGTCCGAGCGGCTCCGCGGCGGCGTCTACCTCGTCGCCCGCCCGCGTGGCCTGCCCGCGCTGGCAGCGGTGCTGCGCGGCCAGCTCACCGTGGTCCTCCAGGGTGAGACGGCGATCACGCGCAAGGGTGTCCGCAACACGTTCGCGAACATCCCGGACGTGCCGATCAGCGACTTCAGGCTCAACCTGGAGAGCGGGTCGGACGGCATCCTCACCCCGGTGCGGCGCAGCCTCTGCGCCCGCAAGCACCGGGCGACCCTCGCGATGCAGGGTCACAACGGCAAGGCGAAGAACACGACGGTCGCGCTGAAGACCCCGTGTGGCAAGGCCAGCCGTAGCAAGCGCAGCAAGAAGTCCTGAGCAACGTCCTCCCGGGCGCGCCGCCTAGCCGCGGCGCGCCCGGGCCGCTCAGGCCACCTGTCGAGTAGCGTCCGGCCGATCGCCGGCGTGGCCGCCGCGCCCAGTGCGCGAGTCATAATCCGGCAAGCCATGCGGTCGCCACCCTCGGAGAGCGAGCTGGAGCGGTTCTTCGATCTCGCGCTCGACATGATGGTCATCGTCGGCCTTGACGGCTACTTCAAGCGGGTCAACCCGGCGGTCGTGCGCACGCTTGGCTATTCGAGCCGCGAGTTGCTGTCCCGGCCATTCTTTGAGTTCCTTCACCCCGATGACGTTCAGCGCACGCGCGACGCGTTCGACGAAGTCACGACCGGCGGGAACGAGGCGATCGGATTCGAGGTCCGTTATCGCTGCGCCGACGGCTCAGTGCGTTGGATTCAATGGAACTCGTTGAGGTTGCCCGAGCGAGGTGTCGTCTACGGCGTTGGCAGAGACGTGACCGACCGCCGGCGCGCCGACGCCGAGTTGCACGAGGCGCAGGGGATGGTCGAAGCAAGCCGCGCCGAACTCCGCGTGCTGGCCGAGGAACAGGCTGCGTTGCGGCGCGTGGCGACGCTCGTGGCGGAAGACGTCCCAGCGGGCGAGCTGTTCCGCGCCGTCGTGCGAGAGGTGGGGACGCTGCTCGGCGCCGATTTCTCGGGCGCGGTCCGCTTCGAAGACGACACCGTCGTCCCTGTCGCCGCCTGGGCCGCGGTCGGGGAACACCCGCCCGTGCCGCCCAGCTGGCCACTGCAGGCAGGGGATCCGGCGACGACGGTCGCCGAGACGAGCCAACCCGCACGCTGGGACGACTGGACGGGTGTCGAGGGCCCGCTCGCGGCGTTCATCCGAGAGATGGGCGTGCACTCCAGCGTCGGGTACCCGATCGTGTTCGGCGGCCGGGTGCGGTTCGCCCTGGCGGTCCACTCGACCCGGCCCGGGCCACTGCCCCCGGACACCGAGTCGCGCATGGCGCAGTTCACGGACCTGGTCGGCACGGCATTTGCGAACGCCGAGGCCCGGGCCGAGGTGGCGCGGCTGGCGCGGGAGCAGGCGGCGTTGCGGCGCGTGGCGACGCTGGTCGCGCTCGAGGCGCCGCCGGCCGAGGTGTTCGCGGCGGTCGCCGAGGAGGTGGCGCGGCTGCTGGGCGTCGAGGACACGACGATCTTCCGCTACGAGGACGACTGGACCGCCACCGTGGTCGCTGACCGCGGCGAGCGTGACGTTCCCATGCCGATCGGCAGCCGCGTGTCGTTGAAGGGAGAGAGCGCGACCGCGCTTGTGCGTCGCACGGGGCGCGCGGCCCGTGTCGACGACTTCTCGGCCGCCACCGGTCCGCTCGCGGACTACACGCGCAACGCGGGCATCGGCTCGACCGTCGGCAGCCCGATCGTGGTCGACGGTCGGCTCTGGGGCGCCATGATCGCCGCGACGCGGACCGACGAGCCGATGCCTGCCGACACCGAGTCGCGCATCGAGGAGTTCACCGAGCTCGTCGCCACCGCCATCTCCAAGATGCAGGCCCGCTCGGACCTGGCCGCGTCACGTGCGCGGATCGTGGCCGCGACCGACGAGGAGCGCCGGCGAGTGGTTCGCGATTTGCACGACGGCGCGCAGCAGCGGCTCGTCCACACGACAGTCACGCTGAAGCTGGCCCAGCGCGCCTTGCAGAACGGCGACGAGGCTGCCCCCGCCCTGGTGACCGAGGCGCTCGACCACGCCGAGCGCGCGACAGCCGAGCTGCGCGAGCTTGCCCACGGCATCCTTCCCACCGTCCTCACCGACGGCGGCCTCCGCGCGGGAGTGGAAGCCCTGGGGTCGCGGATGCCGCTGCCGGTCAAGAACGGCGTGACAGTGGGCCGGCTGCCCCGCAGCAGTCGAGGCCACCGCCTACTTCGTGGTCAGCGAGGCCTTGACCAACATCGCAAAACACGCTCGCGCCGGGTGTGCCGAGGTGACGGCGCGGATCGAGGAGGGGTCGCTGGCCATCCAGGTGAGCGACGACGGGGTGGGGGGCGCCAGGCCTGACGGCAGCGGTCTCGTTGGGCTCGCCGACCGTCTCGCGGCCCACGACGGCCTTCTACGGGTCGAGACCCCGTCCGACGGCGGCACGCTGATCACAGCGGCCATCCCCCTCGCCGGACGCTGAAGCCCTAGTCGGAGTTCTCGCCGAGCTCCACTATGCGGGCGCGAATGCAGTTCGCGAGCTCGCGCGGATCCACCTCGAAGAGGCTGTTCGGGTCGCCCGCGGCGGCCCAGACGCGCTCGTGGTTGAGCAGCGTCTCGTCGAACAGCACCGGCAGGTCGTGTCCGAACGGAGGCACTCCGCCGATCGCGAAGCCGGTGGCGGCGCGCACCTCGTCCGCCTTCGCCTGGCGAACCTCGGCCACGTCGAGGAGATCGGCCAGCTTGTCGGTGTCGATCCGGTGCCGTCCCGAGGCCACGCACACGACCGGATCGCCATCGGCGACGAAGACGATCGACTTCGCGATCTCGGACTCGTCGCAGCCCACGGCGGCGGCGGCGTCCTTGACGGTGCGCGTCGAGTCGTTCAGGCGCTGAGGGTGGACCTCGATCCCGAGGTCGCGCGCGCACGCTTCGAGCCGGTCCCTCACGCCCGGACGGCCTCCTCGCCCGCGGCGAGCTCGACGCCGGCGGCCTCGGCGATCTCCTCGAGCGACTCGCGCAGATCGTCTGCGAACTCGTCGAGGTCCCACATCAGGTCCCAGTCACCGACAAGCCCGAAGTTGATCGAGCCGGCGTAGGACAGCAGGGCGATGCCGAGCGCCTGGTTCTTGGCGAGCGGGACCATCGGGAACGGATCCAGCATCCTCCTGCCGGCCAGGTAGAGGGGGAACTGCGGGCCGGGCACGTTCGTGACCACCAGGTTGAACATGCGCTGTCGCGAGACGAGCCGGGCCGCCTGTCCCATGACGGTCGGCGGCGCGAATCCGGTCAGCTCGGTGAGCACCTGCGCGCCCACGGCCTGACCGCTCGACTTCAGGCCCTTGAGCTCCTCGCGCACGATGTCGAGGCGCGCGACGGGGTCCTGACACCAGACCGGCAGCGGGGCCATCATCGCGGCGACGCGGTTGCCGAGCGCGCCGCGCTCGACGTCGGCGCGCACGCTCACCGGGATCATCGCCTTCAGCTCGAGCCCGTCGGTGTTCTGGCCGCGCCGGCGCAGGTGCTTGCCGAGCGCGCCTGTGACCGTCGACAGCACGACGTCGTTGACGGTCCCGCCGAGCTCGTTCTTGATCGCCTTGATCTCGCCCAGGTCGGCGCGCACCCAGGTGAAGCGCCGATGCGGCCCGATCGACTGGTTGTAGGGGCTCGTGGGCGCGGGGTTGAGTCCCGCCCATGCCATCGCGCCGACGCCGACGGCGGCATCCCGCGCGCCCGCGAGGATGCGGCGCGGGCCGCGGAAGACGGCGCGCACGGAGCGAGCGACCTCGGCGGGGATGGTGGTGCGCTCGACCAGCGCCTCGCCGAGCAGCTGTACCTGCGTCGGCAGCGGCCGTGGCAGCCAGCGGTCGCCCGGGTCTGCCGGAGCGGCCGGCTCGGGGGAGGTGTCGAAGAGCACGGAGATGATGTCGACGCCGGAGATGCCGTCAACGAGCGCGTGGTGGGTCTTCGAGAGCAGCGCGAAGCGATCGCCCTCGAGCCCGTCGACGAGCCAGATCTCCCACAGCGGCTTGTCGCGGTCGAGCTGCTGCGCGAACACGCGGCCGGCCAGCTCCTTGAGCTGATGCTCGTCGCCGGGGGCCGGGAGGGCCGTGGCGCGCACGTGATAGCGGAGGTTCAGGTGAGGGTCGTCGACCCACTTCGGGCGTCCCTGCGCGAGCGGCACGAAGGCGAGCCGCTGGCGGTAGCGCGGGACGAGATGCAGCCGCCGTTCGATCGCGTCGAGCAGCTCGTCGTAGGGGGGAGGGGACCCCTCGAAGAGCATCACCGACGCCACGTGCATGTGGGATGCGGCGTCCTCGAGATGCAGGAAGGAGGTATCGAGCGCGGTCAGGCGGTCGGAGGCCATGCGTCCAAACTAGCGCAGGCGCTGCACTCAGAGCGACAGGCTCATCTGACCGGCAGGCACGGGCGCCCTGAGCGGCTCGCGCTCGTCGAGGCCGGCCACGCGCACGCCCAGCAGCCGCACCGGCCGGCGCGGATCGAGCCGGCGAAGGAGCTCGAGCGCGACAGCGCCGACGGTCGCGCTGTCGTTGACTGCGATATCGAGCGTGCGCGCCCTGGTGAGCGTCGTGAAGTCGGCGTAGCGGAGCTTGATGCCGATCGTGCGGCCGCGCCGCTCCTCGCGCTCGAGCGTCTCGCAGAGCTGTGCCGTCAGGCGCTCCAGCACCGGCTCCAGGTCAGCCAGGCCGCGCAGGTCGTAGTCGAAGGTCGTCTCCCGCGATTCCGACTTGGCGACGCGCACCGTCTCGATGCTGCGGTCGTCCTCGAAGCGGGCGAGCGCGGCCAGGTGCGGCCCGAGCCGCCTCCCAAACCACTCGATCAGGCTGGCGTCGGGAGTCGCTCCGAGGGCGCCGAGCGTGGTCACGCCGAGCCGCTCCAGGCGGGCGACGGTCTTCGGGCCGATCCCTGGCACCAGGCCGGGCGACGTATCGGCGAAGCGCTCGCGTGCCTGCTCGGCGCTCAGCTCGACGAAGCCGTCGGGCTTATCGGCATCAGAGGCGACCTTCGCCACGAGCTTGTTCGGCCCGATCCCGACCGAGCAGACGAGCCCGGTCTCCGCCCTGATCGCCTCCTTGACCCGGCGCGCGGCCGAGCGCGGCCGCTCCAGTCCGGTGAGGTCGAGGTAGGCCTCGTCGAGGCCGACCGACTCGACGAGCTCGACGTGCGCGCGCAGCACGCTGTGGACCTCGCGCGAACGCGCGCGGTAGTGCTCGAAGTCAGGCGGGAGGAAGGTCGCCTCGGGACACAGCCGCCGGGCGCGCTCGGCCGGGGTCGCCGAGAAGATGCCGTACTTGCGGGCCTCGTAGCTCGCCGTCGTGACCACCGCCCGCGGGCCGCTGCCGGCTACGACAACGGGCAGCCCCTGCAGCTCCGGCCGGCGCTGCAGCTCGACGCTCACGTAGAAGGCGTCCATGTCGATATGTGCGTAGACGTGAGGCCAGCCCACGGCACTTCAAGCGTACGTCGCGGCGGGGACGCCAACCGCACGCGCCTCCGCCTCAGGTGCCGAACCAGCGCGCGCGGCGACTGGAGCCGAAGTGCTCCTTCTCAGCGACCAGGGCCGCGGACGGTGCGTTGAAGCTTCCCGTCTTGGTGGGGCCGGAGAGGAAGTCGATGTCCACCCGCCCGACGCGTCCACCGCCGAACTCGATGTAGCAGGAGCCGCGCCCGTCGTAGGGGCCGGGGCGCTCGCTGTCGCGCAGCTCGGCGATCAGCTGCCGCGCGACGACGCGAGCGGCGCCCTCGGCGAACACCCCCGCCTTCGGCACACCGGCCGTCGCGACGTCGCCGACCGCATACACACCGGGGTAGCGGGTCCGCAGTGTGGCCGAGTCGACGGGCACGTACCCGTCCTCGGTCATGCCACTGGCGACCACCACGTCGGGAGCACAGTGCTTGGGCACGCCGAGGAAGAGCTCGAACGGCAGCTCGGTGCCGTCGTCGAGCGCCGCGACGCTGCGCCCGGGATCTACCGAGCTGATGCGGCGGCCGGGGATGAAGGTGATGCCCCGCTGCGCGAACTCCGACTCGAGCGCGGTGGATGTGTCGGGCGACGGCGGCACCGGCCGTCCGAGCGGGAGGACGAACGAGATCTCACAGTTGTCTCTCACTCCGCGCGCCGTCAGCGCGTCGTCAAGAAGCAGCGCGCACTCGCTCGGCGCGGGAGGGCACTTGTAGGGCGCGCCGCACACGCCGACGACCACGCGGCCTTCCGAGAACGTCGGGACGAGCTCGGCCAACCGCTCCGCGCCGGGCTCGGTGTAGAACTCGTTTCCACCATCGGCTAGGCCGGGTGTGGCGTCGAAGTCGTAGTCGGCGCCGAGCGCGACGACGAGCACGTCGGCCTCATGGGCTCCCGCGTCCGTGGTCACCCGCCGCGTCTCGGGATCGATCGCAGTGATCGTCTCCTGCAAGAACTGCACGCCGGGCTTCGTGATGTCGCGGTAGGGCAGCCGCACCGCGTCGGGCGTCGTGCGACCGAACATCACGTCGAGCTTCGAGAAGCCGAAGACGAACGCGTCGCTCTTGTCGATCAGCGTCACCTCGAGGTCGGCGCCGAACGCCTCCGAAAGCATGGTGCTCAGCTCGAGCCCGCCGAATCCCGCCCCGAGAATGAGTACGCGGCTGCTCATCGAGCGACCATATCCGGTCTCGCGCCACGCCTGCTACGCGTTCCGGCTTCCGGCCGCCCACTAGATTCCCCCTTTCCGTGGTGGCGTCGCTCGAGGGACTTGCCCCGTTTCAGATCGCGTTCGTCGTCCGTGATCTGGAACGCGCGGCGCGTGAGTTCGATAGGACGCTCTCAGCGGGGCCGTGGCGCGGATGGGTCTTCGGGCCGCAGGGCCGGGGCCGCGAATATCGCGGCAGTCCGGCCGCTTGGACGCTGCGCCTCGTGCTGAATGACCGGAGTCCCCAATACGAGCTCATCCAGCCGTTGGACGGTCCGAGTATCCATGGCGATTGGCTCGAGGAGCACGGCGAGGGCTTCCACCACGTCGGCTACGTCGTCCGGTCGCTGGCGCAGACGACCGCCGAGATGGAGGCCGCCGGTCATCCACCGATCGCTCGGATCCACTCGTTCGGTGCCGCGGGCGATGGCGCGGCCGCTTACTACGACACAGCGGACACGCTCGGCTTCCTCATCGAAGCAGTCGAGCCGCCCTCCCGGATGCCGTCAACGGACTTCGTGCTGTAAGCGTCCTACTCAGGTTCGGCGAGGTGTGCGCGGACCAGCAGGATGTCGTGGTCGGTGTGCTTGGCCGGCACCACCTCCGCGGAGGGCGAGCGGAGCGCGCGGCTTCCGTAGACGTGCTGGAGTCCGGGGGCCTGGTCGGCGGACCTGTCGGTGCGGGTCCAGACGCTGCCGGGGGCGCAGGAGTCGCGACGGTTGACGTCACCGCCGAAGGTGACGGTGCGTGCGGACGCGCGACGTGCGAGGAGCGCCGCGAGTTCGACGCACTGCGCCTCGTTCCCGGCGACCTCGATAGTCGAGCGCGTGTTCAGGTGGGCGGTGCACACGTCGACGTCGACTCGGGTGGTGACGCACAGCCACCGGCGGCGCTCGATGCCGGCTTGTGCCTTGAAGTCATGGTTGTCGGTGCTCTCGATGGCTGCCTCGGTGAGCACCGCGTTACCGAACAGTCCACGGCCGCCCGGCCGGACGCAGCGTAGGCGCTCGCCGCGGTAAATCACCCTCGAGAAGCGCAGGTGGTAACCGGTCCGCCGGGCAATCCGGGCGACGTCACTCCGGCAGGCCTCGTTGAACGTGACCGCGTCCGGCTGCGCTTCACGGATCCGGGCCACTGCCTCCTCTACCACGGCCGGGTATGCCGCCTTGCCGTAACAGCCGGCCAGCCCGGACAGGCACAGGTTCATCTGCATCAACGTGTACGTCGAGCTCGCAGCCGCCGGCGGCACGGCCGCGGGCGTACCCCCTGGGGTCGACGCTTCCACCGCCTCGCGGCCGCCTGTCCCCGAGGATCCGCTGCAGCCGCACAGCGCGAGAACCAGCGCGCAACCCACCGCCGCAAGGAGCAGGACCACAGAACCCCCCGGGCGGTCGGCGCAGCGGCGGTGTTCTCGAGGCTGCTGGTGCGGCCTGGTTGCGTGTCCTGGGGCGTCGCCGCTGATGAGGGTGATCCCCTCCAACCTGGTTGCTGTTGCGTTTAGGGGGGTCCCTGCATAGTCGAGCACGGCCGGCTGTAGTGTGGGCGGATGTCGCATCCCGATCCGGTTGCCCCACCTGATACCCGTCCGATCGAGCCGGGCGAGGTTTGGGTCAATCCGGTGACGTTGGAGCGCGCCGTGGTCGTCGAACTGCCGTGGTTGAACGATGAGGGCCGTGCGATCGCCGAGTTGACCGCGTTGCCCGGTGCGCGTGTGGCGGGTGAGCACCTGCATCCGGCGCTGTTTGAGAGCTTCAGCGTCCAGGAAGGCGAGCTGACGGTGGTGCGCGACGGTCGAAAGTCGGTTCTGCGTGCCGGTGAGCGGGCCGAGATCGAGCCGGGCGTCTGGCACGACTGGTGGAACGAGGGAGAGGCCGACGCGATCGTGCGGGTTGAGATCACGCCGGGTGAGCGCTTCGTCCACATGATCGAAACGCTGTACGGGCTCGCCCGGGAAGGACACCTGAACAAGCGCGGGATGCCGCACCCACTCCAGTTGGCGCTGTTCGCCAGCGAGTTCTCCGACGTGATCGTGTTCCGCAGACCGCCGGCCGCGGTTCAGCGCGTTGTGTTCGGCGCGCTCACGCCGATCGCCCGCCGCCGCGGCTACCGCGCGACCTACCCCGCGCTGTCGAGAACGAGCCTCGCCCCGCGGACGTCCCGCGACGCTCCGGCGCACTGAACGGCGCTCGGGTAGGGACAACGCCGCCGGCGCTCGGACGTTCATCGAACGATTCGAGGGCCCATGGCCCCGCAAACTCTTCAATCGACGCGGGCGAGCAGGCGCTCGCGGGAGATGTGGCGTGCGGCGTCGTCGTCCATGGCTCAGCGGTTGTGGTTGACGACCTCGACGTTGTGCCCGTCGGGGTCGAGGACGAACGCGCCGTAGTAGCCCGGGTGGTACACGGGGCGCTCGCCGGGGCCGCCGTGGTCCTCGTATCCGGCGGCGAGCGCGGCGGCGTGGAAGGCCCGCACCGTGGCGTCGTCCCCGGCGGGGAAGGCGAGGTGGACGTGCTCCGTGAGCGGGCGCTCGTCGTCGATCAGCGAGAAGCTGTAGTCGCCGCCGGTGAACCGCACGCGCCCGGGCTCGTCGTCGCCCAGGCGGATCCCGGCGTGCGGCGCGATCGTCGCGTAGAAGCGCTTGGACGCCTCGAGGTCGGCGACGCGGATCCACAGGTGGTCGACGCGGCCGGGGGGCACCGGGCTCGACCGCTCGCCGTGCACGGCCTCGGCGCTGTTGCCGTCCGGGTCGAGCAGGAAGCCGCCGTAGTAGTCGGGTCCGTAGATCGCGCGCGGCCCGGGCGCGCCGTCGTCGCGGAAGCCGGCGTCGATCCCCGCCTGCCAGAAGGCGTCCACGGCCTCGCGGGTCGGCGCCCGGAAGCCGACGTGCAGGCCGCGGGTCAGCGCGTGCTCGCGGTCCGTGGGCCCGATGTCCCAGTCCTCCCACTCGACGAGCTCGGCGTCCGCGTGGCTGGGCTCGACGCCCAGCACGGAGAGCACGGTGCGGTAGAAGCGCTCGGACGCGGCCAGGTCCGAGACGGCGATGCCGACGTGGTCGAACATCCCGCCGAGGCTACCGTCGCGGCGCGCCGCGTCGGCTTCTACGCTCGAGCGGCCCGGCTAGCAATCGACGATCAGCGACAGCGCGGCGATGCGCCGAACGACCCGTAGGCCTCGATGAACTCACTTCCGGGTGACGGCTGGGAGGCGGTAGCTGCCTTCCAGGACGGAGCTGGCAGGTCCGTAGAACCGCAACGTGAGGTTGAAGGGGCCCTTGGGCGCTGGGAGCCAGTTGGCGGCCGCGGCGTCGTCGCCGGGTCGGCCGCGCTGGATGTGCAGGGTGAGCGAACCGTCGGCGTTGGCGGCCAGGCCGTCTGTCGTGCTGCCGATGCTGTAGCGGCCAAGATCGTTCTCGACGAACAACATGTCCTGGCCATACAGGGCCAGATTCCAGAACACCGCGACGGGCGGGAGCTGGCCGGCGGGGAAGTGCAGCTCGTAGGCGTGCTCGCCGTCGAGCGGATCGCCGGCGGAGTCGACGGCGCAGGTCGGGTACAGCACCTCCGCGGCGAGCTGCGCGCCGAGCATGCCCTTGGCCAGGGCGGCGCGCAGCGCGAAGTCGTGGCCGGCGCGGCCGCCGGCCGTGTTGTAGCGCCAGCCGTTGGTGGTCTCACCGAGATCGGCCCAGCGGGCATCGACGATCTGCTCGGCCATCGCGGCGGCGTCCGTGAGGGCCGCGCCGATGTCGGGGTCGAGCGCGTGCCAATCGAAGCCGCGCGCGACGCTCAGCCCGATCTGGTTAAACGCTGCGACGAGCGGGTCCGCCCTGTCGGCGCCGATCGGCAGCATCCAGCGCATCGCCTGACCAAGGTGGTCGAACGCTCGCAGCTCCGCGGGCCCGTCGTCGCTCAGCGCCGGCGCTGTGAGTCCCTGCGGCGGCTCGTAGCGCAAGCCCTCGCGCAGGTAGGCAGACAGCGGCATCGCGTGGAACCCCCGCAACGTCGCGACCGCACCCGGCATGTCGTCCCGGCCGTTGACGAACACCCGCGCCGCGCAAATCGCCTGCGTCGTGCGCAGCCGTACCTTGCTGATCTCGCCCGGCAGCTCGCCGCGGAAACCGGGTCCGCAGACCGCGTACGCGCCCGCGCCCGGCCCCTTGACCCCTCCGATGTTGGTCGCGACCTCGTCGAATACGTCGCCGAGCTGCACGATGTACCAGCGCGGCTCAGCCAGCGCCGGCACGTGCACGACCACCGGCTCCTCGCGCAGATCGAGCGCCGCGTACCCATCAAGAGTCACGTTGTTCGGAGTCACGACGTAGCGATCCGCCGCGGTCTTGAGCTCCGTGTGCAGCCGAAACGCGTTCACGTGCGAGGCGCCGGCCCTAACCGCGGCCTCGGTCGTCCGCGCGTAGCACACCAACGGGTAGCCCCAGAGCAGCGCCTGGACCCCCAGCGTGTACGCGTTCTCCTCGCGCGCAGATCGATCAGTCGCCGTCGTCGCCGCCACGCCAACTCCCTCGTTCGCCCGCACAACCCACGACGAGCCAACCTAGCCCAAATGGGCGACCGGACACTACGAACAACGCATCCGCAGCCTCGAGGCGTCCGCATGAGAATGGGTTCCCTGGCAAGCGATCACGAGCCCGATCCGTCGTACTCGTCGTGCAGCTTGACCCAGGAGTGGGCTTCGCCCTGGGGGTAGCCCTCTGGCGAGTCCTCCCACTCCTCCTGGCGTCCGAGCGGGGTGATGTCGAGGTACGAGTAGATGCCTCCCACCATCTCGTCGCCCCTGCCGTCGAGGAGGTACGTGAGGAAGATCCGGTCGTCGTCGTCGCGGTAGAAGACGAGTGTCGCGTGCCATTCGTCGGCATTGAAGTCGGCGTCGAAGTTGTCCGTGATCGTGTACCAGGGCCGGTCTTCCCAGCCCATCCGTGCCCTGTAGCGCTGGATGTCGGGTTGCGGGGCGCGCGAGACGAGCGCGAGCGTGGTGTCGCGGGCGTTCAGGTGCGCCTGGTGGGTCATCTGGTCCGCGAGCCGCGAGCAGCCGGTGCAGCCACCCTCCGGCCAGCCGTGCACTCCCGGTTCGAAGAAGAACCGGTAGACGATCAGCTGACGGCGCCCCTCGAACAGGTCGAGCAAGCTCACGGGACCGTCCGGGCCAGTGAACGTGTAGTCCTTCTCGATGGCCATCCGCGGCATCCGCCGCCGCTCCGCGGCGAGCGCGTCGTGGGCGTGGGTCAGCTCCTTCTCCTTGACGAGCAGTTCATCGCGGGCGGACTTCCACTCCTGCGGTGAGACGATCGGCGGCAGCTGCATTGCGGCCCGTTCCTCCTTCAGGTTCGCTTCGTCTTGTCTACCCGTCGAGACCCCATCCATCGCGGAAACCGAACGGTCGACGATCCGATCAGCCCGGCAGGGCAACGAACTTGCTCGCGCTGAACGTCGCGCCCTGCGGGCGAGGACGGCGATCCGGATTCTGTAGGCCCGATCGCCAGGAAGCCAGCGGTCTTCAGTTCACGACAGACTTCGGATGCGGGCCCGCACCCTGCCGGTTGCCGTCACATCAACCACGGAAGGGCGCGAGCCGAATGCTTAGGTCGCTCATGGCGAAGCGGTGCAGGTACCAGGCGCGGCCACGAGGGACTTGCTTGGCCTCGGCTCGGAGAAGCCCGGCGAACTCCCGCTTGAAGCCCAACCGCGGGTACTCCTGGATGACGCTCTGGCGGACCGCGTCGGGTATCTCGTTGCTGCGTAGGCCGAACACGTCGACGCCTGCGCCGGCAGATAGGAGGTAGGCCTCGGCACCGGATTCGAGGCCAACGCCGGGGGTGTAGTGCATGGCGATCGCGTTAGCAACGAGCTCGCGGATATCGGCAGACACGCGGTGGCTGTCGGTGAACTCGCGTGCCAACGCGGCGCTGCGAACCGTGAAGTCGACGTCGGGCACCGGGCTCGGGATGCCGGTGTCGTGGAACATTGCAGCCAGGTACAGGAGCTCACGGTCGAACGTGATCCCGTGAAGTGCGGCGATGGCCGCGCCCCACGTGTAGGCACGACTGGAATGGTTGAGGAGTGCCGGTGTCAAGAGATCCTGCGCCGCGACCTCGGCATCTCTTGCGAGAGGGGAGTCGGGAGGCACCAGGCTCGCCGGATCGATGGAACTCCGGCGTCCCGAGTGCATTCGGAGCACCATCGCGAGACGGCCGGCAAGAATGCTGAGCTCCCCCCGCAGCAGGGGCCGGGCAAGTGTCAGGCATTCCCGAGCGGTCAGCACTCCCCCGGTGCGTTCGGTCCATCCAATGGATCCGATCGGATCGGTGGGTCGTGGCTGGCTCATGGGGGGACGGCTCGCGTCTCGCGCGAAGCGGCGGTGCTCCGCCGCGGCGCCATGACGACGGCAGGTGACCCTAACGATCCAGGAATCGAGAAGCACCGGTCACCGCACGTATCTTTGAGCCCGACGGGACACCTTCAGAAACCGGTGAGCGCCTGCACAGGAGGGAACGATGAGCGCAAGGAAGGCCACTCAGAAGTCCACCAAGAGCACCACCTCGATCGGCAAGAAGTCCAAGGGATTCACGGACGAGGAACGAGCTGCGATGAAGGAGCGCGCCCAAGAGCTGAAGGCGGAAGCGGCCAAGGCGGACGGGGAAAGCGCCGTACTCGCGAAGATCGCCGAGATGGAGGGGCCGGACCGCGCCATGGCCAAGCGGCTCCACACGATCATCAAAGCCAGCGCGCCAGCGCTGTCGCCGAAAACCTGGTACGGGATGCCCGCGTATGCCAAAGACGGCAAGGTCGTCTGCTTCTTCCAAAGCGCGCAGAAGTTCAAATCGAGGTACGCGACGCTCGGCTTCAGCGACGAGGCGAACCTCGACAAAGGCGCCATGTGGCCGACCTCCTTCGCGCTGAAGGAGTTGACCGCCGCCGACGAGGCAAAGATCCGCGCCCTCGTGAAGAGAGCGGTGACCTGACCAGCCCGTCCTACCAGCCGGAGATGAGCCGGACGGCATCCCGCTTGTGCAGCATGGATAGCCGTCAAGCACCATCGCCTCGCGCAATCCGCTGAGCCCGTTCCGGCGACCGAGCGCGAGCAGCGCCAGATCGATCGAGCCAACTCGAGCGGCAAGACGCCGGTCGTCTTCATCCATGGGCTCTGGCTGCTGCCGAGCAGCTGGGACAACTGGGTCGGTCTGTTCGAGGAGAGCGGCTACGCGGGTGTGACGCCCGTCTGGCCGGACGACCCGGAAACGGTCGAGCAAGCGCGCGCCAACCCCGACGTGTTCGCGAGGAAGACCCTGAAGCGGGTCGCCGACCACACCGCCACGGTGATCGACCAGCTCGACAAGAAGCCCGCGGTGATGGGCCATTCGACGGGCGGCCTGCTCACCTACATGATCGCCGACCGCGGGCTGTCAGCCGCCTCGGTGGCGATCGACCCGGGGCCGTTCCGAGGCGTCCTGCCGCTGCCGTTCTCGGCGTTGAAGTCGGCCAGCCCGGTGCTGCGGAACCCGCTCAACCGAGGCCGCGCGATCACCCTCACGTTCGACCAGTTCAAGTACGGCTGGGCCAACGCGCTCGACGACCAGGAGGCGCGGCAGCTATACGACAAGTACCACGTGCCCGGGCCCGGGGTGGCCCTGGCGCAGATGGCGAACGCAAACATCAACCCCTTCACCGAGGCCAAGGTCGATCCCAGGAACCCAGACCGTGGGCCGCTGCTGATCATCGAGGGCGAGAAGGACCACACCGTCCCGTGGGCGATCGCCAACGCCGCCTACAAGCGCCAGAAGCACAACCAGTCCGTCACCGAGATCACCACGATCCCGAACCGCGGGCACTCGCTCACGATCGACAACGGCTGGCGCGAGGTGGCACAAACGGCACTCGACTTCGTGAAACGATTTGCCTAGCCGCGCTTCCGCGTGGTTGAGTCGATCTACGCCGCCGACGTCGTGCTGGCGGGAGCGAAGAAGTCGACGAGCAGCTGGTTGACGCGCTCGGCCTCGTCGTGGTGGACCCAGTGCGACGCGTCGGGCAGGCGCTCGACGCGGTCGAGGTTGGGGACGTCCTCGTGGTGGGGCTCGGCGAGATCCGGGCCGAGGTAGCGATCCTTCTGGCCCCAGATGACCAGGGTGGGCGCCGAGATCGGGTCAAGCTCCGTCTTGGTGCCCTTCGGGCGGTCGCACCGCGGCGCGGTAGTAGTCGATCATCGCGGCCGCTGCGCCTTGCTGCGACCACGCCTCGATGTAGCGATCGGTCTCCTGCTTCGTGTACGGCGGCTGGGCGTCGCGCAGGAAGTGCTGGAAGAACTCCCAGTCCTTCGCGCGCACGTGGTGCTCGGGCAGGTCTGGGAGCGCGAAGTAGAAGAAGTACCAGGACCGCGCGAGCTGGCTGGGGTGGCGCAGGCCCTCGTTGAGCTTGCGCGGATGGGCCGCGTTGAGGATGGCCAGACGGTCCACGACCTCGGGGTGGTTCATCGCCGCAGTCCAGGCGGCGGTTCCGCCCCAGTCGTGGCCGACCAGCAGCGCGGACTCGGCGCCGCGTTCGCGGATGAGATCGCGCACGTCGGCGGCCAGCTTGCCGGCGGTGTAAGCCGCGACGCCGTCGGGCTTCGACGACAGGTTGTAGCCGCGCAGGTCGGGCGCGACCACGCGGAAACCGGCCGCCGCGAGCGGCGCGATCTGCAGCCGCCAGCCGTACCAGAACTCCGGGAAGCCGTGCAGCAGGACGATCAGCGGCCCGTCACCGGCCTCGACGTAATGCAGCCGCACGTCCCCGACCTCGGCGTAGCCCTCCCGAAGTTCGGTCCGGCCCTCCGACACAAGGCTGGTCAACGCGTCGTCCGAGCTCATAAGAATCTCCTCTCGAGACTGTGCATGGTACGAACGAGGTTGGTGGTGTCGCTCCAGCGTCGCGCCCGGGGATGCCCTGGTCTGCTCCCT
>CAVTZF010000024.1:0-20676 GCA_963739095.1 uncultured Thermoleophilaceae bacterium
CGAGGCCGCCCCGCCGCCCCCGCCGCCCAACCCGAACGGGCGCCCTCCGGCGCGGGCGCCGGACTCGAGCCGCTTCCGGCGCGGCGACGTCTACACGCGGCCGGTGGTGCAGGGCCGCGAGGTACGCGAGGGCACGTGGTCGCGGCTGCGCGAGCGCATGCGCGAGCTCGCGACGAGCGACGGCGAGCGCCGCGAGCAGGAGCTCGACCGGGCGCTCCTGGAGGCGCCGCGGTCGACGCGCACCAACACGATCGCGGTCGTCTCACCGAAGGGTGGCGTCGGCAAGACGACCTGCACCTTCCTCGTCGGCAACCTGCTGGCGGAGGCGCTCAACCTGCGCGTGGTGGCGGTCGACGCGAACCGCGACTTCGGCACGCTCGCCTCGCTCGCACCGGACGACGCTCGCGTCGATCGCACGCTCGCCGATCTGCTCCCCCACCTCGACCACATCGACTCGGTGTCGGACGTGCTCGCGTACGTGTCGCAGCTGCCCTCGGGCCTGCATGTGCTCGCGGCTCCCGAGCAGGCCGAGGTGATGGCCGCGATGACCCCCGAGACCTACGGCGACCTGCTCGACCTGCTCGGGCGCTTCTACGAGGTGGTCCTGCTCGACCTCGGGACGGGGATCATCGACCCGCTCGCCCAGTTCGGCATCCGCCGCGCCGACCAGGCCCTGCTCGTCACGACTCCCGAGTACGTGACCGCCGACAAGGTGCTCGGCGCGCTCCGCTATCTGAATGCGGAGGCGGGCTGGGACAGCGGCGGCGAGGAGGAGAGCCTCAACCGCAAGCGGCTGACGGTCGTGCTGAACCGGGCGCCGTCGGAGCGCTCGGGCGACCGGCAGGTGATCGAGTCCGCCTTCCGCCGCTTCGGCATCGGCCGCCACGTGACGATTCCCTACGACGACCGGCTGCGCGTGATGCTCGACTCGGCCACCTACTCGCTCGCCGAGCTCGACCGCTCGGTGCGGCTGCCGGTCAAGCGGCTGGGTGTCGACGTCGTCGAGCGCCTGATCTGAGCGGGCGTGCCGCGGACGATCCGAGAGCGGCCCCGCTACGCGCTCCTGCTGGGCCTGGGGCTTGCGTGTCTGGTCGCGCTCGGGTTGCTCATCGGGCTGCTGCTCGCGGGTGGCGACGACTCGACCGATGCCGGCCCGGATGCCGGCGCGAGCGTCGAGGCGCGCGAGCTGCGCGCGACACGCGCGGAGCTCGAGGACACGCAGGCGGAGCTCGACTCGCTCCAGAGCGAGTTCGAGCGCGCGGGCGACGCCGCGGCCCGGCAGCGCGCGCGGGCGCAGGCGTGGCGGCGCCGGGCGGTGCGAGCGGAGCGGCGCAACCGGGCGCTTCGCCGGGCGCTCGCCCAAGCCCAGCAGGAGTAGGGCGGCGCTAGCGCCCTGGGCGCTCGATCGGGACGCGCACCGAACGGATGGTGTCCGACGCCATCAGGTCCTGCCTCGGCGGCTCGTAGAGCACGAGCTCGCGCTTGAAGGAGCGCCGGACGCGCTCGATCTCGGCAGCCAGCTCGGCCTGCACGCGCTCGGCCTGCCGCTCGATGTTGCGCATGCGCCGGCGCATCCGGTCGATCTCCTGCCTCGAGCTCGAAGACACGCTCGACGCCCGCAAGGTTCATGCCGAGCTCGCCCGTGAGCTGCTGGATGCGCCTCAGCCGGTCGACGTCCTCTTGCGAGTAGAGGCGCGTGTTCTTCGGCGAGCGCTGCGGCGTGATGAGCCCGCGCGTCTCGTAGATCCGCAGCGTCTGCGGATGCATGCCGGCGAGCTCGGCCGCGACCGAGATCATGTAGACGCCGCGACTGCGCTCGGGGGGCTCGGCCGCCATCCCGCTACTTCCTGCCCGCCAGCAGCCGCTCGCGCGGGTTGCCGTCGATCACGGTCGCCAGCTCGTCGACGACCTCCGCCTGCTCCTTCGAGAGCTCGCTCGGCACCTCGATCGAGAGGCGGTAGTGGATGTCGCCGCGGCCCTTGCCGTTCAGCTTCGGCGGCCCCTCGTTGCGCAGGCGCTGGACGGTCCCGTGCTGGGTGCCGGAGGGAACGCGGATGCGCTTCGTGCCCGCGAGCGTCGGGACCTCGATCGTCGCGCCCCGGATCGCCTCCGGGATCGTGATCGGCACCTCGACCTCGAGGTTGTCGCCCTTGCGGCGGAAGATCGGCGAGTCGGTCACGTGCGTGACGACGTACAGGTCGCCCGAGGCGCCGCCGCGTGGACCGGCCTCGCCCTTGCCGGCGAGCCGGACGCGGCTTCCCTCGCGGACCCCGGCCGGGATGTTCACGCGGTAGCGCTTGACCTGGCGGGTGCGGCCCGAGCCGTCGCAGGTCGGGCAGGGGTCCTTGATCTCGGTGCCGGTCCCGCCGCACTGGCGGCACGGCTGCGTGATCGAGAAGAGCCCCTGCGACTCGGCCTCGACGCCGCGGCCCTGGCAGCGCGGGCAGATCGTCGGCTGCGTGCCCGGCTTGGCACCGGTGCCGTGGCAGGTCGGGCAGGGCGCCGACAGCGGCACCGAGACCGGGATCTGCGCCCCCTCCATCGCCTGGTCGAAGGAGATGTGCACCTCGGTCTCGAGGTCGCGGCCGCGCTCCGGTCCGGCCGAGCCGCCGCGACCGCCAGCGCCTCCGAAGAGGTCGGAGAGGATGTCGCCGAAGCCGCCGAAGCCGCCTCCGGTGCCGGTGCGGAAGGAGCCGGGGTCGAAGCCGCCGCCGAAGATCCCGCCGCCCGAGTCGTACTCCTTGCGCTTCTTCGGGTCGGACAGGATCGAGTAGGCCTGCTGGATCTCCTTGAAGCGCTCCTCGGCGTCCTTGTCGCCGTGGTTGGCGTCGGGGTGGTACTGGCGCGCCAGCTTGCGGTAGGCCTTCTTGATCTCCTCGTCGGAGGCCTTCCGGTCGACGCCCAGCGCCTTGTACGGATCCTTCACCGCCGGCATGGCTAAGCGGACACCACCACGCGGGCCGGACGAAGCACCGTTCCGTTGGCGCGGTAGCCCTTCTCGACGACGTCGAGCACGACACCGGACTCGGCGCCGTCCTCGGGACGCATCGAGAGGGCCTCGTGCTCGCCGGGATCGAAGCGCTCGCCGCTCGGGTCGAACTGCTGCACGCCGTTGCGCTCGAGCACCGCGATCAGCTCGGAGTGGACGAGCCGCACGCCCTGGGCGAGGTGCTGCTCGGACTCGCCGGCGGACGCGAGCGCGCGCTCCAGGTTGTCGACCACCGGAAGCAGCTCGCGGACGAGCCCGCTCTTGGCGCGCTCACCCGCGAGGGCCGCCTCCCTGGCGGCGCGCTTGCGGTAGTTCTCGAAGTCGGCCTGGGAGCGGCGGGCGAGGTCGAGGTACTCGTCCCGCTCGCGCTGCAACTGCGCGAGCGGGTCCTCGGCCTGCGCGGCCGCCGTCTCCTCGAGGCGCTCCGCCTCGTTCTGCGGGTCCTCCTCGCCGGAGGGCTCGCCCGACTCGTCACGCGACGTGACGGGCTCCTCCTCCGGCGGGACCGGGGGCGGCGGGTTCTCGAACATCACTAGCTCTTGTCCTCGCCACCGTCGACGACCTCGGCGTCGACGACCTCCTCCTCGTCGGCGGAGCCGTCCGCCGTGGGGCCGTCCGAGGTGGAGCCGTTGCCGCCGGCGGCCGCCTGCTGCTGGGCAGCTGCGTACATCTGCTCGGACACCTTGTGGAAGGCGCCCTGCAGCGCGTCCGTCTTCTGCTTGAGCAGCGCGACGTCGTCGGACTCGAGGTTGTCGCGGACGTCCTTGATCGCCGCCTCGATCTCCTCCTTGGCGGACGAGTCGAGCGAGTCGCCCATCTCGCCCACCTGGCGCTCGGCCTGGTAGGCGGCGTTCTCGGCCGTGTTGCGCGTCTCGACGAGCTCACGCAGGCGGCGGTCCTCCTCGGCGTGCGATTCGGCGTCCTTGACCATCCGCTCGACCTCATCCTCGGCGAGGCCGGAGCCGGACTTGATCTCGATCTTCTGCTCCTTGCCGGTGCCGAGGTCCTTGGCGCCCACGGCGAGGATGCCGTTCGCGTCGATGTCGAACGTCACCTCGATCTGGGGGATGCCGCGCGGCGCCGGCGGGATGCCGGTCAGCTGGAACTTGCCGAGCGACTTGTTGTAGGTCGCCATCTCGCGCTCGCCCTGGAGCACGTGGACCTCGACGCTCGGCTGGTTGTCCTCGGCCGTCGAGAAGATCTCCGACTTGCGCGTCGGGATCGTCGTGTTGCGCTCGATGAGCTTCGTCATCACGCCGCCCTTGGTCTCGATGCCGAGGGTCAGCGGGGTCACGTCGAGGAGCAGCACGTCCTTGACGTCGCCGGCCAGCACGCCCGCCTGGATGGCGGCGCCCACGGCCACGACCTCATCCGGGTTGACGCCGCGGTGCGGGTCCTTGCCGGTGAGCTCCTTGACCTTCTCCTGGACGGCCGGCATGCGCGTCATGCCGCCGACGAGGACGACGTGCTTGATGCCCTCCTTGCCGACGCCCGAGTCCTCGATCGCCTGCTTCGTCGGAGCGACGACGCGATCGAGCAGGTCCGCCGTCAGCTCGTTCAGCTTCGAGCGGGTAAGGCGCTGGTTCAGGTGCTTCGGGACCGAGTCGACCGCCGTGATGAACGGCAGGTTGATCTGCGTCTCCTGCGTGGTCGACAGCTCGGTCTTGGCCTTCTCGGCCTCCTGGTAGAGGCGCTGGAGGGCCATCTTGTCCTGCGAGAGGTCGACGCCCTCGGCCTTCTTGAACTCGGCCACGAGCCAGTCGACGACCGCCTTGTCGAAGTTGTCGCCGCCGAGGTGGTTGTCACCCGCGGTGGCCTTGACCTCGAAGACGCCGTCGCCGATCTCGAGCACCGACACGTCGAAGGTGCCGCCGCCGAGGTCGAAGACGAGGATCGTCTGATCGGACTCCTCCTTGTCGAGCCCGTACGCGAGCGCTGCCGCGGTCGGCTCGTTGATGATCCGCTTCACGTCGAGGCCGGCGACCTTGCCGGCGTCCTTCGTGGCCTGGCGCTGGTCGTCGTTGAAGTACGCGGGGACGGTGATCACCGCGCTGTCGACGCTGTCGCCCAGGTAGGCCTCGGCGTCGGCCTTAAGCTTCTGGAGGATCATCGCGCTGATCTCCGGCGGGGCGTACTCCTTGCCGCCCGCCTTGACGCGCGCATCACCGTTCGGGCCCGAAACGACCTCGAACGGGACGATCTTCTCCTCCTCCTTGACCTCCGCCTCCTTGCGCCCCATGAAGCGCTTGATGGAGAAGATCGTGTTCTCGGGGTTGGTCACTGCCTGGCGCTTCGCGGGCGCACCCACGAGACGCTCTCCACCCTCCGTGAAGGCGACCACCGAGGGCGTCGTACGGGCACCCTCGGCGTTCTCGATCACGGTGGGCTCGCCGCCCTCGAGGACGGCCATACACGAGTTTGTCGTGCCAAGATCGATGCCGATCGTCTTGCCCATCCGTACTGTCTCCTTTGCCGCTTGCAATCGAAAGAAATCTGAGTGCGAGTATGGCAGATCATCATCAGCCCGCCAACGACGGCTCGTCGCGGGGCGCCGCACGGGCTGCGGCGCGGGCGCCGGCCAGCCATTAGGCTTCCGCGGCCATGCCTCGCCGCCCGCTCGCGCTGCTGGCCCTGCTCGCGTTGGTCGCGGCGCTCGCACTCGCGGCCTGCGGCAGCGACGACGACGATTCCGGGTCCGGCGGTGGCTCGGCCGACACGAGCCAGCAGGAGAGCGATCCGCCGTCGCCTGAGACCGGCACCGAGACCGAGGCCCCCGCGGACCTCACCGACACGAGCGTCAAGCCTGTGATCGACAAGCCCTCCGGGGTGCCGCCGCGGCGGCTCGTCAAGGAGGACATCGTCAAGGGCAAGGGCCCGGGCGCGAAGCCCGGCGACACCGTGATCGTCAACTACGTCGGCGTCAGCTTCTCGACCGGCGAGGAGTTCGACGCGTCCTGGGACACCGGCCAGCCGTTCCCCGTCCAGCTCGGCGCCGGCAAGGTGATCGAGGGCTGGGAGAAGGGCCTCGTCGGCATCAAGCAGGGCGGCCGCCGCAAGCTGGTCATCCCGCCCGAGCAGGCCTACGGCGCCCAGGGCGCGCCGCCCTCGATCGGACCGAACGAGACGCTCGTGTTCGTGATCGACGCCCTCGCCATCCAGTAGGAGTAGCCTCCTCCGCATGAGTCGCAGCACCGGCCCGGCTGCGGACGAGATGGCCCAAGCGCAGGAACTGCCGCAGCTCGACGCGAGCTCGCTCGTGGACGGCGAGCGCCTCGAGTCCGAGGTCAAGGCTATGTACCGCCACGTCGCCCGGGAGGAGAGCTCGGACCTCCACTTCGAGCTCGGCAGGGAGCTCGCCGAGCATCTCGGCTACCCGCCCGAGCAGCTCGATGCGATCCCGGCGGAGGCGGTGGCCTCGTTCGCGGGCGTCGGATATCACCTCGACCTGGCGGGCCTGCAACCGGGCGAGGCGGTGCTCGACCTCGGATCGGGCTCGGGCACCGACGTCTTCTGCGCCGCGGTGCAGGTCGGCGAGTCCGGCCGCGTCGTCGGAGTCGACATCACCGACGAGCAGCTCGCCAAGGCTGCCGCCTGCGTGAGCGCGACGGCTTCCGCCAGGTCGAGCTCGTCGAGGCGCACATCGAGGAGCTCCCCTTCGAGGACGCGAGCTTCGACGCGGTCATCTCGAACGGCGTCATCAACCTCTCGGTGTTCAAGGACCGGGTGTTCGCCGAGGCGGCACGCGTGCTCCGGCCGGGCGGCCGGCTCGCGATCACCGACATCGTCAGCGGCCGCGCTCTCAAGGAGCGCACACGTCGCAACGTCGATCTATGGGCCGCCTGCATCGCGGGCGCGATCCCGCGCACGAATTACCTCGAAGCGCTGGCGGCGGAGGGCCTCGAGACGAGCGAGGTGCGGAAGAACGACTACCGCTTCATCTCCGAGCGCGCCCTCGACGCCTGCAGCACCTACGAGGTCGAGAGCATCTCGCTGCTCGCCGTCAAGCGCAGCTAGTCGGCAAAGCTGAACGCGTAGGCCACGAAGGCCACGTACAGGACCGCGATGCCCGCGTAGTCCCAGCGCGTGCGCAGGTCCGGCGGCCGCGCCAGCAGCGCGAGCGCGAGCAGCACGAACGGGTCGAAGTACTTCTGATAGACGAGCCGCACGGGGAGCGCCGCGAGCAGGAAGCAGGCGAGGTAGACGGCCGGCAGCGACCAGATGCCGGCCCGACCGACGAGCAGGTAGAGGACGACGCAGCCGAGCGGCACGAGCAGCCAGAACAGGAGCGAGGAGCCGAACAGCTCGGGGAAGTGGTCCGAGAGCTGCCAGAGGTAGCCGGCGTCGCCCGCCTGCTGGGGCGTGATCGGCTTGTAGACGAGCGGCGAGATCAAGAGCACCAGCACGCCGACGCCGGTCGCGATCGCAACACCCCTGCGCACTGCATCCGCGCGTCCGCTGATCGCCACGTACGCGCGCGCGAACATCGACGAGCGCAACCGCCGCAGCCTGCGGACGAGGCCCGGGCCGAAGACGAGCGCGCCGTAGGCCCCGGCCAGCGCGATCGTGAAGCCGACCGTGCGCAGAGTGAGGGCGTCGCGGGCGAGGCCCTGGCGGTCCTCGCAGAGACCACAGGAGGCCGGGTCGGCGCTCGGCGGAACGAGCCCATTCCATTCGAGCGCGAGCAGGCCGAGCGGCACCAGCGCGAGGACGAGCATGGCGGCGCCCGCGAGCAGCCGGGCCGGCGCGCGCAGTTCTCCGCGGAGCAGGAAGACCGCGGCCGACCGGCACGAGCCAGACGAACGCCTGGCGAGTGAGCAGGGCCGCCGCGATCGCCAGGCACGCGACGCGCGAAGGCGTCCAGGCCGCGCTGCGCGGGAGTAGGCGTGGATGCGCTCGAGCGCAACGAGCGCGAACAGGAGCGCCAGGTTGTCCGTGAGCAGCGTGAACGACGTGCCGAGCACGTACGGCGAGAGCACGAACAGCAAGGTGAGCGCGAACGCCTGCCAGCTCTCGAGCGGCGTGGCGCGGCGCAGGAGGCGCAGCAGCGCGAGCGCCATCCCGTACGAGAAGAGGACGTTGAGCAGGCGCAGCTTCCAGAGCTCGAAGCCGACGAGCTCGCCCCACCAGGCCGTGAGCACGTGGTAGAGCGGCGTCTGGGCGGACGGGTAATCGGAGAAGTCGAGCCGCTCGGAGAACTGCAGGATCGTGGGCAGCTGATAGACGCGGGCGTCGGTGCCGTGGAACGTCTCGATCTCCACGGTCAGGCCCTGCAGCACGGCGATCCCGATCAGGAAGGGGAGCGCGAGCAGGCCGCGCTGGAGCCACTCGAGCCGGGTGGCCTCGGTCATCCGCGCGCGAGCCGCCGCCGGCCCTCCGGGCACATGCGCCGCAGCGGGCAGACCGCGCACTCGGGCGAGCGCGCGTTGCAGGTGCGGCGGCCGTGGCGGATCAGCAGGACGTGGGTCTCGTAGGCCTCCTGGCCGTCGTCGCCGACCAGCCGCAGCATCGCGTCGTGCGCCTCGTCGAAGCTCGCCTTCTCCCGCCACAGCCCGAGCCGCGAGCCGACCCGGTAGACGTGCGTGTCGACCGGAACGTCGGGCCGGCCGAACGCGAACAGCAGGACGCAGGCGGCCGTCTTCCGCCCCACGCCCGGCAGCTCGGTGAGGTAGTCGCGCGCCTCGACGAGCGGTGCGTCCGCGAGCCAGGCGAGATCGTCGTCACCGATCGCCTCGAGGATCTGCTTGATCCGCACCGCCTTGGTGGGAGCGAGGCCGCCCGGCCGGATCGCGTCCTCGATCCCGGCAACGGGCGCGTCGCGCACGGCGTCCCAGGACGGGAAGCGCTCGCGCAGCCGCTCGTACGCGACATCGCGGTTGCGGTCGTTCGTGTTCTGCGAGAGCACGGTCAGGATGAGCTCGTCGATGGGCTTGTGGTGAGGGCGCAGCAGCGGGCGGCCGTACTCCCTGCGGAGCTTGTCGAGGATCCTGCGGAGCCTGCGCCGATCGGCCATCGAGCGCGTGATGCTATGAAGCGGCGCCCATGGAGATCACGGACGAGCACGCCGAGGTCGCCGGCCTCGGCATCCATTGGCTGCGCGCGGGCGACGCGCCGGTCCTCTATCTGCACGGCGTGCCGACCGGCTCGTTCGACTGGATTCCGTTCCTCGAGCGCACCGGCGGGGTGGCCCCCGACCTGCCCGGCTTCGGCCGCTCGGCGAAGCCGGGCGACTTCGACTACTCGATCGCGGGCTACGACCGCTTCCTCGAGGCGTTCACCGAGCAGACCGGGCTCGAGCGCTTCTCGCTGGTCGTGCACGACTGGGGCGGCGTCGGCCTCGCCTTCGCGCAGCGCTTCCCGGAGCGGATCGAGAAGCTCGTCCTGTTCACGACCCTCCCGCTGCTGCCCGGCTACCGCTGGCACCGCGTAGCGCGCGGCTGGCGCACGCCCGTCATCGGAGAGCTGATGATGGGCTTCACGACGCGCTGGGGGCTGCGGCGCGAGCTGCCGCGCGACCTGGCCGACCGCGCCTGGGAGCACTTCGATCACGGGACCCAGCGCGCGATCCTGAGGCTCTACCGCTCCGCCGATCCGAAGTCGTTCGAGCAGTACGGCGCGCGCCTCGGCGAGCTCCAGTGCCCAGCCCTGATCCTCTGGCCCGAGGACGACCCCTACATCGGCGCGGAGTTCGGCCAGCGCTACAAGGACGCGCTGGGCGGCGACGCCGAGCTCGAGCTCGTGACCGGCGGCCACTGGACATGGCACGAGCGGCCCGAGCTCGTTGGGCGGGTCGCCGAATTTCTTTGTCGCTTCTCGTTGAGCGTCGGCCTGCGTTTCCACTAGCCTCACCACCGCCGTGCTGCGCGCCGTGATCTCCGCCGTCACAGCGCCACCCAGGGCCCCGGCAACGGAGCCCGCGGAGGCGCCCGCCCCCCGCAGCCGGCGGGGCGGGTCCGCGCAACCCTGGTACCGCCGGATCGACTGGTGGCAGGTCGCTCCGATCCTGGTCGCGCTGCTCTTCGCGATCGTCTACCTGATCTGGCAGCCGCGCACGGTCGACCTCGCGGCGCACACCTTCCGCGCCGAGCTGTTCGGCGAAGAGGGCTTCACGATCTGGAACGGCCAGTGGTACGGCGGCCACCACACGCCCGCCTACTCGATCATCTCGCCGCCGCTCGCATATCTGCTGAGCCCACCGGTCGCGCTGGCAATCGCCGCGGTGGCATGCGCCGCGCTGTTCCCGCCGCTCGCCCGCGGCCACTTCGGCCCGGAGCGCGCCCGCTGGGGCTCGATCTGGTTCGCCGCCGCGACCGCGACGCTCCTGTTCACGAGCCGCCTGCCCTTCGCCATCGGCGTCGCCTTCGGGCTCGCCGCGCTGCTCGCGCTGCAGCGCCACCGCTACGCCCTCGCGATCGTGTTGGCCGTCCTCTGCCCGCTCGGCAGCCCGGTGGCGGGGCTGTTCCTAGCCATGGCGGGGATCGCCTATTCCATCGCCGAGCGGCGCAACCGCGTCAACCGGCTCGAGGGCCTTGCGATCGCGGCGGCGGCGTTCATCCCACCCGTGTTCCTGGCCTGGGCCTTCCCCGAAGGCGGCTGGGCGCCCTTCCCCACATCCGCCTTCATCCCGATCCCGCTGTTCGCGCTCGCCGTCGTGATCGTGCTGCCGCGCGAGGAGGCGGCGCTCCGCTGGGGTGCGGCGCTCTACGGGCTGGGCGCCATCGCAGCCCTCGATCGTCGAGACTCCGATGGGCGGCAACGCCGTGCGCCTGGGGGCGCTGTTCGGCGGCCCGGTGTTGCTCTGCGCCCTCTGGGGCCGGCGCTTCCGGCACGGCCTGATCGTGTGGCCGCTGATCGCCGTCGGCTTCGCGCTGCTCGCCTTCTGGCAGTGGTCACCCGCCGTCCGCGACGTCATCAAGTACATCGAGGACCCGGCCGCCAAGTCGGACTACTTCGAGCCGCTGCGGCAGTTCCTGTTCACGCTCCCCGACCAGCGCCGCATCGAGATCCCGTTCACGCGCAGCCACTGGGAGGGCGCCGAGGTTGCGATGGAGCAGCCGCTCGCGCGCGGCTGGCTGCGCCAGCTCGACACCGGCCTCCACCCGATCTTCTATCGCGAGGGCATCAACCGGCTCACGTACGCGAGCTGGCTGGCGGACAACGCCGTCCGCTACGTGGCGCTGCCGAGCGCGAAACCGGACAAGAGCTCGTACGGCGAGCGCGCGCTGATCGAGAAGGGCCTCCCGTACCTGCGGCTGCGCTGGAAGTCCTCCGACTGGAGGGTCTACGAGGTGCTGCTGCCCACGCCGCTCGTGATCCCGCAGAGGGACGCGAACGTCGTGCTCGAGCAGATGCAATCGGACGAGCTGCTGCTCGACGTGAAGCGACCCGGCGAGGCGATCGTCAAGGTGCGCTGGACGCCCTACTGGTTCGCCTCGCACGCCTGCGTGGAGCCCTACGGCGACTGGACCAAGGTGATCGCCGAGCAGACCGGGTTCGTGCGGCTCTCGACCCGCTTCGCACCTGAGCGCCTGTTCCAGCGCGGTCGCAGATGTGACGACTCTGTGACCGGCTAGGCTCTGCGGTCGTGCCTCGTACCCATCCGCTGTACAAGCAGCTGGTTCGCATTTGGCGGCAGACGGGGCGCTGGCTGCCCGGTGGCTGGCTCGACGCGATACGCCAGCTCGCACTCTTTGCCGGGGCTTACTACCTCTACCGAATAGTCCGCGGCTTCATCGACGGCCAGGCCGGCCTCGCGTTCGAGAACGCTCGCGCCCTCGTCGACATCGAGCGCTCGCTCGGGCTCTTCTTCGAGCCGAGCCTGCAGGCGTGGGCGAAGGGACAGGAGTGGCTGGTCCTGTTCGCCAACTGGATGTACGTGAACTCGCACTTCGTGGTCACGACGACCTTCCTGATCTGGCTCTACCTCGCGCGCAACCACGCCTACTACTTCGTGCGCAACATGTTCCTGGTCGCTATGGGGCTCGCGCTCGTGGGCTACACGGTCTTCCCGACCGCCCCGCCGCGCTTCCTGCCCGAGTGGGGCTTCACGGACACCGTCGCGAACTTCGTCGGCGAGGCCGCCGAGAACAGCGCCAACGTCCTCTACAACCCGTTCGCGGCCGTGCCGAGCATGCACGTGGCCTTCGCGCTGATGATCAGCATCCCGGCCTTCATGCTCGTCAGGAACCGCGTGCTCAAGGCGCTCTGGCTCGTCTACCCGCTCGTCGTGACCTTCGTGGTGATGGTCACCGCCAACCACTACTGGCTGGACGCTGCGCTGGGCGCCCTCGTCGCCGCCGTGTCCGCATACACGGCCTCCGCCGGCTTCGCGCGGCTGCGGCCCGAGGCCTGGAGCTGGCGCAGCGGCGCCGCCAAGGCGCCGGCGTGAGCGATCAGGTCCGCGAGCGCCGCCCGAGCCGCCGAGCCAACGGCGGCGGCGGACCGCTCACCGCGGCCGAGATCCGGGAGCTCGCACGCGACCGCCTGATCGAGTCGCGGCTCACCCCCAACGCGATCTCGATCACCGGGCTGATCGGGAACATCGTCGCGGCGGTCCTGATCTTCGAGAACCACTTCGTGCTGGCGGGGGTCGCCTTCATCCTCGGCTCCGTCTGCGACATGTTCGACGGGCGCTACTCCCGCATGTCCGGCAAGGGCAGCCCCTTCGGCGCCTTCCTCGACTCCACGCTCGACCGCGTGTCCGAGGGAATCGTGCTCGCGGCCGTGGCCGCCTACTTCGCCCAGCAGCAGGACGACTGGGCCACGCTCGCGACGGTGCTCGCCGTGGTCGGCTCGTTCTCGGTCAGCTACACCCGCGCCCGGGCCGAGGCGCTCGGGGTCGAATGCAAGGTCGGAATCGCCTCGCGCCCGGTGCGCGTCGTGATTCTCTCGATCGGCCTCGTGTTCGCTGCGGAGGAGCTCGTGCCGGGCCTTGACCTGCTCGAGCCCGCGATCTACGCGATGGCGGCGCTCACCATCTTCACTACCTTCCAGCGGGTATTTCACGTCCGCACAGAGCTCCGGCGGGTGGCGGACGGAGCCGACGCGGTGTAACCGCAGCGGGCCCGCCGGGTTCCTCTCCCGGTGGTCCATGCGCGCGAGCCCGTGCCACCCGTGAGACCCATTTCAGGAGGACTACCCCCAGTGACTGACATCTCTTCAAACGGCGCTTCGCGCTATCAGAACGACAAGGTGCGCGTGGCCATCATCGGCGTGGGCAACTGCGCCTCGTCCTTCGTGCAGGGCGTCGAGTACTACAAGGACGCCGACCCCAACGACCGGGTTCCCGGCCTGATGCACGTCGACCTCGGTGGCTACCACGTGCGCGACATCGAGTTCACCGCCGCCTTCGACATCGACGCCGAGAAGGTGGGCAAGGACCTCTCTGAGGCGATCTGGGCCGGCCAGAACAACACGATCAAGTTCGCCGACGTGCCGAACCTGGGCGTGAAGGTCCACCGCGGCATGACGCACGACGGCCTCGGCAAGTACCTCAAGCAGCGCATCACCAAGGCGCCCGGCGAGACCGACGACATCGTCGGCATCCTCAAGGAGACCAAGACCGACGTGGTCGTCTCCTACCTGCCGGTCGGCTCCGAGCAGGCCACCAAGTGGTACGTCGAGCAGATCCTCGAGGCCGGCTGCGGCTTCGTGAACTGCATCCCTGTCTTCATCGCCGGTGAGCACTACTGGGCGACCCGCTTCGAGAAGGCCGGCCTGCCGATCGTCGGCGACGACATCAAGTCGCAGGTCGGCGCCACGATCACGCATCGCGCCCTGGCCCGGCTCTTCCACGACCGCGGCGTCCAGCTCAAGCGCACCTCGCAGCTGAACGTCGGCGGCAACATGGACTTCTTCAACATGCTCGAGCGCGAGCGCCTCGAGTCGAAGAAGATCTCGAAGACGCAGGCGGTCACGTCGATCATGGGCCACGAGCTGCCCGCGGACGACGTGCACGTCGGCCCGTCGGACTACGTGCCGTGGCTGACCGACCGCAAGTGGGCGCACATCCGGCTCGAGGGCGAGGCCTTCGGCGACGTGCCGCTGATCGCCGAGCTGAAGCTCGAGGTCTGGGACTCGCCGAACTCGGCGGGCATCGTCACGGACGCCGTGCGCTGCTGCAAGCTCGCTCTGAACCATGGCCTCGGCGGCCCGATCACCGGGGCCTCGGCGTACCTGATGAAGTCGCCGCCCGAGCAGCATCCCGACGACCTCGCTCGCGAGATGGTCGAGGACTACATCAAGCAGTACGGCGGCGCGCCGAAGCTGCCCGGCAAGCCGAAGACGAAGTCCAAGGTCAAGGCCTCGAAGAGCTAGTCACGCGAGTGCGGGCCGCAACTTCTGCGGCCCGCGTTCGTTTACAAGTCCATGATCGATTGGACTCGACGCGCTTTCGCATGCGCGCTTACGCTGACCCTCGCCCTCGTTCCCGCCGGCATGGCCCAGGCCGCCAAGCCGAAGAAGAAGCACGCCGACCTCACGGTGATGACGCGGAACATCTACCTGGGCGGCAACATCTTCGGGCCCATCGGGGCCCCCGACCTTCCTGAGTTCGAGCGCCGCGCCGGCCTGCTCTGGGCCGAGGTCCAGAGTACGGACTTCCCGGTGCGCTCCAAGCTGCTCGCGCGCGAGATCAAGCAGACCAAGCCGGACGTGATCGGGATGCAGGAGGTAGCCATCTGGCGGCGTGGCCCGGATGGGCTGAAGGACGGCGCGACCACCCCGGCCACTCAGGTCGTCTACGACTTCCTTGCGACTTTGCGGCGCGACCTAAAGCGCCTCGGCCTCAAGTACAGCGTCGGCTCGAAGCAGCAGGAGACCGACATCGAGGCGCCCATCGACGCCGGCTACGACGTGCGGTTGACGATGTTCGACGTGGTCCTGGTGAAGAAGCGCGCCGATCTGAAGGTGAAGACGCGCTTCGGCAAGAACTACGCCGACAAGATCCCTGTGCCGACGCCCGGCGGGACGCTCACGAGCACGCGCGGCTGGACCGGGATCGACCTGACCTTCAAGGGCAAGAAGCTGCGCTTCGTCAACACCCACCTCGAGGCGTTCCTCGACTCGACCCGCGAGGCGCAGGCGCGCGAGTTCGTCGGCTCGGCCGGCCCGCTGCGGACGAAGCGCCAGCTGATCGTGACCGGCGACATGAACTCCGACCCCGAGGGCCGTGAGTCCCCGTCGGCCGCGTTCGACATTCTCGCGGGTGGCGGGCTCGTCGACACGTGGGCGAGCCGCCTCGGCCCGGGCCTCACCTGCTGCCTCGAGCAGTCGGACGCCCGCGACCCGAACACGAATGGGTTCGACCACCGCATCGACCTGATCCTCGCCAAGCCGAAGCTGCGCGCCCTGCGCGGCACGGTCGTGGGAGCGAAGCTCTCCGACCGGGCGCCGAACGGCCTGTGGCCGTCGGACCACGCCGGCGCGGTCACGACGCTGCGGCTGCGCTGACCTGATCAGGACGCCGGGGCGGCTAGACCGCCTCGGCGTCCAGGTCCGCCTTCGGCTGAGCGTCGGTGAGGCTGCGGGTGAAATACGGCACCTCGTAGTGCCCGACGGCATCGAACCAGCGCTTCGCGTGCAGGCCCCGGCGCAGGTCGCAGTCGGCGACGAGCATCCCTTCCTCGCCGTAGAGCGGGCCTGCGACGACCTCGCCCCACTGCGGGTCGACGATCACGGCGCCGCCGTTGCCGAAGGCCTCCTTGTCGGGCAGCTCGATCGGGAAGTCCTCAGGGAAGGCCGAGCGCGGTATGTACTGCGGCACCGAGACGACGAAGGCGCCCGACTCGATCGCGATGTGACGCATGCTCGCCTGCCAGCCGTCGGAGTCGTCCGCCGTCGGCGCCACCCAGATCTGCGGGCCTCCTTGGTAGACGGCCCAGCGCGCCATCGGCATCCGGTTCTCCCAGCAGATGAGGCCGCCGATGCGGCCGGCGGGCGTCTCCGTCACGCCGAGATCGTCACCCGGGCCGAGGCCGTGGAAGAGCCGCTCCTGGTGGGTCGGCATCAGCTTGCGGTGCTTCCATAGGAGCCCGTCGGGGCCGATCAGCAGCAGCGCGTTGTAGAGCGTGCCCGGCCGCTCCGGCTCGCGCTCGTTCACGCCGATCGCGCAGTGCAGGTCGTGCTCGCGGCAGGCATCCGCCAGGCGGTTGACCACCGGCCCGGGCACCTCGATCGAGCTCTCCCACATCCGCTCCCAGAGCTCGTCGTTGCCGCCGAAGGTCGCCGCGCGATGCGCCCAGGCGTTCGACGGATAGAGCGAGATGAAGGTTTCGGGGAGCACCGCCAGCCGGGCGCCGGCCGCGGCAGCCTCGCCCAGCAGGCGGATCGTCTTGTCGACGGTCGCGTCGGCGTCGAGGATGACCGGGGTGGCCTGGATGGCAGCCACTCGGACGGTCGGAAACTCCGTCATCGCATCCGCGATCGTATCGGCGGAGCAGCCGGCTCGGCCGGGTGCGCAGCTTCCCTCATCCCGCTGCGCAGCTCTCATATCCTCCGCGGCGTGCCGTTCACGATCGCTCAGGTCACACCGTGGCCCTGGGAGAAGCATCACGAGGTCAACCGCTTCGTCGAGAACCTCTCGAACGAGCTGTGTGCGCGCGGCCACCGCGTCGTGGTGGTCGCCCCGTCCGACTCGCGCGAGCTCGTCCGCGAGGGCCGCGCGAAGGTGGAGGCGCTGGGCACCGATCCCGACGCAGTGTTCGATGAGCCGGGCTGCGCCTCGGTCGTCGCGGTGGGCCAGTCGCTGCCCTTCAAGCGCGGCGGCTCCGTGTCGCTGCCGATCGACGTCTCGCGCACGCTCGAGGATCTGCTCGACCGGGCCGAGCTCGACTTCGTCCACGTCCACGAGCCGTTCGCGCCGAGCGCGTCGTCGGCTGCGCTGCGCCACTCGCACGCGCTGAACGTCGGCACGTTTCACTCGACCACCGAGCGCTTCGTGTCGACGCAGGTCGCGCGCAAGGTGGTCGAGCTGCTGTTCGGCCGCCTCGACGGGCGCACGGCCAGCTACGTCGCCACGCGCGACCTCGTCGAGCGCTACTTCCCCGGCCACTACGAGGTGATCCACCCGGGCGCCGACCTGCTGCAGCGTCCCGAGCGGAGCGGCGAGCCACCTCGCATCGTCTTCTCGGGCGAGGAGGAGCGCGGTGCGCTGCGGATCTTCCTGCGCGCGCTGCGGCGACTGCCAGTCGAGCTCGACTGGAGCGCCACGGTCTGGCTGCGCGACCCCGCCTCGGGTCCGGCTGTGACGCTGCCGCGTCGGCTGCGCGACCGCGTCACGATCGCCGGGCCCGCGGACGGCTCCGAGGCGCAGCACCTCTCGCACGCAACGATCGCGGTCGCCGCCTCGAGCGGCTCCGCGCCGGCGCCGCAGCTCGTGCTGAGGGCGCTCGCGGGCGGAGCCGTGCCGGTGGTGTCGCGTCTGCCGCAGTACGAGGAGCTCGTGCGCGACGGTGAGCTGGGCCCGCTCTTCGAGCCGCGTGACGCGCTGACGCTCGCCGCCCAGCTCGAGCGGCTGCTCGCCGATCCGGGGCTCGTGACGGAATACGCCACACGCATCGAGCGCGTGCACCCGGAGCTCGAGTGGTCCCGCGTCGCGGACGACTACGAGGGGCTCTACGAGCGCATCGCCGCCCGCCGGCACTCCACGGATGGGCGGCCGGCCATGCGCCAACGGCTCGAGAGCCGTGACTTCATCCACGTCGACCTGCACATGCACACGGACCACTCGCCCGACTGCGCTACGCCGGTCGACACGCTGCTCGAGACCGCGAAGAAGGTCGGGCTCGGCGCGATCGCGATCACGGACCACAACGAGGTCTCAGGCGCGCTCGAGGCGCGCGAGCGCGCGAACGGCATCAAGGTGATCGTCGCCGAGGAGGTCAAGACCGCCGACCAGGGCGAGGTGATCGGGCTCTTCATCGAGGAGAAGATCCCGCGCGGGATGACGCTGCAGGAGACGATCGCCGAGATCCGCCGGCAGGGCGGGCTTGTCTACGTGCCCCACCCGTTCGATCGCATGCACGCCGTTCCCGACTACGAGCACCTGCTCGACGTCGTCGAGGACATCGACGCGATGGAGGTCTTCAACCCGCGCGTCGCCTTCTCGGCGTTCAACGAGGAGGCGGCCCGCTTCGCGGCCAAGTACCGGATCGTCGCGGGCGCCGGCTCCGACAGCCACGTCGCCCAGGGGCTCGGCTCGGTCAAGATCCGCATGCGCGACTTCGACGGCCCCGAGGAGTTCCTCGAATCGCTGCGCGACGCGGACATCGTGCGCAAGAAGCAGTCGCTCCTGTACGTCCAGGCGCTGAAGTTCATCCAGACGCGCGGCAAGAAGTGATGCGGCGGAGAGGAGCGCCCGTGAATCCGTCAAATCCCTCGGATCACATGCCCGCTACCGATGACGAGATCCGCGAGAAGTACCTGGAGCGGGCGATACGGGAGCTGAACACCCTCACCCGCGAGATCCAGGAGTGCGAGCACTGCCCGCGCGGCAACCTCATGCCGGTGCTCGGCTCAGGCCATCCCCAGGCCGACATCGTGCTGCTCAAGTACGCGCCCAAGCCCTCGGAGATCGAGGAGGGCGTCGCCTTCTACGGCCGCGCCGGCTCGGCGCTCATGAAGAGCTTCAAGCGGCTCGGCATCGACCCGCTCGCCGTCTACGGCACCGTCTTCGTCAAGTGCCCGGTCCACGACACCGACGACTCCGCGCCCGAGTGCCGCGCACGCGTGCTCGACGAGCTCGCGATCGTGCAGCCTCGCATGGTCGTCGTGATGGGCGAGGACGCCGTCGAGGAGCTCAACATGCTGCGCGTGCCGCTCGCCCGCGAGCTCGACTGGAAGCCCGGCGAGATCCAGCGCCTGACGCCCACGTGTGACGCGCTGACCGTGCCGGACATCGACCGCTCGCTCGACGACGAGGTCGCCAAGCGCGAGTTCTGGGGCGCCTTCCGAGCGCTCGGCGAGTGGTACGACGACCTGCCCCCGTACTGAAGCCGGCCGGGGGCTCGCGCCCGGAGGGTGCACGCGACGGCCTGCGGGTGGACGCAGGCGACGAATCTGCGACTATAATTAGATCGTAATCGAACGATCGAAAGGTACGTTAGCAGAGTTGAGTACCAACACACGTAACGTGACTCGCCGGGCCGGCACGACGTCCGCCCCGGAGGGCACGGAGACCAAGCGTCAGCGCAGGCGCCGCGAGGTGCACGCCACCGAGGCCAAGACGGCCGACATGAGCGCGGACGCGCTGGGGCAGTTCTTCAAGCAGGCATCGAAGTACAAGCTGCTCACCGCCGAGGAGGAGGTCGAGCTCGCCAAGCGAATCGAGCGCGGCGACCTCGAGGCGAAGGAGCGCATGATCAACTCGAACCTGCGGCTGGTGGTCTCGCAGGCACGCCGCTTCCAGGGTCAGGGGCTCCCGATGGGCGACCTCGTCCAGGAGGGCATGCTCGGCCTGATCCGCGCCGTGGAGAAGTTCGACTGGCGCAAGGGCTTCAAGTTCTCGACCTACGCGGTCCTGTGGATCAAGCAGTCGATCATGCGTGGCCTCGCGAACTCGGGAAGCACGATCCGGATCCCGGTGCACATCGGGCAGCGTGAGCGCAAGGTCAAGAAGCACGAGGGTGAGCTGGCGGTGCAGCTGGGGCGCGAGCCGACGGTCGAGGAGCTCGTCGAGTCCACCGGGCTGCCGGAGGACCAGGTGCGCGAGTCGCTCGAGCTGACGAAGCACCTCGCGAGCCTCGACCAGGGCGTCGGCGAGGATGGCGAGACCGCACTCGGGGACCTGCTGGCGAGCGAGCGCCCCGAGCCGGAGGAGGAGGTCGTGAACGCCCTCGGCGACGCGCGAGTCCGCGAGGTCGTCGGCCGCCTTCCCGAGGAAGAGCGCGACCTGATCACGCTCCGCTTCGGGCTCTTGGGCGACGAGCCGGCCTCGACACGCGAGGCCGGGACGCGACTCGGGCTCACGACCCAGCACGCCAAGCAGCTCGAGGAGCAGGCACTCCGCCGGCTGGCGGAGAACGGCGAGCTGCAGGAGCTCCGCCAGGCCGCTTAGGCGGCCGGCGGGGCCTCCCGCCCGGCCCTTGTCGCGCTACGCTCCGGCACATGACCAGCAAGGCACGTGTCCTTGTGGTCGCGAATCGCACGGCCGAGTCCCCCGAGCTGCTCCAAGCGCTCCATGCCCGGACGGTGCAGGGCCCCTGCGAGTTCACGCTGCTCGTCCCCTCGACCCCGCACGGGCTCGCCTGGGCGGCGGACATGCACGCGGGCGGCGAGGAGGCCGAGGAGCACCGCCACGCGTTCGTTGACGAGCTGCGCCGGGAAGGGTTGGACATGGCCGGCGCGCGGATCGGCGATGGGGATGCACTCGCGGCCATACAGGACGAATGCAACTTCAACGAGTACGACGAGGTGATCGTCTCAACCCTGCCGCTGCACGTGTCGAAGTGGTTGAAGCTCGACCTGCCCAGCAAGGCGAAGGCCGCCACGGGGTTGCCGGTCACGCACGTCGTCGGAAGCGAGGCCTAGTGGAGCTGGAGGAGCGCGAGGGAGTCGATCCCGTCATCGAGCGTCGCTGCGCCGAGTGCGGCACCAGGCTGACCGAGCAGGAGATCAGGGCCGCCCTCGAGACGAGCGGCCCTTTCCTCTGCACGGTGCACGCGAACGAGGAGGTTGCGGTCGAGGAGGACGCA
>CAVTZF010000025.1:0-35313 GCA_963739095.1 uncultured Thermoleophilaceae bacterium
GCCGGTTAGCCGCGCTCCAGCAGCGCCACGCACTCGATGTGCGGCGTCTGCGGGAACATGTCGACCGGCCGCACCGTCTTCAGCTCGTAGCCGGCGTCCACCATCTGGCGGGCGTTCGGCGCCAGCGTCGTCGGGTTGCAGGAGACGTAGACGATCTTGCGCGCCTCGGCCTCGAGCACGCGCCGCACCACCTTCTGCGAGAGCCCGGCGCGCGGCGGGTCGACCACGACGACGTCGGGCGAACCGCTCTGCTCGAGCAGCGGCCGCATCGCCAGGCGCACGTCGCCTGCGAAGAAGTTGGCGTTGTCGACGCCGTTCAGGCGCGCGTTCTCGATCGCGTCGGCCACCGCCTCCTCCACGATCTCGACGCCCCAGACCTCGCCGGCGTCGAGCGCGAGCACGAGCGCGATCGTGCCGATGCCGCAGAACAGGTCGAGCACCTTCTCGCGTCCGCTCAGCCCGGCGAGCTCGACGGCGTTCGCGTAGAGGCGCTCGGCCATCTCGGTGTTGGTTTGGAAGAAGGCGTCCGGCGAGATCCGCAGGCGCAGGCCCGAGAGCTCCTCCTCGAGCACGGCCGCTCCCTTGACGATCTGCGTGTCGCCCTCGCGTGTGGTCTCGGCGACGCCGGCGGCGCGCGTCCACAGGAACGAATCGGCCGGCACCACGGCCGCGAGCGCGTCCACGTCGAAGCTGCTCCCCGGGCTCGTGACGATGCGGGCCTGCAGCTGACCGGTGCGGCGGCCCTCGCGCACGACGAGGTTGCGCAGGAGTCCCTGCTGGGCGCGCCGGTCCCAGGCGCTCAGGCCCTGCTCGCGGCACCAGGCCTTGACGACCTCGCGCAGCTCGTCGACGCGCTCGGAGGCGAGGATGTCGCGCGCGACGTCGTCGATCAGGTCGAAGCGCCCTGGCCGGTGGAAGCCGAGCACGAGCTCGCCGCTCTCATCGTCCTCGCCGAACGAGTACTCGAGCTTGTTGCGGTAGTGGAACTGCTCCACCGCGGGCACGATCGGCTCGACTGGAGGCGACTCGAAGCGGCCGATCCGTGCGAGCGCGTCACGCACCTGCTCCTCCTTCTCCTGGAGCTGGCGCTCGTAGGGCAGCACCTGCCACGGGGCGCCGGGATGGGGCGCGCGGGGCTCGACGCGGTCCGGACTCGGCTCGACGAGCTCGACCGTGTCGGCCTCGCCGAAGGAGCGCTTCGAGCGCGTGATGCGGGCGCGCACGAGGTCACCCGGCACGGCGCCGCGGACGAACACGACGTAGCCGTCGCTGCGCGCCACGCCGGCGCCGCCATGGGCGAGCCGGTCGATACGCAGCTCGAGCTCGTCCCCCTTGCGGGGCCTGGATGTCGTTGCCTGGGCGCCTTCCACGACGCCCTATGGTCGCAGCCCTACTTCAGCTTCGACTCGATCGCGCTCAGCACGCCCTTGCGGTTCGCGTGCCGGCGCTCGTAGTCGCGGACCTTGCGCAGCTCCGCGGCGCTGAGGTCGCCGACGCGCGCCTTGATCTCGCCCACGTTGAGGTCGTCGTAGAGACTGATCGGGAACTTCGACCCGACCCCGGCGGCGCGCCTTGCCTTGTCCGCGCTGGCGATGGCGGGCGACGCCGCGTGCACGGCGCGGCCGCGCGCCTTGCTCGCGCGCTTCGAGACGTCGCGGCGGCCCTTCCCGAGCAGGTTCTCGAGGTCCTTGAGGACGTCGTCGGTCTCCTTGCGGCCGCGCTTGACCAGATCGCCGGCGATGCCGCGCGCATCCTTCGCGGACAGCTTGCCGCTCTTGTGAAGCGCCTCCTCGATGCGGTCGCGCGTGAGGAGAACCATCCCGCTCGGCTTGATGAGGTTCTTGCGCAGGGCCTCGCGGAACTCGGCGACCGTCTTCGCCTCGACGCCGGCCGCCTTCGCGGGCTTCGTCGCCGCGCGCGAGGCGGACTTCGCCGTCTTCTGGGCCTTCTGCTGGCGGCCGCGGGCGGCGCCGCCCTTCTTCGCGGCGGCGCTGCGCTTGCTGGTCGACGCCCGCCTCGATCCTCCGCTCGCCTTGCTCATCACACCTTCCCTCTGCCGTGGTCGCTGCCGCGGACTATCTCACCTGGACGGCCCGAACGCGCCGTAGACGGGAGCGTGATCCGAGAGCCGGATGCGGAGGCCGCTCGGCTCGGTCAGCTCGCGCCGCTCCGGCGCGAGCCGGCGCGGCCGTTCGATCACCGCGAGCGCCCGCGCCAACAGGTGGTCGATCGCGTCCGGGGCCGTCGGCGCGGCGAGCTGCATCCGCTCGTGCAGGAGCTCGAAGGGCTCAGGGTTGCGGCTCGGGCGCAGGTTCAGGTCGCCGCCGAAGACGAGCGGGTCCTCCTCCGACCACGCGACGGCGTGCTCCGCCGCACGCACGACCTCGGCCGCGGCTCGCTCGGGCAGGCCGGCCGAGGCGTGCAGGTTCGCCACGCACACTCGCCCCTGCGGCAGCTCGAGGCGCACCCACTGCATGCGCCGCTGCTCGGGCCGGTGGGCGAGCGTCAGCGCGCGCCGTTCGAGGATGCGCCCGGGAGCGCGCACGAGGATCTGGTTCGAACCCCCCTCGAAGGAGGCGACCAGGTCCGGATTCCAGTCGGCGAGCAGGCGCTGGAGCGGCGGACACAGGTTGCGCGAGGTCCTGATGAGTGCACCGTGCGAATGCGTGCGCGAGCCCAGCGCGCGGAACCAGCGCGGCGGCGCCTCCTGCAGCAGCGCGACGTCCCAGGCGAAGCCGTCGAGCACGCTCGCGAACTCGCCGAGGAGGGGGCGATTGACCTGCGCGTGCGTCGCATTTCGCTCGGTCGTCTTCAGCAGCCGGCTCCGCCAGCTGAAGAGGGCCGGATCCGGGGGGAAGTCGCGACCGTGGTAGAGGTTCCAGCTGAGGACACGCATGGCCCGTCATTTCCTAACAGGTGAGGAGCTCAGCGCGGACGAGCAGCGGCGGCTGCTCGAGCGCGCGATCGAGCTCAAGGCCGATCGCCGCGGCTCGCGCGCGCTCGAGGGCATGAGCGTGGCACTCGTCTTCGACAAGCCCTCGACGCGCACGCGTGTCTCGTTCGAGACCGGCGTCTTCGAGCTCGGCGGCCATCCGCTGGTCCTGCGCGAGGGGGAGCTGCAGCTCTCGCGCGGCGAGTCGGCGCGCGACACCGCGCTGGTGCTCGAGCGGATGGTGCACGCGATCGGGATACGGACCGGGCCGCATGAGACGGTCGAGGAGCTGGCGCGCTGGTCGGGCGTGCCGGTGATCAACATGCTCACGCACGAGCATCACCCCTGCCAGGTGCTCGCCGACCTGATGACGCTGCTCGAGCGCTTCGGCACGCTCGAGGGACTGAAGCTCGCCTACGTCGGCGACGGCAACAACGTGACGCGCTCGCTGCTGCTCGGCGGCGCGATCGCGGGAGTCGAGGTGGCCGTGGCGACACCGCCGGAGCTGTCGCTGCCAGAGGCCCCGGGCATCGACCCCGCCGAGGCGGTCCGCGGTGCCCATGCCATCTACACCGACGTGTGGGTGAGCATGGGCGACGAAGCGGACGCGGAGCGGCGCCGCTCGCTGCTCGCGCCCTACCGTGTCGACGCAGAGCTCCTCTCGCAGGCCCGCGCCGACGCGATCGTCCTCCACTGCCTGCCGGCCCACCCGGGCGAGGAGATCACGGCCGACGTGCTCTACGGCGAGCGCTCGGCCGTGTGGGATCAGGCCGAGAACCGCCTGCACGCGCAGAAGGCGCTGCTCGAATTGCTGTTGGCGCGTTAAGCCAGAGCCCTGGACGTCCCTCCAGGGCTAGTGTTCCGGCCTATGAAGAGGCTGCTCGTACTGCTCATCGCCTGCATGGCGCTCGCCCTGGTCGCTGCCGGCTGCGGCGACGATGACGACGACTCCGGTAACGGCGGTGGCGGAGGCGGCAATAGCGAGCAGCCCGCCGACACGGGCGGCGGTGGCGGCGGCGGAGGCGGTGGCGCCGAGGTCTCCATGCAGAACATCCAGTTCGACCCCTCGGACGTGACGATCAAGGCCGGTGAGACGGTCACCTGGACGAACGACGAAGGCGTCGCGCACGACGTCGACAAGACGAGCGGCCCCGGCCCCCAGTTCAGCTCGGGCCCCGAGGGCGGGATGATGGAGGGCGACAGCTTCTCCCAGAAGTTCGACCAGGCGGGCACCTACGAGTACATCTGCCGCGTGCACGCGCCGGGGATGGCGGGCACGATCGAAGTCACGAAGTAGCGCCTCAGCGACGGCGCAGGCCGAAGCCGCGCAGCAGGAGCAGCGCCGTTTCGCCGAGACCGCCTCTGGTCGGCAGCAGCCCGAGCTGGGTGGCGGCGTCGTAGAGGTCGAAGAAGCCGCGCGCGCGGCGCACCGCGCCGTCCGACAACTCGATGAAGTGGATCCCGTGGAGGCTCACGTAGCGATCGCTCGCCGGCAGCATCTGACCGAGGTCGCCCCGCTGGGTTCCGAGTGCGCGCCAGGCGATGCACAGGTGCGTGCCACGGGAGAGCGGCGGCGCCGTGGCCTCGATCCGCAGGTCCGGGAAGGCCGAGCGCAGCCCGAGCGCGTGGCGCTCGAGTGCGTCGACGCCGCGCAGCGGTTCCACTGCCACCGGATCCTCGTAGGAGACGTCGGGTGTACAGCAGGACTCGAAGCCGCTCCCCTGCCAGGCGGTGCGCCAGCGTTCGGCCAGGCCGTCGGCCGCGCTGCGCTCGAGCTCGGTGCTCACCGCCCGCGGCCGTGCTCGGCGGGATCGGCCACCGGCGTGAGCTCCGGGAGCCCCTCCTCGGGTGAGGAGGCCTGCGCGTACGTACGCCGCGGGATGCGTCCGGCCGCGGCCGCCTCGTAGCCGGCCTCCACCGCCTTGCGCATCGCGCCGGCCATCCGCACCGGGTCGGCCGCGCGCGAGATCGCGCTGGCGAGCAGCACTCCGTCGCAGCCGGCCTCCATGGCGAGCGCCGCATCGGACGCCGTGCCGATGCCCGCGTCGAGGATCACCGGCACGCCTGCGGCCTCGATGATCAGGCGCAGGTTGTAGGTGTTGTTGATGCCCATGCCACTGCCGATCGGCGAGCCGAGCGGCATCACGGCGGCGCAGCCGGCGTCCTCGAGCCGGCGCGCCAGGATCGGGTCGTCGTTCGTGTATGGCAGCACCGTGAAGCCGTCCGCCACGAGCTCCTCCGCGGCGCGCAGGAGCTCCACAGGATCCGGCAGCAGCGTGTGGTCGTCGCCGATCACCTCGAGCTTCACCCAGTCGGTCTCGAGCGCCTCGCGCGCGAGCTTGGCGGTGGCGACCGCGTCGCGCGCCGTGAAGCAGCCGGCAGTGTTCGGCAGCACCTCGAGCCCGGCCTCCGACAGCACCTCGACGATCGAGCCGCGGGCGCTCGGGTCGACGCGGCGCATCGCCACCGTCGCGAGCTCGGCGCCCGACTCCTCGGCCGCCTCGGCCATCACGGAGAGGTTGCGGAAACCGCCGGTGCCCAGGATCAGACGCGACTCCAGCTCGCGACCCGCGATCGTGAACATCACGAACCACCCTGCACGGCGTGCAGCACCTCGACCTGCTGGCCCTCGCGGACCGGCGTGCTCGACCACTCACCGCGCGGCACGACCTCGCCGTCGAGCGCGACGGCCACGCCGCGGCCGTCGGTCGGCGCGCCGGTGGCGATCACGGCCGCCTCGACGGTCGCCCCGTCCGGGAGCTCCTGAGACTCGCCGTTGAGCACAATTTGCGTCATGCGCGTGCCCTCGTTCCGAAGCGGTCGGGGGCGAGCGCGCTCAGCTCGGCGGGCAGCTCCTCGCCGGCGAGCAACCCGGCCACGGCCTCGCCGGTCAGTGGCGCCAGCAGCACGCCGTTGCGCCAGTGGCCGGTCGCCCAGACGAGCCCCTCGAGCTCGTCGCGGCCAACCACGGGAGTGTTGTCGGGCGTACCCGGCCGCAGCCCCGCACGCGCCCCGATCAGCTCGAGCTCGCCGACGTCGGGCAGCACCTCGTATGCCGCCTCGAGCAGCCGGAAGACTCCGTCGGCGGTGACCGTGGTGTCGAAGCCCTGCTCCTCCATCGTCGCCCCGAGCACCACGCGGCCGTCGCCGCGGCCGACGAGGTAGCAGCGCGGCGTGCGCAGCACGTGCGTGAACGGCTCGGACACCGCTCCGCGGGCGCGCAGCTCGAGGATCTGGCCCTTGACCGGCCGCACCGGCGGGCCGTGACCGTCCGGCGCCAGCTCGGAGCTCCAGGCGCCGCACGCGAGCACGACCTGGTCGGCGGCGATGGTCCCGTCGCTCGTGTGGACGCCGGTCACGCGTCCGGCCTCGTGCTCGAGCGACTCGACCTCGACACCGAGCGCGAGCTCGTCGACGGCGGCCGCAAGCGCGCGCGTCACGGCGCGCGGCTCGGCCTGGCCGTCCTGCGGAGCGAGGATGCCGCCCGCGATGCGCGGCGAGAGGCCCGGCTCGAGCTCGCGGCAACGCGAGGGCGTGAGCCACTCGGCGTCGAGCCCGAGCTCGCGCTGGAACTCGTGCAGCCGCCGAAGCTCGCCGGCGTCGTCGGCGTCGGCCGCGACCACGAGCGCGCCACTCTCGCGGTAGCCCGTCGGCATCCCGGTGAGCTCCTCCAGCTCGGCGGCAAAGGCGCTCCAGCGCTCACGGCCGGCGAGGTTCACGCGCAGCGGACCGAGCTCGCCGAAGTCGGCCTCGGTGACCGGCGCGAGCATCCCGGCGGCGACACTCGAGGCGGCCGCCCCCGGCTCGGCCGCGCGGTCTACGACCAGCACGGACATGCCGCGTCGCTGCGCACGCCACGCGCACGCGAGGCCGATCAGCCCGGCACCCACGACGACGGCGTCGTAGCGCTGCCCTCTGCTTCTCCGCGGCACTTGCATCTCCCCTTCCTCCACCGGCATTACCCGGGTCAGGTTCGACGGTCGGCGGCGCCGCAGCCGCCCTCTCAGCCCGGTTTACCCGAGCTCCCGTGTACGCGTCAGATGGTACTCAGGCTCAGACGCCGCGGGTCGGATAGTCGTCCCGCGGCGGCGCACGCCCGTCATCGCGCAGGAAGATGATCGCGAGCGAGATCACGAGCCCGATGATGCCGGCGATCATCAAGATCAGGCCGACGGTCTCGAGCTCCACTCCGGAGACCGATGCGGTGACCGCGTAGCGCAGGATCGCGCCCACGGCGATGAGGAATATGGAGAAGCCGATGCTCATATCTGATAGCTCTTAGGGCTGATTGGCGGACGCTACCAGGGGCGGTGGACCGCAACCGAGCGCGTCCCGCCTTGTTGCATGTAGGGGAAGGCAGGGGGCCGCATCCGCGGCACATCTCCCTGTTTCCCCGCGTTCGCCCGCCCGAACCCGACCCTGGTTCATTCCATGAAACGACTGACAATCGTCACTGCCGTTCTTCTTGCCCTGCTCGCGGTGCCCGCAGCCGAGGCCTCGACCAAGCAGGTGACCATCATGCAGGACGACGTCCACGTGCGCCACGACACCGCTGCGACGCTCGACGAGTTCCAGGCGCTCGGAGCCGACGTGGTCAAGATCGGCCTTTCCTGGGAGGAGGTCGCACCTGACGGCCGGCGCAAGCCCTCCGGCTTCGACGCCAGCAATCCGGCCGCCTACCAGTGGAGCAACTACCCGGCGGTGATCGACGCGATCAACGCACGCGGAATGCGGCCCTACGTGAGCATCGTCGGCCTGGCGCCGGACTGGGCCTCGAAGCGGGGCGGCCGCCGTGGCACGAACCGCCCGAGCAGCAAGGAGTACGGGCTGTTCGCCGAGGCGGTCGGCAAGCAGTTCCCGACCGTCGACCTCTGGTCGCTCTGGAACGAGCCGAACCTGTACAGCTGGCTGAGCCCGCAGCGCAAGAAGGGCACGCCGATCTCGCCGTCGCTCTACCGCAACCTGTACCTGGCGGGACACGCCGGGCTGGAGCGCTCGGGTCACGAGGGCAACACGATCCTGCTCGGCGAGCTGATGCCGCGCGGCGGCACCTCGAGCAAGAAGGTCCCACCGCTCGACTTCCTGCGCGAGATGGCCTGCCTCGACAAGAACTACCGCCAGTACCGCGGAACCGCCGCGCGCAAGCGGGGCTGCAAGACGGTCGGGCGCATCCCGACGTCGGGCCTCGCCTACCACCCGTACACGCTCGCCAACGGCCCGAGCGTCAAGGAGCCCGTCGCGGGCGACGCGGCGATCGGCCAGCTGAGCCGCGTCACGCGCACGCTCGACGCGCTCGCCCGGCGCGGCAAGCTCCCGCGTCGCACGCCGATCTGGATCACGGAGTTCGGCTACCAGACGAAGCCCCCGGATCCGTTCGCCACGCCGCTCAAGCGCGCGCCGAACCTGATGGACGAGAGCGAGTGGATCGCGTACCGCAACTCGCGCGTCAAGAGCTACTCGCAGTACACGATGTTCGACGCGCCGACCTGGCAGGGAGGACTGCGCTTTGCGAACCGGCGCAAGAAGCCGGGCGTGTACAGCGCCTTCGCGCTGCCGCTCCACCTCGAGCGGAAGAGCGGCGGCAAGGTCGAGGTCTTCGGCGCCGTGCGCTCGGCCTCGAGCGGCGACGTCGAGGTGGAATTCAAGGCCACCCGACGCGCTAGCTACCGTTCCCTCGGCTCAATTCCAGTGAACAGCGTCGGTTACTTCCGGCGGACCTTCCGCGTCAACGCGTTCTCCGGAGCCACTTTCCGAGTCACGCTTGGCGAGATCTCGCGCGCCAAGCAGCTCTAGCCCCGCTGATTCGACACCCCCAAGGAGATCACGAACCGTGACTATCGCCGGACCCCGCCTCATCCGCATGGGAATCGCCCTCCTAACGGCCGCCGCCGCGCTGGTCGTGTCGCTGGCCGCCGCGCCGAGCTCGCAGGCCGCGCGCGGCATGGAGCTCGCGATCCAGGACGAGGGTGTCTTCGTCGTGGGCAACAAGCGCTGGCAGGGCGACAAGCCCTACAACTACGCCAAGGCGCTCGGGGTGACGCGTATCCGCGTGAACCTCGTCTGGGCCTACACGATGTACCCGGCGCAGTACAGCGCCCGCAACCGGCCTGACGTCATCCAGTACGACTTCAGCAACATCGACACGCTCGTGAACCGGGCGGCCGAGCACGGCATGCGCGTGCACCTGTCGCTGACCGGGCCGGCGCCGCGCTGGGCGAACTCGCGCAAGAAGCAGCCCGCGAGCGGCGCCTGGTACAAGCCGAACGCGACCGAGTTCGGCAAGTGGGCGGGTGTCGTGGCCGAGCACTTCCGCGGCCGCGTCGACCGCTACAGCATCTGGAACGAGCCGAACTGGAAGACCTGGCTCGGGCCGCTCTCGAACGGGCCGGCGCTCTACCGCTCGCTCTACTCGCGCGGCTACGACGCGATCAAGAAGGCCGATTCGCGCGCCAAGGTGCTGATCGGCGAGACGAGCCCGTACGGGCGGTCCGGCATGTCGACCGCACCGCTCGCGTTCCTGCGCTCCGTGACCTGCGTGAACAAGAAGTACAAGCGCGCCCGCAGCTGCACGAAGCTGAAGGCCGACGGCTACGCCCACCACCCGTACGACTTCACGCACGCGCCGGCGTTCGTGTTCCCGGGCGAGGACAACGTGACGATCGGGACGCTGTCGCGCCTGACGAAGGCGCTCGACAAGCTGAGCAGCGCAGGTGTGCTGCGCAAGAACGGCGGCGGTCGCATGCCCGTCTACCTGACGGAGTACGGCTACTTCGCCTCCGGCAAGCGCGCCCTGCTCGCCCAAGCTCTCCTCGCGTTACCTGCAGCAGGCGTACTCGATCGCCCTCAAGAACGGGCGCGTGAAGAGCCAGCTCCAGTACCTGCTGCCGACGCTGCCAAAGGGCTCGGGCTCGACCTTCAACACCGGCATCGTGAAGCAGGACGGCAAGCGCCTGCCGCAGTACAACGCGCTGAAGCGCTGGTACCAGGCCAACCGCGGCAAGGTCAAGCGCCCGGGCCGGGCGCTCACCCTGCCCCCGGCGCCGACCAACCCGACCCGCTGAGCGTGCGTCCGGCTGAGGCGCTCAGCCGGGCACGCCTGTACTTCGTCGTGGAGGCCGTGCCGGACGAGATCGTCCGGGCGGCCCTCCGTGGCGGAGCCGACATGGTCCAGCTACGGGCCAAGGACTCCTCCGACGACGAGGTCCTCGACGCGGCCGCCCGCTTCCGCGCCCTGTGCGACGAGCACGGCGCTCTCTTCTGGCTGAACGACCGGCCCGACCTGGCCCTGGCCGCGCGGGCCGACGGCGTGCACGTCGGACAGGACGACATGCCGGTCGGCGAGGTGCGCGAGCAGGTCGGCTCACGGCTGCTGATCGGACTCTCCACGCACAGCCCGGCCCAGCTCGACGCCGCGCTCCACTCCGAGGCTGACCAGCTCAGCGTCGGGCCGGTCTGGGAGACGCCGACGAAGCTCGGCCGCCCCGCCGCCGGGCTCTCGTACGTGAGCCACGCCGCCCAGGTGGCCGGCGAACGGCCCTGGTTCGCGATCGGCGGCATCGACCTCGGCAACATCGGCGAGGTCGTGGCGGCGGGGGCGCGCCGAGTCGTCGTACTGCGTGCGATCCGCGACGCGGAGGATCCGGAGGCGGCCGCGGCCGCCCTGCGCGCGGCGCTCCCGGGCTAGCGCCGGGCGCTCGCCGCGAAGGCCCGGAGCGCCGGCATCTGCTCGTAGGCCTGGGCCTGGTAGCGGTTCAGGCCCGTGTAGTCGAACAGATCGCCGCTCTCGTAGCCGGACGACCACGTGTACCAGTAGACGCGCCGCAGCCGCTGCTTGCGACTGGCGCGCGCCGCGAGCGTGTAGAGCTCGCGCAGGCGGGTCGCCATGCCGCTGTCGGTGACCCACCACTGGCGCTGCCAGAGCGGCTTCGGACGCGGTACGCGGCCCTTGCCGGCGGGCCACGTGACCTCGGTCAGCCAGACCGGCCGGCGCGGGGCATGCCCGCGACGCAGGGCGGCGCGGAAATAGCGCACCCCCTTGAGGACCTTGTGCGCGCTCGAGGTGAAGAAGTTGAGCGCGGCGACGTCGTAGTGACGCGCGATCTTGAAGCGGGCGAGCCGGTCGTAGTGGCGCCAGGCGAAGTCGGCGAGGCCGGCGAGCACGACGGTGGCGCCGGGGTCGAGCTCCTTGATCCGGCGGTCGGCGGCCTTCAGGAGCTCGGCGTACTCGCGCGCCCAGGCGTTCTTGCCGCGGCCGGTCGTGTCCCAGTAGTTCTGGAGGTGGGGCTCGTTCCAGATCTGCCACTCGCGCAGCGGCCGCCGCGGCAGGTCGGGCCGCTCCTGCCAGAAGCTGCCGCTGGGCCCGTAGCGCGCGATCAGCTTCTCGAGGAAGGCCGTGTAGTCGTCGACGTCGCGCGGCGGCGACGCGTAGCGCGACGGGTCGATCGCCGCCCAGCCGGGGGTGTAGGCGACGACGGGCAGCAGCCTGATGTCGTGCGTGCTCGCGAGCGCGACGAGCCGGTCGGTCTCACTGAAGTCGGGCGCCGAGCCCGGGTCGGGCTCGATCTTCCACCAGGGGAAGACCGTGCGGACCGTCTCGACGCCCGAGCTCGCCATGAGCTCGAACTGAGTCGCCTGGTCGGCCTCGGGGGCGTTGACGGTGGCGCGGTCCCACATCACGCCGTAGAAGCGGTCGGGCGCGCCGCGCTTCGCCTCCGCCAGCGCAGGCGTCAGCAACGTTGCCGCCGCGAGCACGGCGGCGGTCATCAGAAGGCGCACCCGCATCAGCGCCGGACCTTAGAGAACGGCACCTCCCGCTAACGTCCGCGCGGCCCATGGCGACCAAGCGAAAGCGGCGCAAGCCTCGCGGCCCACGGCCGGCGCCGAGGCCCGCCGCCGCGCCGCGTCCGAGCAGGTACGAGCGCGGCAGGCAGAAGGACGAGGAGGCGCGCCGGGCCCTCAAGCCGCTCGCACGCGGGGAGCGCCCCACGGCGGTCACGGTGGGCGCGATCGCCGCCGCGCTGATCGCACTCGCCAACCTGGTCGCCGCGATCCTCGGCTGGGACGGCGGCACCGACGCCGACGCCGGCCAGGCGCTCGCCGCCAGCCTGCTCGTGACCGCTGTGGTGTGCGTGGTCGCCGTCGGCATGTGGCGGGCGAGGTACTGGGCCGTGCTCGGCATGCAGACGCTGCTCGCGATCACGATCGTCATCTGCTCGCTCGCGCTCGTCACCGCGACGAGCATCGTCGCGGCGCTCATCCTCGTCGTGATGCTCGGCGCCGCCGGCACGCTCTTCTGGTTCCTCGTCAAGGCGATGGCGCGTATCCAGATGCCTGAGCGGCCGGGTGCCTCGCGACGGTAGGTAGGTTTAGCGCCCATGCCGGAGAGCAAGTACGACTGCATCGTGATCGGCTCGGGCCCGGGCGGCTACGTGGCCGCCATCCGGGCCGCCCAGCTCGGTCTCAAGACCGCCGTTGTCGAGAAGTCCAACACGGGCGGGCGCTGCCTGAACGAGGCCTGCATCCCCGCGAAGGCGATCCTGCGCGTGGCCGAGGTGTTCCAGGAGGTCGAGCACGCCGGCTCGTTCGGCGTGAAGGTCGACGGCGCGTCGATCGACTACTCCGGCGCGACCAAGCACCGCGACAAGGTCGTCAAGACGCTCACGAGCGGCGTCGCCATGCTCTTCAACAAGAACAAGATCGACCTGATCGAGGGCTTCGGCTCGGTCACGGACGACGGCAACGTCAAGATCGGCGGCCAGTTCGACGGGACCGAGATCGAGACCGATCGCGTGATCCTGGCGACCGGATCAGTGGCCAAGCCGATCCTCGACCTGCAGTTCGGCAAGCGCATCCTCGACACGGCCGGCATGTGGCTCCTGAACGAGCAGCCGTCGCGGCTGTGCGTAGTCGGGTGCGGGGCATCCGGGACCGAGATCGCGTCGGCATTCGGACGGCTGGGGACCGAAGTGCTGGTCTTGGAGGCGCTCCCGCAGATCCTGCCGCTGGAGGACGAGGAGATCGCCAAGGCGGCCGCGCGCGAGATCCGCAAGCAGAACGTGCGCATCGAGACGAGCGCGAAGGTCGAGGGGGCCGAGGCATCGGACTCCGGCGTCAAGGTCTCGTTCAACGGCGAGACCGAGGAGTTCGATTACCTCGTCATCGCCGCCGGCCGCGCCCCGGATGTCGAGGGGCTTGGATTGGACGAGGCCGGCATCGAGCGCGACGAGCGTGGCATGGTGAAGGTCGACGGGCGGCTGCGGACCTCACGGCCGGGCGTCTGGGCGATCGGCGACATGGTTCCGGGTCCCGCTCTCGCCCACAAGGCATCTGACGAGGGCATCATCGCGGTGGAGGACGCCGCCGGGCAGGACGTGCACCCGATCGACTACACGTACATCCCGGCCGTCACGTTCTGTTACCCGCAGGTCGCGTCGTTCGGGCTGACGGAGAAGGAAGCCCGCGAGGCGGGGCACGACGTGGTCGTGGGGAAGATTCCGATGGGCGCCGTCGGCGCCCCGACGGTGTACGGCGACCGCGGCGGGATGGTCAAGATCGTCGGCGATCGCAAGTACGGCGAGATCCTCGGTGCGCACATCCTGTCGGTGAAGGCCGCGGATCTCATTCAGGAGCTCGTCAACGCGCACGAGCTCGAGGGTGGCTACCCCGAGGTCGCTCGCACGATCCACCCGCATCCGGCGTTTGCCGAGGCCGTCATGGAGGCGGCTCGGGCGACGGATGGCTGGCTGATTCACGGCTGAGTCGCCTTTCCCGCATCGTGCGGGAAAAGCCCGCGCGTGCCCCATGTGGGCGCCCGGCTGACCGCAATAGGCTGCGGCGCAATTTCTTAGGTCGACCCGGGGGCGAATTCTCTTCCCTCGGACCCTTCAACGGCCATGGAGCTCCGCACCACCGCTCATCTCGTTCGGGCGGCCTTAGTCGCCGCCGGGGTGTTCATGCTGATGGGGCAGCCGGGTGCCGCGTTCGCCAGCGAGTTCGCGATCAGCGCCTGCCAGGCCGACCGAGCCAACTACTCGACCCAGGCCTTCGACGACTTCGCGACCCGCGGCATGATGTGGAAGCGCGCGTGCGACCCGGAGGGACCCGGCCTCCGCGGCCTCGTCACGTCCAACGTCCCTCGAGCCGGCCGCGTCCCCCGAGGCGCCCGTTCGTACTTCGTGATGAACGCACCGGAGGGCACCAGGTTCGCTCGCTTCACCTGGTCCGGGCAAGCCCGCCGCCGCGACTGCCGCTACGCCCTCCAACTCTGGGCAAGCCGGCCCGACGGAGGGCCAACCCCGATCAAGAACGTCCGAGCGAACAGCCGCTGCCCCCGCCGCGGCTACGCCCAGGCCGCAGGCTGGCCACGACCACACACCTACGACATCGCCGGCGCGACGAAGATCGTCCAACGGATCGTCTGCGTCGGCGAGCGCGGAGCGCCGCACTGTTCGACTCGCGGTCTGAACTACATCCGGACCTTCAAGGCCCAGGCGACGGTGGTGGACGTGAGCCCACCGGCGGTGAGCGTGCTGCAGGACAACCCGTTTACGCAGGGGCAGTGGGTGCGGGGCGGCCAGACGGTCAACTACATGGCGAGCGACAACGTTGGGGTGAAGAGGGCGCGGGCGATTGTTGCCGGCGACTCGTGGGCCGAGCACCACCGCGGCTGCAACTTCGCCGCCACGAGTTCCGTGCGTCAACGGCGCGGGAGCAATCAGCTTCGACACGGAGCGCTTGGCGCGACGGATCCCAGCCGCTCGCCGTCGATGCATCGGATGCGGCCGACAACCCGGCGGCGTCGAGCCCTGTGACGGTTCGGGTCGACAACACCGCACCCGGCGCCGTCGCCGTCGATCTCGCCGGGGGCACAACTTGGCGGAATCGAGAACAGACTTCGATGCTGGCTGGACGAATCCCCCCGAAGCGCGACCGCGCACCGATCGCGGCCGCCCGCTACCAGATCTGCCGAACTGGCGGGCGCGAGTGCACTGAGGCGCAGGCAGCCAGGCGACGGACATCTCGCCGCTGGCCGATCTAGCCGTACCAGGGCCGGGCGAATGGGAGGTGCGCGTCTGGCGGGAGGACGCAGCCGGGAACCACGAGCCGGCGAACGCATCCGTGCCTGTCGCCACTCCGGTTCGACCCGGAGCCGCCACAGCTCGCGTTCGAGCAGACCTCTGCGTCGGACCCCACGCTGATCTCGGTGGCAGTCACCGATCGAGTATCAGGGCTCGCGTCCGGCCAGATCGAGCTGAGCCGGCAAGGAACAGGCACCTGGCAGGCGCTTGGCCACGGAGCGGCAAGGGGACCGCCTCATCGCACGAATCGACGATTCGCTCCTCCCGGCCGGCGTCTACCTCGCTGCGTGCCACCGCGTGGGACCAAGCGTCGAACCAGAACAGCACCGACAGGCGCGCGAGATGGAGAGCCAATGACGCTCACGCTGCCTCTGCGCGTGCCGACCGTCCTGCGTGCCGGCGTCCGCACCGAGCGCACCGTTCGCCGATCGGTCAAGCGACGACGGAAAGCGCCGCACGGTCAAGAAGGCGGGTGGTCGAACTGCGAACCTCGCGCCGAGGTGCGCTACGGAGAGCGCGTCGTCGATTGCCGGGCGCCTTGAGAATCGGGACGGGCAGCCGGTGCCTGGCGCTGAGATCCAGGTCTTCTCGGGAGCGCCACCGACCGTGGGCAGCTGATCGGCGTGGTGACAACCGACGCCGGCGGCGGCTTCACCTACGAGGCGCTGGCCGACGCCACGCGCACGCTGCGGTTCGTCTACTCCGGAACTCCTGTGATGCTTCCGGCGGAGAGTGTGGTCGAGCCTATTGACCTCGGCCGCCTCAACCATCCGAGCCACGCCTCGGCGGCTCAGAAACGGCGAGAGCGTCCGCTTTTCCGGGACGTCTGCGCGCCCTGCCGGCGCCGCCGGCGGGCAAGCTCGTCGAGCTGCAGGTAGTGCTCTCCGGCCGCTGGCAGACGTTCCGGACAACGCGCACACAGGCCGACGGATCCTGGGCAATCCGCTACCACTTCCGGCGCACATGCGGACTGCTGCGCTACCGGTTCCGAGCGCGGCTTCCCGGCGGAGGCGGGCTACGCGTTCCAGACCGGCTACACAAGACCGTCACGGTGACGGTGCGCGGACCCCGGTGCCGGTGAGGCATCTCACGCTCGACCGGACTGCGCTACAACCGCCAGGACGCAGCGGGTTAACGGCGATCGGCGGTCAGTCGGAATGGAGAAGAGGGACCGTGTGAGGCGAAGACGCTACGTCGGCATCTGAGCTACGCCAACGTGATGGCAACGGCCGCCGTCTTCATCGCTCTGGGCGGCTCGTCGTACGCCGCGCTAACGATCACCGGCGCCGACGTGCGCAACGGGTCACTTGACCAACCGGGACCTGAGAAGGAACACCTTGGACGGGAGCCGGATCAAGGAGTCGCGCCTGGGGAAGGTTCCGCGAGCGAGAAACGCCGACCGGCTGAACGGGCTGTCGGCAGCGCGACTGTTCGTTCGATGCCCCGACGACACGGTCCCGGTGTCCGATGTCTGCGTTGAGACGCAGCGCGCGTGGACCGCTGCCCTACGGCACGGCAGCAGTCGCATGCGAGGGCGTCGACCGGGACGCCACACCTGGGCCGGCGACTCCCTAGCCACGACGAGCTCATGACCGCCATCGGCGAGCCCGGCGTCGCGCTCGCGCCAGGCGGGGAGCTCACGCGAAACGTCTATCCCGCCGCGCAATGGACGAGTGGATGTGCTCTACGTGACGGATGACGGTGGGCAGCGTCGCCATCACCCCCAACACCGCCGCGGGCGCCAAGGCGTTCCGCTGCGTCACCGACCCACTGAACTAGGGAGCTGAGAAGGAGAACGGGACCGTGCCGGGCGACGAGATCAATCCGCTTCGGTCGGTCGGCACCGCGCCGGTGAGGTGGACTCGATCCGCGCTCACGAGCGCCTTACTCGCCGTAGCCGCGGTGGCACCGGCGGCGAGCATCGCGGCCGAGCCCGACAGTTCGCAGGAGGGCGGCGAATCGCCTGGGCAGGTACTCGACCCGGGCACCGACAGCCCGACGTTCGATCCGGGCGGCGACACCGATCTGCCCTACGACACGGGGTCGCCGCAGGAGTCGCCGGACGCGGCGCCGCTTGAGAGCGAGCCGATCGAGGATCCCGAGGGTCGTGCCGCGCCGTTGGCCGAGCCGCTGACGCCCGCGCCCAGCGGTCCGGAAGACGCACCCGCAAGACCGCTCGAGCAGGCCCCACCGGCCGACCCGGCGCCGGGGTTCTCGATCGAGCCACCAGCGACCGCACCCAGCCCTCCGTCGCCGCTCGCGGCTCCACCCCAGCACCTCGCGGCCGAGCCGGGGTCGCGGTCCAAGTCTCGGCGACAGACCTGGACGGCCGTTGCGTCAGCGCGCAGCCCGCAAAGCCAGCGCATCGAAGTCGCCGCTGACCCCATCCCGATGGACGAGACGACTGTGACCGCCGAGGCCGCGCCAGCCGCGCATGGATCAGGGGCGTCGCGCCATTCCAAACCAGGCGACGGCCGCATCCACATCGTCCGCCCCGGCGAGTCGCTCTGGACGATCGCGGAGCACCTCCTCGGCTCTGACGCCTCCGCGACCAAAACTGCGGCCGAGGTGGCGCGGCTGTGGGAGCTCAACCGCGAGCGGATCCCGAGCGGCGACCCTGACCTGATCGCCGTCGGTCAGCACCTGAAGCTGCGCTGAATCGCCAGCCCCGTACGCTTCACCCGTGGCCGAGCGTCCCGTCTTCTACTACGACCTCGGCTCGCCCTACGCGTATCTGGCGGCCGAGCGCCTCACCACGGTGCTGCCGGAGATGCCGGTCTGGCAGCCGATCCTGCTCGGCGGGATCTGGAAGGTGACGGGCGGCCAGTCGTGGGCGGTCACCGACGCCCGCGAGGAGGGCATGGCGGAGATCGAGCGGCGCGCGGCCGAGTACGAGCTGATGCCGATCCGCTGGCCGGAGGGCTGGCCGAACAACACGCTCAACGCCATGAGGGTGGCGGTCTGGGCGCAGCAGATCGGGCGCACCGTTGCGTTCTCGCTCGCGGCATTCCGCCAGGCCTTCGCCGGCGGCAAGGACCTCTCGAACATCGATTACGTGCTGATGGCAGCGGCCGCGTGCGAGTTGCATCCGATCGCGGTGCAGAAGGCGATGGAAACCCAGTCGGTCAAGGACAGACTCCGTGAGGTAACCCAAGCGGCCTACGAGCGGGGTGTCCGGGGGGTCCCAACCATCGTCGTGGGCGACGAGCTCTTCTGGGGTGACCACCGACTCGAGGACGCGGGGGCCGCGATGGCCCGCATAAGCCGAAGCTAAGAGCCGTTATCTCCGCTTGACGGACCCACTCCTACGGTCGTCTACATGGACGAACGATCCACAGATCAATTGCCCCACGAGAGCCGGAGCAACCGCCCGCGCGGACGTCGCATCGCCACCGCCCTGATGGTGGCCGGCGTGCTGGCCGCGGTGCCCGCGGGCGTCGCGCTGGCGGGCGGCTCTGGCGGGTCGGCTTCCGGCGACGGCAACTCGTCGGGCGCGGGCGCACTGCCCGTTCAATCGACGACCCCCGACGACGGGCAGAACAACCGCGGCCAAGGTGACCGCGGCGATTGCCCCGAGAAGGACGGGCAGGACGCACAGGAGTCGACCCAGCTGTAACCGACCAATGCCGGCCGGCGTGCGAGCGCCGGCCGGCACCCGGTCAAGGTTGGCGATTGAAGAGTTGGTGGGGTGATGGCCCCATGAATCGTTCAATCGCTGAGCCGGGGGGCGGGGGAGAAGGCCCGGCGCGGGTCAGGCGGAGGCGGCGCGGAACAGCGCACACACCGCTGGCGCAACCTCAGGCGGTGGCCTCGGGTACAGGTCGAACGGGAACTGTCAGCGTCAGCCGGGCACCACAGCCAGGGTCCCGGAACACGCCCGAACAGTCAAGGCCCGAACCATCGCGCCACCCGCCGTCTAGGGACTCGGCGTCACCGGGTACAGTCCGCTGACAATGGCTACCAGGGACGCCACGAGCAAGGAGAAGGACGCTCAGGCTGGGGTACCCGGCGGCGAGGAGATCGGGTTTGGCGAGGTCAAGCACGGCCTTCCGGACGCCGAGACCTGCCGCACCGTCCTCTCGAAGATGATGCTCATCCGCCGCTTCGAGGAGCGCGCGGGTGAGATGTACGCGAAGGCCAAGATCGGCGGCTTCCTCCACCTCTGCATCGGCGAGGAGGCCACGGTCGTAGGCGCCACTCAGGCGCTCACCGAGACCGACTACCTCATGTCGACATACCGCGAGCACGGCCAGGCGCTCGCGCGCGGCACGCACCCGAACGCCGTGATGGCCGAGCTGTTCGGCCGCGTCGACGGCTGCTCGAAGGGCCGAGGCGGGTCGATGCATCTGTTCGACTGGGAGCGTCGCTTCCTCGGCGGCTACGGCATCGTCGGCGGCAGCCTGCCGCTGTCGGCCGGCGTCGCGCTCGCCTGCGACTACCTCGACACGAGCGACGCGATCCTCTCGATGATGGGCGACGGCGCCACCAACCAGGGCACCTTCGGCGAGACGATGAACCTGGCCGCGCTCTGGAAGCTGCCGGTCGTCTTCCTGATCATCAACAACCAGTTCGGGATGGGCACCGCGCTCCACCGGCACTCGGCGGTCACCGACCTGTCGCTGAAGTCCGAGGGCTTCGGCGTGCCCGGCACGCGCTGCGACGGCATGGACGTGCTCGATGTGCACGCGGTCGTGACCGAAGCGCTCAAGTGCGCGCGCGATGAGCGCAAGCCGCAGCTCGTGGAAGCCCTGACCTACCGCTACCGCGGCCACTCGATGGCCGACCCCGAGGAGTACCGCTCCAAGGAGGAGGTCGAGGAGTGGCGCGGGCGCGACCCGATCAACGCGTTCGCGAAGCGGCTCGTGGACGAGGGCGTGCTGAGCCAGGACGAGGTCGAGAAGATGGATCAGGAGGCGATCGAGATCGTCGACGAGGCGCAGCGCTTCGCCGACGAGTCGCCCTTCCCCGACCTCGACTCGCTCTACGACGACGTCTACGTCTTCTCCGACGACGTCCCGGCCTGGTGGACCGTCGACGAGCGCTCGCCCGAGGTGCATCGCGGCGAGCGCGAGCGCGAGGCCGGCGAGCTCCCGCACGAGCTGGCCGAGAAGGGTGCCGCCTACGCCGGTGTCGGCGACAGCGAGGCCCGCAAGCGCCGCACGCCCAGGGACCAGGAGGAGGAGGGCGAGCAGCAGGGTCCGGGCGAGGAAGAGGACGACGGCTGATGCCGGTGATGCGCTACCGCGAGGCGCTCAACCAGGCGCTTCGCGAGGAGATGGAGGCCGACGAGAAGGTCTTCCTCATGGGCGAGGACATCGGCGTCTTCCAGGGCGCCTTCAAGGTGACAGCCGGGCTGCTCGAGGAGTTCGGCGAGAAGCGCGTCCGGGACACGCCGATCTCCGAGAACACGATCGTCGGCATGGGCGTGGGCTCCGCGATGATCGGCCTGCGGCCGGTGGTCGAGCTGATGACGATCAACTTCTCGCTGCTGGCGATGGACCAGATCGTCAACCACGCGGCCGCGATCCGCTACATGTTCGGCGGCCAGGTCAGGGTGCCGCTCGTGGTGCGCATGCCCCAGGGCGCCGGCCACCAGCTCGGGCCGACTCACTCGCACTGCTTGGAGGCCTTCTACCTGCACGTGCCCGGGCTGCTCGTCGCCGTGCCGTCGACGCCGGCCGACGCCAAGGGCCTCCTGAAGGCGGCGATCAGGGACGACAACCCGGTCGTCTTCATCGAGCACGAGACGCTCTACGGCCAGCGCGGCGAGGTGCCCGAGAACGGCGGGCCGATGCGCTTCGGCGAGGCGGCGATCCGGCGTGAGGGCGACGACGTGACGATCATCGGCATCTCGCGCATGGCGATCACCGCGCAGAAGGCGGCGGAGGTGCTGGCGGAGGAGCACGAGATCGAGGCCGAAGTGATCGACCCGCGCACGCTGCGTCCGCTCGACCTCGACACGATCCGCGAGTCCGTCCAGAAGACGAACCGCGCCGTGATCGTCGAGGAGGGCTGGCCCCACGGCGGGGTCGGCGCGAACCTCGCTGCCCTGATCCAGGAGCAGGCCTTCGACTACCTCGATGCGCCCGTCCAGCGGGTGACCGGGGCCGACGTCCCGATGCCGTACTCCAAGCCACTCGAGCAGGCGGCCTTCCCGCACGAGGAGCACGTCGTGCAGGCCGCGCTCGCAACGTTCAGAGACCTATAGGAGAGAGCCCTGCATGGCCAGTGACGTCACGATGCCCCGCCTGTCCGACTCGATGGAGGAGGGCACCGTCCTCAAGTGGCTCGTGGACGAGGGCGCCGAGGTCAAGCGCGGCGAGCCGCTCGTCGAGATCGAGACCGACAAGGCGAACATGACCTATGACGCCGACGCCGACGGCGTCCTGATCGAGATCCTGGCGCAGGAGGGCGACACGCTTGCGATCGGCGAGGTGATCGCGCGCATCGGCGAGGCCGGCGAGGCGAGGAGCAACGGCAAGCCGGCGGCCGAGGAGAAGACGGAGGCACAAGAGGAGCCCGAGGCCGAGGAGGAGCAGGGCGAGGAGGACGCCGGCGCCGAGGAAGCTAAGGAAGAGGACGAGGAGGCCGTGGCCGCCGACGCCGGCGAGACGCGCGGCGGCGGCGGTGGCGGAGACGGCGGCGGCGAGACCCAGCCGGGCGGAGACGGCGGCGGGACGGCCACGCGCGAGCGCGCGCCCTCGGGCGACGGCAACGGCGGCGAGCGCGTGAAGGCGTCGCCGGTAGCGCGGCGCATGGCGCGCGAGCTGGGGCTCGAGCTGGGAGCGATCGAGGGCAGCGGCCCCGGCGGCCGGATCGTCAAGGCGGACATCCAGGCGGCGGCCGAGGACGGCGGCGCCCGGGCCGAGGAGGCCCCCGCCGAGGCGAAGGCCGAGCCGGCGGAGCGCGAAGCGGCGCCCGCGGCCGCCCCTCAGCCCGAGCCGCAGCGCGGCGAGGCGGGCGCGAAGGGCCAGGCCGACATCCATGAGCTGACGCGCCTGCAGCAGACCGTGTCGCGGCGGATGGCGGAGTCGAAGGCGACCGCGCCGGACTTCTCGATCAGCCTGACCGTCGACATGACGCAGGCGGTCGAGCTGCGCAAGCGGCTGAAGGAAGTCGCCGACCCGGCGCCGTCCTTCAACGACATGGTCGTGAAGGCCGCGGCCACCGGGCTGAAGGAGCACCCGCGCGTGAACGGCGCCTACCGCGACGGCAAGTTCGAGCTCTACGAGAACGTCAACATCGGCGTCGCGGTGGCGGCGCAGGACGCGCTCGTGGTGCCGACGATCTTCAACGCGGACCAGAAGTCGCTCGGCCAGATCTCGAAGGACGCGCGGGCCGTGATCGAGAAGGTGCGCGACAAGACGGTCACCCCGCCGGAGCTGTCAGGCGGGACCTTCACGGTCTCGAACCTCGGCATGTTCGGGATCGAGTTCTTCACGGCGATCATCAACCCGCCGCAGGCCTCGATCCTCACGGTCGGCAAGCTCGAGAAGCGGCCGGCGGTCGACGACAGCGGGCGCATCGTCGCGCGCGACCAGATGACGCTGAGCCTCGTCTGCGACCACCGCATCCTCTACGGGGCGGACGGCGCGAAGTTCCTGGCGCGGGTCAAGGAGCTCCTCGAGCAGCCGCTGTCGCTCGCGCTCTAGGGCGAGCGCATCGCAATTCGACTTATTGGGTAAAGATCGACGGAACTTCGTAGAGGACGGCCCGGCGGCTGTGCTCCACGAGTCCTCTGGGGGAGGGGACACTAGGCTCGGGGCCATGGCGGAAATCCATGACCCCGAGCCTCGCATTCCGCAGACGCTCGACGAGGAGATCCTCGGGGCGCAGGAAGAAGCGGTCGTCTCGACGTTCAGCGACGAGGACCGGATCCAGCGCATCGCGAGCGAGCTGCGACTGGGTTTCGAGACGCTTGCCCACGTCGGCTCCGCAGCCTCCTTCTTCGGCTCGGCGCGGACGCCGCCGGACCATCCCGAGTACCTGCTGGCGCGCGAGACCGCCCGCGTGGTCGGCGAGGCGGGCATGGCGGTCATCACCGGCGGCGGCCCGGGCGCGATGGAGGCCGCCAACCGCGGCGCACGCGATGCCGGCGTCCAGTCGATCGGCCTCAACATCGAGCTGCCGTTCGAGCAGGGGGTCAATCCCTACTGCGACATCGAGCTCGTCTTCCACTACTTCTTCGTGCGCAAGATCATGTTCGTCCGCTACGCGAGCGGCTTCGTCGTCTTCCCCGGCGGCTTCGGCACGCTCGACGAGCTGTTCGAGTCACTGACGCTGATCCAGACCGACAAGATCCGCGAGTTCCCCGCGATCCTGGTCGGCACCGGCTACTGGCAGGGCATGGTCGACTGGATCTCCGAGAAGCTGCTCGCCGAGGGGAAGATCTCGCCCGGCGACGAGCGCCTGTTCACGGTGACGGATGACCCGCTCGAGGTGCGGAATGTCCTCAGCGCGGCTGTCCACCGTCAGGCGCGGGCATCCGCGGATAGCGAGCTCTGACCTCGTCGATGAACCCGGCGAGCCGCTCGGCCAGCTCCGGGTCGTGCAGCTCGACGACGTTCTCGGCGTTCTGCTCGCCAGAGCGCGAGAGGTTGAACGAGCCGGCGAACACCACGTCGTCGCAGACGGTGACCTTCGCGTGCATGAAGTCGTGGATCGACTCCGGCGTCCAGGGGACCGACAGCTTGCCGCTGAACTCGGCGTGTTCGAGCACCGAGCCGAGGATCGGGATCTTCCAGGCCGAGCGGCCGTTCGTGCGCCACTGGTAGACGACGCCGTCCATCTGGGTGCGGTCGACGACCCCGCGGATGTCGACACGCGCCTCGGCGGCGACCTCGGCCAGGGTCCCGAGCACCGGGCCCGCCGTGATCACCGGCGAGGCGATCCGGACGCGGCGGCGCGCCGCCCCGATCGCGCTCGCGATCCGATGCGAGAGCTCCTCGCCGTGGCCGGGCGTGAACCAGGCGCGCAGCTCGTGACCATCGAGCTCGAGCCGGCGCGGCTCGCGGTGGCCCGAGTCCGAGACGTCGCCCGACTGCCAGAGCTCGTCGAAGTTCTGCGCGAACTCGGCCGCCAGCTCCGCCGCGTGCGCCACGAGCACCAGGTTCTCCTGGATCGTCCACGAGTCGGTCGTCCAGTTAGTCGAGCCCGTCCAGACGCTGTTGCCGTCGCGCACCACGTACTTGTGGTGCATCAGGTCGGGGATGCCGGGCACGCCGCGTGTGTCGAACGCGAGCGCCTCGATCAGCTCGGGCTCGGTGCTCGGCGGCGGTGGGAACAGGCGCTCGTCGTGGTCGGCGTTGTAGGCGACGCGCACGCGCACGCCGCGCTCGGCTGCGTCCCGCAGGGCACCCGCCACGATGTCCCCCGGCTCCCCGGGAAGGCGCACGTCGTACAGGGCGAGGTCGAGCGACGCGCTGCGCCTCGCCGACGAAGGCCGCCACCCGGCGCGCCATCTCCACGGCGGTCTGCCGCTCCGGGTGGAGGGTCTGGACGTCGATCACGCGGCGCGATCGCGGCTCTAGACCCAGCGGAAGCCCGTAGCGTCGATGCGCGGCTCGAGCGGGCTGCGCGGCAGGTCGTCCGCGAGCACCGGGTGGTTGAAGCCGCCCGGGGCCGTGTCGTTCGGCGTGTCCGGGTGGAACAGCGAGGCCAGGTACTGGATGTGCCCGCGGCCGACGCCGAGCTCGGTCTGACCTCCGCCGTAGGCGCCCACGCCCTCGCGCTCGCACCAGTCGTACATCTCGAACAGCCGTGAGAGCGGGCCGAAGCGCGACGGCTTGATGTTCACCATGCGCGGCTTCCAGGGCCGCTCGAGCACGTCCGCGACAGAGTGGATCGGCGCGTCCCAGGTGATCTGGCCTGCGACCGGCTCGAGCAGCGGACGCGTCTCGTCGGTCACGTCGGGGTCCTCGTACCAGGCGTCGGGGAACGCCTCGATGCACATCCGGTAGAGGTCGATGTCCGTCACCAGGTCGACGGGCGTGCCCTTGTAGAAGCTCTTGAAGTCGAGCGAGTTGACGGCGCCCAGCGTCGCGAGCTCGTCGATGAGCTCCTCGGTCCACGTGTTGGTGGGGTCGAGCTTCAGGCCGGTGCCGGGGTACTTGGCGAGCAGGTCGATTGCGCGCTGGGCCGTCTCCACCCCATCGTCGGGCGCGGTGAGCCGCATCGACACCACGTAGTTGAGCGGGCGCGGCTCGCGCTCCACAGCTTCGGCGAGCGAGCGGCCCGCCTGACGCAGCGCGAGGTCGAGCGCCGACGACTCGAAGGCCCAGCGGCGATAGTCGCGCGACACGTCGCCGCGCGCCGGCTCCTTCGGCCAGACGGACAGCTCGTCGAGGCGCTTCGAGAAGGAGTCAATCGTCCAGTCGCCGGCGAGGTCGATCGAGTCGCCGCCGGCGGCCTGCAGGATGTCGTGGTCTTCGGGGTCGTAGACGACGTCCTCGCCGGTGCCGCGTTCGCCCGCTCCCTCGAGGTGGATCAGGGTCGTCTTGCGGGTGAACTCGCCCATCTGAAGCTCGCGCCCCTCGAGCACGAGCGAGTCGATCGTTAGCGGGAGGTCTGCGATCAGGTCATAGGTCGCCATGGGCGGCCGAGACTATCCAGCGAAGAGCGCAGCCACGGCCTCCTCGAACGCCTCCGAGTGCCGATCGACGTCGGCCGCGGTGGTCGCGGGACACATCAGCGCCATGTTGTGGAACGGCGTGATCATCACCCCACGGTTCAGCAGCTGCAGGTGCAGGTACTCGTCGAGGTCGGTGTCGGCGGCCGCCGCCGACTCGGCGCCGGTGCGCGGGGGCGGCGAGGTGAAGCGGTACTCGGCGCGCGCGCCCAGGCTGACGATCGACCAGGGGGCGCCGTGGCGAGCGAGCGTCTCCTCGACGCCGGCGACGAAGCGCTCGCGCAGCGCGATCATCCCGGCGAAGGCATCCTCGGTGAGGACCTCGCCGAGCGTCGCGCGAGCGGCCGCAAGCGACAGCGCGTTGCCGGCGAGCGTGCCGCCCACGCCGCCGGTGTCCTCGTAGTCCGCGTCCTCCTGCGCCGCGATGCGCTCGGCCACCTCGGCGCTCACGCCGTAGGCGCCGATCGGGACACCGGCGCCGATCGACTTGCCGAGCGTGACCGCGTCCGGCTCGAGCCCCCAAGCCGCCGTGCAGCCGCCCGGCCCCGCGCTGAGCGTGTGCGTCTCGTCGATCACGAGCAGCGCGCCGGCCCGCGTGCACGCCTCGCGCACGCCCGCGAGGAAGCCGGGCTCGGGCAGCACGATGCCGATGTTCGTGAGTGCGGGCTCCATCAGCACGCAGGCCACGTCGCCGTGCGCCAGCGCCGCCTCGACGGTCTCGAGCTCGTTGAACTCGGCGACGCGCGTCGTCTCGGCGGGGTCGACCATCGGGCCGACGTTGCCCTCGCGCGAGCGCTCGCGCCCGCCGGCGTCGAGCGTCACGAACGCCTCGTCGACGCTGCCGTGGTAGCACCAGTTGAAGACGAGCACCCGCGGCCGCCCGGTGATCTCGCGCATCATGCGCAGCACCCAGCGGTTGGCGTCCGTTGCCGTGAGCGAGAACTGCCAGTACGGCACGCCGAAGCGGCGCCCCAGTTCGGAGCCGACCCACGCGGCGTCGTCGGTCGGCAGCATCGCGGTGATGCCGGCGCGCTCGCGCAGTGCCGCCATCGCCGGCTCGGGCGAGTGGCCCGCCATCGCTCCGGTGTCGCCGAGGCAGAAGTCGGCGTACTCGTTGCCGTCCACGTCGGTCACGCGCGCGCCGCGCGCCTGGGCAAGGTAGACGGGGTGGCCGCCTCGCCACATCGTCATCCAGGGCATCGGGACGCCCTCGAGCAGGCTGCCGCGTGCCCGTTCGTGCAGCTCGCGCGAGCGCGGGTGGGTCTCCGCGAAGCGCTTGCGCTCGTCCGCGATCAGCGCCGCGAGGCGCTCGCGGTCGACGCTCAACCGCGCACCACGACGACCGGAGTCTCGGCGGTCTCGAGCAGCTTGTGCGGCACGGATCCCGCAGAGCGCCCGCTTGAGGACGCCCTCGCCGCGGGAGCCGACGACGATGAAGCGCGCGTCGCGCTCGCCGCCACGCTGCGCAGCGCCTCGCTCGGACGCTCGTGGGAGATGATCAGCTCCACCTCGACGCCGCCGCCGCGCGCGCGCTCGACGGCCTCGCTCGTAACCTGCTCGCCGCGTTCCTCGATCGCCTGCCGATGCGCGCGGGCCTCGTCGCCCACGCCACCGGGCGGACCGGCGCCGAAGACGATCAGGAGGCTGTCGCCGAACCGGCCAGCCAGCTCCATGCCCGTGTCGAGCGCGGCCCGCGAGCCAGCCGAGCCGTCGTAGCCGACGACGACGGAGGCCGCCATCAGACCGCCTCCTCCGGGACCGCCGCGACGCCCTCCCTGTGGCCGGCGGCGACATCGGGATCGACGATCTCGGGGCGACGGCCAAAGTAGTCACGATGGCCCATGGCGCGCCAGATGAGCATCAGCACCACCCCGAGCAACAGCAGGCCGAGGCCGAGCACGACCGGCACCGCCACACCGAACAGCTCGCTGCCGCTGTAGGACTGGCCGACCTGGCGGTACTCGTCGATCGCCTTGAAGAACAGGTAGCGTGAGAATGATCGCGCCCACCACCGGCCCGACTCCGATGAAGAGGAAGTTCTTCACCGACTTCGTGAGCTCGCGCCTGTAGTAGATCGCGCACGCGAAACCGGTGAGCGCGTAGTAGAAGGCGATCATCAGCGACAGCGCGGTGAGCGAGTCGTAGACGAAGTTCTCGGAGAGCGGGAACAGGACGCCGAACCAGACGGCCGCGACCAGCCCGATCGCGATCGTCGAGAAATGCGGTGTCAGGAAGCGCGGGTGCACGCGGCCGAACGCCTCGGGAAACGCGCCCTGGCGGGCCATCGACAGCGTCGTGCGGGACGCCGGCAGGATCGTGGTCTGCGTCGAGGCGAGCGCTGAAACGATGATCGCGATCACGACGAGCTTGTCGAGCGGCGATCCCAGCACGTCGCCGGCCAGCGCTCCGAAGATGCCCGCGTCGTCCTCGAACTCCTCGACGCGGCCGAGCCCGGCGAAGGCGACCACCGCCGTGGTGGTCAGCACGTAGGTCACGAGCAGGATCACCGTGGAGAGCACCGCCGCGAGCCCGGGCGCGGTGGCGGAGCCCTCGGTCTCCTCGTTCAGGTTGACGGCGCTCTCCCAGCCCCAGTAGATGAACACTCCCGTGAGGAGCCCGAGGGTGAGCACGCCGGTGCTGTCGATCGCGAAGGGCGAGAACCAGGACAGCTCCGGCGTCAACGGCCCGCCCTTCACCAGCGCCACGACCGCGAACAACAACAGCGCTCCAACCTGCAGGAAGATCAGGATCCGCTGCAGGGCTGCGGACAACTCCGTGCCGAGCACGCAGATCGTGGTCATCACGGCGATGATCAGGAGCGTGAAGATCACGTTGGCGGCGATCGAGTCGCGCAATCCGGCGAGACCGAACAGGTCGAAGATGTAGAAGGCCGCCACCTGGGCGAGCGAGCCGATCACGAGCACGCCCGTGGTTGTGATCGCCCAACCACCGATCCAGCCGAGCGTCGGCCCCATCGCGCGCGTGACCCACGAGAAGGTCGTGCCGCAGTCCGGGATCGGCGCGATTCATGTAGTAGAAGGCCGACGCGATCAGGAACATTGGGACGAACGACGCCAGCATGACGGCCGGCGCCTGGACGCCGACGAGCACCACGACGATCGCGAGCACCGCCGCCAGCGAGTAGGCCGGCGCCGTGGACGCGATCCCGATGATCAGGCCGTCGAGGAAGCCGATCGCGTCCTTCTTGAGCCCGTGCTCGCTGCGCTCGGCAACGGGCGCCTGTGCCTCCACTACGCCTCCTCGGGCTCGGGCCGGACCGCAGCCATCTTCTCAGCCCGGCGCTGCTGCCAGACGGTGAGCAGCATCAGCGCGAGCGTGACCAGGAAGATCATCGAGGCGATCACGTAGATCTGCGGCGGCAGCGCCACGCGCGCCGCACCCCAGATGAACAGCGGGAACGTGACCGTCGAACCGGCGTTGAAGTTCGTGATCACGAAGTCGTCGATCGAGAGCGCGAACGCGAGCAGCGCGGCGGCGACCACGCCCGGCATGATCAGCGGCAGCGTCACCAGCCGGAACGTCTGCCAGGCCGTGGCGCCAAGGTCCTGCGCTGCCTCCTCGAGCGACCGGTCGAAGCCGATCAGCCGCGAGCGCACGGTGATGATCACGAACGACAGGTTGAACATGATGTGCGCGATCAGGATCGTCCCGAAGCCGGTCGCGATCAGGAAGTTGAGGAACATCGACAGCAGCGCCGCACCCAGCACGACCTCGGGCGTGGCGAGCGGGATGAAGATGAAGAAGTTGACCGGCGCGCGGCCCTTGAACTCGTAGCGCACGAGCGCCAGCGCGGTGATCGTCCCGAGGGCGGTTGCGGCGATCGTCGAGAGCGCGGCGATCTCGACCGACGTCAGCAGCGCGTCGCCGATGCCGGGGACGCCGAACGGGTCGGTCCAGGCTTCGAAGGAGAACTCCTGCCAGATGAAGTTGAAGCGCCCGACCGGGTTGTTGAACGAGAAGACGAGGATGATCGCGATCGGCACCAGCAGGTAGAGCAGCGCCAGCAGCGCATAGAGGTTCAGCCCCAGATCGAGCAGCTTGCCGCCGCGGCGGCGGCGGCGGCCGCCCGGCCGGCCGCCCTCGCGGGTGCGCGCGGCGCTCGGGGCGGTGGCGGTGCCGGCTTCCATCTAGAGTCGCTCTCCCTCGGTGCCGAGCAACGCCTCGGTGCCCGCGATGCGCGCCCAGATCAGCACGATCGCCAGCATCACCGCCATCAGGATGAACGACAGCGCCGCCGCGGTCGGGTAGTCGCCGATCTCGAGGTAGCGGCTCTGGATGACGTTGCCGATCATGAACTGGTTCGGCGTCCCGAGCAGCTCGGCGTTGATGAAGTCGCCGGCCGCCGGGATGAACGTCAGCAGGGAACCCGCCACGACGCCCGGCATCGACAGCGGCAGCGTGACGCGCAGGAAGACGTCGCGCCGGCGGCCGTAGAGGTCGTAGCCCGCCTCCAGCAGGCGGAGGTCGATCCGCTCCAGCGAGGCGTAGAGCGGCAGGATCATGAACGGCAGGAAGTTGTAGGTGATGCCTGCCACCACCGAGAACGTCGTGTCGAGCAGGCGGCCGTCGTTGGACAGGATGCCCACGGTCTTCAGCGTGCTGACCACGAAGCCGGAGTCGGACAGGATCGTCTCCCACGAGAGCGTGCGGATCAGGTAGGTCACGAAGAACGGAGCGATGACCGCGAGCAGCATTGCGTTGCGCCACTTGCCGCCACGGAAGGCGATGAAGTAGGCGAGCGGGTAGCCGATCAGCAGCGCCGCGATCGTGGCCATCGCCGCGTACTCGAAGGAGCGCAGGAACTGCTCGTTGTAGTCCGAGATCGCGTCGGTGTAATTCGAGAACTCCCAGCTGAAGATGAAGCCGGTCTCGAGTGTGCCCTCCTTGAGCGACTCGAAAGCCATGTAGCCGAGCGGGATGAGGAAGAAGACCGCCAGCCAGCCGAGCCCCGGAATCAGGAGCAGGTAGGGCAGCCCGGCCTTCCGGAGACGCGCGGACACGCGGCTAGGCGCCGATCACCTTCTGGAACGCCTCGTCGAGCTCGACCTCTTCGCCGGGCTTGAGCTGGCGGAAGATGAAAGCCTTGGAGAGCGTCTCGTCGTCCGGGAAGATCAGCTGGTTGTTGGCCAGCTCGGGAGCGCGCTTCGCGAGGATCTCCTGGACGCCCTCGACGGGGCAGATGTAGTTCACGTACTCGGCGATGTCCGCCTGCACCTCGGGCCGGTAGACGAAGTCGATCATCTTCTCCGCCGTGTACGCGTGCGGCGCGCCGACCGGGATCTGCATGTTGTCGGTCCACAGGTGCACGCCCGTCTCGGGCGATATGAACTTGATGTTCGGGTTGTCGGCCTCGAGCTGCACGGCGTCCCCCGACCAGCCGATGATCACCCAGGAGTCGCCCTTGGTGATGTCCTTCGTGTACTCGTTGCCGGTGAAGCCGCGGATCTGCCCGGAGTCGGAGGCCTCGCCGATGCGCGCGATCGCCTCCAGGAAATCGTCCTTCGAGGCGGTCTCGGGGTCGAAGCCCATGCCGGCGGCCACGACGCCGACCGTGTCGCGCATCTCGGTGAGCATCGTGACCTTGCCCTTGTAGTCCGGGTCGAACAGGTCGTCCACCGACTTGGGCTCGCGCTTGACCTTGTCCTTGCGGTAGATGATCCCGCCTAAGCCCGACTGCCAGGGCATCGAGTAGTCGCGGCCGGGATCGAAGGGCGGCGTGCGCAGCCGGTCGATCAGGTTCTGCTGTGCGGTGGTGATCGCCGCCGGGTCGAACCTCTGCACGTAGCCGAGCCTGATCATGCGCGCGGCCATCCAGTCGGTCACCACGTGGATGTCGCGCCCACCCGAGTCGCCGCGCTCGTACTGCTGGCGGACCTTGCCGAAGAACTCGGTGTTGTCGTTGATCTCCTCGACGTACTTGACCTCGGTGCCGTACTCCTTCTGGAACTCCTTGAGCGTCCCGCGGTCCTCCTCGATGTACAGCGGCCAGTTGGAGAACGTCAGCGAGTCCGAGATCTTGGTCTTCTCGATCATGTCGGACTCGCCCTCGCTCGACTGGGCGACCCCGCCGGTGCGGGTCCCGCACGCGGCGAGGTAGGACAGCGCGGACAGGCTGAGCGCGCCCGCGGCGCCGCGCTTCATCAGCCGGCGGCGGGTGAGCGGGTCGCGCAGGAGCCGCTCGAACTGCCGCTCCAGGTCGTCGTTCGGCGTCACGCCGTCTCCCTCACCATGTGGATGTTCTCGTCGGACCAGGTCAGCCGCGCTCCGTCGCCCGCCGCGGGCAGGCGCTGGCGCTCCGCCTCGTCGGTGTTCGGCACGAGCACGGTCAAGCGGGTCCCGTCACCGAGCACAACGACCACCTGGGTGGCCGTGCCGAGGTAGAGCGAGCTCTCGACCTGGCCCTCGACGCTGGCGCGCCCGGCGGCGGCGTCGCCGTTGCTCGTCGCATGCAGCTGCAGCTTCTCCGGGCGCACGACGGCGTGTGCGCGCTCGCCGACGGTGGCCTCCTCGGCGCCCGCCCGAACCGTCGGTCCGGCGTCGAGGCGCAGCTCGACGCTGCGGCTGTCGCTCGAGACGACCTCGCCGGGCATCAGGTTGGACACGCCGATGAAGCCGGCGACGAAGGTGGTGCTGGGGCGCTCGTAGATCTCCTCGGGCTCGTCGAGCTGTTCGATCACGCCGCGGTTCATCACCGCGATGCGGTCGGACATCGTGAGCGCCTCCTCCTGGTCGTGCGTCACGTAGACGAACGTGATCCCGACGTCCTCCTGGATGCGCTTGAGCTCCACCTGCAGCTGCTTGCGCAGCTTGAGGTCGAGCGCGCCGAGCGGCTCGTCGAGCAGCAGCACCGCTGGGCGGTTCACCAGCGCACGGGCGAGCGCGACGCGCTGCTGCTGGCCGCCCGAGAGCTGACGGGGCTTGCGCTTGGCCTCGGGCGCAAGGCCCACCCGCTCGAGCTCCTCGCCCACGCGGCGGCGCACCTCGTCCTTCGCGAAGCCCTTGCGCTCGAGCCCGAACGCGACGTTTCGCTCGACGCTCATGTGCGGAAACAGCGCGTAGCTCTGGAAGACGGTGTTGGTGGCGCGCTTGAAGGCGGGCAGGCCGGTGACGTCGTCGCCGTCGAGCCAGACCGCGCCCTCGGAAGGCTCCTCGAAGCCGGCGATCATGCGCAGCGTCGTGGTCTTGCCGCACCCCGACGGGCCAAGCATCGTGAAGAATTGCCCCTGCGGGATGTCGAGGTCCATCCCGCGCACCGCGGTGAAATCGCCAAAGCGCTTAGTGACCCCCTGCAGGCGGACGCTTGGCGCATCCGCTGGCGGGCCGCTCCCTCCTTCGCCCACGCGGCTCATCCCTACGGGCAAGCTATGGCCGATTCGGCGCTGCCGCAAGGTGCGATCTGCCGAAAACACTTGTCCTTAATTGGACGGAGTGGATAACGAAAGACTCTGCCCTTTCGCCATCGATTCCCTTGTGGTGCGCCGATGGCGCCGATAGCGTTGTCCGCGGCGTCTAGTTGAGGAGAGATAGTGGCGACCACCCCGCAGACCGTCTACGAGACCGGCCCGGTCACCGATTTGCAAGAGAAGGCGCGCAAGCACCTGTGGATGCATTTCACGCGCATGGGCGCGTACGACGACGCCCATGAGATCCCGATCATCACACGGGGTGAGGGCAGCTACGTCTACGACGAGCACGGCAAGCGTTATCTCGACGGCCTGTCCGCGCTGTTCTGCGTAAACGCGGGCCACGGCCGGACGGAGATCGGCGAGGCGGCCGCGGCCCAGGTCAAGGAGCTCGGCTTCTACACCAACTGGAGCTACGCGCACCCGAAGGCGATCGAGCTCGCCGCGCGCATCGCGGCGCTCGCGCCCGGCAACCTCAACCGCGTCTTCTTCACCTCGGGCGGCTCCGAGGCGGTCGAGTCGGCTTGGAAGCTCTCCCGCCAGTACCACAAGCTCACGGGCAACCCGCTGAAGACGAAGATCATCTCGCGCGAGACGGCGTACCACGGCACCACCTTCGGCGCGCTCTCGATCACCGGCATCACGCCGTTGCGCACGCCGTTCGAGCCGCTCGTCCCGGGCGCCCATCACGTGCCGAACACGAACGAGTACCGCTGGCCGGAGGGGCGCGACCCGCTCTGGGCCGCCGAACGCGATCGAGGAGATGATCGAGTTCCAGGGCCCCGAGACGGTGGCCGCCGTGATCCTCGAGCCGGTCCAGAACTCGGGCGGCTCCTTCGTCCCACAGGACGGCTACTGGCAGCGCGTGCGCGAGATCTGCGACAAGCACAACGTGCTGCTGATCTCGGACGAGGTCATCTGCTCGTGGGGCCGGCTCGGCTACTACTTCGGCGTCGAGCGCTTCGGCGTCGTGCCGGACATGATCACCACGGCCAAGGGCCTGACCTCGGCGTACGCGGCGATGGGCGGGGTGATCGTCTCGGATCGCGTCTCCGAGCCGTTCATGAGCGACAAGGAGAACTTCACCCACGGCATCACCTTCGGCGGCCATCCGGTCTCCGCAGCGATGGCGCTGGCCAACCTCGACATCTTCGAGCGCGAGGACCTCTGCGGGCACGTGCGCGAGAAGGAGCCGGAGTTCCGCGGCATGCTGGACAAGCTCAAGGAGGACCTGCCGATCGTCGGCGACGTGCGCGGCGCGGGCTACTTCCACGCGCTCGAGCTCGTCAAGGACAAGGAGACCAAGGAGAGCTTCAGCGACGCGGAGGGCGAGGAGCTGCTGCGCGGCTTCATGTCCGGCGAGCTCTACAAGCACGGGCTCATCTGCCGCGCGGACGACCGCGGCGACCCCGTCATCCAGCTGTCGCCGCCGCTGATCGCTGACACCGAGGAGTTCGAGCTGATCGACAAGGTCCTGCGCCAGGTGCTCACCGAGGCCTGGGAGCGGATCGTCCACCACTAGCAGGGGTCGGGGCGCCGGCGAAGGTGGTGTGATGCTCACCGTCCGAGGACTCGTCGCCGAGATGGGCCTCGAGCTTGCGGTGGGAGGTGACGGCGCCGACGCCCCGGTCCGCTGGGTGCACATCTCCGAGCTGCCCGACCCGACGCCGTGGCTGTCGGGCGGCGAGCTGATGCTCACGACGGGCATCCAGCTCGAGAGCGAGGCGCGCCAGCGCGAGTTCGTGCGGCTCCTGTCGGGACGCCAGCTGTCGGGGCTCGGCTTCGGCACCGGCTTCAACCACGACGAGCTGCCGCCCGCGCTCCTCGAGGAGGCCGGCGCGCTCGGCTTCCCGGTCTTCGAGGTGCCATACGAGCTGCCGTTCATCGCCCTGACCGAAAAGGCGTTCACGCGGCTCGTGAACGAGCAGTACGAGGTGCTGCAGCGCGGCATCGCGATCCACAAGCGCCTCGAGCGGCTCGTGCTCGAGGAGAGCGGCCTCGACGAGGTGGTGCGCGCGCTGGCCGCCGCGATCGGCGGCGCCGTCTGCGTGCTGTCGGCGCGGGGCGAGCCGATCGCGACCAAGACCTTCCGCCGCCAGGTCCCGGCCGCGGCGATGGCGGCGATCAGCGAAGAGGTGCGGCGCAGCACGGGCGAATTCGCCCCCGACCATCCGGAGATGGCCGGCCGCACGCTCGTGCTGCCGATCTCGATCCGCGGGAAGGGCGCGCCCCAGGCCTGGCTCGTGGCGGCCC
>CAVTZF010000026.1:0-193429 GCA_963739095.1 uncultured Thermoleophilaceae bacterium
CGGACGAGCCCGACACCGATACGTCGGGCTCGGACGAGCCCGACGACGCCGAAGAGCGCTCAGCCGCCTAGCGATAGATGCCGATGATCCGGCCGCGGTCGTCGATGCCGACCGTTGAGCTGGGGCCGGCTCGAGAAGCCGAGGCGTCTTGACATCGCCGTCAGCCGCTGGTGACGATGCCAGGCAGGCATCCCATGCTCATCGCCGGCCCCAATCTCACGATCGACCGCACGCTCACCATCGACGAGCTGAGGCCCGGCGAGGTCCTGCGCTTCGATGACGTCGCGGTCACCGCCGGCGGCAAGGGAGTCAACGTCGCGCGGGTGGCGCAGGCGCTGCACGCGAATGCCGTCCTGATCGGCTTCACGCCCGGGCACACGGGACAGGCCGCGGCGCGGCTGCTCGCCGATGAGGGCCTGAGCGTCGAGGCGGTCCCGGTCGCCGGCGAGCTGCGCTCGACCGTGGTCGTGCTCGAGCAAGGCGGCCGCGTGACGGTAATGAACGAGCCCGGACCGCGCCTCGGTCCCGGCGACTGGGAACGCTACGAGCGCGCGGTCGCCGCGGGGCTCGACCGCCATGCGCTGCTGGCCTGCAGCGGAAGCACGCCGCCGGGGGCGCCCGAGGACGGCTATGCCCGGCTCGTCGTGCTGGCGCGCGAGCGCGGCGCGCGAGCCGTTGTTGACGCGAACGGTGCGCCACTCGCCGCCGCGCTCCGCGCGCGGCCAGACGTCGTCACACCCAACCTCGCCGAGGCGGAGGGGCTGCTGCTGGGCCGCGCCGACGAGACGGTCGAGGCCGGCGACCCGGCAGAGGTCCGGCAGCGGGCCGCCACTGCGGCGGCAGCGCTCGTCGCGGACGGCGCGCACGCGGCGATCGTCACCGCGGGCGCGGCGGGTGCCGCCGTGTTCGTCGAGGGCGGCGAGCCGCGCTGGTACGCGGCGCCGCACGTCGAGGTACGCAACCCGATCGGCGCGGGCGACGCGTTCGTCGGCGGCCTGTGCGTGGGGCTCGAGCGCGGCGAGCCGTTCGACAACGCGGTCTCGCTCGGTCTCGCAACGGCCGCGGCGAGCGTCGAGACGGCGAAGGCCGGCGCGATCGACCCGGCCCGGGCCGAGCAGCTGGCCAGGGCGGAGGTGCGGGCGCCGTGAGGCCGGTCGTCCTGCCGCCCAACGGCATCGAGCGCTTCTATCTCGGTGGGCCCGCCATCGCGGCGCTGCGTGGGACCGAGCCGCCGGGTGCGCGCGTGCCCGAGGACTGGGTGGGCTCCACGACGACGGTCTTCGGCGAGGAGGAGCTCGGTCTGAGCCGGCTGCCCGGCGGCGAGCTGCTGCGCGACGCGATCGCCGCCGACCCCGAAGGCTTCCTGGGCGCCGGCCACGCCGCCCGCCACGGGGCCGATCCCGCGCTGCTCGTCAAGTTGCTCGACGCCGGCCAGCGGCTGCCTGTCCACGTCCATCCCGACGGGCCGTTCGCGCGGGCTGCGCTCGGCACGCCGTACGGCAAGACCGAGGCCTGGATCGTCATCGGTGCGAGCGCGCCCGACGCACTCGTGCACGTCGGCTTCCGCGAGGACGTGTCGGCCGAGACGCTCGAGCGCTGGGTGGACGAGCAGGACCACGCCGCCATGCTCGGCGCGCTCAATCCCGCCGCCGTAGGGCCGGGGGACACGATCTTCGTACCGGCCGGCGTGCCCCATGCAATCGGCGAGGGGCTATTGATCGTCGAGCTGCAGGAGCCGACGGACCTCTCGATTCTCCTCGAGTGGCAGGGCTTCGGCATCGACGACACGCACGAGGCCACCCTCGGCCTAGGCTGGGAGCGTGCGCTCGAATGCGTCGAGCGCTCGGGAGTCGAGCTGGCCGCGCTGCGCGGACCGCCGCCCGACGGCCCGGTCGCCCGGCTCTTGCCCAGCGAGGCTGACCCGTTCTTCCGTGCCGAGCGCGTCGCGCCGGCTCCGGAGGCCGAGATCGACCCCGGCTTCGCGGTCCTCGTCGTCCTGGAGGGTCACGGGACGCTCGAGCCCGAGGATGGCGAGGCGCTTGCGCTGCGCAAGGGCGAGACACTGCTGCTGCCGCACGGTGCCGGCCGCGTGCCGCGTGAGCGGCGAGGTCGTGCTGATCGCCTGCCGGCCGCCCGCGTTCGATGTGAGCGGGGCCGGCGCTTGACGGACCTGCTGGTCGGCATCGACGTCGGCACCTCCGCCTGCAAGGCGGCGGTCGTGGGCGCGGACGGACGCGAGCTCGCCCATGGCAGGGCGCCGACCCCCTGGCGGCAGGTTCCCAGCGGCGCCGAGGTCGACCCCGAGGCACTCTTCGCGGCGGCCGTGGAGGCCGCGGGCACGGCCCTCGCCGCCGCTCCCGAGGGGCGCGTGCAGGGCGTCGGCGTGACCAGCATGGCCGAGGCGGGAGTGCTGCTCGACGGGCAAGACCGGGTGCTGTACCCGGCCATCGCCTGGCACGACGCGCGCGGTGCGGACGAGGCGAAGCGAATCGCCGCCGAGCTCGGTGCGGAGCGCTTCAGCGAGCGCACCGGTCTGTCCGCAAGCCCGCTGTGCACGCTTGCGAAGCTGCGCTGGCTCCTCGACCATCATCCTCCCGCACGTGCCGGGCGCCGCTGGCTGAACGTCGGCGAGTGGGTCGTGCGCCGGCTCGGCGGCCGCGACGTGGCCGAGCTGTCGCTGTCGTCGCGGACGGGACTGCTCGATCTGGCAGCGAAGGCGCCCTTCGCCGACGCTCTGGCGTGGGCCGGCTTGCCGGACGATCTGCTGCCCGAGCTGGTGCTCGCGGGAACGCCGGCCGGCGCCGCCGACGGCGCGGCGTTGCCGCAGGTGCGCGGCGCCGCCCTCACCGTCGCCGGCCACGACCATCTCTGCGCCGGCGCCGGGGTCGGCGTCGTCGCTCCCGGCGACGTGCTCGACTCCTGCGGTACGGCCGAGGCGCTCGTCCGCGTGGTCGCGCCGCCGCTGCGCCCAGAGGAGGTGCGCCGCAGCGTCGCCGCCGGGGTGACCGTGGGGTTCCACTTCTCCGAGGGCCGCCAGGCGCTGCTTGCCGGTGTCTGGTCCGGCATCGCCCTTCAGGAGGTTGTCGACCTCCTCGGTGTCGACGCCGCTGGCCGCTCGGAGCTCGCCGCGGCGGCGCTCGCCACCGCTCCGGGCGAAGTCCCCGCACTCGAGCTCGAGCTGCACTCGCTCGAACGCCGCCCGCTGCGCCTGCCGGCCGGCGTCCCGCCGGAGCGCATCTGGCGTGCAGCCGTCGACGCTGTGACAGCCGAGGTCGACTCGTTGCTGCGGGCGACCGAGGAGATCGCCGGCCCGCACCGGCGCATCGTCGTCACGGGTGGTTGGGCACGGGACGAGGCCGTGCGTGCGTCGAAGGCCCGCCTCGGAGCCGTCGAGGCTCCCCCGGTGGTCGAGGCCGGCGCCCGCGGCGCGGCGCTCCTCGCCGGCGTCGCCGCGGGCATGTTCGCGAGCGTCGACGACCTGCCTTCCTTACGCGCGCCGGCGGGGCGCGGCCGTCCGGCCGCACCCCGCAGCGCGTGCGGCTAGCACTCGGACTTGTACGGGATGTCCGGGTTCTCCTTGAGGTTGTCCTTGGTGAGCGTCACCGACTCGGTGCCGATCTTCGCCTTGACGGGCTTGCCGTCGAGCGCCGCCACCGCCTGCTGCACGCCAAACTTGCCGATGTCGGCCGGCTTCTGGGCGACGAGCGCCTGAATCAGCCCGCTGTCGAGGTCCTCCATCTGCTTGGGGCCGGCGTCGAACCCGACGATCTTCACGTCTCCGCTCTTGCCGGCCTCGCGCACGCCGGTGGCCGAGCCCTCGGCCGAGAACAGGTTGGTGCCGAAGATCCCCGCGAGGTCGGGGGTCTTGGCGAGCTGCGCCTTCGCGATCGCCGCCGCCTTCGCCGGGTCGTCGCTCGTTGTATTCCATGCCGACGTAGTCGAGCCCGAGATTCTTGGCTTCGTCCTCGAATCCCTGCGCGCGTGCGTCCGTGGTCGAGATGCCGGGCGCACGTTGTTGACGAAGACCTTGCCCTCGCCGCCGATCAGGTCGCCCAGCGCCTTCGCGGCCTCGCGGCCGCCGGCCTCATTGTCCGACGCGATCTGCGAAACGGCCAGGTCGGGCTGCTCGAGCGTCGTGTCGACGAGCACGATCGTTATGCCTGCGTCGGCGGCCTGCCTTGATCGGGACGTACATCGCCTTCGTGTCGGTCGGCGCGATCAGGATCGCGTCGGGCTTCTTCTGCGTGACCGCGTTGACGATCGGCGTCTGCTGCGACGCGTCGAACTCGTCGGGACCCTGGAAGTCGAGATTCGACGCCCTGCTTTCGGGCCTCTTCCTGCGCTCCGCAGTTCATCGTGATGTAGAACTCGTCGCCGCGAACGCCGGCGATGAGGGTCATCGAGTAGCCGTCGCCTCCGCCGTCGCCTCCACCGCCTCCACCGTCGTCGTCGTCGTCACCACAGGCGGCGACGAACAGGGCGGCCGCGAGCGCGAGCACGGCAATGAAGATGAGCCTCCATCGCGGGCCTCTTGCTGTGCTTGACATCAGATCTCCTCCTCCTGTTGGGGGAATGCGATCAACGCCGGTACCGAGCCCGGCGCAGCTGATCGAGGTAGACCGCCACGATCAGGACGGCGCCCACCGCAACCTGCTGCCAGAACGGCTGGACGCCGACGATGATGAAGCCGTTGCGGAGAACGGCAGGGATGAACACGCCGACCACGGTGCCGACGATCGTGCCGATACCGCCGAACAGGCTCGTGCCGCCGATGACGACCGCCGCGATCGCATCGAGGTTGTCGGTCGAGTGGCCGCCGATCGTGGTAGTGCCGAAGCGCGCGAGCGACATGAAGCCGGCGAGCCCGGCGAGCGTGCCCGCCGATCGCGTAGACCTTGATGAGGTGGGCGTCGACGTTGACGCCGGCGCGCCGCGACGCCTCCTCGTTCGACCCGATCGCGTACGTGTAGCGGCCAAAGCGGGTCGCGGCCAGGATGATGCCGAACACGAGAGCGACGGCTGCCGCGATCAGCACGAGGTACGGGATCTCGCCGAACGCCCGCCCGCTGCCGATCGTGTCGATGAGCCTGAACGGCACGTCGCGCTGGTCGACGCCGCCCGTGATCAGCAGCGCCGAGCCGAGCGCCATGCCCAGCGTCCCGAGCGTGACTATGAACGCAGGGAGCTTCGCCTTGGCGACCAGGAAGCCGTTCAGTAGGCCCCATCCCAGCCCGGACGCTAGCGCGGCTGCGAGGCCGACGAGGATCACCCCCCAGCTGTCGCCGCCCATCTCGTTCATGACCTTGGCCGCCACGACTCCGGCGAAGACGAGCACGGCGCCGACCGACAGGTCGATGCCGGCGGTGATGATCACGAAGGTCATCCCGACCGCGATCACGAGCAGCACCGCGGCGTCGGTCGCGATGTTGCGGGCGTTGTTGACGTCGAAGAACTCCGCGGGCTTCAGCAGCGAGAAGACGACGATCAGCACGACCAGGATCAAGGCGATCGACGTGCTCGAGCCCGTGACGAGGCGCTGCCACCACGGCTCCCGCTCCTCCTCGAGCAGCTCCTCGGCCGCGACCTCGTCGGCCGGTATCTCCGGCGTGCTCACCCCCGATCGTCCTCCTCGTGGAAGGTGAGCGCACCGGTCATCGCGGCGACCACGTCCTCCATCGACACGTCCTTCGGCCTCAGGCGCGCGACACGCTCTCCGAGCCGCAACACCTCGATGCGGTCGGCGACCTCGAAGACCTCCGGCATGTTGTGGCTGATCAGGACGACCGACAGCCCGTGCTCGCGCACGCGCCGGATGTGATCGAGGACGTTGCGGGTCTGCACGACGCCGAGCGCCGCCGTCGGCTCGTCCATGAAGACGATCTTGCTCGCCCACGTGACCGCGCGGCAGATGGCGATGCCCTGGCGCTGGCCACCGGACATGTTGGCCACCCGCGCGCTCGTGTCCTGAATCCGGACGCCAAGCGTGCGGAACGCCTCGTCGCTGCGCCGTCGCATCGCCGGCTTGTCCAGGAAACCGAGCTTGCCGAGCGGGCCGGAGCGCAGGATCTCCCGGCCCAGGAACATGTTCGCCGCCGGGTCGACCTCCGCCGCCAGCGCGAGGTCCTGATAGACGGTCTCGATGCCCAGATCGCGGGCGTCGTGCGGCGTGTTGACCGTCACCGGCTTGCCCTGGAAGAGGATCTCGCCCTCGTCGGGAGGGTGGACGCCGACCATCGTCTTCACCAGCGTGCTCTTGCCCGCCCCGTTGTCGCCCACCAGCGCGACGACCTCTTCCGGGTAGACCGTGAGGTTCGCGCCTCGCAGCGCCTGCACACGGCCAAAGCGCTTTACGATCTGGCGCGCCTCCAGCACGGGCTCGGGCATGGCAGCAGCTCCTCCTCAGCTGGCGCATGGGTCTCGGCGGGCGCGAGTCTACCATCCGCTGAACATTTGTCCAGAACGAATGTCAGCCAGCGATCGCGTGCACCTCTGCCTCGGTCGGCATGGCACTGCGCGCGCCGCGGGCGCGTACCGCACAGGCGCCGGCCGCCACGGCGAAGCTCGCGGCGGCGCGCAGGTCGTCGCCGACGGCGATGCGGGTGGCCAGTGCTCCGGAGAACGTGTCGCCGGCCCCGGTGGTGTCCACGGCCGCGACGCCGGACGGCGTCGGCAGGGCAAGCAGCTCGGCGCCGCTCTCCTCGAGCAACAGCGCTCCCTTCGAGCCGTCGGTGACGATCACCGGCGCACCGGTGCGCCGGGTGAGAGCGGCCGCGGCCCGCCGCTGATCCGCCTCGCCGGTCAGCTGGTGAGCCTCCCCCGCGTTGGGCGCGAAGATCGGACCGAAGGCCGCGAGCTCGAGGACCGACGCGCGCGCCGGGGCCGGGTCGATGACCACCGGCACCCCGCGCTCTCGCCCCGCGCCCACGGCGGCTCGGACGGCCTCGTGCGGAATTTCAAGGCTGACCAGCAGGCATCCGGCTCGCTCCAGGGCTCCCTCGAGCGCGCGCCGCACAGCCGCGGGAGAGAGGGCGGCGTTGGCGCCGGCTCCGACTGCGATCTGGTTGTCGCCGCTCTCGTCGACCACGATGAGCGCCGCGCCGGTCGGCTCGTCGGGCACCTTGGTCACCCGGTCGACGTCGACCCCCTCCTGGCGCAGCTCGGCGAGGGCCTCGCGTCCCAGGTCATCGCCGCCCACGGCGGCGACGAGCCGTGCCTCGGCCCCCAGCCGTGCCGCGGCGACGGCCGCGTTGGCCCCCTTGCCGCCGCCGTAGTGTTCGAGGCGGCGGCCCAGCACGGTTTCGCCCCGTGCCGGCAGTCGCTCGGCCGCCACCACAAGGTCCACGTTGACGGACCCGACAATGACGACGACTGCGTTTGCGTTCCCTCGCACCTCGCGCTAGCCTCGGCACATTAGTTCAGCACAAAATTGCAGCAACGATCTCACCACGGCCGAGATCGGCGCCCTGGCGCGGATCGCCGATTCGGCCGGCCGGCTCTCGGTCATCGCCGCCGATCATGGCGACCCGCTGGTCGAGATGCTCGAAGCGGCGGGCCTTCCGGCAGGCGCCGAGGCGCAGCGCGCGATCAAGTACGACATCGTCGACACCGTAGGGCGGGACGCCAGCGCGGTGCTCCTCGACCCCGACGTTTCGGTGGCGGAGATCGTCGAGCGCGGCGCACTGGCCCGCGATGTCGGGCTGCTCGTCAGGATCGAGGCCGATGGCTTCGACACCGTCGGCGGGCTGCGCCGCTCGCGGCTGATCGAGGGCCTCGGCGCGGCGGGAGCACGCGAGCGCGGCGCGCACGCAGCCAAGGTCATGGTCTTCCTGCGGCCGGACCGAGAGGGCCTCGAGGGCCACACCGCAAAGTTGGTCCGCACGGCACTCGAGGACTGCCACGGGAAGCACCTCCTGTGCGTCATCGAGGCCATGACATACCGGCTGGAGGACGAGAGCCCCGCGGTGTTCGCGGCTCGGCGGGCGGAGCTCATCCGCGACAGCGCGGTCCTCCTGGAGGCGTGTGGCGCGAAGTTGCTCAAGCTCGAGTACCCCGGCTCACTCGCTGCGTGCGAGGCGGTGTCCTCGGCGATCTCGACTCCTTGGGCGGTCCTCTCCGCCGGCGTGGATCACGATGAGTTCTGCGAGCAGCTCAGCATGTCCGTGCAGGGCGGCGCCGCGGGCTTCATCGCCGGCCGCTCCCTCTGGAAGGAGTGCGTTGGGATGGCCCCCGACGAGCGTCGCGCGTTTCTCGACGGCACGGTCCGGCGCCGCTTCGAACAGCTGCTCGCGGTGCTCGACACCCACGGGGACGCGGTGCGAGGAGTGGCCCCTTTGCTGCGTGCGGGCTGAGCGGGGGCCGGCGGTGGAGGAGCGGGCTCTCGGACTCACGCCGGAGTCACTCGCCGCGATGCACGCGGCGGCGTCGCTCTATTACGAGGAGGAGCTCTCGCAGCAGGAGGTGGCGGAACGCCTCGACGTCTCGCGCTCCACCGTCTCCCGGCTCCTCCAGCTCGCTCGGGCGCAGGGAATCGTCCGCATCGAGGTGCGCCCGCCGTCGCCCGCCGCGGAGCTGGCGATCGAACTGGCGGAGGCGCTTGACCTCCGGCGGGCGGCGGTGGTGCCGGCGCTCGCGTCCGGCGAGGGGCTGCAGGCGCTCGTCGCTCCAACGCTCGCGGAGCTCGAGGCCCTGGCGCTGGGGCCTGGCGACGTACTGGCGATCTCGTGGGGCAGGACGGTCTGGGAGGTGGCGCAGGCGCAGCGCTTCCCGGACCTCCGCGGCGTTCGCGTCGTCCCGGCGGTCGGGGGGATGGACGAGCTCGATGTGCGCTTCCAGTCCAATGAGATTGCGCGCCGCGTGGCGGGCGTCTCGGGCGCGGAGGTGAGCTTCTTGCACGTGCCGGCCTTTCCGTCGCCGGAGCTGCGCGCCTCCCTGCTGTCGGATCCCGACATCACCGCCCGCCTGGCGCTCTGGGAAGGCCTCGACGCCGCTCTCGTCGGAATCGGGATGCCGCCCAGCGAGCTCGGCGCCGCGCCGGTGCACATCACTGCCGAGCGCGACGCGCTGACCGCGGCCGTCGGCGATGTGGCTTCCCGCCACTTCGACCTGGCGGGCGAGCCGGTCGAGATGCCGTGGGAGGACCGGCTGCTCGGTGTGTCACGCGCGCAGCTCCGAGCGGCCGGCACGGTGATCGGAGTGGCCGCCGGTGCACCCAAGGTCCCATCGATCGTCGGCGCGGCCCGCGCGGGGCTCATAGATGTTCTCGTCACGGACGCTCGCACCGCTTCGGCGGTGCTCGAGCTCGTGAAGGCCGGCACCTGACTGCCGCCCTAGCCGAAGAACGTCTCGAACAGCAGGAAGCCGTTCAGCAAGATGATCACGGCGGCCACCGCCGATGCGGCGGCGGTCGTCCAGGGCCGGTTGACGAGCGCTCCCATCACGTCGGGCCGGCGCGTGAGCATGATCATCGGCACGAGCGCGAACGGGATGCCGAACGACAGGATCACCTGCGAGATCACGAGCACGGTCGTCGCGTCCAGCCCGATTGCGAGCACGACGAGAGCCGGCGCCATCGTGATCGCCCGCCGCAGGAACAGCGGGATGCGGCGGCGCAGGAAGCCCTGCATCACGACCTGGCCGGCGTAGGTACCCACGCTCGAGCTCGACAGGCCGGAGGCGAGCAGCGCAACCGCGAAGGCGAGCGCAGCACCGCCGCCGACCAGCACGCCGAGCTCGGAGTGCGCGCCCTCGATCGTGTCGACGAGCGGCCGCCCATTGCCGTGGAAGAGCTCGGCCGCAACCACCAGCATGCTCAGGTTGATCACGCCGGCCAGGCCCATCGCGAGCGCCACGTCGAGGCGCTGGAAGCGCAGCAGCCGGCGCCGCTCCGCGTCGGTGGACGCCTGGGTGCGGTTGTGCGTCAGCGCCGAGTGCAGGTAGACGACGTGCGGCATGACCGTGGCGCCGAGGATGCCGACCGCCAGCAGCACGCTGTCGGTGCCGTCGAAGGCGGGGATCAGTCCACCCGCGAGCCCGCTGACGTCCACCCCGGCGAAGGCCAGGTCATAGGTGAAGCCGAGGAACACGATGCCGAGCAGCCCGGCGATGGCGAGCTCGAAACGGCGGTAGCCGCGGGTCTGGAGCGCGAGGATCGCGAAGGCCACCACGGCGGTCATGAGGCCGGCGACGAACGGCGGCACCCCGAAGAGCAGGTTCAGCGCGATCGCCGCGCCCACGAACTCGGCGAGGTCGGTCGCGATCGCGATCGCCTCGGCCTGCAGCCACAGCCCCCAGGTGACGGGCCGCGGGAAGCTGTCGCGGCAGAGCTCGGGCAGTGTGCGGCCGCTCGCGATGCCGACCTTGGCCGACAGGTACTGCACGAGCATCGCCATCAGGTTCGCCGCGACGATCACCCAGACGAGCAGGAACCCAAACTGGGCGCCGCCGCTGATGTTGGTCGCGAAGTTGCCGGGGTCGACGTAGGCGACGGCCGCCACGAAGGCAGGCCCGAGCAGCGGGAGCGCCCCGCGTATGCGCCCGCGTTCGCGCACGCGCTCGGCTGGCGCGGGCGGCACGACCACGCCCGGCGGCGGAGGTAGCGCAGCCCCGTGCTGCCCCACCTCGAGCTCCGGGGGCGAGCTCACGGCGTGGGCTCCATGCGCATGCTGCGCGCGATCTCGAGCGGCAGCGACTCGGTGCGCCGGCCGATGCGGACGACTAGCGCGCCGCCGAACGGCTCGCGCTCGATCACCCGCAGGCTGCGCCCGGGCTTGACGCCGCGCTCGCCGAGGTGCCGCAGCACGGCCGGATCGGCGTCCGAGACGCGCACGAGGCGGCCCGCGGCCCCCTCGTCCAGCTCGGCGAGGCTGACGGTGTCGGGTTCCTCGAGCACGAGCTCCGCGGACGGGATCGGATCGCCGTGCGGGTCATGTGTCGGGTTGCCGAGCCGTTCGGCGATGGCGGCCTCGAGCTCGTCGGAGAGCGAGTGTTCGAGCCGCTCCGCCTCCTCGTGTACGCGGTCCCAGGGCAGGTCGAGCGTCTCGGCCAGGAACAGCTCGAGCAGGCGGTGACGGCGCAGCATGCGCACTGCCACTCGCCGCCCGTCGGCTGTGAGCCGCACGCCGTGGTAGGGCGTGTGCACCGCCAGGCCAAGCTCGTCGAGACGCTTGACCATCGCGGACGCCGTCCCCGGCGGCACCCCGAGCCGCTCCGCGAGCTCGTTGTTGCCCACGGCGTCACCCGAGCGAACCTCGAGTGCGTAGATCGCCTTGGCGTAGTCCTGGACCACCTGCGAGCGCTCGGGAGAGAGTTCTACCGACATAGAATCTTGAGTCTAGCTAGGTAGAAATCGGAGTCTCAGCGGAGGAGGTGGACCTCGCCCGCATCGAGCGTGACGCGGCCGTTGTCCGTCTCCACCACCAGGGCGCCGCTCGCGTCGATGCCCGCCGCGACTCCCTCCCCGTCCGTCCAGCGCACGCGCTCGCCGCGCAAGGCGTCGCGCTCGCTCCAGGCGCCGAGCACGTCTTCGGCCGGGGCCTCCAGCCACTCGTCGAGCGAGCCGAGCAGCGCTGCGAGCACGGCCTCCGTGTCGAGCTCGACGCCCGCGATCCGCAGCGACGTCGCGGTCTCGGCGAGCTCGGGCGGAAACGAATCGGTTGTTACGTTCAGCCCGATCCCCAGGACCGCCCAGCCCTCCTGCGGGCGTCCCTCGAGGAGGATGCCGGCGAGCTTCCGGCGGTCGAGCCAGATGTCGTTGGGCCACTTGATCTCGCAGCGGGTGGGCAGCGCGTCGCAGACGGCGACCGCCGCGGCGAGCGGGAGCGTGGGCGTCAGCCGGCGCGTGACGAGCGACATCAGCACAGCCGAGCGCGGCGGCGCGGTCCACGCCCTGCCCTGGCGCCCGCGGCCCGCGCTCTGCTCATCGGCCGTCACGAGCGTGCCGTGCGGCGCGCCGCCTAGGGCGAGCTCCTTGGCGCGCTCGTTGGTTGAGTCGGTGAGTCGCAGGTGGACGCGCGGCGAGCCGATCATCGCGGCCGCAGTCGCACCTCAGCGTCCGGCCGCAGGCCGAGCGCCGAGGCGGCGTCGCCGCGGTTGATCGCCACCGCCAGCGTGCGATACGAGTCCTCGTACACGAGCAGCTCACCGGTCGTGACGTCCGCGAAGGTCTGCGCGTACTTGGCGAGGTAGCGCTCGCCGCCGGTCTCGACCTCGATCGTGTCTCCGAGCGTGAGGCCGCTGCCCGCCAGCTGCTCGTGGCCGACATTGAGGCCGACGTTGCCGAAGCGGTCGAGCACGAGCGCGTGCGCGACGAGCGCGCCGTCCTCGCTGCGCGGCTCCGGCAGCTCGACCGTGGCGAGCGCGTCCGGGTCGAGCGGATCGCCCGCATCGGCGAGCTGCGCGCCGGCGGCCAGGTGGGCGGCGACGGGCGCGAAGATGTCGCGCCCGTGGAAGGTGGCCGACACGGGTTCGAGCCGGTGCTGCGAGCGCGTGACGTCGACGGCGAGCTCGACGCCGCCGCAGCGCTCCCAGGCGAGGCTGAGCAGGCCGTTGTCCGGCCCGACGAGCGTGCGCCCGTCGCCCGTTCGCAGGGCGACGGCGCGGCGCTCGGTGCCGACCTGCGGGTCGACCACGGCCATGTGGACGCCCACCGGCATGAACGGGAGCGTGTTGCGCAGCACCAGCGCGCCCTCGCGCACGGCGTAGCGGTTGATGCCGTGCGTGATGTCGATGATGCGCAGGTCCGGTTCGATCGAGCGCATCACGCCGTGGCAGACACCGACGAAGTCGTCCTGGCGGCCGTAGTCGGTCAGAAGCGTGACGATCACGGCGGCGATTCTCTCGCGTCGGCGACGAGGGCATCCACCAGGCCGTCGATGTCGTGGCGGCTCGCCTCGACGTCCACGTGCAGGCCGAGCTCGCGAGCGGTTGCGCTCGTGATGGGGCCGATCGACACGAGTCGCGCGCCCGCCGGCAGCTCGCCGCCCGCGTCGAGGAAGAAACGCACGGTGGAACTGGAGGTGAAGGTCACGTGCGTCGCGCGCGCGAGCCGCTCGCGGCTGCCGTCGTCGAGCCGCTCGGCCCGGGTGTCGTAGAGGGCCACGTCGTCGACGTCCGCGCCCCGCTCGCGCAGCGCGTCGGGCAGCAGCGAGCGCGCCTCGGCGGCGCGCGCGATCAGCACCCGCCGCCCCTCCACCGGCACGCCGGCGAGCTCCTCGACGAGCCCCTCGGCCACGAAGCGCTCCGGCACGACGTCGGCGCGGATGCCGTGGCCCTCGAGCTCCGCTGCCGTGCCCGGGCCGATCGCCGCGACGGTCGCGCCGGCAAGCGCACGCGCGTCCTGGCCGACCTCCGCGAGCGCGTCGAACAGCAGTCGCACCCCGTTCGGGCTCGTCAGGCAGACGAGCGCGTACTCGCGGATGCGCGACACGGCCGCGAGCAGCTCGCCTTCGAGCGGGCGCGGCTCGATGCGGATCGCCGGCGCCTCGATCACATCGGCCCCGAGCCCGCTGAGGCGCGCGGCCAGCCCGCTCGCCTGCGCGCGGGCGCGCGTGACCGCGACCGCCGTCCCGTTGAGCGGGCGGCGCTCGAGCCAGCCGAGCGTGTCGTGCAGGGCGGCCACCGGCCCGATGAGCGTGATCGACGGCGGCCGGATCCCCTCCGCCTGCACGCGCTCGGGCAGGCCGGTGAGCGTGTCGACGACCGTGCGCTGACCGGGCTGCGTGCCGCGCTCGACCACTGCGGCCGGCTCCTGGGGATCGCGCCCCGCCGCGATCAGGCGCGCGACGATCAGCGGCAGGTTCTTCACGCCCATGTAGAGCACGAGCGTCCCCGGGAAGCGCGCGAGCGCGTCCCAGTCGAGCGCAGATTCCCCCTTCTCAGGGTCCTCGTGCCCGGTCACGAAGGCAACGGCCGAGGCGGCGTCGCGATGCGTCACGGGGATGCCGGCGTAGGCGGGCGCGGCCACCCCGGCCGTCACCCCCGGCACGATCTCGAAGGCGACCCCGGCGGCCGCGAGCGCCTCCGCCTCCTCACCGCCGCGGCCGAAGACGAACGGGTCGCCGCCCTTGAGACGCACGACGCGCTTGCCCTGCCGCCCCAGCTCGACGAGCAGCGCGTTGATCTCCTCCTGCGCGAGCGCCGCCGCGCCCGGCTCCTTGCCGACGTAGCGCAGCTCGGCGTCCGGGCGAGCGCCGTCGAGCGCTCCCGGTGGAATCAGCCGGTCGTACAGGACCGCGTCGGCCTGCTCGATCAGCTCGAGCGAGCGGCGCGTCATCAGGCCCGGGTCGCCGGGCCCCGCGCCGACCAGGAAGACGATGCCGCCGTTCACGGCGGCAACGCTAACCCGTTAGTCGTCGAGCCGGTCCGGCAGGCCGAAGCGCTCGAAGTACGCGAGGTTGCTCCTGGGGTCGATCTCCTGCTCGGGGAAGCGCGCGTAGTACTCCGGATCGGTCCCCTTGACGGCGCGGTTGAGGAACGAGGTGACGTCCTTGATGCGGTCGCCCTCGAACGTGATCACGTTGAGGGCGAAGGACAGGTAGGCCTGCTCGCCCTCGTGCCACACGTACGCGCCGAACGCCGCCTGGCCGTTGGCGTGGGAGGGCAGGTGCCGCCAGCGCCACTCGCCGGACATCGGGCCGAGTCGCAGGAAGCCGGGGATGTCGTCTCCGCGGTACCAGGACGACATCGGGGGCATCGACCAGGCAGCGTCCTTGGCGAGCATCGAGACCACAGCGGCGATGTCGCCGCGCTGCAGCGCGTCGCCGAAGCGCTCCACGAGCGCGCGCACCTGCTTGTCGCCGAGCGCCCGCAGCGTCTTCTGCTGGCTCTGCATGGGCAGCTGCTCGTCGACGGTCGCGCGTGCCCGCTGCAGGGCGCTGTTGACCGACTGCGGGGTCGTGTCGAGCGAGTCCGCGGCCTCCTTCGCCGAGAAGCCGAGCACCTCGCGCAGGATCAGCGCCGCGCGCTGGCGTGCCGGCAGATGTTGCAGGGCGGCGACGAAGGCGAGCTCGACACCCTCGCGCTGCTCGTAGCGCGCCTCGGGCGCCGCGTAGCCGTCCTCGACGGCAAGCTGCTCGTCGGGGTAGGGCTCGATCCACACCGACTCGACCGCCGGCGCGCCCGCTGTCTGGCCGCCGTCGGTCGACGCGGTGTAGCCGGGCGGCAGCACGCGCTTGGGCCGCCGCGCGATCGCATCGAGGCTGACGTTCGTCGCGATCTTGTAGAGCCAGGCGCGCAGCGAATGGCGCGGCTCGAAGCGCGGCAGCGCCTTCCAGGCGCGCAGCAGGGCGTCCTGCACCGCGTCCTCGGCGTCCTGCACCGAGCCGAGCATCCGGTAGCAGTGGGCCTGGAGCTCGCGCCGGTGAGGTTCAACGAGGTCGCGGAACGCGTCCTCGCTACCCCCGCGCGCCTTCTCCAAGAGCTCTCGTTCCTGGGCGCTTCCGGCTGTCGTGGCGGTGGTCATCGTTCTCAGGTTAGTCCCCTGCCTCAGAGCGTCTCGGGGAGGCCGAAAGCGGGGAAGAGCTCCGACGGGAAGGTCGTGATCTCGGCGATCGCGCCGCCCTCGATGCGAATCACGTCGAGCGCCAGCGGCTTGAACTCCGATTCGCCCGGCAGCTGCCTGTAGCACGCGACGACGGGCTGCATGTTGGCCCTGGTGACGATGCCGGTCATGCGCCCGAAGCCCTGCTGATCGAAGCCGGGCGCCCAGTACTTGACGATCTCGTCGCGGCCGACGAACAGGCCCGGCTGCGGCGGCATCGCGAAGCGCAGGTCCTCGTGCAGCGTCTCGAGCATCGCCCGCTGATCCGCGTTCTCGGTCGCGTCGATGTAGCGCTCCAACAGCTCGCGCTCCTGGCGGGTGGCCTCCGAGCCGGCCTCCCAATCGAGCCGGCGCTGGGGGAGGTAGTCCTGCAGGCCGGCACGGGCGCGCTGCAGTGAGCTGTTGACGGACGCGACGCTCGTGTCGAGCAGTGAGGCCGTGTCCCTCGCGCGCCAGCCGAGCACGTCGCGCAGGATCAGGACGGCCCGCTGAGCGGCGGTCAGCTGCTGGATCGCCGCGATGAACGCGAGCTCGATCGTCTCCTTCGAGACGACCGCAGATTCGGGGTCGGCGTCGGGCGCCGCCAGGCCTTCGAGCAGTTCGTCCGGGTAGGGCTGCAGCCACGGGACCTCGAAATCGCCCGTCGCCTCGGGCGGGCGTTCGAGCGCGGGCCGTGACTTGGTCCTCAGCGCGTCGAGGCAGGTGTTGGTGGCGATCCGGTAGAGCCAGGCCCGCAGCGTGCCCTCGCCGCGGAAGCTGTCGCGCGAGCGCCACGCCCGCAGGAACGTCTCCTGTGTGAGGTCCTCGGCGTCGTGCAGCGATCCGGTCAGGCGGTAGCAGTGCACCTGCAGCTCTCGCCGGTGGCGCTCGAAGTGGCGGCTGAACGCCGCCTCGTCGCGGATCGCCTCCGCGCGTGTCATCGGGAATGTCTCCATCGCTTGGGTCTGGTTGTTAGACGGGCGGCGGCCCGAAAACTCATCGCGCCGTCGCGGCGAGCTCGGCCGCGGTGAGCAGCTCGACCGCGCCTGCGGCGGTCATCCGCTCCGCCACCTCCGCGCCGAGCGCCGCCGGGTCGGCCGCCGCTCCCTCCAGGGCGTCGCGGATCCAGTGCGAGCCGTCCGGCAGGCCGACGAAGGCGGTCAGCCGCAGCGCGTCGCCGAGCGGCTCGGCGTGAGCGCCGACGGGTGTGTGACAGGTGGCGCCGAGCACCGTCACGAGCGCGCGCTCGGCCGTCAGCGCGCTGAGCGCCGCCGGGTCTGTCAGCGCGGCGGCCGCCGCGGCCACGGCCTCGTCACCGGCGCGCGCCTCGAGCGCCAGGCAGCCCTGACCCGGGGCGGGCACCAGCTCGTCGAGCGGGACGCCCTCGTTCTCGCGGCCGAGCCGCGCAAGGCCGGCGCGGGCGAGCACGATCGCGTCGAAGGCGCCGTCCGCCAGCCGGCGCAGGCGGGTGTCGACGTTGCCGCGCAGCTCGTGGATGCGCAGGTCGGGGCGCAGCGCGAGCAGCGCCGAGCGCCGGCGGACGCTCGCCGTGCCCACGATCGCGCCGTCGGCGAGCTCGCCGAGCGACCCGGCTCCGCAGAGCGCGTCGCGCGGGTCGGCGCGTTCCGGCACGCCGACGATGTGCAGGCCCTCGGGCAGCTCTCCCGGCACGTCCTTCGCGGAGTGGACGGCGAGGTCGATCTGTCCGGCGAGGAGCGCCTCCTCGATCTCCTTGACGAAGCGCGCCTTGTCGGAGGTCTGGGGTGCCGGGCCGCGGCGCTCGTCGCCCGCGGTCCTGATCGGGACCAGCTCGACGTCGCCCCCGAGGCGCTCCGCGACCCAGCGCGCCTGAGCGAGCGCGAGCGCGCTGCGGCGCGTGCCGAGCCGGATCAACGCCCGCGCTTGCGGCGGGCGGCCTCGAGCTGCGCGACCTCGGCGGGCGCCTCCTCCCGAGGCGCCAGCGCGGCCTCGAGGCCGAACAGCTCGTGCAGCGTGTTCACGTAGCGGTAGGAAGCGCCCTCGCCGACCGATCCCTTGAGCCGCAGTGTCGGCTCGTGCAGCAGCCGGTTGACCACGGCGCGCGCCATCACGGCAAGCCGCTCGCGGTCGGCCTCGCTGAGCGACTCCCAGGCGGACTCGTTCTCGCGCAGGACCTGCTCGACGATCTCCTCGCCGCGCCGGCGCAGCGCCGAGATCGTCGGCACCACATCGAGTGCCGACAGCCAGCTCCGGAAACGCTGGACCTCCTCGCGCACGAGCACGCGTGCCTCCTCCGCCTCACCCTCGCGCACGCTGAGGTTGCGCGCCACGGCCTTCTGGAGGTCGTCCATGTCGTACAGCGCGATGCCCGGGCAGTCGCGCACATCCGGGTCGATGTCGCGCGGCACGGCTAGATCGAGCAGCACGAGCGGCCGGCCCATGCGCGACGCCGCGACGAACTCGAGCTCGGTCCGGCCGATGATCTGATGCGGGGCCCCGGTCGAGCTGACGACGATGTCGGCCGCCTCGAGCTCGCTCGGCATGTCGTCGAACGAGATGGCCCGGCCGCCGAAGCGCTGCGCCAGCGCAAGCGCGCGCTCGTAGCGCCGGTTCGCAACGAACAGCGCCTCGACGCCGCGCTCCGAGAGCGCCCGCGCCGTCAGCTCCGCGTTCTCGCCCGCGCCGACGACGAGCACGCGCCGGTCCTGCAGGTCGCCGAGGAACTCGGCCGCGAGCCGAACGGCGACCGACGACATCGAGACGTTCGAGCGCGACACGCCGGTCTCGCTGCGAACGCGCTTGCCGGTCGCGATCGCGTCGCGGAAGAGCCGGTTCGACACCGGGCCGGTGACGCCCTCGACGAGCGCCAGCTCGTAGGCGCGCTTGATCTGGCCCTGCACCTCGGCCTCGCCGACGATCATCGAGTCGAGCCCCGCCGTAACCGAGAAGAGGTGCTCGACGGCTTCGTCGCCGCGCAGCGAGTAGATCGCCCCGAGCAGCTCGGTGAGGCGCAGGCCGGCCTGTCGCGAGAGGATTCCGAGCGCCACGTTCTCGGCCTCCACCGGATCGGCGGCCATCAGGTAGAGCTCCGTGCGGTTGCAGGTCGAGATGGCGACCGCCTCGTGCACCGAGGGCTCCTCGACGAGCTCGGCCAGCACGCGCGAGGCGCGCCCCTCGGGAAGGGCGAGGCGCTCGCGCAGCGGCAGCGAGGCGGTCTTGTGGTTGGCGCCGAGCGCCAGCAGCTCGCCCGTCACTCGTCCTCCTCGCCGGCCAGCTCGCCGATCTCGCGGTCGATGCGGGCGATCTTGGCCCCGATGATCGCCACGTAGACGAGGATCAGGGCGACGAACACGACGTACGCGCCGGCCACGTACTTCCCGGCTTCGTCAAGCGGCAACGCGGGCACGGTTCCTCAGCTTCTTCAGTTGCATGGATGCGTTCTTGGCGGTCAACTCGAGCTTCCAAAGGGTGACAAACAGCAGCGTCATGCCGAGGAGGGCCACCAGGAAGGTGAGCCGCATGTCGCCCGGCAGGTCGCCGCCGGTCTGCGAGAGCACGCGTGGGTGCGTGTAGGCCTCGGCCAGCCGCACGGCGATGAAGTTGAGCGGAACGAAGGCCCCGGCGGCGATCGCGAACACCGACGAGTAGCGCGCCTGGCGGTCCGGATCCTCGATCGAGAAGCGCAGCGGGAAGTACACGCAGTAGAGGAGCACGACGACGAGGAAGGAGACGAGCACGGGCTCGTCCCAGACCCACCAGTGGCCCCAGGACGCCTTGGCCCAGATCGCCCCGGTGGCGAGCACGCCGAAGCCGAGGATGATCGAGAGGTGGATCGCGACGTAGGAGCGCATGTCCCACGAGCGGTCGCCGCTGCGCAGGTGCTTGATCGCCATGACGCCGCCGGCGACGAAGCCGCCCAGCGCCACGATCGCCATCGGCACGTGCACGTAGAAGATCTTCTGCACGAAGCCCTGGTCGGCGTCTAGCGGCGCGTAGAAGAAGACGAGCGCGAACGCCGCCGTGAGGGTCACGGCGGTGGCCCAAGCGAGCGGCACGAAGCCCTTCGAATACATCAGTCCTCGAGCAGGTAGTCGAAGACGGCCACGGAGACAAGCACGAACACCACATCGTAAAGACTGAGCAGCCCCAGCCAGCGCGCGAGGTCCTCGGGCCCCGCGTCCGGGCGGAACAGCGGCTCGGTTGCCTGCGCGCACGAGATCAGCAGCGGGACGAGCAGCGGCAGCAGCAGGATCGGGACGATCAGCTCGCGCGCGCGGGTTTCCGCAGCGAGAGCCGAGACCAGCGCGCCCACCGCCGCGATGCCCAGGTTGCCGAGCAGCAGGATCACGAGCAGCTCCGGAAACGCGGCGAGGAGGTCGGGGCCCAGCAGCAGCAACGCGAAGGCCGGCACGGCCACCAGCTCGACCGCGCACAGGAACAGGAACAGCACAGCCGCCTTGGCGACGAACAGCGCGGTGCGGTCCACCGGCGCCAGCAGCAGGCCCTCGACGCCGCCCTGTTCGCGCTCAGCCGCAAACAGGCGCGAGACGCCGATGACCGCGGCAAGCAGGATCGTCACCCACAGGACGCCCGAGGCGAGCTCTCCGTCAAGCGAGTCGCGGTCGAGCCCGAAGTGGAAGAGCACATAGACGGTGACGGTGAAGAGCGTCATCGCCGGCACCGACTCCTTCGTGCGCCACTCGATGCGCAGGTCCTTGAGCGCGATCGCGCGCGCCGCTGCGATCACCGGTAGAGCTCCCGGTCGGCCGGCGCGGGCCGGCCCGCTCGCAGCCCGAGCGCGAGGTCCGACTCGGCGAGCGCGCCCTCGACGTCGTGGCTGACGAGCACGCGCGTGCGACCCGAGGCACGCCCGATCAGCGGCTCGAGCAGCTCAGCCGCGGCCGGGTCGAGGCCGGCGCGTGGCTCGTCGAGCAGCAGCAGCTCCGGATCGTGCAGGACCGCCCGCGCGACGGCGAGCCGCTGCACCATGCCGCGGGAGAGATCGCGCACGGGCTCGTCGGCGCGCCTCTCCATCCCGACGGCCGCGATCACCTCCTCGACGCGCTCGGCGACGGTGCGATGAAGGGCGGCGTGGTAGGTGAGGTTCTCGCGCCCGCTCAGCTCGCGGTAGAGGAGCGGCTCGTGGCCGAGGTAACCGACCTTGCCCGGCACCTTCCAGCGCTCGCGGGGCAGCTCGGCGCCGAGGACGCGGGCGCTGCCGCCGTGCGGGCGCAGGAGGCCCGCGAGCACGCGCAGCAGCGTCGTCTTGCCGGCGCCGTTCGCGCCCAGCACCGCGAGCGTGGCGCCGCGAGGGACGCTGACAGTGACGCCGGAGAGGGCGAGGCGCTCGCCATATCGGCGCTCGAGACCGTCGAGCTCGATCGCCGGTTCCATGGCGGCGAAGCCTATGCTGCGCTCGTGCCCCGGCTGGTGGGGATCAACCACATCGTGCTCGAGGTGACGGACCTCGGAGAGGCGCTCGACTTCTACGGGAGCGTGTTCGACTTCGAGCTGCGCGGCCGCGTCCACGGCATGGCGTTCATCGACATGGGCGACCAGTTCCTCGTGCTGGCCGAGAGCAGCGAGCAGGCGGCCCCCGACCGCGAGCGCCACTTCGGGCTCGTCGTCGACGACCGCGAGGCCGTGCGCCGGCGACTGGAGGAGGTGGGCGCCGACATCCTTCGCGGGCGCGGTCTCGACTTCCGCGACCCCTGGGGTAACCGCGTCCAGGTGGTCGAGTACGGGCAGATCCAGTTCTCGAAGACCGAGAGCGTGCTGCGCGGGATGGAGCTCGAGGGCCTCGAGAAGTCCGAGCGCGCGCTCGCCGAGCTGCGCAAGAAGGGACTCATCTAGGTTAGGCCGTGGGGGAGGCGCCCGACCCGGCGGTGGGCTCCTCCGCCGTGAGCTGAGCGCTACTCGACGGGCTGGCCGTTGGCCGTCAGCACGACGTCGATGTTCCCGCGCGTCGCGTTCGAGTACGGGCAGACCTTGTGGGCAGCGGCGACGATCCGCTTCGCCTGCTCGGGATCGTCGACCTGCGGCAGGCTCACGTGCAGCTCCGCCGCGAGCTTGAAGGCGCGGTCCTCGGCGGGGAAGAGGCTGACCTTGCTGTCGATCGAGACGTCGCCCACCTCGGCCTTCTCGCGCCTGCCGATCACGCCGATGGCGCTCTCGAAGCAGGAGGCGAAGCCAACGGCGAAGAGTTGCTCGGGGTTGGTGCCGCCGCCCTCGCCGCCCATCTCCTTCGGGAGCCTGAGGTCGACCTCGAGCACGCCGTCGCTCGTCCGTCCGTGGCCGTCGGCGCGTCCGCCCGTGACCGTTGCCTCCGCGGTGTACAGCATCCGAGCCATTCAGCCTCCCCGCTGTCGTTGACCGGCCGAGGCTACCGCGCCGTACGCCGCCGCAGCAGCACTCCGGAGGCCGCGGCCGAGAGCGCGAGGATCGCCGCGCACCACGCAAGCGCCCACCAGGCGTCGTCGCCCACCGAACCGCCCAACAGCAGCGCGCGGACGGTCTCCGTGACGGGCGTGACCGGCTGGTGCTCCGCGAAGCCCTGGATCCAGGACGGCATCGTGTCGACGGGGACGAAGGCACTGCTGGCGTAGGGGAGGAAGGCGACGAAGAACGTGAAGCCGCTGGCCGCCTCGGGGGAACGGGCGAGCAGGCCGATCGCCGCGGCGAGCCACGACATCGCCAGGGCGTACGCGAGCAGCACACCGGCCACCGCCAGCCAGTCGAGCAGGCCCGCGCTGGGGCGGAAGCCGATCAGGATCGCGACCGCGAACACGAGGGCGGTCGAGGCGGCGTTGCGAACGACGCTCGCCGCCACGTGACCTCCGAGGATTGCGGGACCGCCGACGTCCAGCGCCCGCAGGCGGTCGACGATGGGGCCGGTCATGTCGTGGGAGACGCTGACCGCGGTGGTGGCCGCCCCGAAGCCGACGCAGAGGAGCACCACGCCCGGCACCACGTAGGTCACGTACTCGGTGCCGGTTTCGATCGCGCCGCCGAACAGATAGACGAACAGCAGCATCAGCATCACCGGCAGCAGCAGCGCGGTGATCAGGGCGTCGGGCTGGCGCAGCGACAGGCGGATGTCGCGCGCGGCCAGGGTGATCGCGTCAGTCATCGGCGCCCGCCCCGCCCGTGAGACTCAGGAACACGTCGTCGAGCGTGGCGCTGTGGAGGGAGAAGCGCTCGATCGCGCCACCGCCCGGGTCGACCTCGTCGAGCAGCGCGCGCACATGCGGCGCGCTGCCGTCGGTCGCGACGCCGAGCAACAGTTGCTCCGGCGCGCGCGTCAGCACCCGCCCGTCGAGGACGCTCGCAGCAGCGTCGAACGCGCCCGCGTCCGCGAGCACGAGCTCCAGGCGCTGTTCGCTCACGCGCCGCTTGAGCTCCTCCGGCGTCCCCTCCGCGACCACCCGGCCGCGGTCGAGGACGGCGATCAGGTCTGCCAACCGGTCCGCCTCCTCGAGGTACTGCGTCGTCAGGAAGACGGTGACCCCGGAGCCGGCGAGCTCCGCCACGACGTCCCACATCGCCTGGCGGCTGCGCGGGTCGAGCCCGGTCGTGGGCTCGTCGAGGAAGATCACCGACGGCTCACCCACGAGGCTCGCCGCGAGGTCGAGCCGCCGGCGCATGCCGCCGGAGTAGTTCGCGACGCGGCGCGTGCCCGCGTCCGAGAGACCGAAGCGCTCGAGCAGCTCCGCCGCGCGGGCACTCGCGCCCCGCCTGCTCAGGCCGGCCAGGCGGCCGAGCATGCGCAGGTTCTCCTGCCCCGTCTGGAGCTCGTCGAGTGCCGCGTATTGGCCGGTGAGGCTGATCCGCGGCCGGACGGCGTGCACGTCGGCCACGACGTCGAGCCCGTGCACGCGAGCGGTCCCGCCATCTGGCCGGCTCAACGTGGCGAGAATGCGCACCGCCGTCGTCTTCCCCGCGCCGTTGGGGCCGAGGAGGGCGAACACGCTGCCGGCGTCGACGCGCAGGCCGACGCCGTCGAGCACACGCAGGCTCCCGTACGACTTCTCCAGGGCGATCATCTCGATGGCCGGTTCTGTGTATAACCTACGCACTATCACGTAGACTATACGCAGTAAGCAGCGAGGTCAAGTGGGAACGAGAATGGATGCGATGAGCGAGGAGACGGGCCTGCCGGCGAGCATCGAGACAGCCTGGGGCGTTCGCGAGCGTCCGACGAAGGGACCCAAGCCGGGGCTCACCCTTGGCCGCATCGTCGCGGCGGCCGTGAAGGTGGCCGCCGCCGAGGGGCTCGCGGCGGTGTCGATGGGTCGGGTGGCGGGCGAGCTGGGGGCGGCCCCGATGTCGCTCTACCGCTACGTCGCCTCGAAGGACGAGCTGCTCGCACTGATGGTCGACGCGGCGGTCGGCCCGCCGCCGGCGTCGCAGCCGGGCGAGGCCTGGCGCGCCGGCCTGTCGCGCTGGTCCTGGTCCTACTACGAGGCGCTCGGACGGCATCCGTGGGTCGTGCGCGTGCCGATCAGCGGCCCGCCGACGACGCCCAACGGCGTCGCCTGGATGGAGGCCGGGCTCGCCTCGCTTGCCGATACCGCCCTCGACGAGGGCGAGAAGCTGTCGGTGATCCTGCTGCTGAGCGGCCACGTGCGCAACGAGGTCACGCTGATGGCGGATATCGGTGCGGCGGCGGCGGCCTCGGGCGAGCACAACGTGTCGGGCGCGTGGAGCCGCATGATCACGCGCGTGACCGACGCCGAGCGCTTCCCGGCGCTCCACCGCGCGCTCGCCTCGGGCGTGCTCGACGAGGACGACGACCCGGACGAGGACTTCGGCTGGCGGCTCGAGCGGGTGCTCGACGGCGTCGAGGTGCTGGTGAGCGAGCGCAGCTAGACGGCGCTGCGCTCGAGCGTCGCCGCGGCGTGCTCCAGCGTGGGCGCCACCACCGGCCAGGACTGCTCGATCGCCTTCGGGTTGCCGGGGAAGTTCACGATCAGCGTGCGCCCGCGGATGCCCGACACGCCGCGCGTGAGGATGCCGAGCGGGGTGTGCCGGCGTGAGTCGGCGCGGATCGACTCGGCGTAGCCGGGCGCCTCGCGCTCGATCACGTCGCGGGTCGCCTCCGGCGTCACGTCGTCGACCGTCATGCCCGTCCCGCCGGTGGTGAAGATGAAGCGGGCGCCGTCGTGGTCGGCGAGCCGCGTCAGGACGGTCACGATCGCCTCGCGGTCGTCGGTAACGGTCTCGGCGGTGACGTCGAGGCCAGCCTCCTCGCAGAGCCGCACGAGCGCGGGCCCGGAGGCGTCCTCGCCCTCGCCCGCCGCGATCGACGTGGACACCGTGACTACCGCGGCCCTCACGCCTCCGTGGCCGCCTCCCGCGCCTCCTCGACGGTCAGGAACTCGTCGAGCCCGGCGATGCGCCCATCGACCGTGCGCCAGAAGTGCACCTCGTCGCGCGCCACCTCCGCGCCGCTGACGGCGCCGCGCACGCGGTGGTGCACCAGGAAGATCGCGCCGGCGTCGCCGCAGTCGATCACCTCGCGGATCGTGGTGTGCGTCTGGTCGAAGGTGTTGAACAGCTCGCGCACGTAGCCGATCGTGCTCTCGCGGCCGACGCGCAGCTGCGACTCGGGCATGTCGGCGCCGTTGTGCCACTCGTAGTCGGGGTAGAGCTCGGCGAGCTCCTCGAGGGCTGCGACGTCCCGGCGGTTCATCGCCTCGTAGACCTTGTGGATCACGGCGAGGTTCTCGGGGCTCATCCGCCGCGCCTCCAGTCATGGCGGCCGCCCGACTTCTCGAGCAGCACGACCTCGGCGATCTCGACGCCGCGCTCGAGCCCCTTGACCATGTCGTAGACCGTCAGCGCCGCGACCGACGCCGCCGTCATCGCCTCCATCTCGACGCCCGTCTGCGCGCTCGTGCGCGCCTCGGCCTCGATCTCGACCAGTCCGTCTCGCACGTCGATGCGCACGTCGGCGAACGAGAGCGGCAGCGGGTGGCAAAGCGGGATCAGCGCTGAGGTCTGCTTGGCGGCCTGGATGCCGGCGATGCGGGCGGTCGAGATGACATCGCCCTTGGGCGCGTCGCCGCGCGCGACCGCCGCAGCAGTGTCGGCGGACATGCGCACGACCGCGCGCGCCACCGCGCGCCGGTCAGTCACGTCCTTGGCGCCCACGTCGACCATCCGGGCGCGCCCGGACTCGTCGAGGTGCGAGAGCTCTCCCTCGGCGGCCACGCGCCCAGCGTACCTCCGCCCGGTCAGGCGTGCGCGTGCGTGCTCTGGGCCGCCACGATCAGGTCGCGCACGGCGTCCTCCTCGCCGCGGCGGAGCAGCTCGACCGGGTCCGGATCGCCGTTCACGATCGACTCGAAGAACTCCTTGCGGTCCTGATACGTGGGCAGAGTGCCCTTCGCCCAGCCGCGCACGTCGTTCAGGAGCACCGCGAGCCGCGCGTAGGGCTGGCCGTACTCGTCGGCGATCTCGTTGCGGATGCGCTTAGCGAGCGCGGGCGACGCGCCGGCCGTCGAGATCGCGATCGCGAGCGGACCGCTGCGCACGATCGCCGGCAGGATGAAGTTGCAGAGCGGCGGCACATCGACGACGTTCACGAGCATCGCCCTGCGCTCGGCGTCCTCGTAGACGGAGATGTTGACGTCCGTGTCGTTGGTCGCCGCGATCACCATGAACACGCCCTCGAGGTCCGCCGGCCCGGCGTAGCTGCGCCGCTCCCACTGGATCGAGCCCTCGTCCGCGAGCTCGCGCAGCGGCTCGATCGCGTCGGGAGCGATGAGCGTGACCTCGCCGTCGCAGGCGAGCAGCCCCTCGACCTTCTCGAGCCCGATGTCGCCGCCGCCCACGACCACGCAACGGCGGCCGCTCAGCTTCAGGCAGGCGATGTAGAAGGGGGTGTCGAGCATCCCCTGGACGCAGCTCTGGTCGCAGATTCCCTTGCGGAGCTGGCAGACGCATTCCTTGCCTGCGTAGGCCTGGGCGGGCATCACCCAGAGTCTAGGCAGGGCACGAGGGAGACCGGCGGCTCACCGCACGGGGAGGGAAGGGCCCGTGCGGTGAGCGCAGGTCTCAGGCGGCGAGGTCACGCCGCGAGCGCATGACGCGGGCGCCGCAGCAGCCCTGGCAGCAGAGGCCGGCGTCGGGACGGACGATCCTTCCGTCCGTTCCGACGGCGCTCCTTCGCGGCACGCTGCAGGTCGGTCGCATACTCGTTCGCAGCTGCGTATGAGAGGGCTCCGGTCATGGACGAGAAAGTACGGCTAAGGGGTGGGGCCATACATCGGCAATCCGGAGCCGCTTGGGCCTTAGTTTGGCTCTTAGCGCCCTTCAGGCGCGCGTACCGGGCCGAAGCGGCGCCGAACGGCGGCTAAGAGGGGCCCGCTCGGTTGGCCTGCGAGTCCAATCGGACGGTCTTGCCGCCGTGCGTGCTGGGTTCCCGTTGATTATCAACGGCAACGCAGCACGGACGATCCGATCGAGTGGAACGAGGTCCCCTCACTGCCGTCGTTCTCACCGAGTGTTTGCAGCGCCGGCCCCGCCCGCCGACCCCTTACACCGCGCCCTCAGCGCTTCAGCACGTCGCGCAGCGTCTTGCCGCCGAGCCGCGCCAGCGGCAGGAGGCCGCGCCGCAGCGCCCCGGGCTTGTCGGCGTCGCGGCCGTAGAGGAGCTTCGCGGAGGCCTGCATCGCCTTGCCGAGCGCCTCGTCATACGGGTGCCACCAGAAGTCGCGCGTGCGCGACGGCTCCCAGGTGACGAGCTTGATGTTCACGCACTCGTACAGGCCGAACTTCGAGTGCGAGCGGCCCAGGCCGGAGTCCTTCACGCCTCCCCACGAGCACGAGCAGGCCCCGTGGCTGAACATGTGGTCGTTGATCCAGACCATGCCGGACTGGATGCGGCCGGCGATCCGCTCGCCCTTCGCGCGGTTCATGGTCCACACCGAGGCGCCGAGCCCGAAGGTCGAGTCGTTGGCGAGCGCGATCGCCTCGTCCTCGTCGCGCACGGTCACGATCGGCACGACCGGGCCGAAGATCTCCTCGCGCATGATGCGCATGTCGTGCGTCACGCCGGTGAGCACGGCGGGCCGGTAGTAGGGCGCGTCGGGGCCGCCGCAGTGCAGCGTCGCGCCGTGCGCCACGGCGTCGTCGACGAGCTCCTTGACGAGCTGCAGCTGCTCCGGCGAGACCATCGGGCCGATCTCCGTCGTCCAGTCGAGCGGGTCGCCGACGCGCAGCTTGCGCGCCCCCTCGACCACGTCCTCGATGAAGCGCTCGGCCACGTCCTCGACCACGTAGACGCGCTCGATCCCCGAGCAGGTCTGGCCGGCGTTCGCGAAGCCGCCCCATAGGCAGCCCGAGACCGCGTTCGGCAGGTTCGCGTCCGCGCAGACGATCATCGGGTCCTTGCCGCCCAGCTCGAGCACCGAGCCCTTCATGCGCCGCGCGCACTCCTCGCCGACCCCGCGTCCCACCTCCACCGACCCGGTGAAGAAGATCTTGGCGACGGTCGACTCGACGAGCGCCTGCCCGACCGCACCCGCCGCCGTGGACGGTGCGCACGAGCCCCTCGGGGACTCCCGCGCGCTCGAAGACCTCCTGGATCCGCTGGCCGATCAGCGGCGTGAGCGAGGCGGGCTTGAGGACGACCCCGTTGCCGGCCAGCAGCGCGATCGCGACCTCCCCGAAGGGGATCGACCAGGGGTAGTTCCAGGGGGCGATCACGCCGACGACGCCGAGCGGCTCGTAGGTGAAGCGGGCCCGCTTCTGCTTGATGAAGATGGGTAGGGGAACGCGCTCGTCCTCGAGGATTCCCGGGCCCGCGTCGGCGAGCCAGCGCAGCGAGTCGATCGTGGGGAGCAGCTCCATCACGTACGACTCGTTGACCACCTTGCCCTGCTCGCGGCTCAGCAGCTCGGCGAGCTCCTCGAGCTGGTCGATGATCGCCTGGGCGGCGCGGCGCATGTAGCGGGCCCGGTCGGCGAGCGGCAGCTGCGCCCAGAACGGCTGGACGCTCGCCACGTCGTCGACGACCGCCTGCACCTCGTGCGGTGCCACCGTCGGCACCGCCCCCAGCCGCGCCTCGTCGAGCGGGCTGAACGATTCGAGCTCGGGCGGGCGCTCGTCGACGGGTCTGACCGCGGCTTCCATCGCGCGGATTATTCCTCGTCCCGGCCGCGAGCCCTGCGAATGCGCTCCAGCCGCTCGCGCAGCTCCGTCTCCTCACCGTGGCTCGACAGCTCGAGGAAACGCTCGCCGATCGCCTCGTCGGGCATCAGCTCCTGCTCCGCCACACCTTCGGGATGCGAGTGCGGGTAGTCGTAGCCGAGCCCGCGGCCGAGCTTCTTCGCGCCGGCGTAGGCGGCGCTCTGTAGCGGCGGCGGCGGGATCGGCACGCCGTGCTCGCGCACCCACTCGCGGGCGCGCCCGATCGCCTCGTAGGAGGCATTCGACTTCGGCGCCAGCGCGAGGTAGACGGCCGCCTGGGCGAGGTTGAGGGCCGCCTCCGGCAGCCCCACGTGCTCGACCGCCTGGGCGGCGGCCACGGCCACCTGCAGCGCGCGCGGGTCGGCGTTGCCGATGTCCTCGCTCGCCAGCACGATCATGCGGCGGGCGATGAAGCGCGGGTCCTCGCCGCCCTCGAGCATCCCGGCGAGGTAGAGGAGCGAGGCGTCGGGGTCGGAGCCGCGCGTCGACTTGATCCAGGCCGAGATCAGGTCGTAGTGCTTGTCGCCCTGCTTGTCGTAGAGGACTGCGCGGCGCTGCAGCGCATCCTCCGCGACCGCGAGCGTGACGGTCCCGTCGGGGCCGACCGTCTCGGCCGCGAGCTCGAGCGCGCTGAGCGCCGTGCGCGCGTCGCCGCCGGCGCGCGCCGCGAGGAACTCGAGCGCGTCGTCCTTCACACCGGGCGGGTCCTGGATGCCGCGCTCATGCGCGAGCGAGCGCCGCAGCAGCTCGAGCACGTGCGTGTCCTCGAGCGCGTGCAGCTCGTAGATGCGGCAGCGCGACAGCAGCGCCGAGTTGACCTCGAAGAACGGGTTCTCGGTGGTGGCGCCGATGAGCACCACCAGCCCGTCCTCGACGGCCGGCAGCAGCGTGTCCTGCTGCGCCTTGTTGAAGCGATGGATCTCGTCGAGGAAGAAGATCGTGCGCTCGCCGCTCGTCGAGCGGCGGTGTTCGGCGCGTGCCAGCACCTCGCGCACCTCGGCGCGGCCGGCCTTGACGGCGGACTCCTCCTCGAACGCCGCCCGCGCGTTGACGGCGAGCATGCGCGCGAGCGTGGTCTTGCCGGTGCCGGGCGGCCCGTACAGGATCATCGAGTGCGGGCGGCCCTCCTCGATCGCCGTGCGCAGTGCCGAGCCGCGCTCGAGCAGGTGCTCCTGGCCGACGAACTCCCCGAGCGTCGCGGGCCGTATGCGGGCCGCGAGCGGCAGGTCCGCGGCATCGGCGGCTCCACCCTTCCTGGGTGATTCCTCCAGATCGAAGAGCCGCTCCATGCTCAGAGTCTGGCAGCGAGGAACGCGGTGAGCGCCTGGGCGCAGCGTTCCGGTGCGTCCTCCCAGACGAAGTGCCCCGCCTCGTCGATCAGCACCAGTTCGGTGTCGGGCAGCTCGCGCTCGAAGCGACGCGCCGTGGCGGGCGACACGAACGGGTCCTGGCCGCCGAAGACCAGCAGCACCGGCACGCCGAGTGCCGCGAGCCTGCCTTCGTACGGGGCGATCTTCTCGAAGTCCATCGAGCGGTAGAAGTCGAGCTGGGCCTGCCGGCGAGCGTCGTCGCCGAAGGCCTTCCAGTACTCGTCGACTGCCGTGTCGCCGATCGCGCCCGAGAGCTGACCGAGCATGAGGCCGAACGCCTCGCGGGTGGCGCCGGCGACGAACTCCTCGCCCTGCCCGGGCGTGCGCATCGCCTGAGCGAAGCCGTGCCACTTGCCGTCCGGGAAGAACCCCGACGCGCTGATCACGAGCGCCCTCACCGCCTGCGGCTGCTCACACGCCCAGCGCAGCCCGATCAGGCCGCCCCAGTCGTGCAGCACGGGCACGCAGCGCTCGATGCCGAGCTCCGAGCGCAGGCGCTCGACCGACTCGGCGTGACGCTCCCAGGTGCCCGGTAGGTCGGCCGGCGAGTCGCCCATCCCGGCGAGGTCCGGCGCGATCGCGTGCCAGCCGGCCTCTGCGAGCACCGGCAGGACGTCGCGCCACATGTAGGACGACTCGGGGTATCCGTGCAGAAGCAGCGCAACCGGTCCATCGGGTGGCCCGGCCTCTCGGTATGCGAGCCCGGCGGCTGTCGGCACGGGCGCCACTCTATGGCCTGCTTAGACTGCCCGTCGTGCCCGAGCGCGCCGCACTCGAGCGCCGCACGACTGAGCTCCTGCAGCGCCTCATTCGCTTCAACACGGTCAACCCGCCGGGCAACGAGGGAGCGATCCAGGAGTGGCTCAAGGGCGTGCTCGAGGCGGCGGGCTTCGACTGCGTGCTGCTCGAGGACGTGCCGGGCCGGCCCAACCTCGTCGCCCGCCTCGCAGGTCCCGCCGACGGCGCCGCCCTATGCCTCCTCGGTCACGTCGACACCGTGCCGGCCGACGCCGACGACTGGCAGCTCGACCCCTGGTCGGGCGAGCTGCGCGACGGCTGCGTCTGGGGACGCGGGGCCAAGGACATGAAGAGCCAGGTGGCCGCCGAGCTGGGTGCCACGCTCGCTCTGCTGGACGAAGGCTGGCGGCCCGAGGCGGGCGAGCTGAAGCTCGTCTTCACCTGCGACGAGGAGCGCGGCGCCAGGCACGGCGCGCAGTGGCTATGCGCCGAGCAGCCCGAGCAGGTGCGCGCCGACCTCGTCGTCAACGAGGGCGCCGGCGAGCTGTTCCGTCGCGGCGACCGCCGCGTCTACGGCGTCTGCGTCGGCGAGAAGGGGGTCTTCCGCTTCACCCTGTCGACGAGCGGGCGCGCCGGGCACGCCTCGGTGCCGCGGATCGGCGACAACGCCCTCGTGAAGATGGCGCCCGTGCTGAGCGCGCTCGCCGAGCGCCGCCCCGACCACATCCCCTCGCCCGAAGCGAGCGCGCTGCTCGCGGCGCTCGGTCTGGACGCGGACGACCTGGACGGCGCCCTCGCGGAGCTCGAGGCGAGCGACCCGGAGCTGGCCGTGCTGATCGAGCCGATGCTGGGCGTGACGCTCACGCCCACCATGATCGACGCCTCGAAGGCGATCAACGTCGTGCCCGCGCACGCGCGCCTCGAGGTGGACTGTCGCGTCCCGCCCGAGCATGGCGAGGAGGCGGTCAGGACCGCGCTTCAGCAGACGCTCGGCTCCGACGGCTTCGAGATCGGCTTCGCGGAGACGATCGTCGGCAACCGCTCGCCCGCCGATACGCCGCTGATGGACTCGATCCGGCGCTTCGTAGAGCGCGAGGACCCTGGGGCCGCGGTCGCGCCGGTCGTCATGAGCGGGTTCTCCGACTCGCACTGGTGGCGCAGGGCGTTCCCGGACTGCGTCGCCTATGGCTTCTATCCACAGAACGCCATGGACGTGACCGAGGCGTTCCCGTTGATGCACGGGAAGGACGAGCGCATGCCGGTCGCCGACCTCGGTCTCGCCGCCGCCTTCTACGCTGATCTCATGGTGGAGACGCTTCGATGACGGCCCCGGTACCCGAGGAGAAGCTGCGCCTGGGCGGCATGGCTCTCCGCAACGGCCTGCTCGTGCACGGCCCGACACACTGGGCGGCGGCAGTGCGCACCGACTCCGGTGAGATCAAGGTGGCCTCCGGCCGCAAGCCGGATCTGGGCGGCAAGCGCGCCGACGGAGTGCCCGGCGTGCGCGGCGTACTCAAGCTCGCCGAGGCGATGGCGGTGATCCCGCTCGTCAAGCGCGCGCTACCCGAGGCGCGCCTGCCGATGCAGGACGCCCGTACCCTCGGCGCGATGGGCGCCGCCGCGCTCGGCGGCCACGCGATCCGCAGCTCCGGTGCACGCCGCCGCGCCGCGGGCGACCCGCCGGGCCGCGTCGCGAACATGGGGCGCGAGACCGCCGTGGCGCTGATCAGCCTCGCCCCGGCGCTGCTCGCGCTGCGGGGCGGCGATCTCGCGGCCTACCACGGCGTCGAGCACAAGTCGATCGCGGCATACGAGGACGACGCGGCCGCAGCGGACGCGCGCAAGGAGCACGACCGTTGCGGCTCGCACCTCGTCACCCCGATGCTGGCAGCGGCCGCGCTCGGCAACGTCGCGGCTCGGCGCGCGGGCCTGCGCGGGCCGGCGGCCGAGGCCGCCGTTGGCCTCGGCAGCGCGGCGGTGGCGGTGGAGGTGTTCGCCTGGGGCGAGCGCAACCCCGACTCGCGCCTGACGCGCCTCCTGCGCCTCCCCGGCCACGAGATCCAGCGCGCGGTGGGCACCCGCGAGCCGACCCTCGAGCAGCTCGAGGTGGGGGCGGCCGCGCTCGACGAGATCCTGCGGGTCGAGCAGGCGACCTAGCGCTCATGAAATCGGCCCTCGCGGCCGATGAGAAACCTGGATGAGGTCCACCCTCCGTCTCACGCTGCTCTGGGCCGCCGCAGCCGTCGCAGCCCTGCCCGCCGCCTCGGCGAGCGCGGACGGCGGCGCGGCCGCGTGCACCGTGCCGGTGACGGTCGACCGGGCGCAGAATGTCGGGGCCCTCTCGATCGAGCCAGGCCCGCAACGGCTGACCCTCCTCGACAGCGCGGCGATGAGCTGCGAGGAGGCGGTCGATCAGTTCCAGGCGATCCTGCGCGAGCCCGGCGGAAAGCTGCCCGAGGGCTGGACCGTCGACGCCGACGGCAGCACCTTCGAGAGCAGCGACGGTACCGAGGGCTTCCGCGTCCAGCCGGAGGACACCGGCGCGGCGGCGGGCGGCTCATCGACCTGGGACAAGATCGAGGACTGGGCGGTCCTCTGGCTGCCGATCATCTTCATGGGGCTGATCGCCGTCGTCCTCGTGATGACACTGCGCTACCTGCCGCGCACGAAGCCGCAGGAGATCAAGCCGAGCTCGTCGAGCTCCGTTCGCTGGCAGGACGTGGCCGGGGCCGACGAGGCCAAGGACGAGCTGCGCGAGGTGGTCGAGTTCCTGCGCGACCCGAAGCGCTTCCGCAAGCTTGGCGCCAGGGTCCCCAAGGGCATCCTGCTGCACGGCCCGCCCGGAACCGGCAAGACGCTGCTCGCCAAGGCGGCCGCGCACGAGGCCGAGGCGAAGTTCTTCGCCCAGTCGGCGTCGTCGTTCGTCGAGATGTTCGCCGGCCTCGGGGCGGCCCGCATCAGGCGCCTGTTCCGACAGGCGCGCAAGGAGGCGCCGGCGATCGTCTTCATCGACGAGCTGGACGCGGTCGGCGCCACGCGCGGCAAGGACATCTCGGGTGAGAAGGACCAGACCCTCAACCAGCTGCTGGTCGAGCTCGACGGCTTCGGCTCCGCCGACAACGTCGTCGTGATCGCGGCCTCCAACCTGCTCGAGAAGCTCGACCCGGCGCTGCTGCGCCCCGGCCGATTCGACCGCCAGATCCTGGTGACGGCGCCCGACCTGAAGGGCCGCCGCGCGATCCTCGACGTGCACACGCGCAACAAGCCGCTGGAGCCGGGCGTCGACCTCGAGCTGATCGCCCGCCAGACGAGCAACCTCACGGGCGCCGACCTGGCCAACATCTGCAACGAGGCCGCGATCTTCGCCGGCCGCGACCACCGCACGACGATCCGCACGAAGGACTTCCAGTCCGCGCTCGAGCGGGTGATCGCGGGCATGCAGTCGCGGCGCGTGATCACCGAGCACGAGAAGCGCGTGGTGGCCTACCACGAGGCAGGTCACGCGCTCTGCTCAGAGCTGCTGCCGTCGGTGGAGAAGGTCCACCGGATCTCGATCATCCCGCGCGGGCGCGCGCTCGGCTACACGCTCAACCTCCCGGAGGAGGACCGCTACCTGAAGACCAAGGACGAGCTGCTCGACTACATGGTCGTGCTGCTCGGCGGCCGCGTGACCGAGCACATCGTCTTCGGCCAGATCACCACCGGCGCCTCAGACGACCTGCGCAAGGTGCACGACATCAGCCGCTCCATGATCACCCAGTTCGGGATGGGCACCGAGCTCAAGTCGAAGCAGCTGCCGTCAGACGACTACTCGATGTCCGACCACACGCGCCGCATGATCGACGAGGAGCAGCAGTACCTCACCGACCTGGCACACCGGCGCGCGATGAAGGTCGTCGCTGAGAACCGCACGCTGCTCGAGGCCTTCGCTTTCACGCTGCTCGAGAACGAGGTGCTCGAGCGCGAGGACATCGAGCGGCTCGTAGCCGCCTACCGCGGCGAGCCCACCGACGGCCGTCCCGCTCCGGACGGGCGGCGCCGCGAGCCCGGAGCGGCCCGGGTCGCCGCCTCCGAGCGACTCGACGTGTCGCCGCAGGACGGGTAAGACCCCCCATGTGCCGGACCTCCCTGCGTCGATAGCCCTGATCGTCAACCCGAAGTCGGGCGCCGGGAGCGACCCTGACGTGATCGCGGGCCTGTTGCGCGAGTACGGGGTCGAGGTCACGTCGTTCGCGCCGGACGACGCAGACGCGGCGGCAAGGTCGGGAGCGGACCGGATAGCGGTCGCGAGCGGCGACGGTGCGATCGGGCCCGCCGCTGCAGGAGCCGCGCTCGCAGGCGTGCCGCTCGCCGTGATCCCGGTCGGGACCGCGAACGACTTCGCCCGCGGTCAGGGCCTGCCGGCCGGACCCCACTCCGCCGCCCGCCTCGCGGCGCTGGGCACGAACGTCCGCGCGCTCGACCTGGGCTGGATCGGCCAACGGCCATTCGTGAACGCCGCCAGCGCCGGTCTGGCCTCGCTGGCGGGCGAGGCGGCGACCGACATGAAGCGGGTGCTGGGGCCGGTGGCCTACTTCGCCGGCGCCCTCTGGTCCGGTCTCAGCGGGCGCCCGATCGCCTGCGCCGTCGCGGCCGACGGAGTGCGGGTGTTCGAGGGCCGGGCATGGCAGGTGACCGTGGCGGGGACCGGCTCGTTCGGCGCCGGCTCTCAGCTCGAGGTCGCAGACGCACGCGACGGGCTCCTCGACGTGGCCGTGCTCGAGGCCGGTTCGCGGCTCCGGCTGGTGGGCTACGCGTATGGCCTGCGCACCCGCCGCCTGACTGCCCAGGCCGGCGTGCGCCACGTGCCGGCCGCGGTGGTCGAGCTCGAGCTCGAGCAGGTCACGACGCTCAACGTGGACGGCGAGCTGATCCCAGCCGGGCCGGTCGTCGAGTGTCGCGTCGAGCGCGAGGCGTTCCGGCTCGTCGTGCCGGATCAGGCCGGCGCCGACTCGCCGTCGTAGTAGCCGACCTCATCCTCACGCCGGAACCAGAGGCGCATGCCTCCGCCCGCGGGCAGGCGCTCGAACGCGCCCACCTTCCCCGAGTCGGGTTGCAGGACGACGTCGGGTTCCCCGTGGGTCGAGAACGCCAGGAAGCGGACGTTGGCATCCGTTCGGTTGACGATCTGATGGGCGCCCTGCTCACCGCGCAGGAACGAGACCACCTCGCCCTGCTCGAGCTCTCGCCAGCCCGAGGGCGTGCGCAGGCTCGGCCTGCCGTCGAGCACGATCACGAGCTCCTCCTCGGTGAGATGGGCGTGGTAGGGGTAGGCGGCCTCGCCCGGCGGGACCTCCCACATGCTGACGCCGAGGCGCTCGGCACCCACCTGACGGCTGATGCGGGCGCGCTTGCATCGAAAGCCATCGTTCCCGCGCAGCTCGTCGTATTTCGGATCCTCGATGTTGACCATGCGCGGGGTTGTAGCCTCATCGGCCGTGTTCGGGCGGATAGACCACATCGGAGTGGCGGTGGAGGACCTCGACGAGGCGGTAGTGCTCTACCGCGATCGGCTTGGCCTCGAGCTGCAGCACCGCGAGACGGTCGAGTCGCAGGGCGTCGAGGCGATCCTGTTGGGCGTGGGCGAGAACCACGTCGAGTTGCTGCGCCCGCTCGGCCCGGACACCGCCGTGGGCCGCTTCCTTGCGCGGAACGGTCCCGGTCTTCACCACGTGGCCTACGCGACCGACGACATCGCGCGGGCGCTCGAGTTCGTGCGCTCAGCCGGGCTGCGGCTGATCGACGAGCAGCCGCGCGCGGGTATCCGCGGCAGCCGCGTGGCGTTCCTGCACCCGAAGTCGACCGGCGGCGTGCTGACGGAGCTGGTCGAGGCCGCGGAGGCCCACTGATGGCTGAACCAGCACGACGTATCGACATCGGCTTCAAGGGCGGCCAGGTGCTGCCCTGCCGCGTGAAGCAGGAGGCCTGGGACGGCCTGCGCAAGGCGCTCGAGGACTCGAGCTCGGAGCGCTGGCACGAGCTCGAGACGGCCGACTCGCAGGTCGCGATCGACCTCGCCCAGGTCGTCTACGTGCGGCTCGACACCGAGGACCAGAAGGTCGGCTTCTAGCGTTCCGGCACCCTGACGCCCCGCTCGAGGCCAGCGACAAGTCGGGCCTGAGGGCGAGGGGGCCACGTCCAGCGCGGCCCCCTCGGCGTCCGCCCAAGACGACTCGGCCTAGGGCAGCTCCCCCGTCGCCCCGAACGGCACGAACAGCACCTGCAGCGAGGACGCGCCGACAGTCGTCGCCGGGGTCGACGTCGGCATATTCGAAGTCGACGCTGTGGTCCCCGGCAGCCTACCTGGACGACCGTCTCGGTCGTGCAGTCCTGTTCCGTGTTATCGGCTCCGGAGCGAGATGGTTCGCGCGGACGGCAGCGACTCGGCCCCGTCGACCTCGATGGAGCAGTCCACCCAACGTCAGCCGGCGGCACTTGCTGACATCGGAGCCCGCGTTGATGACCAGGAAGCCCGGCGCTGGGCGCCGCGATCGCGGTGGAGAGCGCGGTGCCACTCTCGCCGACCAGGGCGATCGCCGTCGGCGCCCGCAGACGCGACTCGCACGAGGCTGTTGGCCGCGTGCCCGCCAACTGTGTTCGCGTCCCCGGCCGTGCTGGCCGTGTTCGCGTGCTCGGCCGTCCCGGCCGTGTTCGCGCGATCGGCCGTGCCGGCGGTGTTCGCGCGATCGGCGCGCGGGACCGTCCCCAGCGTGCTCTCGTTGATCAGCGCCCCGGTAACGGTGTCGTTGGCCAGCTTCGCGCCCGTGATCGTCCCGTTCCCGATCTTGGACCCGGTGATGGCGCCGTTCTGGATCTTCGATCCGGTCACCGCCGCCCGCGCGATGTCCGAGTTCTTCACGGCACCTCGCTTTAGGTCGCCCGAGTCGACGGTGTTGCTGCCGGGCAGGGCGACGGCCGTGCCGGAGAGCGCCGCGAGCAGTGCAACGAATGCCACCGCCATGGCAGGCGATGGACGCCCGCGCCTGAATAGGACGCGCATGGTGCGTACCTCCATTTCTCGTGTCGAGCCCGGGCTCCGCGCCGAGACTCCTCCTCCCGGCGCATCGTCGGGGCGGTTCTGCCGCGTGTCAAGAAACGGTCGCAGCGCGCCCAGTCCCCGCCATTCAGGCCGCGCGGCGGGGTGCGACCCGCGCATCCAGGCGGCGGAGGTACCCCCTACCAACGGCGAACGCCCCGCCGGAACGCGACGCCGTGGTGACGGCGGCATGTGCTAACGGTTTGCCAACGAACGCGCCACAACGGGGCGTCACAGGCCGGCACCAAGAACGCATGCGCGCACCCGAAATCCCTGCAAACCGCGAACTACAGCGACCGCGACGTTACGGGCCGTCACGGCGTCAAGAGAAGGTCGGCTTCTAGCCGGCCGCGTCGACGAGCCACGTGCGGAACCTCGGCGCAAGCGGCTCGTACGCCGCTCTCGCCCGGCGCTCAGACCTGCCGGCGCCGGCACCGGTGATCTCGGGCCGCTCCTACCCATCCGCACACGCCTCGACATCGTTCGCGGGCTCACGCGCGCTGTCGCAGGCGCTGCCGGCGGGGCCGCTCTACGGTCTCGCCGTGGCCATGGCCGTCTCGCGTCCCTATCTCGGCGTGCACTACCCGACCGACGTCGTGGCCGGCGCGCTGCTCGGTGATGCGCTTGGGAGGCTGCTCACGCCGTGAAGGTCGGGATCGTCGGACTGCCGAACGCGGGCAAGTCCTCGCTCTTCAACGCGCTCACACGCGCCGGGGCGCAGGCGGCCAACTACCCCTTCACGACCGTCGAGCCGAACGTCGCGGTCGTCGGTGTGCCGGACGAGCGCCTCGACAAGGTGGCCGAGACCGTCGGCGCCCGCCCGGTCGTGCACGAGACGATCGAGTTCCACGACATCGCCGGGCTCGTGCGCGGTGCGCACCAGGGCGAGGGCCTCGGCAACCAGTTCCTGGCCAACATCCGCGAGACGGACGCGATCCTGCACGTGGTGCGCGTGCACGACGACCCGAGCGTCGTCCATCCCGACGGCCGCGTCGACCCGCTCGCGGACGTCGAGACGATCGATACCGAGCTGCTGTACGCCGATCTGGAGCAGGCCGAGCGCCGTCTCGAGCGGGTCTCCAAGCAGGCCAAGTCGCTCGACAAGGTGGCGCTTGCCGAGGAGCGCTGGCTGCGCGAGGTGGTCGAGGCGCTGCGCGCCGGCCGGACCGTGCGCACCGTGCCCGAGCCCGACGATGCCCCGGGCGCCGGGGTGCGCCTGCAGGCGCTCACCGCGAAACCGATGCTGTACGTGGCGAACGTGGGCGAGGGCGAGCCGCTCGAGCCGCCGGCCGCGCTGGTCGAGCACGCGGCGCAGCGCGACGCGCGGGCGGCCGCAGTGAGCGCACGGCTCGACTCCGAGCTGTCGGAGCTCGAGGACGATGAGGCCGACGCCATGCGGGACGAGCTCGGCGTCGCCGAGTCGGGGCTCGAGACCGTCGTGCGCGAGGCCTTCGCCCTGCTCGACCTGATCCAGTTCTTCACCGCGGGCCAGGACAAGGAGGCGCGCGCCCGCGCGATTCCGCGCGGCACGCGCGCGCGCCAGGCCGCCGGCGCCGTCCACACGGACATGGAGAAGGGCTTCGTCGCGGCCGAGGTCACGCCCTGGGATGCACTCGTCGAGGCGGGCGGCTACAACGCCGCGCGCGAGCGCGCGCTGCAGCGCGTCGAGGGTCGCGACTACGTGATGCAGGACGGCGACGTGGTGACCTTCCGGTTCACGCCCTGAAGCGACTGGCGAAGGGGCGAGCGGCGGTCAGGGCCGTCATCGGCGCATCTTCGCCGACCCGACCCAGGGCGCGCTACCTTACGCCGGGCCACCACCGTCGGAGCCTGGAGGATCTCGCTCGTCATGTCTCGCATCGTCCGTCGCAGCGCCCCGCTCGCCGTCCTGGCCGCGTGCGCCGCGTTCGCACCTCCCGCCGTCGCTGACGCGCCCGCCACGGCGTCGAAGACCTGCTCGGTCGGGGACAGCCGCTCGTACGGAACGACCTACGTGCTCAGCATCAAGGCGAGCGGCACGTCGTGCCGCAGCGCCCGCAGCTTGATTCGCTCGTTCCACGCCTGCCGTCAGGGCAAGTCCGGCAAGTGCAGCCGTGTCTCGGGCTATCGCTGCAGCGAGTCGCGCTTCAACAAGTCGAGCCAGTCCTACGACTCACGGGTGACCTGCACCAAGGGCGGCAAGACCGTCAAGCACACGTACACGCAGTTCATCTAGCCGGCACGGCGCCGCGGCGCCGTCAGCCAGTTGGTGACGAAGCGCGGGCTCAGGTGGATGCCGAGCTCTCGGAGCGTGCCGCGCCCGCAGTTCTCGAAGCGGTGCGGCACGCCTGCGGGGATGACGAGGATGTCGCCGGCGCAGAGGACGCCGCGCGAGCCGCCGCCGGCGAACGCGGCCTTGCCCTCGTGGACCACGTGCACCTCGTCGTAGGGGTGCGCGTGGAGGGCCGGGCCCTCGCCCGGCTTCGCCTCCGTCAGGACGAGCGACAGCTCGACGCCGCCGTGCTGCACGCCCTCGAACTCGCGAGCGAACTCGGTCACGGGAAGCTCACCTCTCCTCACGACGATCATCGGGGCTGGAGGACGTACGCCGGCTCGCGGACGGCAGCGGTGGTGGTGTCTCTTGGCTGTGTCATGATCCATGTCCTTCGGCCGGGTAAATATTTCGCACTACCGAATATTTCGGCGCAGCGTAGGGAATGGGAAGAGCGATGTCAAGCCCCAGAGAGGTGCTCGAGCTCCTGCGGGAGATGACGGGCCAGTCGGTTGTGATGAGCGCGGCGATCGCGAAGAGCGTCGGGCTGAGCCCCACCGACCTCGAGGTGCTGGGCGCGATCCAGCAGCACGGCCCGCTCAGCGCCGGCCGCCTGGGTGAGCTGACGGGGCTGAGCCCGGCGGCCGTGACCGGCCTGATCGACCGGCTCGAGCGGAGCGGCGTCGCGCGCCGCCGCCCGGACCCGAGCGACCGACGGCGCGTCCTCGTGGAGATGGCTCCGGGTGCGCAGCAAGTCGCGAAGCAGTACGGCACGCTCGAGCAGGACGCACTCGGCGTGCTCGACGGCCGCGACGAGCGCGAGCTGGAGGCGATCGCCGCCTTCCTGCGCGACATGTACCAGCTCGGCGTAAGGCACATGACGCGCCTCGACCGAAGCGGTCTCGATGACTTTCGAGGTCGCGGCCGGTCTGGAGTTCCAGACCACGACCACGGAGGACGACATGGGAGCCGGTTACGTCGACATCTACACTGCTGCCGGTCCGGACCGACGCGGCTGGGCGAGTACAGCGAGCGGCCGACGACCTTCGGCGCGATCGTCAAGGAGTACGGCGGCCTGCGCCTATCGCGAGTTCCGCGCGGACGACGTCGGGGAGGGCTTCTCCGCCGGGGACGGCCTGACGATGACCGCGGCCGTCGTCGAGTTCGACTCACGCGAGCACCGCGACGAAGTGATGGAGAAGGTGATGAAGGATCCGCGCGTGGTCGCGATGACCGAGGCCGAGGAGCTCGCCGACATGAGCGCGATGCGCTACGGCGGGTTCGAGACGTTCGTGGAGCCGTAGCTCGGTAGTGGGCGCCGGGACGGTCTCGTGTATGGGCTGGGGAAGGGGGAGGGATCGAAGATTGTGCGGCTGCGAGTCTCCGCCAAGGCCGAGCCGTCCTGACTTTGTGGGCCTATAGCCGCCAAAGCAGCTGTCATCCACCCTTCCCAGCCCGGCTGGCGGAGAAGGCGTCGGCGAAACCCCTACTCCGGGAAGTCCTGCCGGATCGCCTCGAGCACCGCGTCCGCGGCGATGCCCGCGCCGCGGCCGTTCAGGTGGATGCCGTCGGGCTCGCGCACGATCTGGCGGCGGCCGTCGATCTCCATGGCGTCGCGGTAGTCGCCGCCCGGCGTGAAGATCTCCTCCATGTCGAGCACGCGCACCTGTGAGCGGTAGGGCTGTGCGCCGACCGCGATGGCGGCGTTGACGGCGCGGGCGATCTCCTGGCGGTCGCGGTCGCGCGGCGCCGGCAGGGTCAGCCAGTAAACCCGCGCGCGGCCGCCGCGCCGGTACGTGTTCATCATGCGCCGCACGCGATAGGCGAACGCTGCGGCCCACTCGGCGCCGCAGCACTCGATATCGCCCCCGCCCGGCCGCGGCAGCTCGAAGCCCTCGTTGGCGCCGATGAAGACGACCACGGCATCGGGGTCGCCGGCGGCCTGCTCGGTCGAGAGCCTGCCCCAGTCGAGCAGCCCGGTCTTCGAGATGCCGGTGCCCACGTGCGGGTCGCGCTCGACGTCGACGTCGGGGTCGGTGTCGGCGAGCCGGCGGGCGAGCTCCACGTCGAGCGGCATCGCAAGCGAGTCGCCCGTCACGAGCAGCTTGTTCAGCTCGCCGGCCGGGGCCGGCTGCTCACCGAGCTGCTCGGGCGCGAACGAGGTCGGAGGCACAGGCGGAACGCCGCGCCCGCCGGCGGCGGGCCCGGCCGCGTCGAAGGCGCCGGCGCTGCCCGCCTCCTCGTCCTCGAGCACGGCGAGCGCGTCGTCGGTCCACTCGTCGAAGGGGATCCGGTCGGCGAGCCAGCCGGCAGGCTCCCCGATGGCGAGCACGAGCTCGCGCTCCAGCCCCGGGTCCATCTCCTCGCCGGCCGAGCGGATCGACGAGCCCTCGAACAGCACCAGCAGCAGCGCCGCGATGAAGACGACGATGACCGCGTGGCGGGCGGTCAGGCGCCGGCCCTTCGGCGTGGGCGGTACCGGCGGCTCGGAGCTGGTGGGGTAGTAGGGCTCGGTCACGTCAGAACTGGAAGTAGATGAACGGGGGAACGCCCTGGCTGGGGACCGTAGCGCCGACGATCGCCACCACAATCGCGAGCCCGAGGCCGAGCGCCGGGGCGGACAGGCCCGCGAGCCGCACGCGCAGCCGGTCGAGCGGGTCCGGCGGCAGCAGCTGGAAGCCGACCACGACCAGCACGGCGCCGACGGTCACCGCGCTCCACAGGGTCGCCGGCCCCGGCACGAAGAGCTGGCCGATGAACGTCGCCGCGAGCTCGAGGCTCTCCGCACGGAACAGGATCCAGCCGAACACGACGACGTTGAAGACGATCAGCCACGCGAGCCAGGCCGGCGGCCTGCGCACGCCGCGGTCGCGCAACGCGTGCTCGACCACGAGCGCCGTGCCGTGCAGCGTGCCCCACAGGATGAAACCCCAGGCGGCGCCGTGCCAGAGCCCGCCGAGCACCATCGTGATCATCAGGTTGCGGTAGGTCTGGAGCTTCCCGTGCCGGTTGCCGCCGAGCGGGATGTAGAGGAAGTCGCGCAGGAAGCGCGAGAGCGTCATGTGCCAGCGCCGCCAGAAGTCGCGGAAGCTGAGCGCGCGGTAGGGGTTGTTGAAGTTCTGCGGGAAGACGAAGCCCATCAGCAGCGCCACGCCGATCGCGATGTCGGTGTAGCCGGAGAAGTCGCAGTAGATCTGCGCCGCGTAGGCGTAGGCGGCGAGCGCCACGTCAGGCGCCGCGTACGCCTCCGGCACGCCGAACACCGGGTCCACGATCTCGCGCGCCAGGTAGTCGGCCAGCGCGACCTTCTTGATCAGGCCGATCGCGATCAGGACGACGCCGGCGCCGACCGCCACGTCCCGCGGATTGCGCGGGCTCGCCAGCTGCGGGATGAACTCGCGGGCCCGCACGATCGGCCCGGCCACCACATGCGGGAAGAACGACAGGTAGAGCGCGAAGTCGAGCGTCGACGCCGGCTTGAGCAGGCCGCGCTTGACGTCGACCACGTACGAGATCGCCTGGAAAGTGATGAACGACAGCCCGATCGGCAGCGCCAGTGTGAGCAGCGGCAGGGGCATGCCGAGCCCGAGCGAATCCAGGAACGACCCGATCTCCCCGGCGAAGAAGCCGTAGTACTTGAACAGCCCGAGGACACCCAGGTCGACGGCGACCGTGGCTGCCATGATCAGGCGGCGGCGCTTCTCGTCCTCGCTGCGTTCGACGAGCAGCGCGCCGGCCTGGTTCGCGAGGGTGACGCCGGCGAGGAGAAGTGCGTAGCGTGGGCTCGCCGCTGCGTAGAACAGGTAGCTCGAAGCGAGGATGAACGGCTTCCAAACACGCGGATACGGCATCAGCGCCCAGGAGAGGGCGAGCACCACCGGGAAGAAGAATGCGAACTCGTAAGAGGGGAAAACCACTGCGGACGGGGGCGATCTTAGGGGCGCTCGCGGCCGCGCTCGTGCTCGCTCCGGCGGCGCAGGCGGCCTGCGGCGGTGTGGTGCGCGGGGTCCCCACGGCCAACTCGCCCTTCAGGCCACCGCCGCTGGCAGTCGGCGACTCGATCATGTTGGGTGCCTTCGACCCGCTCCGGGCGCGCGGCTTCGAAGTCGACGTGCGCGGCTGCCGGCAGATGAGCGAGGGGCTCAGTGTGCTGCGAGCGCGGAAGCAATCGCTGCCTCGCTTCGTCGCGGTCGGGCTCGGCACCAACTGGACGGTCACGCTCGATCAGGTCCGCCAGGCGCTGCGCATCGTCGGGCGCGAACGCGTCCTCGGCCTCGTCACCCCGCGCGAGGTGGGCGGCGTGCAGAGCTCCGACCAGGCTGTGATGCGGGAGGCGGGCCGGCGCTGGCCGAACCGCGTGCGCTTGATCGACTGGGTCAGGAGCAGCAGCGGCCACAGCGATTGGTTCTACAGCGACGGGCTGCACCTGACTCCGAAGGGCGCGCGTGCGATGGCGCGCCTGATCCGGGGCGCCCTGACCGCCGCGCCGGCCCCGTCGGACCCGGAGCCGCCCTCGGGCCCGCCGCCGGGCGGCGGGGTGCCGGGGCCCTCGGCCGTCAGCGCAGGATCCGCTCCCGCCGCAGCGTCCGGATGATCACGCTGGCAGCGACAGATGCCCCGGTCGTGTTCAGGTGGACGCCGTCGCCCTGGCGCACGCGCCGCAGGCGGCCGCCGACGGGCATCGAGTCGCGGTAGCGCCCGCCGGGCGTGAACACCTCGACCAGGTCGATCACCCGCACGTCGCGGCGCGCCCGTTCGGCAGCGCGCCGGATGCCGGCGTTGACGGCGGGGAAGGTCTCGCGGAAGAAGCCTCCGCGCGGCGTCGGCAGCAGCAGCCAGTACACACGCGTGCGCCCACCGCGGCCATAGCTGGCCATCATCCTGCCGGCCCGGCGGGCGTACTCGGCGATCCAGGCCTCGTTGTTGCAGCAGGCCGCGTCCCCCATCGGGAAGCCGTCGTTCGCGCCCAGGAACATCACGACGACGTCGGGCTTGCTCGCGGCCTGGCGGCGCGCCTGCGCCGGCCAGTCGAGGAGCGACGGCTTCGAGATCCCCGTGCTGATGTGGGCGTCGCTGCGCACGCGGACGCCCCGCGGCCCGAGCCGCGCCTTCAGGTAGCCGTCGATGATCTGGATCATCGAGTCGCCCGTGGCGAGCAGGCTCAGCCCGCCGCCCGGTTTGCGTGCCCGCACGATGCGCTCGGCGCGCCCGTAGGGGGTGCTCGCCTCGACCCGCCAGCCGCCCGGCCGCAGCGCCCGGAAGCGCGCCGTCTCACCGCGGCGGCCGACCCGCTCGCGGCGGCAGTCGGCGGGACCCCCCGGCGGCTCGACGCAGAGCCGCGCCGCGAGACCGCCGATGCGCCAGCGGTCGACGAGCCGCAGCTGCACCGAGCGGCCGCTGCGGGCGCGGCGGGGCGCCTCGACGGCGAGCCGGCGCGCGCACGACGGCGTGCGCACCTCGGCGCTCGTCGCCTGGCCGTCGGCGCTCGTCGCCGTGAAGGTCCGCGCACGGCGGTCACAGAGCCACGTCGCCACGCGGCGCAGGCTCGTCGACGACTCCGTGGGCGTCACCTGCGCAAGTTGCCGAGCGCCCTCCGTGATCGTCACCTGCACGCCGGGGGCGGAGCGCAGGCGCAGGTCGATGTAGCCCCGCTCACGTGTATCGGCACTGAGCGCGAATGGCGGCTCCTGAGCGGGGGCGTCGCCCGCGACCCCGCTGAAGAGAGCCAGGAGGAGTGCCGCCGGCAGCAGCCGCAGACTCACCGCACGCGCACGGCCGGGCCGGCGACCGAGCCGCCCTTCACCCGGAACACGCCGGCAGCGCCGACCGCTGCGCGGTAGCGCCCGTGCCGGTGGGCGCGCACACGCGCGACGGTGCGCCAACCCGAGGCGGTCCTGCGCTGCACGGCGAGCTTGCGGGTGCGCGGGGCGGGCCGGAAGTCGCCGGCGAGGGCGAGCGTTCGCGCCGGCGGCGGACCCCAGCTCGAGGGGCGGGCCGAGCGCTGCCGCACCGCGGAGCTCCGCACGCGCACGTCCGTGAACCAGGTGTCGGGCAGGCCGAGCGCCGCGCGCACCTGCGGACCGGTGACCGTCCGCGACCCGCTAGTGCCGACGACGCGGGCGCGCACGACGCGCGGCGACACGCCGCGCTGCAGGACCTTCAGCTCCTTGAAGCGCCCGGGAGCCCCGAGCGCCGAGTCGAGCGACGCCGCCGAGAACGGTCGCTGCCAGCGGTGGTAGGGCGAGTGGTAGTCGTACGGGTCGGGCACCCCGACGAGCCACGGCTTCGACAGCGCGCCGACGAACGAGAACTCGATGTTCTCGGTGTGCCCGCCCGAGGTGGAGAAGTAGTAGGTCACGGCCGGCTGGCCGCTGTAGGTGAGGATCTGTCCCTTGGTCTGGTCGACCGCCGCGTTCGAGCGCACGCTCTCGCCGACGACGCCCTTGTAGACCTGAGAGCGCGTGTCGGGGTACTGGTCGAACGTGCCCGTCGTCTTGCGCGTGGCGAGCGCGTACGTGCGCGCCGCCACGGACTGAACCTTGAGTGCCTCGAGCGGCCACGAGCTCGGCATCTCGCCCGCGACGACGCCCTTCACGTACGGATCGAGGTCGATCACGTTGATCGCGGTGACGCCGCCGACATCGGGACGGATCTCGATCGCGCCGCGGTAGAGGCCGTCGCTGATCGAGTTGAGGGCGGGGCCGAGCAGGCGGATCGGCTCGCTGCCGCCCGCGCTGACGCTCAGAGGGCCGGGGGAGCGGCCCACGCGCCGGCCGCCGCTCGTCCGCAGCACGATGCCGGAGCCGGAGCGGCGGGCGATGTAGGTCGTGCCCTTCCGCAGCGCCTCGCCGCCCGCGCTCGTGGCACCGCGGAAGCGGATGTACGGGTCGCTCGGCTGCAGCAGCACGCGCACCGGTCGCCCCGGCGCGGACTCGAGCTGTGTGCCCTCGTAGTAGTGGCTGAGGATCCCCCTATAGGTGCTTCCCTCGAGGGCGTAGCCATAGGCGCCGTACTGGCTCATGCCGATGCCGTGGCCGAAGCCCGCGCCCTTCAGGACGTGGCGCACGGCGGCGTCCGCGCCGGCGGGCACGGCGAGCAGAAGCGCTGCGAGAGCTGTCAGGACGATGAGTCGGCGCACGAGTCCTCTAACGCGCTATACGGGCCAAGGTAGCGCCCGGACTCACGAAACCGCGTACAGGCGCCACTCGCCGGGCACGCCGCGGAGCTCATGCGCTCCCCTGTCATCGAACTCGATTCCGGATCCGACGACCAGGTCCTTCACGGTCCCCGAGACGAGCACCTCCCTCGGCGATGCCCGATCCAACACCCGTGCGGCGATGTGCACGGCCAGCCCGCCGAGGTCACCGTCCATCACCTCGAGCTCACCGGTGTGGAGCCCGGCCCGCACCTGGATGCCGAGCGAGTCCATCGCCTCGGCCACCGACGCCGCGCAGCGGATCGCGCGGGCCGGTCCGTCGAAGGTGGCGAGGAAGCCGTCGCCGGTGCGCTTGACCTCGCGGCCGCGGTGGCGCTCGAGTGCGTGCCGGAAGAGCGCGTCGTGGCGCTCGAGCAGCGAGCGCCAGCCGCGATCGCCGAGCTCGGCGGCGCGGCTCGTCGAGTCGCAGATGTCGGTGAACAGCACCGTCGCGAGCATCCGGTCCGGCTCGTGCTCGTGGCGCACGCCCGGTCAGGTGCTCCTCGACCTCCCCGAGCAGGACGTCGCTCTCGCCGAGCGAGAACATGTTGTCGCCGCCCTCGAGCTCCACGAAGCGGGCGTCGGGGATCTGGCTAGCGATGTAGCGGGAGTGCTCGATGTTGATGAACGAGTCGTCGCGGCGATGCATCACGAGCGTCGGGACGCGGATCGAGGGCAGCACGTCGCGCACGTCGAACTCGCCGATCAGGGCGAGCATTCTGCGGATGGTGGCGGGCGAGGCCGCGAGCCGTTCGAGCCGCCCGGCCCACTCCATGAAGCTCGGATCGCTCACCTCGCTGGGCGCGACGCCGGCCACGACGTGGCCCTCGCCCCAGCGCTCGACCTGCTCCTCCATCTTCTGGGTGCGGACCTCGGCCGGCCAGGCGAACTCATAGCCGGGCGCCCAGGTGGCGCGTGCGAAGGCGGCGTAGAGGACGAGCGCGCTGACCCGCTCGGGGTAGGTGGCCGCGAACAGCATCGCCATCGGTCCGCCCTCGAGCGTTCCGAACAGCGCCACGCGCTCGGAACCGGCGGCGTCCATCACGCCGAGCAGGTCGTCCATCTGCTCCTCGAGCGTGGGCGCACCGAAGAACGGATCCGACAGGCCCGAGCCGCGCCGGTCGAACGTGATCAGGCGCGCGAAGGTCGTGAGCCGGCGCATCACGCGCATGAGTGAGCGCTCAGACCAGAGGTACTCGACCTGCGAGATCCAGGGCGGGATCCACATCAGGTCGATGGGACCGTCGCCCTCGACGATGTAGGCGATGTGGAGGTCGCCGCTCTTCGCGTAGCGAGCCACAGGAGGCACGGAATCAAGTTACCGGGGCTGGGTACGCTCCGGGGGTGGCAGAGCGGAAAGCCAGCGACGTCTTCGTCGAATGCCTCGAGGCCGAGGGCGTGAGGCACGTCTTCGGCATTCCAGGCGAAGAGACCCTCGACCTGAACGAGTCGCTCTCGCGCTCGTCGATCGAGTTCGTGCCGGTCCGTCACGAGCAGGGCGGCGCCTATATGGCGGACGTCTACGGTCGTCTCACCGGCCACGCCGGCGTCTGCCTGGGCACGCTCGGCCCCGGTGCCCTCAACCTCGTGACCGCGGTCGCGGACGCCTACCTCGACCGCGCGCCGCTCGTCGCGCTGACCGGCCAGGGCGACCTCGAGCGCATGCACAAGGAGTCGCACCAGTACATCGACCTCCTGCGGGTGATGCGCCCGATCACGAAGTGGAACGCGCGGCTCTCAGACGCCGCGATCATCCCCGAGGTCGTCCGCAAGGCGTTCAAGCTCGCCGAGGGCGAGAAGCCCGGCGCGACGCACATCGAGCTGCCCGAGGACGTGATGGCCGCGCAGGTCGACGCCGAGCCGCTGCCGCGCCGGCGCCCCGTCCATTCCGAGCCCGCCGCGCGCGAGCTCCTCGAGGCGGCCGAGCTGATCCGCGGCGCCGTACGGCCCGTGGCGCTCGCAGGCAACGGCGTCGTGCGCGCCAACGCCGCGCCCGCGCTGCGCGAGTTCGTGCGCGCCACCGGCATCCCGGTCGCCGAGACGTTCATGGGCAAGGGCCTGCTGCCGCCCGACAGCTCGCACGCGCTCGGCTCGGTCGGCCTGCAGGCGGGCGACTACGACATGGCCGGCTTCGGCGAGGCCGACCTGGTCCTCGCGATCGGCTACGACCTCGTCGAGCAGTCGCCCGAGACCTGGAACCCGAAGCGCGACAAGCGCGTGATCTGCATCGACTCGGAGCCGGCCGAGACGGACGCCTACTTCATGCCCGAAGTCGAGCTCGTCGGCGACATCTACCACGTGCTCGCGCGGCTCGGCGAGGAGTGCCGGCACGTGCCGCACCAGGGCGGCTCGGCGAAGCTGCGCGAGGTCGTGCTCGGGCGCTTCGAGCAGGCAAGGGACGACGACTCGTTCCCGATGCAACCGCCGCGCGCGCTCTGGGAGATCCGCCAGGCGCTCGCGCGCGACGACATCCTGATCTCGGATGTCGGCCTGCACAAGCTCTGGATCGGGCGCATGTTCCCGGCCTACGAGCCGAACACGGTGCTGATCGCGAACGGGCTCGCCGGAATGGGCTTCGCCGTGCCGGCTGCCATCGCCGCCAAGCTCGTGCACCCGGCGCGCCGCGTCGTGACCGTCAACGGGGACGGCGGCTTCCTCATGAACTGCCAGGAGCTCGAGACCGCGGTTCGCCTCGGCACGCCGTTCGTGAACGTGATCTGGGAGAACCGCCAGTACGGCTCGATCGTCTGGAAGCAGGAGAAGCGCTTCGGCACCCATTTCGGCACCGACTTCACGAACCCCGACTTCGTGAAGCTCGCCGAGGGCTTCGGGATGCCCGGCTGGCGTTGCGAGGCGCCGGAGGACTTCGGGGCGCACCTGCAGCACGCACTCACGCTCGACGTCCCGTCGGTGATCGTGCTGCCGATCGACTACTCGCTGGACGTCGCAATCTCTGAGGAACTAGGAACGGAGACCGTTGCCACATGAGCATCGCAACCCAGGAACAGCAGGTCGTCGACAAGGTTGAGAAGCGCCTCTACATAGGTGGCGAGTGGCGCGACGCGAGCGGCTCGGCGACGCTCGACGTGATCGACCCGGCCACCGAGGAGCCGATCGCCGCGGTCGCCGACGCCTCCCCCGAGGACGCCATGGCGGCGCTCGACGCGGCGGTCGAGGCGCAGGCAGAGTGGGCGGCCACCCCGGCCAACGACCGTGCGGGGATCCTCTGGAAGGCATTCGAGCTGATGGTCGAGCGCACCGAGGAGCTCGGCACGCTGATGACCCTCGAGATGGGGAAGCCGGTGGCCGAGTCGAAGGCCGAGATCACCTACGCGGCCGACTTCTTCCGCTGGTTCTCGGGCGAGGCCCTTCGCATCGACGGCAACTACAAGCAGTTCGCGAACGCCACGAGCCGCGTGCTGGTGATGAAACAGCCGGTCGGCCCGTCGCTGATGATCACGCCCTGGAACTTCCCGATGGCGATGGGCACGCGCAAGGTTGGCCCGGCGCTTGCGGCCGGCTGCACCTCGGTGATCAAGCCGGCGCAGCAGACCCCGCTGTCGATGCTGGCGATGGCGCAGATCCTCGAGGAGGCCGGCCTCCCGGGCGGCGTCGTCAACATCATCACGACGGCGAAGTCCGGCCCGACCACGGGGCCGCTGATCGAGGACCAGCGACTGCGCAAGCTGTCGTTCACCGGATCGACCGAGGTCGGCCGCAGGCTGATCGAGGCGTCGGCGAAGAACGTGCTGAAGGTCTCGATGGAGCTCGGCGGCAACGCCCCCTTCCTGATCTTCGACGACGCCGACCTCGACGAGGCTGTCGAGGGCGCCCTGCTCGCGAAGATGCGGAACATCGGCGAGGCGTGCACTGCGGCCAACCGCTTCCACGTCGCGGAGTCCGTGCGCGAGGAGTTCACGCAGCGGCTCGCCGACCGGATGGGAGCGCTCAAGCTCGGCCGGGGCACGGAGCCGGACGTGAACGTCGGGCCGCTGATCGACGAGCCCTCGCGCGAAAAGGTCAAGGAGCTGATCGAGGACGCCCTCTCGAGGGGCGCCACCAAGGTGGTCGGCGGCGAGATCCCGGACGGCCGCGGCTACTTCGTGCCGCCCACCGTCCTCGGCAACGTGCCCGACGACGCGCGCGTCTTCCACGAGGAGATCTTCGGACCGGTGGCGCCGGTGGGCGGCTTCGAGTCCGAGGAGGACGCGATCGCGCGCGCCAACGACACCGAGTACGGCCTCGTCGCGTACGTCTTCACCCGCGACATCAAGCGTGCGCTGCGCGTCTGCGAGGGCCTCGAGACCGGCATGGTCGGCCTGAACCAGGGCATGGTTTCGAACGCGGGAGCACCCTTCGGCGGCGTCAAGCAGTCGGGCATCGGCCGCGAGGGCGGCCAGGAGGGCCTGGAGGAGTTCCTCGAGACGAAGTACGTGGCCGTGAACATGTGACGACTGCAGCCGACTGGCGCGACCGACGGGTTTCGGCGGCGGAAGCGGTCGCGGTCGTCCGCTCAGGCGACCGGGTCTTCGTCGGCAGCGCTTGTGCCACTCCGCGCACTCTTGTGCATGCGCTCGAGCAGGCCGGGCAGCCCGGCGTCGTCCTGGTGCACTTCCTGACCGATCGGGTCAGCCACGGGTGGGGCGCCCCACCCAAAGCACCGGCATCGCGTCTTCTACGTCGGGCGAGACGTCCGCGCTCTGCACGACGTTCCTGCGTGCGCGAGTCGGGGCTCGTGGAGTACGTGCCGATCGCCGCTCAGGGACGTCCCCCAACTGTTCAACAACGGGCAGATCCCGCTCGACGTCGCGATGGTGCAGGTTGCGCCACCCGATCCGGATGGCACCTGCAGCCTTGGGCATCTCGGTGGACGTGACCAAGGCCGCGGCGCTGGCCGCGCGCACGGTCATCGCGGAGGTGAATCCGGCCATGCCGCGCACGGCCGGCGACAGCAGCATTCCGGTCGAGCGAATCGCGCGGCTTCGTTGCGGTCGAAACGCCGGTGGTGGAGTACCTCCACGAACCAGCCGGCGAGGTGGCCGAGCAGATCGCCCGCTACGTGGCCCGGCTGATCGACGATCGCGCGACGCTTCAGGTGGGGCTTGGGCGAGTTGCGAACGAGATGCTGGCCCACCTGACCAACCGGCGCGATCTCGCGATCCACTCCAACGTCATCACGGAGCCGATCGTCGATCTCGTCGCCGCCGGCGTCATCACCGGTCCGGTCGCGACGAGCTGGGCGATGGGCTCGAGACGCCTCTACGACCTCGTGGACGGCGATCCCCGCTTCACCTTCCATCCGATCGAGTACATCTGCGATCCCGCGGTCATCGCGAGCAGGGAGCGGATGGTGTCGGTGACCCAGGCCTTCACGATCGACCTGACGGGACAGGTATCCACCGAAGGTCTTGACGGTTCGCTCTACGGCGGGGTCTCGACAGGACCGGCCTTCCACCGAGGGGCGCTCGCCTCTGCGGGCGGCATGGCGATCGTTTGTCTCGCCTCGCGCACTCCTGCGGGCCGGTCGGCAATCTCAATCGACCTGGATGCCGACGGGGCGGTGACGATTCCGCGGGCGGACGTCCACTGGGTCATCACGGAGTACGGGACCGCCTACCTGTTCGGCCGCTCGCTGGCCGAGCGTGCGGTTGCGCTGATCGAGATCGCCCATCCAGACGTCCGCCGCGAGCTGCTGGAGGCCGCGATGGAGGCAGGCCTCGTCGCGACCAGGGCAGCAGCTGCGTAGCCGCTGCGCGTACCCGGTCGCAGAGGTGCGCGACGTGCGCCTACGCGACGGGCGGCAGGTGTGCCTTCGTCCCACGCGGACGAGCGACGCCCGGGCGATGCAGGACCTCTTCTACCGACTCAGCGAGGAGGATCGGGAGACGCGCTTCCTGCACAAGCTGAGCTCGCTCACCGACACCGCCGCGCAACACCTGTGCAGCGTCGACTACGAGGAGGAGATGGCCTTCGCCGCCGTGGTCGGGCCGTCGGAGCACGAGCGCATCGTGGCCGCCAGTTGCTACTACCTCAGTCCCGCGACCGGGCTGGCCGAGGTGGCGTACATGGTGGATCCGGACTGGCAGGGGGCGGGCCTCGGAGGGACGTTGCACGCAGGGCTGGTCGAGTACGCGCGCGAGCATGGGGCGCGCGGCCTCACCGCGGACGTACTGCTCGGCAATTCGCGCATGATGCGCGTCTTCAAGAGCGGCGACTACTCGCTCCGCGTCCAGACCGAGGGAGGCGTCCAAGAGGTAACGATGCGCTTCTGATCAGCCCAAGCTGACGTCGGCCAGAACCTCATTTGTACGATCGGCCCCGGTTGGGTGAGTTAGGCTCCCCGCGTGCGGGCAGCTTCCGCCTACCGGAGCGTCCTCGCGATCCGGGATGCCAGGGCTCTGATCGGCGCGAGTGCCGCGTCGCAGCTGGGCGACTGGCTCTACAACGCGGCGCTCCTCGGCTACGTCTACAGCGCCACCGGGTCGGCCGCGTGGGTCGGCGCCGCCACGGTCGCCCGGCTGCTCCCATACGTCCTGCTCGGCCCCGTGGGCGGCGCGATCGCCGACCGCTATCCGCGGCGCACCGTCCTCCTCGCCGGCGACCTGCTGCGCATGCTGCTGATGGCCGCTCTTGCGCTGGTCGTGGCGCTCGACGGGTCCGTCGTGTTCGTCATCGCGCTCACGATGCTGGCGTCGGCCGCGGGCTGCGCGGAGAAGCCGGCGGCGCTCGCCTTCCTTCCTCGTCTCGTCGGTGAGTCGCGCATCGGTGCGGCAAACGCGCTCCTGCACACGGTGCAGGACCTCGGCACTGTGCTCGGCCCCGCAATCGGAGCCCTCCTGCTCGCCGTGGCTTCGGACTTCGTGACCTTCCTGGCCAACGGAGCGACCTTCGCAGTGTCGGCGCTGCTCATCTCGACCATCGAGCTACGCGGCGGACCCGCCAGGGTGTCCGTCGGTGCCCTCGCCCACATCGCTCACGGCCTGCGGACAGCGGCGGGCACGCCGTTCGCGTTACCGCTGTTCCTCGTGGTGGCAATGGTCGAGCTGACCTACGGTGCCCAGACTGTTCAGCTCGTCGTCTACGCGGAGCGTTCGCTCGACCTCGGCAGCGGGGGCTATGCGGTGCTGCTGACAGCGCTCGGGGTGGGCGGGCTGCTGAGCACCGTCGTGAACGGACGGCTCGCGTCGGGCCGCCGGGTCGCGCTAGCGGTCGTCGTCACCGGCGCGCTCGCCTGCGCGACGCAGCTCGTATACGCGGGGACCGACCTGCTCGCAGTGGCCCTCGCCGCCACGTTGATCGGCGGCGCCGGCCTGGTGGCGTGCGAGGTGGTTGCCGAGACGACGCTCGCCCGGATCGTCCCTTCGGAGGTGCTCGGGCGGGTCATGGGCGTGTTCGACGCCTTCTCGGTGCTGGCAATGGTCGTCGGCGCCCTGCTCGCGCCCGTGCTCATCGACGCGACGTCGCTCGACACGAGCCTGCTGATCCTGGGCGGCGCGGCGTTGCTCGTAACGGTCGCCTGTCTCCTCGCGCTGCGTGGCCTCGATGCCCTGAGCGCGCGCCGTGCAGAGGCGGTGGCATCGCGCCTCGCGGTGATCAGGGACCTCCCCGTCACCGCGGGGGCTCCGCAGCTGGTGCTCGAACGGCTCGCCTCTGCGGCGCACACCTGCGCGCTGCCGCCCGGGGTGGATGTCGTCGTCCAGGGCGCCCCGGCGCACGCGTTCTACGCCGTGGCCGAGGGCCGCGTGGTGGTCCACCGCGACGGGACGAAGGTCGTCCACCTCGGCGCTGGCGACAGCTTCGGCGAGCGCGGCCTGCTTGACAGTGCGCCCCGGAACGCGACGGTGACCACAGAGGTGGACACGACCGTCCTGCGGATCGAGGGCGGGGAGCTCATCGAGGCGCTTCAGGGCGCGCCCAACCTCCGACCTGCCCTCGACCTGAGCAGCACGTCGCCGGGTCTGGAGCTGGGCGATGAGGGGCGGCCGCTGGTGGACGACAAGGACTGGGTCGGCGCATGACCCCATACGAGGCGACCGTCCTGGTGGTCGGTGCCGGCTACCCGGGCAAGCGGCGCGTGTACGAGCGCCTCGCCGGCCTGGGCGTCCGCTTGGTCGTCGTCGAAGAGCCGGGCCACTGGTCCGAGTCGCTCGTGGCCGACGGCCTCGCAGGGGTCTGGTTGCCCGCGCCGGTGACGGGCGATCCCGACCTGGACGCCGCGACCGCCCTCGAGGTGCTGCGGCGCAGCGGTGTCGAAGTGGACGGCGTTCTGACCTACTGGGAGGACAGTGTGTGCGTGGCTTCGCGCGTGGCGGCCGCACTCGGGCTGCCTGGCAATCCGCCCGAGGCCGTCGACGCTGCGCGCAGCAAGATCCGCATGCGCGAGGTCTCGGCTCGGCTCGGCCTCCCGACGCCGAAGGCTCAGCGCGTGCGCTCGCTCGACGAGCTCTACGCCGCTGTCGAAGAGGTTGGGTTCCCGGCCGTCGTCAAGCCGGAGTTCGGCGCGAGCGCAGCGGGCTGCATCCGGGTGGACGACCTGGAGTCCCTCCCGAGCGTCTACAGCCTCGTGCGCAACGTGGTTCGCCCCGAGACGGACGCCATCTTCCGCGCCGGCAACGACCTCCTGCTCGAGCAGTACTTGGACGGGGTCGAGTTCGACGTCGACCTGGTCATGGACAACGGGGAGTGTGTGTTCCGGAGCGTGTCCCAGAACTGGCCCACCGCCGAGCCCTCGCTGCAGGAGACCGGACTCCATTGCCCCCCGACCCACGGCCGCCGGGCGGTCCGGGGGCTGGCGGACCTCTGCGTGCGAACGGCGCAAGAGTTCCAGCTCCACGATGGTGTGCTGCACGTGGAGGGGAAGTGCACGAGCCAGGGCCCGCGAATCATCGAGGTCAACGCACGGATGGGAGGTGGCAGGATCCACGAGATCGTGGACGCCGTCTGGGGAGTCGACCTGATCGAGGCGCAGCTCCGCAGCAGCCTCAACCTCCGCCAGGCGCCGGCCTCCCAGCGCCGCCCGAGGTGTGCGGTAGTGAACTCGATCGTGTACGCCCCGGCGACGGGCCGGCTCGAGGCCTTACCGCTCGGCGACATCCCGCCTGACAAGACTCACAACGTGGCCGTCGACATCGAGGCCGAGATCGGGGACGAGGTCCTCGGACCAGAGCGCACGTTCGCGACGCCGCTCGCCGAGGTCACCGTCACCGAGAAGAATCTGCGTCGCGCCCGGGCCTTGTCCGCGACCGTACTGAATCGGCCTGTACTCGTGGCCTCGGGCGGTCCCGCTCGCAGCCGCTTGGCTCAGGACGGTTGAGGCTGCACGATCCTGTGCGGGCCTTGCTGGCTGTCCGAACCCGTGCCCAACATGGGAGTATGCCCCGCCCCCCGGGGACCCGGGCCGGAGCCGTTCTACTGGCTCTGGCAGCGCTGCTCCTCGTCCCGGCTTCAGCCCAGGCGAGTCGCGCGAACGTGGCTGCTCTGCAGTCCGCGCTCACGCGCCTGCACCTGTACCAGGGCTTCGTCGACGGGGTCCGAGGCCCGCTCACCAGGAACGCCCTCGTGCGCTTCCAGCGCCGCCGTGGGCTCTCGGTGGACGGCATCGCGGGACCCCAGACGCGCCACGCGCTGGGGCGCTACGGCAGGCCGCGGCTCGGCAGCCGTGTGATGAAGATCGGCAACCGCGGCTGGGACGTCGCCGCGCTGCAGTACCTGCTCCAGCGCAAGGGCTACGGCCCGGGTATCGCCGACGGCATCTTCGGCGGGCTCACGCAGGCGGCTGTCGTGCGCGCCCAGGGCGCCGCGGGCATCGGCGTCGACGGCCTGGCAGGCAGACAGACGATCGGCTCGCTGCGCGGGCACGGCTCGTCGACGACGGACCCCGGATCCGGCCGCTTCCTGCGCCCCGTGCCGGGCCCGATCGGCGACGGCTTCGGCGCGCCGCGTGAAGGCGGCCGCCGTCATCAGGGCGTCGACTTCCCGGTCGCCTACGGCACCCGCATCGGCGCCGCCGCCACGGGGACCACAATCTTCGCCGGCCGCAACTACGGCGGCTACGGCAACCTGGTCGTGGTCCAGCATTCGCTCGGCTACACGACCTGGTATGCGCACATGTCCTCGATCACGACCTGGGTCGGCGAGCACGTCAGCGCGGGCACGCGGCTCGGCTACGTCGGCTCGACGGGCTACTCGACGGGGCCGCACCTGCACTTCGAGGTCCGGCGCTACAACACCGCGATCGATCCCGCGCCACTGCTGCAGGGCGCGGTTGCGAGCAGTCGCGCCGGCGGTGGCGCGCCCGCGCGCGAAACCAGCGAGTGCACCGCCGCGGACCGTGCCGGCGGCGCAGCCGCCCCGCGCGGGTCGTCGTGGATCGCCCGCGAGCGCCTCTGCGCCCGCCGCTGACTCAGCCTGGATCCACCGATCCTGACGGCGTTTCCGGTGGATCCAGGCTCAGCTCGGCTTCGTCCCGCGCGCCATCGCACGCAGGTCGAGCGCCTTGTCGAGGGTCTCCTCGTCAACGCCCTTCTCGATCGCGACCTCGCGGATCGTGCGGCGTGAGGCGACCGCCTCGTTGACTATCTCCGTGCCCTTGTCGTAGCCGATGTACGGGTTGAGCGCGGTGGCGATCGCCGGCGTTGACTCCGCGTGCCGGCGCAGGTTCTCCTCGTTCGCCTCGATGCCCTCGACGCACTTGTCGGCGAGCATGTGGCAGGCAGCGGTGAGGATGCGGATCGACTCGAAGACGTTGCGCGCCATCATCGGCACGCGCACGTTCAGCTCGAAGTTGCCCTGGGTGCCGGCGATGCTCACCGCGGTGTCGTTGCCGATCACCTGAGCCGCCACCTGCAGCACGACCTCCGGGATCACCGGGTTGACCTTGCCCGGCATGATCGACGAGCCCTTCTGGAGCTCGGGTAGCCGGAGCTCGACGAGCCCGGTGCGCGGCCCCGAGCCCATCAGCACCAGGTCGTTGGCGATCTTCGTGAGCGAAACGGCCAGACCCTTCAGCGCCGCGTGCAGCTCGACGAGCCCGTCGCGGTTCGCCTGTGCCTCGAAGCGGTCGCGCGGCGCCGAGCCGAGCCCGAGGCGCTCGCGCACGCGCTCGCCGAACTCGGGATGGGTGTTGAGGCCGGTGCCCGTGGCGGTGCCGCCCAGCGGGATCTGCGCGGCGCGGCCGAGCGAGTCGCGGACGCGGTCGCGGCTCAGTGTGATCTGCGCGCGGTAGCCGCCGAACTCCTGACCGAGCGTGACGGGGACGGCATCCATCATGTGCGTGCGCCCCGCCTTGACGAGGTCGGCGAACTCATCGGCCTTCGTGCCGAAGGCGCCGGCAAGCCGCTCGAGCGCGGGCAGCAGCTCCCTCTGGACGCTGTCCACGGCGGCCAGGTGGACGGCCGACGGGAAGACGTCGTTCGACGACTGGCCCATGTTCACGTGGTCGTTCGCGTGGGCGTCGTCGCCGGCGAGGTTGGCGATCACCTCGTTCGCGTTCATGTTCGTCGACGTGCCGGAGCCCGTCTGGAAGACGTCGATCGGGAACTGGTCGTCGTGCTTGCCCTCGGCCACCTCGTCGCCGGCGCGGGCGATGCGCTCGGCGACCTCGGGGTCGAGCAGACCGAGCTCGGCGTTCACACGCGCGGCCTCCGCCTTGATACGGCCGAGCCAGCGCACCACCGGGGTCGGCACGCGCTCGCCCGAGACCGGGAAGTTCACTACCGCCTTGGCCGTCTCGGGCCCCCAGAGCTCACGTTCAGCGGTCGCTGGAGCTCCGTTCGAGTCAACTGCCATCTCTCTCCTTCATCGCTTCCTGCCCCCAGGCTATCCCAGTCGCGATCCCGTTCCTTGGCGGATCCTGCGCAGAGTCAGAGTGCAAATTCGTGCATTCCTCGTGCGGTGCGAGCGACACGCCGGAGTCCGTGTTCTCATCGCCGGGCGTGACGGCACTCATCCGCATCGACCGGTCATGGACACCGACCGGCGGCGGTAGGCCCCGGCCTATCCGATTCTGCTCGCGCTGCGGGCACCCGTGCGAGGAGCCTCCGGGCCGGCCGGAGCTCCGCAAGCGCGTCTGCGCGCGCTGCGGCATGGGGATGGTGCTCACCTGCCCGCGGGACGCGCTGCCTGGCGAGGCGGCCGCGTTCCTCATCCTCGACTACGAGCTGCGCGTCAGCGCCGTCAGCGAGGGCGGGGAGAAGTACTTCGGGTCCGAGGACAAGCTGATCGGGGCCGAGTTGCTCGATCTGCTGACGAGCCCGCTCGGCGACGATCAGCTGTTGCGCAACGCCGGGCTCGCGGCCCAGCGGCCCTGTGATCCCGTCGTGATGCCGGTCCGGCTCGTGTCCGACGACGCGCCGGCCATCGGCATGCTCGCGGCGCGGATCGCGACCTGCGGGCCACCGCGCGCGGCGCTTGTGACGGTGGAGCCGAGCGGCTTCGGGCGCGCCTGACGGTTTTTCACACTTCGAGTGCAAGAACGACTGCACGATTTGCGCAACGCCTATCGAGCAGGCACAAACTTCCTCAAGTTGTTCGGGCTCGCGCCGAAAACCTATGCAAGTGCTCCGCCGGTCTCCCACAGGGGGCGGCGGCGTGCGAAGTAATGGCGCAGCGCTGCTGCGATTCAGTCCGGACGGAGGCGACTTGAGCGGGATAAGAACGAATGCGGCCGCAGAGTTGCTGGGGGTGAGCCCCAACACTCTGCGCAGCTGGGAGCGCCGCTTCGGCTACCCGAAGCCTCGCCGTACCCAGGGCGGCCACCGCCAGTACGAGCTCACCGAGCTCGAGTCGCTCCGCCGCGCGCTGCTCGAGACACACAACATCTCGTCGGCGATTGAGCTCGCCCGCCAGCGCGGCGAGGGGCCGAGCTCCCCGACTCGTCTGATCGACGCCTTCGACCACTTCGACGAGCAGGGCGCCGACCGCGTGATGGAGGAGAGCCTCGCGGTGCGCTCCATCGAGCGCACGGTCGAGGAGGTGCTCCTGCCCGCGCTCGAGCTCGCCGAGGACCGCGAGGGGCGCGAGGCCGAGCGTGAGCTCGCCTACCGCTGGGCGACCGGCTGGCTGCACGCGACGCGCCGCGTCGCTCCGCCGGCAAGCCGCCCGCAGGGTGTGCTGCTTTTCGACTCGAGCAAGATGCTCGAACTGGAGTCGCTGCACGTGCAGGCGCTCGAGCTCGGCCTGCGGCGCGCCGGCTTCCGCACGCTGTTGCTCGCCTTCGACCTGCCGCCCGAGCGCGTCGTGCGCGCGATCCGCGCACTCGATCCCACCGCCTTCGTCTTCTGCGGCGGCGACGCGACGCTCGACGTCGTCGGCCGGCTCGTCTACACAGTGCGCCAGGTCGGTTCGGCGGCGCCGGTGTTCGAGTACCGCGAGGCGATGCCGGTGACGGGCGACCACGGCATCCCCTCGCTTGGCTCGTCGCCGGTCGAGGCGGTCGAGCGCCTCAAGGCGTACGTGGACAGTGGTCGCATCGACCCGGTCGTCGTCGTGCCCGAGCCCGCGGCCGAGCCGGCGGCGAGCGTCAAGCTGGCCGCTCGAACGAGCGCCTAGGGAATCGTCACCGGCTCGAGTACGACCGGGCTGTGCAGCGTGTAGTCCAGCTCGTCGGCCTGGCTGGTGCCGGGGGGTGTCAGCACGTCGATTGCCTTCGGCACGGTGCCCGGATCGACGGTGCACCTCGGGTCGCTACTCGGGGCGCTGCAGACGCCGAACTGGAAGGCCTGGGGAGTGGACTGGAAGCCGCGCGCCTGATCCGGGCTGAAGCCGTCCTGGCCGGTGAGCACGACGGTGAAGGCCCAGCCGGGTCCGGGGGTCCCGAGGCTCGCCTTCGTGACGCTGAAGGTGATGTAGCGCGAGATCGCATTGCCGTTGATGTTCACGGTCCCAAGCGTGGCGCCGCCGGCATCGACATAGCGCTGCCCGAACCCCTGAACCTCGATCAGCCTGCTCCACGCGCCCGCCGGGGCGATCGCGTAGTTGCGCTGTGGGAACGACGCCGCGGTCGAGGTCTGGGCCGCGCCCGGCACATGGACGTAGACGTCGACCAGCTGCGCGCCGAGCGGGCTGCCGAAGGTGGGTGACAGATCGCGCGTGCGGACCCTGAAGATGATCCGGTCGCCGGAGTCGAAGACCTGGAATTGCTGGAGGTCGTAGGCGCCGGGCTTGAAGTTGTCCGAGGTCGGATAGGCGTAGTTGCCGGGACCGTTGTCGTCGCCGTCCGGGTCTCCGACCTCGAAGAGCAGCGTGCCGGGAACGAAGTCGAACACGACCGTGCGCACCTCGCGCGCGGTCGCGCCCGCCCGGCTGGTGGCCACGATGTTCAGGACATAGGTACCGCCCGTGAGCGGCACGGTGAGGCTGAAGCTGCCGTCCGGCGCGGCGGGTGGTCGTGTGAGTCGTGGTCCGCGTGTTGTCGTCCAGGTTCGAGGCGGCGACCGCGATCGAGTTACCGGGCGCCGACGTGCCCGTGACTTCGACGCTGTCCTCGACCGCAGAGTTGTCTGCGGGAGAGGTGACTGTGAGCGGGGTCTCCGCCTGCGTGCGCTTGACGTAGCGCCGGAGCGTGTAGCGCGGCCGGTCGAGGACCCGGCCGGCCGAGACGTCGAGCATCAGCCGCACGAACTGCCCGGCCGACCAGGTCAGCGCCGAGGCGGAGCCCGCGGGCTTGCCGTTCTCGAAGCCGATCGACGCGAGCGTGGGATCGCTTCCGAACGGCGATCGCGCCAGATCGGGCAGCTCCCACGCCTGCTCGGGTATCAGCCCCACGCCGGACGACATGTTCCGCATCGCCTCCAGCCGCCGCACGGCCGCGCCGAGGTCGCCGGTGTCGAGCTCCCACTGGCCGCGTTCGCCCGCCAGCACCGGCCAGACGTGGCCGTTGCCCTCGCCCACGGGCGCCCACGGGCGCCCGTCGCTGGAGCGATCGCCGTAGCCGTCGCCGTTGTAGCGCAGGAAGCCCGCCCCGCTGTCGGTCTCGCGCCGGATCGTCGCGTCGACGACGGGCAGCGAGCGCAGCAGGTCCGGGTCGCGCTTCGACAGGACGCCGAGCCGCGCCAACTCGAGGAAGCCGGCGTCGATCACCTCGCGCTGGTCGAGCGTCGGCCCGCCGTTGCCCAGGCTGTACGAGATCATCGCGTTCGGATCGCCGGTCTTCGAGAGCCGGATGAAGTAGGGCTCGGGGCTCAGCGAGCCGTTCGAGGTCACGGTCCAGTCCTTGATCTTGCGCTGGAACTCGTCCGCCACGCCGCGCCAGACCGCCGCGGAGACGCCGTCGCCGTTGCGATCGGCGATGCGCGCCGCGGCCAGCAGGCCGGCGATCTCGGCGGCGATGGTCGAGGGCGAGAAGCCACTCTGCTCCTCCCAGCGCTCGGGCCCGAACGCCGGCCCGCGGCTGATCACGAAGTTGGCCGCCGGTTTGACGTGGTTCTCGTAGAAGTCGCGGCCGGTCAGCCCGACGTCGAGCGCCATGATGAGCGGGTAGGAGCACTCGTCGAGCTGGGTGCCGAAAGAGTCGGGCGCGAGGGCGCCGTTCGTGAGGCTGTTGCGGGGCATCGACCCGTCCGGCAGCTGCTGGCGCTCGAACAGGAAGCGCGTCATCGCCCGTGCGGTACGGCGGTCGCCGGCGAGCAGGAGAGCCGACCAGGCCTCATAGAGGTCGCGCGCGAACACCTCGCGGTACGAGCCGAAGTAGGTGCTGTTCGGGTCGCCGGCGGAGACCGCCTGCCCCCAGGGCGAGGCAAGTGCCGCCGCCACGGCGCCCGGGAAGGTCTTGTCCTCCGCCGCCTTCACGTAGTTCGCGCTGAGGTAGTACTCGTCGACCAGGTTGCGCCAGCGCCCCGGCGAGACGCCCTTGGGACGCCGCGGCTTCACGAGGCGCGCGTCGTAGGCGCGCCAGCCGCGCGTGTACTCGCGCTCGAGGCTCCCGAAGCGCTCATTCAGGGTGCGGCGGGTCGCGTCCACGGCGGCCGCGCGGTGCTCACCAAACCCGAGCGCCAGCTCGAAGCTGCCGTCGCGCCCAAGGTCGATGCGCGCCGTCTGGACCAGGTTGCCCTGCGCGGCCTGCGCGAAGCGCTCCGTCAGGCGCCGGTCCGCGTCGAGCTGTGTCAGCCCGTCGCTGGCCTGGCCCGCGAAGCCGTTGGAGACCTCCAGGAACGGTCGCGAGGCGTCCAGCGCGCTATGCACCGGCACGGCGTAGTCGCGGTTGGCCGCGTTGGTCTCGGTGACCGGGTCGGAGCCGACAAGCAGCGTGTGGCCGCCGGCCCGGGCTATGTCACCGCTGTCAGGACCGCCGTTCCCCGTGCCCCCGCCGCCGTTGCCGTTCAGCGTGGGGTCGAAGCGGACATAGAGCCGGAGGTTGCGGCCGTCGTGTCTGCCCAGCGGCTCGAAGCGCGACCGCATCAGCACCGTCGGTCGGGCCGGGTCGGTCACGTAGTCCGTGACGATGCGGTAGCGACCGCTCTTGGCCGTCGAGGTGACACGGCATGTGAGCGCGCGCTCGTCGAGCGCCCGCGCCGTGTGGGTCATGTCGCGGGTCTGCAGGTCGGTGAAGGTCCGCCCGTCGGTGACCACGAACTGCAGCGTCTCGTTGTTGGTGTTGTCGTTGGTGGGGAAGTAGACGTCGCTGAGGACGCCATCGGCGACGGTGAACCAGACCTTCGAGCGCCGGTTGCGGGCGGTGCCCACGCAGTCCTTGCGAGCGAGATCGAAGTGAGAGAGCGCCCCGGGTCCGTCGGTGGCTGCGGGCGTCAGTTCCTGAGACTGCGCTGGGCGGGGAGCGCGAGGGCGAGGGCGGCGATCGACCGAGCACGCGAACAGGTAACCCTTCAGCGGTCTCCCTCGCAAAACGAGGCAGAGTGTATTCCAGCCAGGGGGCTCACGCCCCCCGGACCCCCGGCTCCTTCGGCGGCCGGCCGCTACGCAGCGAGCTTGCGGCAGAGCTCCGCGAGCGAGCGCTTCTCGCCCTCGTCGAGCGCACCGAACGCCTCCGTCACGCGGTCCGAGTGCGCCGGGAAGAGGCGCTCGACGATCTCGCGGCCCTCGCGGCTCAGGTCGACCACGACGCTGCGCCTGTCCTCGGGTGCGCGGCGCCTGAACACGAGTCCGCGCGCGGCGAGCGTGGCGGTGACCTCGGTGGCGTTGGCCTTGCTCCAGCCGAGCCGGCGCCGCAGCGTGCGCAGCTCGAGCGAGCCGCCCGCCGTCGTCAGCACCACGAGCGCCGAGAAGCCGGCCGCCGACACGCCCTCGCGCTCGAGCTGCGCCGCCAGCCGGCGGCGCACGGCTGCCTCCGCGCGGAGCAGGGCCTGCAGCGCCCTGTGGGCGAGCGGATCGCCGAGCTCGAGGGACGACATCGGTGGCCGATCGTAGGCGCCTTGCCGGACGGTCGAGAGCGCTCATGCCGGACTCATCACGGCGGCCCACTCTTTGCGGCATCGGAAGCGCACTCAAGCTCATCGCAGCCGCACTGATCGCGGGCCTCGCACTCGTCGTGTTGGCGGGCGTGCACGCGAGCGTCGCGATAGCCGTCGCGGCCCTCGTGCTGGTCGCGGCGCTGGTGGAGTTTGCGCATGCCGCGTTCGAGCTCGCCGACCGCGAGCGTGGCCGGGGCTGACCGCGCGGCGCGGCTGTGGTGTGATCGTGGCGGCATGTCTCGGCGGCTGCCCATCCGCCTCCGTCTGACGATCGCCTTCGCGGGCGTTCTGGCGGCGGTGCTCGGAGCGGCGGGTGTGGTCCTGTACACCGAGCTGGCGCAGGACCTCGACGACACGATCGACGCGGAGCTGCGGCACCGGACCGTGGACTTCGTCGCGCTGGTCGGGGACGAGCGCGCGGCGGGCGAGGCGCTCGCCGAGGGCGGCGAGCCGCTCGCCCAGGTGTACGACCCGAGCGGCCGCCTGATCGCCTCCACTCGCCAGCTGGACGCGACACGACTGCTGAGCGCGCCTGAGGTCCGGCGCGCGGCGCGCGAGCCGGTTGTGGTGGAACGCCGGCCGACGCAGGCCGGCGATGCGCGCGTGATCGCGCGCGGCGCGCCCACGGGAGCCGATCGCCAGGTCGTCGTCGCCGTCGGGAACTCGCTCACGGGCCGCGACGACGCGCTAGACCGCCTGCGAACGCTCCTGTTGCTCGTCGGGCCCTTCGCGCTCCTGCTCGCGAGCTACGCCGGCTACCAGGTGGCCGGTGCCGCCCTGCGGCCCGTGGAGCGAATGCGCCAGCGCGCCGAGCGGATCACCGAACACGACGTCGCCGAGCGCCTGCCGGTGCCGGACACGGGCGACGAGATCGAGGCCCTCGGCCGGACCTTCAACGAGCTGCTCGCCCGCCTCGACGCGGCACTGGGGAGGGAGCGCCGGCTGCTGTCGGACGCCAGTCACGAGCTGCGCACGCCGCTTACGGTTCTGCGGACAGGCATCCAGGTCGCCCTGCGCCGGGAGCGCGACGCCGACGAGCTCCGAGCCGCGCTCGAGTCAGCCGAGCACGAGGCCGGGCGCGTCACGCGCATCGCCGAGGACCTGCTGGTGGTCGCCCGAGCGGATCAGGGGCGGCTTCCGCTCCGGCTCGAGCCGCTCGACACCCGCGAGCTGCTGAACGCCGCCGCGGGCCGCGCCCGCCCGGCAGTGGAGAGCGCCGGGCGCGAGCTGCGGACGGAGAGCGACGGGCTGACCGCCGTGCGCGCCGACCGGGACCGGGCGAACCAGGCGCTCGACAACCTGGTCGCGAACGCGCTCGCACACGGAAGCGGCGCCGTGCGGCTGGTCGCACGAGCCGCGGGCGAGCGCGTGGAGCTGCACGTGATCGACGAGGGAGCCGGGTTCCCGGCGGACCTCCAGGCCCGCGCATTCGAGCGCTTCAGCCGCGGCGAGGAGGCGCGCTCGCGCGAGGGCAGCGGCCTCGGCCTGGCGATCGTGGCGGCCATTGCGCGCGCCCACGGGGGAGATGTGGACGCGCGCAACCTCCCAGGAGGCGGTGCCGACGTGTGGATCACGCTGCCTGCGGCTTGACTCCCGCTGGCAGCGTTCTGTCGGCCGGACCTACTGGCCGCCGGGCGGGCAGGAACAGGCGGGCACGAGTGCCAGCGCGGTGAATAACACCGCCCACCAGAAGGTGTGCCCGAATGCTGTGGCGAGGCCGGCGGCCCCGCCCGCCGCATGGTTTGCAGCTTGGTGTTGGAACCGGGGTGATCGTCACGCCGGTACTCCCTGTGGCTCCCAGCGGAAGCCGCGGACCGCGACTGCGATCCCACCGAGGCCCCACAACGCGAGCACGGCCGCGTTCCCTGCGTCCAGCGACGCACCGGCGAGCGCGGTCTGAAGACCGGTCGTCAGGTGGTAGACCGGGAACACCCGCGCGACGTCCGCGAGCCAGGTCGGCAGCTGATCGACCGAGACGAAGATCCCCGAGATCAGCGACAGCACGACGGCGATCAGCGGCAAGGCCGAGCTGGCGCTGTCGACGTCGCCGATCAGCACGGTCGCGGCGATGCCGGCGCTGCACATCGCCGCGATGCCCAGGACGACGTAGAGCACGAGGTCGCCGAGCGACGACTCGGGGATCTGCACGTCGTAGGCGAAGTGGCCGATCGCGAGCAGCACGACCGTGATCAACCCGACGGTGGCGACGCAACGGAGGACGGTCGCGACCATGAACGTCCAGGCCGGCACCGGCGTCCCCCGCAGCCGCTTCAGCTGCCCCGACTCGCGCTGCATGACGAGTGAGATCCCCAGCGAGTTGAACCCCGCGAGCAGGATCGCGTAAGCGAGCATCGAGGCGGTGAAGTACGTGTGCCCGTCGATCGTCACACCGGCGAGGTCGACGGTGTCGGTGCTCTTCACGAACACCGAGTTGAACATCACCAGCAGCACGATCGGGAAGACCAGGCTGAAGACGACCGCTCTGCGGTTGCGAGCGACGCTGACCAGCTGGTAGCCGGTCTGGATCAGGACAAGTCGAAGGTCACTCATGCTCGACCTCCTGGGCGGTGAGCTCGAGGAACATCTCCTCGAGAGTTGGGCGGATCGCCTCGAGACCCGGAAGGTGGACCCCCTCGTGCTCGGCCCAGCTCGTGAGCCGGTAGAGCGCGGTCTGGGGGTCGGCCGCGCGGATGGTCACCAGGTCGCCCTCCACCTCCACGGGTACGCCCGCCTCCGCGGCGATCTGATCGGCGGCGACTCCGTCCGGGAGGCGGAAGCGGATCAGCGCGTCGGTGCGCAGGCCGGCGCCGATCTCCTCGACGCTCCCGATGGCGACCAGCTCTCCCTGACGCAGGATCCCGATGCGGTCGGCGAGTCGCTGCGCCTCGTCCATGTAGTGAGTCGTGAGCAGGATCGTCTTGCCGAGCCCCCGCAGCCCGTCGATCATGCGCCAAGCGGCGCGGCGCGCCGTGGGATCGAAGCCCGTGGTGGGCTCGTCGAGGAAGATCAGCTCTGGGTCGCCGGCGATGCCCACGGCCACGTCGACCCGGCGGCGCTGGCCTCCCGAGAGGCGACCGACCCTGACGTCGCCAACGCCGGCGAGACCGGCGAGCTCGACCGTCTCCTCAACGGGGCGCGGCGCCGGGTAGAAGCTCGAGAACAGCCGCACGGTCTCGCGCACCGTGAGGTTCGGGTCGAGCTCGCACTCCTGGAGCACGAGTCCGATGCGCTCTCGCCACGCGCGTGCCGGCCGGCCCGGGTCGGCGCCGAGCACGTGGGCTTCGCCGGACGAGCGTCGCCGGTACCCCTCGAGGATCTCGATCATCGTCGTCTTGCCCGCGCCGTTGGGGCCGAGCAGCGCGAAGATCTCTCCGCGTCTCACCTCGAACGTGACGCCGCGCAGAACGTCGGCGCGTCCGTAGGCCTTGCGCAGATCGCGGACGGCAACCGCCGCGCTGTCGGCGCCGAGATCCGGCGCGGCTCCGTTCCTGGTCGCCTTGATCGGTGTGGATACGCTCGACATGCCGTCCATACCAACGCCGTCAGATGAGTCGGCGATGAATGCCGCGCGTCAGTGCGACTTCAGGCGGTAGCCGGCGCCCCTGACCGTCTCGAGCGTTTGGACGCCGAACGGGCGGTCGATCTTCTCGCGCAGGTTGCGCACGTAGACGTCGATCACGTTCGAGCGGTGCTCGTACCCCGTGTCCCAGGCACCCTCGAGCAGCTGGTAGCGGGACAGCACCTCGTCCGGATGCTGCATGAACACCTCCAGCAGCTGGAACTCCTTCGTCGACAGCGAGACGGTCTGCTCGCCGCGGCGGACGCGCCGGGTGGCCGGCTCGAGCTCGAGCTCGCCGACGCGCAGGACGGTGCCGCGCTCCGCCGGCCCGCGCCGGCCCAGCGCGCGCAGCCGTGCCAGGAGCTCTCCGAAGTCGAACGGCTTGGCGAGGTAGTCGTCGGCCCCCGTGTCCAGGCCCGTGATCCGGTCCTCCACGGCATCCCGGGCGGTGAGCATCAGGATCGGCGTGCGCACGCCCTGCTCGCGCAGGCGGCGGCACGTCTCGAAGCCGTCGATGCCGGGCAGCATCACGTCCAGCACGACCACGTCGTACGGGGTCGCCGCGGCCATCCAGATCGCGTCCTCGCCCTTGACCGCCACGTCGGCCAGTAGGCCCTCCTCGCGCAGCCCCTTGCGGATCAGGCTCGCGAGCGTCAGCTCGTCCTCGACAACCAGCACGCGCACCGCTGCGTCAGCATCGCATGCCCGGAGCAGCGGGCGCAGCCACCTAGAATCGAACGCCCGATGGCCCGTTACCGCCCAGTCGACAGCGCACAGTCGTTCCCCGACCTCGAGCAGGAGGTGCTCGAGCGCTGGCGCGAGCGCGACGTCTTCCATGAGTCGATCCGCCGCCGCGAGGGCGCGCCGCTGTTCACGTTCTCCGAGGGCCCGCCGACCGCCAACGGGCGCCCCGGCTCGCACCACGTGCTGAGCCGCGTATTCAAGGACGTCTTCCCGCGCTACCGCACGATGACCGGCCACCAGGTGCCGCGCAAGGGAGGCTGGGACTGCCACGGCCTGCCGGTGGAGCTCGAGATCGAGAAGGAGCTCGGCTTCACCACGAAGCACGACATCGAGCGCTACGGCATCGCCGAGTTCAACGCCAAGTGCCGCGAGTCGGTGCTGCGCTACATCGACGAGTGGAATGCCCTGACCGAGCGAATCGGCTTCTGGATCGACACCGACGACGCCTACTACACGCTCTCGGACGACTACATCGAGTCGGTCTGGTGGTCGCTCAAGCAGGTCTACGACCAGGGCCTCCTGACCGAGGGCTACCGCGTGGTGCCGTACTGCCCGCGCTGCGGGACGGCGCTGTCGAGCCACGAAGTTGCGCAGGGTTACAGCGACACCGTCGACCCATCGGTCTTCGTGAAGTTCCCGCTCAAGGACGACCCGAGCGTGTCGCTGCTCGCCTGGACGACGATGCCGTGGACGCTCGTGCCGCACGCGGCGATCGCGGTCGATCCCGAGGTGACGTACGCCCGCGCCCGGCTCGACGGACGACCGGCTGATCCTGGCGGAGTCGCTTGTCGAGCGGGTGCTCGGCGAGGAGGCAGAGATCGAGGAGACGATGCCGGGCTCGGCGCTGCTCGGGCTGCGCTACGAGCCGCCCTTCCCGTACATCACGGACTACGGCGAGCGCGGGCACACCGTGCTGGCGGGGGACTTCGTGTCGACCGAGGACGGGACCGGCGTCGTCCATACAGGGGCCGCCTTCGGCGAGGACGACTTCCGGCTCGCGACCGACAACGGCCTCACGATCCACAACCCGGTGCGCCCTGACGGGACCTTCGACGAGCGCACCGGCCCGTTCGCGGGCATGAACGTGCGCGCGGCCGACCCGCTGATCATCGAGGCGCTGCGCGAGTCCGGCCGGCTGTTCCGCGCGGGCGAGTACGAGCACGCCTACCCGCACTGCTGGCGCTGCGACACGCCGCTCATCTACTACGCCAAGACGGGCTGGTACGTGCGCACCACCGAGCGCCGCGAGGAGCTGCTCGCCGCCAACGAGACCATCAACTGGTACCCGGAGCACATCAAGCACGGGCGCTTCGGCAAGTGGCTCGAGAACAACGTCGACTGGGCGCTGTCGCGCGAGCGCTACTGGGGCACGCCGCTGCCGATCTGGCGGGCGGACGACGGCGAGGTCGTCTGCATCGGCTCCCGCGACGAGCTGCGCGCGCTCGGCGCCGCGATCCCGGACGACCTGCACCGGCCGTTCGTCGACGACGTGACCTTCGAGCGTGACGGGAAGACCTTCCGGCGCGTGCCCGACCTGATCGACGTGTGGTGGGACTCCGGCTCGATGCCGTTCGCGCAGTGGCACGCCCCGTTCGACAACGAGGACGTGTTCGAGGAGCGCTTCCCGGCGGATTACATCTGCGAGGCACTCGACCAGACGCGCGGCTGGTTCTACTCGATGCTCGCGGTCTCGGTGCTGCTGTTCGGGCGCAGCTCCTACAGGACCTGCCTCTGCCTGGGCCTGATCCTCGATCCGGACGGCCAGAAGATGTCCAAGTCGAAGGGCAACGTGGTGGTGCCGTGGGACGTCCTCGACGCCCACGGCGCTGACGCCTTCCGCTGGTACTACTTCACCTCCAAGCAGCCCTGGGACGGCTACCGCTTCTCGCTCGAGACCGTGGGCGAGTCCGTGCGCCAGTTCCTGAAGCCGCTGTGGAACACGTACTCGTTCTACGTGCAGTACGCGAACCTCGCCGGAGACCTGTCGGGCAGCGGGGAGGAAACCAACCTCGACCGCTGGATCCGCTCCCGGCTCGCCGCCACGACCGAGCGGGTGCGCGAGCGGATGGACGACTACGACACGACCTTCGCCGGCCGCGCGATCGCCGAGTTCGTCGACGACCTTTCGAACTGGTACGTGCGGCTCTCGCGCCGGCGCTTCTGGCGCGGTGACGACGCGGCGGCCTTCGACACGCTGCGCGACTGTCTGCTCGGCGTGTCGAAGCTGCTCGCCCCGCTTACGCCGTTCGTGACGGACGAGATCTACGAAAACCTCGACGGATCTGAGCCGTCGGTGCACCTGTGCGACTTCCCCGAGGCGGGTGATCGCGACGAGCAGCTCGAATGGCGCATGCACGTCGTGCGCGACGCCGTCGAGCTCGGAAGGGCGGCGCGCGGTCACGCGAAGATGAAGGTGCGCCAGCCGCTACGGGAGGCCGTGGTCGTGGCTGCGGACCGTGAACGCGTCGCGATCGAGGGCCTCGAGGAGCTGCTCAAGGACGAGCTGAACGTGAAGTCGGTGCGCTACGTGTCCGAGGCGGACGAGCTCGGCCGCTTCGAACTGAAGCCGAACTACCGCGCGCTGGGACCGCGCTTCGGCAAGCAGATGCCGCAGGTGGCGGCCGCGATCGCGTCGCTCGACCCGTCGCGGCTGCGCGCCGGCGGCAGCGCCGGCATCAGTATCGACGGGCAGGAGCACCAGATCGGGCCGGACGACGTGCTGATCACGCTGCAGCCGCTCGAGGGCTACCAGGTGGAGCGTTCGGGCACGCATGCCGTCGCGCTGAACCTGGAGCTCGACGAGGAGCTGCGGCGCGAGGGGCTCGCCCGTGAGGTGGTGCACGCGATTCAGGGTGCACGCAAGGACTCCGGCCTCAACGTCGAGGACCGCATCGCGCTCACGCTCGGCGGCGACGGCGAGCTGCTCGAAGCGGCGCGCGCCCACCAGGACTACGTGGCGCGGGAGACGCTCGCGACGTCGGTGTCCTACGACGGCGCCGTCGGCTCCGCGGTGACGATCGAGGGGCGCCAGTTGCGGATCGCCGTCGAGCGCCAGTAGTCTGGCGCGGCCATGAAGCTGCCGCCGCTCTTCGAGGACCGGCCGTTCGGACTGCAGCTGCTCGGCGCGATCGTCGTGCCGGTGATCTTCGGCTTGGTCACGGGGCTCGCGCTCGGCTGGAACGGCGTCGTCTACTGGATCCTCGTGGGACCCCTCGCCATCATCGGCGGCTTTCTCGGCGGGATGGAGCACAGCGGCGCCGACGAAGGGTTCGTGCGCGGCCTGCTCGGCGGGCTCGTCTACGGCAGCTTCGTGCTGCTCGGCTTCGAGATCGTCAACACGGACGCGAAGGCCTACCTCGGCGAGCCGCAGGTCGGGCTCGTGTTCGCGACCACGATCTTCGGCGGGCTGCTCGGGGCGCTCGGGGGCGGCTATCGGGCGAGGCTCGAGCGCGACCAGGCGGCCGGCCCGCCCTCCGCCTCAGCGGCGTCCTGAGCTGCGGCTGAGCGCCGCCTCGGTCTCCTGCATGAGCCGCTCGACGATCTCCGCGGCCGGCGCGATGTCGCGCACGAGGCCGGCCGACTGCCCCGCGAACGGCAGGCGGTCGTGGCCTCCGCCCGCGCGCACGTCGGACACGAAGGAGCGGCCGACGCTTGCCGCGTCCACCGATTCCGGGTCCGCCTCGAGCTGATCGATCAGAGGCGTGCGCAGCGCCCGCGGGGCGGGTGGCCGGCCCGGCGGCAGCTCGAGCGTGAACGGCGGCATCACGCGCTCGCTGCTTGGGACCTTCACGGCCTCGGTGGCGTCGGCCGCGACGATGCGCTCCTTCCAGGCCGGGTCGATCGCCATCTCCGCGCTTGCCAGGAAGCGGGTGCCGAGCAGGACTCCCTCGGCGCCGAGCGCCAGCGCCGCCGCGATCCCACGGCCGTCTGCGATGCCGCCGGCGGCGAGCACAGGCACCTCGCCGGCGAGGTCGACCACCTGCGGCACCAGCACCATCGTCGCCACCCAGCCCGCGTTGCCCCCCGCCTCCCAGCCCTGAGCCACCAGGACGTCGGCGCCCGCCTCCAGGGCGAGCTCGGCAGAACGGCCGTCGCCCACCTGTTGCATCCAGAGGGCCCCGGCCTCGTGTGCCTCGTCGATCCGGTCGCTTGGGACGCCCATGTGGAAGGAGATGACCGCCGGCGCCGCCTCCAGGATGGCGTCGAACACGTCCGCGTCGAACGGGCGGCCGGTGTGGTTGATCGCGAAGGGCCGGCCGGTGAGCTCGCGCAGGCGGTTCCACTGCTCGCGCAGCTCGTCCGGGGAGCGGATCGCGGTGCCCACACTGCCGAGGCCGCCGGCGTTCGAGACGGCCGCGGCGAGCTCGACCTGATCCCACGGGCCGAACGGCGCCAGTGCGATCGGGACGTCTATGCCGAGCAGCTCGCAGAACCGAGTCCGCACAGGGCCACGATCCCAGAGACGAGGACGCGACGTCGCGCCGCTCAGGACCGGCCAGGCTCGCTCGTTGTCGTCGCGTAGGTGCAGATCACGACGCCCGTGCCGGTCTGGACGCTGTCAACCAGGCGCAGCGCGGCGCGCTCGCTCTCGTCGGAGAACAGGCGGCGGCCCTGGCCAAGCACGAGCGGGTGGATGAGGAGGACGAACTCGTCCACGAGCCGGCCCTTCATCAGGGATCTCGTCAGCTCGCCGCTGCCCAGCACGACGAGGTCGCCTCCCGGCTCCTCCCTGAGGGCCGCCACCGCGGCACAAACGTCGCCGTCGAGCAACACCGAGTTTTGCCATGGGAGCGGCTCACTGAGCGTCGTCGAAGCTACGTACTTCGTGCTCTTGTCGAGCACCTCGGTGTACGGGTTGTCGGTTTGCTTCGGCCAGTAGCCGGCGAAGTCCTCATAGGTGCGGCGCCCGAGCACCAGCGCACGCGATCGGGGCATCCGATCGGCCATGAAGTTCCCAGCCACCGCGTCGGCGTAGGGCAGCCCCCAACCGCCGTCGACGAAGTCGCCGCGCCGGTCCTCGTCCGGGCGGCCGGGTGCCTGCATGACGCCGTCGAGCGTGAGGTTCTCGATCACGACGACCTTGCTCATGTCCGACCCCCTACACGAACGGAACGGCGGAAATCGACAGCCGCTAGGCGGAGAGCGAAGGCTCGAGCTCCTGCAGGAGCCTGCTCTTCGGCACCGCGCCGATGATCTGATGCACCGGGGCGCCGTTCTTGAAGAGGACGAGATACGGGATCGACATCACGTTGTACTGCGCGGCGGTCTGCGGGTTGTCGTCCACGTTCAGCTTCACGACGCGCAGGTCGTCGCGCTCCGAGTCGAGCTCCTCGAGATGGGGAGCGATGATCCGGCAGGGACCGCACCAGGGCGCCCAGAAGTCGACCAGCACGGGCTGCTCGGACTCGAGTACCTCGGCCTGGAAGTTGTTGTCGGTCACCTCTGGGAGTGCGCCTGCCACGTCTGCTCCTTGTCGGGATGGGTCACTTCAGAAAATATAGCGCTGGCTACGCGCGAAAGCGCAAGAGCGGCACCTTCCAGACCGCCTCGAGTGCGATGCGCGCCGTCATCTTCGACTCTCCCACGGATCGCTCGCGGAACAGGATCGGCACCTCGGCCACCTTGAAGCCGGCGCGCACCGCCTTGTAGGTGAGCTCGATCTGGAAGCCGTAGCCGTCCGCGTGAACGTGTTCGAGGTCGATGCCCTCGAGCACGCGCCGGTGGAAGCACTTGAAGCCGCCGGTCAGGTCGCGCACCGGCACGCCCAGCAGGATGCGCGCGTAGGCCGAGCCGCCGCGCGACAGGAGCCGGCGCAGCCGGCCCCAGGAGGTGACGCCACCGCCCGGCACATAGCGCGATCCAAGCACCAGGTCCGCGGCCGCTGAGGCCGCGAGCAGGCGCGGAAGGTCGGCGGGGTCGTGCGAGAAATCGGAGTCCATCTCGAGCACGAGCTCCGCCCCGTTCTCGAGCGCCAGGGCGAAGCCCGCCAGGTAGGCGCGGCCTAGCCCCTGCTTCTGGTCGCGGTGGAGGACGCGCACGGGCGCGAGCTCCCCGGCGAGCCGGTCCGCAATCCGGCCGGTGCCGTCCGGCGAGCCGTCATCGACGACGAGGATGGTGTGCTCGCGGCCTGTCGTCTCGAGCTGGGCCAGCGCCGCCCGGACGAGGCCCTCGATGTTCTCGGCCTCGTTGTAGGTGGGCAGGATGAGCCAGGCGCCGGGCAACAGGCGCGTACCCTAGCCGGGCAATGCGCAACGCCGAGATAGCGGACGCCTTCGAGGAGCTGGCGAGCCTCTACGAGCTGGACGGCGCCGTCGTCTACCGCGTCGTCGCCTATCGCAACGCCGCCAAGGCGATCCGCGAGGCGGGCGTCTCGGTCGAGGAGATGGCGAAGCAGGGCCGCGTCGAGGAGCTCTCCGGCGTCGGCAAGACGATCGCGGAGAAGATCGACGCGCTGCTCGACAGCGGCTCGATCCCTTCCGCCGACAAGCTGAAGGCGAAGATCCCGGCCGGGCTCGTCGAGGTCACGCGCATCCCCGGCCTCGGGCCCAAGCGCGCGCGTCTCCTCTACGACCACCTCGGAATCACCTCGCTCGAGGACCTCAGGCGCGCGAGCGAGGACGGCGCGCTCAAGGACGTCCCCGGCTTCGGCGAGAAGGCAGAGGAGAACGTCGTTGCCGCGCTGGCAGCCGGCGCGGACGGGCGCCCGAAGCCGCGCATGCTGCTCTCGAAGGCGCTCACGGCGGGCGAGGAGCTCGTCGCCGCGCTGCGCGAGCACCCGGCGGCGCTGCGCGTGGAGCTCGCCGGCAGCGCCCGGCGCCTCGCCGACACGGTCAAGGACCTCGACATCGTCGCGGCGTCGAGCGACCCCGAGGCTCTGTCGGCGGCCTTCTGCGAGCTCGAGGCGATCGACACCGTGTCCACCTCGGGTGCCGCCGGCGCCAAGGTCGTGACGCACTCGGGACTGGCGGTCGACCTGCGGATCGTGCCCCAGGAGGCGTTCGGGAACCTGCTGCAGCACTTCACCGGCTCGGGCAAGCACAACGAGGCGATGCGCACCGAGGCCGTGCGCCGCGGCCTGCACGTGAGCGAGTACGGGATCAGCGACGACGAGAGCGGCGCGAGCGAGGCCTTCACCACCGAGGAGGAGGTCTACGAGCGCCTCGGCATGCAGTTCATCCCGCCGGAGCTGCGCGAGAACCGGGGCGAGCTCGAGGCGGCTCGCAAGGGCGAGCTGCCCGAGTTGATCGAGCAGGGCGACCTGCGCGGCGACCTGCACATGCACACGACGCTGTCGGATGGCCGCAACACGCTCGAGGAGATGGTGGCGACGGCGCGCGAGCTCGGCTACGAGTACGTCGCGATCACCGACCACTCGGCCACGCACGGCTTCGGCGACGACGTCTCGCCGGACGCGCTGCGCGAGCGGATCGAGGAGATCCGCTCGCTCGAAGAGCCGGGCATCCGCGTGCTGGCGGGCACCGAGACGAACATCATGCCCGACGGCACGCTCGACTACGACGACGATCTGCTCGAGGAGCTCGACTGGGTCGTCGCGAGCCTGCACACCTCATTCCGGCTGTCCGAGAAGAAGCAGACGGACCGCATGCTGCGCGCGATGGAGCATCCGCTCGTGGACGTGATCGGTCACCCGACCGGGCGGCTGCTGCAGAGCCGCGAGCCCTACGCGCTCGACGTCGACCGCGTGATCGCGAAGGCCGTTGAGACGGGGACCTTCCTCGAGATCAACTCGAATCCGGACCGGCGTGACCTCAACGACGTCTACGCGCGCGCCGCCGCACAGGCGGGGGTGACGCTGCTCGTCGACTCCGACTCGCACGGCGTCGAGACGCTGGCGAACATCCGCTACGGCATTGCGACCGCGCGCCGCGCGTGGCTGAGCTCGGCGCAGGTCGGCAACACGCGCCCCTGGGACGAGCTGGCCAAGCTGCGCAAGCGCGGCTCGTAGGGACCCCTCACACGGCCTCGATCTTCCGAAGCCCCGGCAGCCGCAGCAGCTGCGGCCTGCCGAGCGGCGAGGTGCGGTCGAACCAGAACTCGACTCCGTCGCGCCGCTCGATCGCCTCGACGGCCGCGGACTGGCGCCGCCAGACGAGGGCGACGAGCAGGCAGAAGCCGGTCGCGATCGCGGGCACCTGGGGGAACCAGAAGCCGATCACGGCGGCACCGATCGTCAGCACGATCAGCCCCCAGAGGCGGTTGAACAGCACCGTGCCGGGCTCGAGCTCGGGCAACGCGTTCGTCTTGCGTGCCGCGACCAGCAGCTCGGCGATGCCGGGCGTCGGCGCGAGCCGGCGACCAAGCCACAGCCCCGCGAGCGTCGCGAGGCACCACCAGATCGCGGCGACGTAGACGAGCGTGTTCGTGTCCGCGCGCGCGGCGCCCGCCACGGAGACGACCGCCAGCGCGGTCGCGGCGCCGCCGAAGAGGATCACCGAGACGCGGAGGAAGTCGCGGAACCTCACCGGCCCGCCCGGCTCAAGCTTCGGCCAGGACGGTCAGCACCCTGGAGAAGCCCTCGACCCCGTCCACGACCAGGTCGGCGCGCTCGACAATCGCGACCGGTCCCTCGTCGGAGCGCACGCCCACGCGGACCGCGGCGTCGAGGACCTGCTCCGAGAGAAGCGCATCGAACTCGCTGAACGCGTCGAGGTCGGTGGCGTCGTCGCCACCGTAGAGCGCGGCGCGGGCGCCGGAGCGCGTGACGAGGTCGCGCACCGCCTGGCCCTTGTCGATCGGCACGGGCGGCCGCACCTCCAGCACCTTGCGACCCCAGTGCGTCGAGAAGCCGGCGGTCTCGGCCTCCTGGGCGAGTCCCTCGAGCAGCGTGCGCGCGCCGTCCTCGTCGGGCGCGCCGCGCCAGTGGAAGGCGGCGATCGGACCCTTGTCCTCGATCCGAACGCGCAGCAGGCGTGCCTCGCGCGTGTCGTGCTCGGCGGCGAAGCGCCTGACGCGCTTCTCCCAGCTCTTGAAGGCGGGCACGATCCGCGGCGTCGCGGAGCCCGGCTCGAGCAGCTCGGCGCCGTGTGAGCCCGCGTACGCGATGCCGCCGACGCCCACCAGCCGCCGCACGTCCGCGGCGGCGCGGCCGGAGATGCAGGCCACGCAGGCGTAGCGGCGGGCCAGCCGCCCAAGCAGCACCGAGGTCTCCTCGCGCACGTGCGCGTCCTCGGGCCGCCGGACGATCGGGGCGAGCACGCCGTCGACGTCACAGAAGACGGCTGAGCGCCCAGGATCGCTGGTCAGCGGCCGCAGCGCCTCGGCGAGAGCCTCTGCTGGGGGAGCGGACACGGGCCGTAGTATGCCCCGCGATGTCGTCCAGGCTGCTTCGCCTCGCCGCGATAGCCACCGCGGCAGGCGTGTTCTCGGGGCTCTTCGGTGTCGGTGGGGGCACGATCATCGTCCCGCTGCTCGTGCTCTGGCTGGGTTACGGGCAGAAGGAGGCGACCGGCACCTCGCTCGCCGCGATCATCGTGATCGGTCTTCTGGCCGCCGCCGCCCAGGCGGTGTACGGCAACGTCGATCTCTGGAAGGGCCTGCTGATCGCGGTGCCCGCCATCGCCGGGGTGGTGACGGGGACGGCGGTCCAGCAGCGCATCTCGGAGCGGGCCGTGGCGCTGGCCTTCATCGTGCTCCTGCTGGCATCGGCGGCGGTGCTGATCTTCTAGATGGAGGCCGTCGATCTCATCGGCCTGCTCGCACTCGGCTTTGCGGCAGGGGTGGCGGGCGGCCTGCTGGGGGTCGGAGGAGGCGTTCTCTTCGTCCCTGCGCTGGTCCTGTTCGCCAACGAGTCGCAGCTCGGCGCCCAGGCGACCTCGCTCGTGGCGATCGTGCTCGTCTCGCTCGTCGGGACCTGGCGCCAGCGCGGCTACGGCAACGTCAGGCTGCGCGACGGCCTGTTGATCGGCGTGCTGTCCCCGATCGGCGTGGTCGTCGGAGTGGCCATCGCGAACATCGTTTCCGAGCGAACGCTGGAGCTGTCGTTCGCGGCGGTGCAGCTTGTGTTCGCCTGGCAACTCGCAGCCAAGGCGGGTCTGCGCTAGGTTCCCGCACGAATGGAGATCCTCGAGGTCACCACCCAGGACTCGGGTGGCCATGTGACGGTCTCACTCAAGGGGGAGCTCGACCTCTCGAGTGTCGGCAAGGTTGAGGAGGAGCTCGAGCGCGCGGAGAAGGACGGGCCGGCCTTGCTCGTCCTCGATCTGTCGCAATTGAGCTTCCTCGACTCGACCGGGCTGCGGGCCGTCGTCACCGCCGACGAGCGTGCCCGCTCAAACGGCCGGCGCCTCGTGATCGTGCGCGGGCCGGACCCCGTGCAGCGCGTTTTCGCGATCACGCGGCTCGAGGAGCGCCTCGAGATGGTCGACGACGCCCAGGGCGTGGCCTGAGCTCTGGCGGCGGTGTCCCCAGCGGCGTAGCATCCAGCACGTGAGCGTTTCCGAGCTCACCACCCGACCTGAGGTCGCCGCCCTGGTCGGCCGGGGCGAGGAGCGGGGCTGCGTCAAGCTCTCCGAGCTCGATGAGCTGGCACAGGCGCTCGACCTGCTCGCCGACGACGTCGAGCTGATCGAGGAGATGCTCGACAGCCGCGGCATCGAGGTCTCCGACGACTGCGGGCGGCAGGACGTGGAGCCGACCGGCTTCCGCAACGGCGAGCTCGCCTCGGCGACGACCGACGCGCTCCAGCTCTTCCTCAACGAGATCCGCCGCTATCCGCTGCTGACCGCCAGCGAGGAGATCGAGCTGGCCAAGCGCATCGAGCAGGGCGACCTGGCCGCGAAGGAGCGCATGATCAACTCGAACCTGCGCCTGGTCGTCTCGATCGCGAAGAAGTACCAGGGCCAGGAGCTGTCACTGCTCGACCTGATTCAGGAGGGCATCTTCGGGCTGATCCGGGCGGCCGAGAAGTTCGACTGGCGCAAGGGCTACAAGTTCTCGACCTACGCGACCTTCTGGATCCGCCAGGCGATCCAGCGCGGGCTCGCGAACAAGGCACGCACGATCCGGATCCCTGTGCACATCGGCCAGCGCGAGCGCAAGATCGTCCGTGCCGAGCGCGAGCTGTCGGCGAAGCTCGGCCGCGACCCGAGCGACGCCGAGATAGCGGCCGCCGCCGAGCTGCCCCTCACCCAGGTCGAGGAGGTGCGCGAGGCGGCGCGCACGGTGACGAGCCTCGATCGCCCGGTGGGCGAGGAGGGCGACACGGCCCTGCGCGACCTGCTTCAGGGCGACTCGCCGCCGGTCGACCAGGAGGTCGAGTTGAGCCTGAGCGAGGAGCTCCTGCGCCGGACGGTCGACGAGCTGCCGGAGACGGAGCGCCACGTGATTCAGCTCCGCTACGGCATAGACGGCGAGGATCCGCAGCCCTTACGCGAGACCGGCCGCCGGCTCGGCCTGTCGGCCGAGCGCGTGCGCCAGCTCGAGTCCAAGGCACTCAAGCGGCTCGCCATGCGGCGCGAGCTCGAGGCGCTTCGGGAGGTTGCTTGAGCACGGAGCCCGACGGCGAGCAGCTCGCCGCCATCTCCAACGCGATTGTCAAGATCTTCAGCGACTCCTACGGCCGCGGGCCCACCAAGGCCAAGACCTATGCGTTCGACGAATACGTCCTCTGCGTGCTCGAGGACATCCTCACCACCGTGGAGCGAACGCTCGTGGACAGGGGCGAGGAGGATCTCGTACGCAGGGTGAGGCTGCGCTTCCAGGAGAAGGAGGCGAAGCAGTTCACGGACGCGGTCGAGGCCGTGACGGGCCGGCGCGTGATCGCCTACAACAGCCAGGTCACCTTCCACCCGCCCGTCGGCTTCGAGATGTTCGTGCTGGAGGAATAGGCGGGCCGGCCGTCGCCACTCGGCGTCCCCGGAAGTCCACAGCGCAACTCCGGCGAACCCGTCTTACCTCGGGCTACCCGGGCGGACCCCGCTAAAACTGACGACTCAGACGGGCACGTCCGGCGTGCGCGCGATGACCGCCGCGGCGACGACCAGGTGCAGGCCGGGCGCGAAGCGCTCCGGCCGCCCGTCGCCGGCCGCGGAGTAGCGCTCGCGCGCGTCGAGCATGTCGACCACCGCACGGCAGACGGGCGCCTGTGGCGCGTCGTCGCCCATCTCGCAGGCGAGCCGCACGAGTGAGAGCGTCTCGGTCGGCTCGACGCCGTTGAACATCTGCCCCAGCGCGCCCAGCAGGAACGCGTAGACGCGGTCGAGCAGGGGATCGCGGGACAGCCCGCCCGGGCCGGGGGCGGGGCCGAGATCGAGCGGCTCCTCGCGGGCGAGCAGGCGCTCCGCCTGACCGCCCATCACACCGAGTATCTGATCGTGGTCGAGCCCGACCTGGAGCGAGTGGCGGAGCGTCCCCGACGCTCCCCAGGCGGGGGTGCCGTAGGGAGCGTCGCTCGCCATCAGGATCTGGCCCGGCGGCACGAGCGCGAGCAGCGCCTGGAGGTCGCTCGGCGACCACCACGAGGTGTCGAAGAAGAGGTTCGGATGATCGGGGGCGAGCCGCCAGATCCAGGCCAGGTCCGAGATGCCGGCGTGGGCCAGGATCAGGCGCAGGTTCGGATAGCGGCCGCACACCTGGAGCGCGTGCTTTCCGAGCGCCGGGATCCCCCGCCCCGCGTGGCAGAGGACGGTCAGGCGACGCTCGTCCGCGAGCGCGAACACGGGTTGCAGGTCCGCGTGGTCGAGCGCGAAGCCCTCGGCGCGCGGGTGCAGCTTGATCCCGCGGGCGCCGGCGGCGAGCGCGCGCTCGGCCTCCGCCAGCGGCGCATCGTTCGGGTCGAGCCGGCAGAACGGGAACAGCTTGCCGCCGGACTCCTCCGCCTCGTGGATCACCATGTCGTTCGGGTCGCGGTAGCCGTCCGGCTCGTGCATCGGGAAGACGATCGCCCGCGCCTCGATGCGGTCGAGTGCATCCACGAGCTCCACCCGAGCGCAGCGATAGCCGTCCGGATCGTTGAAGCCGATGTGTGTGTGCGCGTCGAGCGGCGCGAGCCCGGGGATGTCGTCGCGCATACGGCGGTACAGGGGCAGGATGCCGTCGTCCGAGACCACGGCCGAGGAGACTAACGCCGGGTGCTCAGCCGCCGGCGGCCTCGAGCAGGAAGTGGCGCGGCTCGCCGCCTTCCCGCACCAGCCGGATGCTGCCGACCACCGGCACCAGCAGGCCCTGGGCGTGCACGTAGCCCGTCTTCACCTCGGCCGACTCGATGGTCCCGGCGAGCATGTCCCTCATCTGCTCGCGGTGGGTCTGGAGGTTGGCCCGGTCCATCACCGGCGGCCAGACCGCCGCGCCGAACTCGGCCTCGCTGTACCCCACCAGGTCCGTGAAGGCCGGATTCAGCTCCTTGAAGTGGCCGTCCAGCCCGATCACCGCCATCGGCTGCGGCGCGTCGTCGAAGCCCGGCCGCGGCGCACGCGTGGGGCCGGTGTCGCGCTTCGCGAAGAGCGGGCGGTGCGGGTCGTGACCGTTTCCGTTCCCGGTGGGTGCGTGCCCGTTGGCCGGGGCATCGAAGCGGACGAGCGGCCGCTCCGCGTCGCGGGCGCGATGGCCCGCGGACTGGGCCTCGCTCGCGGCGGCGCGTGCGGCGACGGCCGCCTGCTCGGCAGCCTCGGCGGCCTGGCGCGCCAGCTCGGCCTGTTGCTCGGCGGCGGCGGCGATCTCGGCGAGGCGGCCGGCCTCTTCGCCGGTGCGCTCGGCGTCGCCCGTAGCGCTCGAGGCGGCGGCCTCGGCGCGGATCGCCCCGCGCTCGACCTCGCTCATGCTCTCCTCGACCCGCGCCACCTGGGCGTCCATGCGCGCCTGGAGGTTCGTCGCACGCTCGACGGCCTCGTGGACCTCGGCGGCGGCTGCGCGCAGGCGCTCGCCCTCCGAGCGCGCGGCGGCCGCGGCCTCCTCCGCGCGCTGCACCTGCTCGTCGAGCGTCGAGACGGCGCCTTCGGCGCGGCCGGCGTGGCCCTCCGCGGCGGACACGGCCTCGCCGGCACGGGCGGCCTGGGCCTCGACCGCGGCAACGATCTCGCCGGCCTGGGCGGAGTGCTGCTCGACGGTGTCGAGCGCCTCCTCTGCGCGCTGCGCGCGCTGCTGGACCGACTCCGCCGCCTGGCGAGCGGCCAGCACCTGGGCCTGGACCGCCGCGAGCGCCTGCTCGGCACGCTCGGAGCGCTTCTCGACGCCGGCGATGCTCTCGGCCGCCCGGCTCGCCTGGGCCTCGGCCGCGGCGGCGGCCTCCTCGGCGCGTGAGGCGCGTGCCTCGGCGGCGCCGGAGGCGTCGTAGGCGCGCGACGAATGGCTGCGTGCGGCGTCGGCCGCCTGCTCGGCGCGTGCGGTCAGCCGCTCGATTGCCTTGAGCGCCTCGCCGGCGGCCTCGGCCGCGGCGGCGCTGGCCGGCTCGGCGCCCGCTGCCGGCGCGGCCGGCGGGGCCGAGCGCAGCTCGGCGAGCTCATGGCCGAGCTCTGCGAGCCGCTCCCGTGCTTCGCCGGCGCGCTCGTGCTCGTCCCCCATCGCGCGCTCGACCGCCTCGAGCTTCGCGTGTGTCTCGGCCAGCTCGCCCGCCAGGACGCGGTGCTCCTCGATGCGCTCACCCGCGATCGCGTCGAGCTTGGCGCGCGTCTCGTCGAGCGCGCCACGCAGCTGCTCGTCCCGCGCTGCCTCAGCCTTGCCGCGCTGCTCCGTCTCGGCCTCGTCGTCGGCGAGCCCGCGCGCGAGCTCGTCGACCCTGGCAACCACCTCGTCGAGCGACTCGCGCAGCGACCGGTCGCGCTCGCCGCCGTCGGCGAGTGAATGCTCGAGCTCCTCGAGCCGCTCGCGCACCCGCTCGGCGGACGCGGCGGCGTCCTCGCCCGCGCTCGCGCGCTCGCGCAACTCCGCGAGCTCCTCCGCAAGCTTCTGCTGGGTGTCGTCGGCCTCGAGCTGCTCGACCCTGGCGACGGTCACCTCGAGCGCGGCCAGGGCGGTGCGCAGCTCCTCGTCGTCACCCTGCGGTGCCTCGGCGAGCTCGCCCTCGAGCCTGTCGATGGCGCTGCGCAGCTCGGCCAGCGCGCCGCGCGTCTCGCCAAGCTCGGTCGCGAGCCGCTCGCCGAGCTCCTCGACCGCGTCGATGCGGGAGGTGTCGACCTCCACGTAGCCCGCGTCCTGCTCCGCGACGTCCAGCTCGAGCTCGGTGTAGGCCTCCTCGTCCGCGTCCGCGGGCGGCCGCTGGGGCGGCTCGACGAGCGGGCGGAAGGCGACGATCGTGCCGGCGGCGAGGTCGTCGTCCTCGAGCCGCGCCTCACCGCGCAGGGCGGCGTGGATCCAGTCGACGACGGTGCGGTGGCTCTGCTGCAGCTGCTGCATTGCGTTGCCGCGCGGTGCCGCGATCTCGAGCGCCTCCAGGAAGCCGTTGAACTCGAGGCTCTGGCTCATGCCAACCGGGACGAGCGTCAGGGTGACCTCGAGCTCGCTTCCGTTCTTGCGCCGGACCGTCGTCTGCAGGACCCCGCCGTCGCGTGGGAGCGACTCGACCATGCCGAGCGTCTCGGGCAGGGCCCGTCCGAGCATGCGCGCCCCGGGCCAGCCGAAGAGCTCCTCGGCGGGCCGGCTCCAGCGCGTGACGGCACCGTCGCGGTCCGTGAGCACGAAGCGCGCGTCGACGAGCTGGCGCAGCAGCTCCTCGACGACCTCGGACGTGGTCGTGGCAGCAGTGGTCGAGTTCTCGGACACCCCCTATGTCGGTCGGCGGGCGCATGCGCGGACGCAAACGCGGTCGGCGGGGGTGGCCTAAACGTCCAGGTTCAGTCCAGCCCGTGCTCGAGCGCGCCCTTCACACCGGCGTCGAGCGCGTTCAGGCGCTGGAGGGCGAGCGCCTCAGCGGAGCGGAAGCGCCGCCCCGGCAGGGCGTCCGGGCCGTGGTGGCCGAGGATGCAGTGCGTGAGCGCGTGCAGCTTCGCGTCGGGGAGCCCGTTGGCGCGCTCGTTCACGAGCTCGACGCCGAGCGTGAGGTGGCCGACGAGCACACCCGCCTCGGTCAGCGCGATCTCCGCGCCGAGATCGAACTCGCGGATCTTTCCGACGTCATGGAGGATCGCCGCGCTCAGGAGAAGGTCGGTGTTGAGCCGCGGATGCAGGGTGCCGGTCTCGAAGGCGAGCGTGGCGACCGCGACGGTGTGCTCGAGGAGGCCGCCCAGATATGCATGGTGGCCACCGCGCGTACAGGGGGCGCGGCGAAAGTCGGCGCGGAAGCGCTCGTCGCCCAGGAACGCGTCGACCAGCGCGCGCAGGTCGGGGTCGTAGACCTCGCGCGCAAGGTGCTCGAGGAAGCCGTCCAGCTCCTCGACGTCGCGGTAGGCGACCGGCAGGAACTCGGCGGGATCGGCGGCGCCCTCCTCCGCGCGTTTGATCGCGGCCAGGTCTATCTGGAGCTCGTCGCGGAAGCGCTCGACGCGGCCGCGCACGCTGACCAGGTCGCCGCGCTCGAACTGGCCGGCCAGGAAGTCGGCGTCGCGAAACGCGCGCCCGGGAATCGCGCCGGTCCGGTCGCGCAGCTCGACCGCCAGGTAGGGGCTTCCGTTGCGCGCGGTGAGCCTGTCCTTGCGCGTGCATGCGAAGACGCCCTCGATCTCGCCTCCGGCGCGCAGTTCGGCCACCGTCACGCCACCCATCCTGAATCCGGCTGCGGACGTCGGGTACGGTGAGGTAGATGAGCGACCTGATCTGGGACCGCCGTCCGGAGCTGCGCAAGCCGGTCATGGTCTGCGCGTTCAAGGGTTGGAACGACGCCGGCGAGGCGGCCTCCGCGGCACTCTCGTTCATCCGCGGCTCGTTCGACGCGGAGGACGTGGCGCAGATCGACCCAGAGGAGTACTACGACTTCACGGCGGTCCGCCCCACGGTGCGCCTGACCGACGGACGCACGCGCGAGATGGACTGGCCCGAGAACAAGTTCTCGGTCGCACAGGTGGCCGGGGCCGAGGGCGATCTCGTGATGCTGGAGGGAGTGGAGCCGTCGCTGCGCTGGCGCCGCTTCACGGACAGCGTGATCGACACCGCGCGCGAGCTCGACGTGCGCATGGTGATCACGCTCGGCGCGCTGCTCGCGGATGTCCCGCACAGCCGCCCCGTCGCGATCACGGGCATCGGCTCGGAGAACTCGATCGTCGAGCGGCTCGGCTTCGAGCCACCCAGCTACGAGGGCCCCACCGGGATCGTCGGCGTGCTCCAGCACGCCTGCACGACCGCCGGCATCACCTCCGTGAGCCTGTGGGCCTCGGTCCCGCACTACGTGGCTGCCTCGCCCAACCCCAAGGTCGCGCTCGCACTCGTGCGTGGCTTCGAGGGGATCGCCGGGCTCGCCGTCGACGCGGGCGAGCTCGAGTCGGCCGCGGAGGACTACGAGCGCCAGGTGAGCGCGGCCGTGGCGAGCGACCCGGAGGTCAAGGCGTTCGTCGAGCGCCTCGAGACCGCCATGGACGAGGTCACGGCCGAGAACCCGCCCGACGAGGAGAGCCTGCCCTCGGCCGACACGATCGCCAGGGATTTCCAGCGGTTCTTGCGCCAGCGCGGACCCGAGGACTAGGAGCGGCTGGCGTGGCGCCGAGTCGCCTCGCCGTGTGGGTCGCAATCCTGAGCGTGAGCGCCGTGGCCTTCGCGCCGACGGCGTCCGGAGCCGCGCCCGGCCACGGGGACCGTTTCTTCCCCCTGTCGCGCGCCGGCCTGCCGCACTGCCCGGTGCGCGAGGTCGAGACGGCGCGAGCGCCGGTGTGGCTGAGTCTCGGCTGCCCCGGCCTCAGGCGCGCGCGGGTTCGCGTGATCCGGCGGCCGCTGCACGGGCGGCTGGGGCGCGTCAACCAGCGCCTCGACCGCGTGCGCTACACGCCCGCCGCGGGCTTCCCGGGCAGCGATCGCCTCGTCGTCGCACGCCGCCGCGGTGGCCGCACCTGGCGGACGGTGGTCCTGATCGACCCGGCGGGCGCCGGCGCCCGCCCCTCGTGCGGAAGCCGCGCGGTGGTCACGCGGTTCCGCGCCCCTGTGCGTGTGAGAGTCGTCTGCCGCGGCTCCGCCCTCGCACCGCTGCGCGTGGCCGCGGGTCCCATCTCGGGCCGGGTCGCGCATGTGCGCCGCTCGGGCGGCCCGGGCCGGCGCACGCTGACCGCACGGGTCACGCCGAGCCGCTCGTTCGTCGGCCAGGACCTCGTGCTCGTCAGGGCGCGTGGCTCCGGCGGGATGGACCTCGCGGCGGCGTCCGTTTCGACGCTGCCGTGGCGCTTCCGGGCGCTCGGCGACTCGGTCACCGCCGGCTTCGGCTACTACGGGAACGGCGGTCTCATGTCTGTCTCAGACCTGCCCTCCTGCAAGCCGGGAGCTGTGGTCACGAACCGCTGCTCGTCGAACTCGAACGAGGGACCGGGCTACACAGGGCCGCCCGAGTGGAGTGCGGACTACGGGCTCGGCAACGACGTGTCGTGGGCAGCCCAGTTTGCGAACGACGTCCAGGGCGGCGGGCACGTGACCGTGCCCGACATGTTCCAGAACCTGGCCGTGACCGGCTCGGCGCCGAGTGACTGGCTGCCGGGCGGGATCCTCAACGACGAGTTGGACGCGATCGTGGCCGAGAACCCGGAGCTGATCGCGTTCACCATGGGCGCCAATCCGCTCCTGACAGACGTGCTCCTCACCGTCGCCGGTGAGTCCTGCGCGTTCACCGAGTCCGTGGCGACGCTCGAGGCATGCATCCAGCCCTTCTTCACGCAGGTGCAGCTCGTGCAGCAGCTCCAGCGGTTCTACACGGCGCTGCTGGCGGCCCCGGACAGCACGGTCGTGACGTTCCAGTACCACCTGATCGTGCCTGCTGCGAACCTGTTCGCGACCTGGCAGCTCGAGGCGCTGGGCGACTTCTTCAACGCTCAGCTCGCCACCGCGGTGTCCAACACGAAGGCCGCCCTGCCCGAGCAGGCCGAACGGCTCATCCTCATCCCGGCCCAGACCACGCCCGGCACGCCACTCCCCACGCAGCTTCCGCGCTTCAATATCGGGCTTCCGCCCAACGGCCAGACGTGGACTCCGCCCTACAACTGCGGCGACGGGGACCTCGTCGACGGTCCGAGCCACCAGTCGCGCCCGACGCAGGACGAGTTCCTGCTCAGGCACCCGTTCACGTACTGCAAGGGGCAGGAGTGGATCCTGGGTGCCGACTCGGGCATCCACCCGAACACCGATGGCTACGCCGAGTACGCGGCCACCCTGGCGAACGTTATGGGCGCCCCCGCCGGGCTGCCGAGCCCGTCGGCTACTTCTCTGCCGCGGGGCAGATGATCCGGTAGTCGCAGAAGCTGCAGATCTCGCTCGACGGCGTCGGCTCGAACTCCTGCTTCAGGATCCCGCCGGCGATCTCGCTGACGGTCGCCTTTACGCGCTCGAGTTCCTCGTCGGAGTGCTCGACGGGGACCTTCTCGCCGCTCAGCACGTACAGATAGCTCTGCGCCGAGGTCTCGAGCCGCCACGACTCGCGCGCGCCCATCTGGTAGAGCGAGAGCTGGATGTCCTCGCGCAGGTCCTCCTCCGACTTCGACTTGCCGGTCTTGTAGTCGATCAGCTCGTAGGTGCCGTCCGGGTGGCGGTCGACGCGGTCGACGCGCCCGCGCAGTAGGTGCGGCCCGAGCCGGAACGCGAACGAGCGCTCGAACCAGACCGGCTCGGCGTCCGAGCGGCGGTCCTCGGCCCAGTAGCGCTCGAGCGCCTCGACGGCGCGCACGCGGAACTGCTGCTCGTCGTCGGTGTCGCCGAAACCGGAGCGCCGCCAGGACGCCTCGAACAGCTCCATCAGCTGTGCCAGCGAGCCGCCTCCCTGCGTGTGGAAGCGCTCCAGCACCTGGTGGACGACGATCCCGAAGCGCTGGTGGATGGTCGGCTCCTGCGGGATCCGGAAGACGCGCGCGAACTTGTACTTGAGCGGGCAGATCCGGTACGTGTCGATGTCGCTCGCGGACAGCATGAGGCCGCGGCCGCGGCGCGGGATGAACGGATCGAGCGAGGGCTCGGAGCCGTTGCCGTCCGCCGCGGGGCGGCTCTCCGGGTCACGCTCGGTGTCGCGCAGCCAGCCGTCGAGCGCCGACTGCTCGAGGATCTCGCGCTGCTCGGCCGTCGCGCACTGGACGAGGATCTCGTTGACCTCCGAGAGCGCGTTGTCGAGCGACTGGCCCTCCCGTGCGCGCTCGATCAGGGCGGCGACCTTGATCAGCTCGAGGTAGCGCGACACCGCCTGGTCTACGTCGAGGTAGGTGTCGAGTCGCATCTCGCCGAGCCGCCCGCCCACTCGTGCGACCGTGTCGAGCAGCTCGTCGCGCATGATCCGGAAGGTCGAGTGGAGGCCCTCCGCCGGCCCGAACAGCTCCTCCTCGAACTCCTCCTCCTCGACGTCGAGCGCGGCCAGCGCGTCCTCGTAGAAGGGCGAGGGCCGCGGCGTGGCGCCGGGCTGGGCGCCCTCGGCCCACGCGAGGACGAGCCCCTTGCGGGCGCGCGTCATCGCCACGTGCAGGAGGCGGCGCATCTCGGCCTCGTGGGCCTCGCGGCCGCCAGCCGCCGGCAGGCGCTCCTTGAGCAGCTCGTCCGGCACGCCGTCGCGCTGCGCCCGGAACGGGCCGGGGATGCGCGCCGCCGACAGCCCCAGCACGAAGACGTGGTCGAACTCGAGGCCCTTGGCGGCGTGCATCGTCATCACCTGAACCGCCGGGGCCGTGGGGACGCCGACCGCCTCCTCCTCGCGCAGCCCAGACTCGGCGACGGCGGCGAGGTAGCGCGTGAAGTCGCGCGCCGTCGCCTGCGGCTCGCGGCGCATGTACGCGCTCGCGAGCTCGGAAAGCTTGGCGATGTTGCGGAGCCGCTCGACGGTGTCGGCCTGGGTGGCGAAGACCTGCTGGCGGCGCAGCCCGATGCGCTCGATCAGCCGCAGCACGAAGGCGTCCGGACGGCGGTCCTCGAAGGCGCCCGAGGCGGAGCGGTACAGGCGCAGGAACGTGCGCGCCCGGTCGCGGCCCTCCTCGGAGAGCTGCGGCCCCTCGAGGGCCGCGGCGACGGCGCTCGGCATGTCGAGCTTGCGGCGCCGGGCGAGCTGGGTGAGGCGTGCCACGTCGACGGAGCGCAGCTCGACGGGCGGCCGCGAGAGCGCGCGCACCACGGCGCCCGAGTCCGACGGGTCGGCGAGCGCGCGCAGCCAGGCGAGCACGTCGCGGACCTCGGCGCGCTGGAAGTAGGCGGCCGCGCCGCAGGTGCGCGCCGGCACCGCGCGCTCCTCGAGCGCAGAGGCGATCGTGGCGCCCTCGGCCTTGACCGAGCGCGCCAGCACGCAGATCTTGTTCGGAGGCGTCCCGGCGGCGATCAGCTGCTCGGCCTCGGCGGCCACAGCCTGCGCCTGGGCGCGCTCGGAGCTGCAGCGCCAGAAGCGGACGCGACCGCCGCTCGCCCCCTTCAGCTTCTTCGGGATCCGGTCGGGGGCCGGAGCCACGACCGCCTCGGCGGCCTGCAGGATGCGCCTGCCCGAGCGGTAGTTGCGCTCGAGCCGGACGACGGTCGTCTCCGGGAACTCGCGCTGGAAATCGAGCAGGTTCTTCTGCGACGCGCCGCGGAAGCGGTAGATCGCCTGGTCGTCGTCCCCCACGACGGTGACGTTCTGGTGCTCCTCGACGAGCAGCCGCAGCAGCATGCCCTGCGCGAAGTTCGTGTCCTGGTACTCGTCGACGAGCACGTGCCGGTAGCGGCGCGCCACGCGCTCGCGCACGTGCGGACGCTCGTGCAGGAGGCGGAACGCCTGCAGGATCAGGTCGCCGAAGTCGAGCGCGCCGCGCGCGGAAAGCAGCCGGTCGTGGTCGGCGTAGAGCCGCGCGAACTCGAGCTCGCGGTCGGCGCGCGCCCGCGCAGCGTCACCCTCCGCGTCGGCGGCGAGCCGCTCGGCGTAGCGACGCAGGTGGTCCGCGGAGACCATCTCGTCCTTGAGCCGGTCGATGCGCGACACGAAGTTCGCCAGGAGCGGCGCCGGATTGCCGCGGATCTCGTGGTGGCGCAGCGACAGCTCGCCGATCCGCTCGAGCAGCAGCGCGAGGCGATCCGCCGGCGTGACGGGTGACAGGAAGGGGTCGACGCAGGCCTCGAGCGCCTCGTCCTGCAGGAGCCGGGTGCAGAACGAGTGGAAGGTCGCGACGTGCAGCTCCTCGTAGGGCAACTCGATCAGCGACTCGAGCCGCTCGCGCATCTCCGCGGCTGCGGACGACGAGAAGGTGAGCGCGAGGATCTGGTCCGCGGGCACGCCCTGCTCGACCAGCCACGCGAAGCGGCGGGTGAGCGTGCGGGTCTTGCCGGTGCCGGCGCCGGCGATCACGACGAGCGGACCGCCCGCGTGAGTGACGGCCTGCTCCTGCGAGCGGTTGAGGCCGTCTAGCGCATTGGGCATCCCGGCCTAGGATACGCCGACAGATGGGGCTTCCCGAAGCGGACTGGATCGGCTTCTGCCGGCGCGCGGGCGCCGCCGCACGCGAGGCGGTGGCGTCCTACTCGACCCGAGCCGAGCGCTCGGTCGAGGCGGGCCGCGGCGAGGGCGGCGACATGTCCTACGTGATCGACAGGGCCTCCGAGGACGCGATCTTCACGGAGCTGGAGACCCTCGGCGTGCCGGTTACGGCCGTGTCCGAGGAGCGCGGCGAGGTGGCGATCCACGGCGGCGGTCCGACCCGGGTGGTGATCGACCCGGTGGACGGCTCGGTGAACGCGAAGCGCGGCCTGCCATTCGCGTGTGTGTCGATCGCGGTGGCGTCGGGCGGCCGGATGGCCGACGTCGAGGTCGGCTGGGTGGCCGAGCTTGCGCCCTCCGGCGGGCACGCCGGCGTGACGGTGCGCGACTGGTGGGCGGTGCGCGGCCAGGGCGCGTTCGTGGCGGGCGAGCGCCTGCCCGAGCTCGAGCCGGGCCCGCTCGAGATGCTCGGCCTCGAGACCGCCCGGCCACCGCTGGTGGCGGCAGTCGCCCCCGCACTCGCCGACCTCGAGGCGCGCCGCATCCGGGCCCTCGGCTCGGTCGCCTCGAGCCTCTGCCTGGTAGCCGCCGGCCAGCTCGACGCGATGGTCACCCTCCGCGAGGTCCGCTCCGTCGACATCGCCGCGGCCCAGCTGCTCGTGCATGAATGCGGCGGAACGGTGGAGTTCCCCGGCGGCGACGCGCTCGACCTCGAGATGCGCACACGCGTGGCGGCGGCACGCTCGGAGGACCTGGTGGAGCGGCTGCTGGGGATGTTCTAGGCGACGCGGCGCCGCTGATCAGCTGCCGGCGCGACGGATGGCCTCGGCGATGAACGCAAACGCGGCGAACGTGCCGATGCTGCCGAGTAGGCCGGCCACGTAGGTGAGTGCGGCGGCGGAGAGGACCCGCCGGATGCCGCGTCTCTCCTCGTCGCCGGCGAGTCGGGTGGCTTCCAGCAGCTGCAGCGCCCTCCGGCTGGCGCCGAGCTCCACGGGGAGCGTCACGAGCGCGAAGGCGACGAGCCCCGCGACGTAGACCAGCGACAGGACGATGAGCACCGGCACGCCAAGCCAGAAGCCGCCGATGAAGAAGGCGAACGACCAGGGGGCGAGCCGCGCGAGCGGCTCGCCGACCGCCTTGCGCGCGCGGTAGGCACGGCTGCCCTCGGCGTCCTGGTAGGCGTGGGCGACCTCGTGGGCCGCGATGCCGAGCGTGGCGACGCTGCGCTCGGGGGCCACCGCGTCGGAGAGGTGCAGGACCCGCGCCTTGCCGTCGTAGTTGTCGGTCAGCGTGCCGGGCGCGGTCTCGATCCTGACGTCCGACAGGCCGTGGGCGTCGAGCAGGGCCCGCGCGACCTGCGCGCCCGTCGCACCGGCATGGTTCGGAACCGAGCGATAGCGCGCGAACTCACGCGTCACGAGTCTCTGCGTCCCCCACCCGAGAAGGAGCGGCGCGAGCAGCAGGAGCCAGATGATCGCCGCCATCGTCGCGGCCAAGCATCGCGCACCGGCGATGCCGCGTCGTGACCGCTCGCCGAGTCGGCTACCACCCCTGACGTAGCTCAAAGAGTCGCCGCCGGGCTGATGACAGACGGCGTCGGCCGGAGGAGCCTAAAGGACTCCAGATCGCACACGCACTTCTGTGTGCGCCCGGGACCGTCGAGCCGAAAGGACCGTAATGAAACTCGCCCAGCCGTCACAGCACCGAGGGGTGCCTGTTCGTTCCTTGAGGCTGGTGGGGTTGTGCCTGCTGGTCGCGACGAGCCTGCTCGTGGGCGCCTGCGGCGGCGACGACGACGACAACACAGGCACCCAAGCGGCGGGGAAGACGACCTGGGCCCTGCCGGGTGCGGACCTTCAGAACTCACGGAATGTCGGCGGCCCGATCAACGCATCCAACGTCTCGAAGCTCGGAGTCGCGTGGACGGTGCCGATCACCGCCCACAGCGCCTTCGGCGCGTACGCGACCACACCGGTCGTCTCGAACGGCGTGCTCTACACGCAGGACCTCGCGTCAAACGTCCAGGCCATCAACCTCGAGAGCGGCAAGGTGCTGTGGACGCACAAGTACAACTCGCCGAGCGAAGGCCCGAACGGGGTGACGTTCAACAACGGAACGCTCTATGGCGCGACGAACCGCGCAGCGTTCGCACTTCAGGCCTCTGATGGGAAGCAGCTGTGGACGAAGACCCTGATCCGCAACGGCGGCGAGGGCATCGACATGGCGCCCGGTTACAACAACGGCACCGTCTACGTGTCGACCGTGCCCGGTAACGCGAACGTGTTCTATCGCGGCAACGGCCAGGGGATTCTCTGGGCGATGGACGCCAAGACGGGGGACACCAAGTGGAAGTTCGATCAGGTGCCCGCGAACCTCTGGTCCTCGGCGCACAAGAACATCAACTCCGGCGGCGGGATGTGGGATCCACCGACCTTTGACGGCAAGGGCAACCTCTACATCGGGGTCTCGAATCCAGCGCCGTTCACCGGGACGCCGAAGCTCCCGTGGGGCTCGAGCCGGCCTGGGCCGGATCTCTACACCAACTCGATCGTCAAGCTCGACGCGGAGACGGGCAAGCACATCTGGCACTACCAGCTGACGCGTCACGACATCTACGACTGGGACATGGAGAACTCCCCCATGCTCGCCACCGCGAACGGCAAGCAGATCGTGATCGACGGCGGCAAGGCCGGCATCCTCGTCGCGGTCGACGCGCAGACGGGCAAGCCCGTCTGGAAGCGCTCGGTTGGCATCCACAACGGCCACGACAACGACAACCTGCTCGCCGATAAGGGCGACTTCTCGAAGCTGCACCTCCCCGAGAGCGTCGAGCCGGGCGACCTGGGCGGCATCGAGTCCCAGCTCGCGTCCAACGGAAAGACCGTGTTCGCCGCCGTCAACAACCTGGCCTGGACCTACAAGAGCCAGGGCCTTGCCGGCATCTCACCCACCGTGCCGGAGAGCAAGGGCACGGGCGAGGTCGTCGCCGTCGACGTGGCGACCGGGAAGGTGAAGTGGGACCACAAGCTGCCGTCGTCGGCCTACGGCGCGGCGACCATCGCCAACGACGTCGTGTTCACGACGACGTTCGACGGGACCCTCTACGGGCTCGATGCGAACAACGGCACCGAAGTGTTCAAGACGAAGCTCTCCGCGGGGACCAACGCGCCGGTTGGCGTCTACGGCGACACGGTCGTGACCGCGGCAAGCTTCCCGCAGGGGCCCGGCCAGAAGGCGCTGATCATCGCGTATCGCCTCGGAGCCAAGGGCACGCTACCGGCGCCGAAGACGACTACGGCGCCCCCGCCGGCGAAGAAGCAGCCCGCGAAGAAGCAGCCCGCGACGAGCTCGAGCGCGGTCAAGCTGGCCCCCAAGGGCGACCAGCTCCTCTTCGACACGAACCAGCTGACCGCGAAGGCCGGCAAGCTGACGGTCGACTTCACCAACAACTCCGCCATCGCGCACGACGTCGTCGTCAGCGACCAGGCGAACAAGGTTCTGGGCAAGACGCCGGTCTTCGACGGCGGGACGAAGAGCTTCAACGTGACGCTGAAGCCCGGCACGTACACCTACTACTGCTCGGTGCCGGGCCATCGCCAGGCTGGCATGCAGGGCACGTTGACTGTCAAGTAGGTCTCCGTGGACGCTGCGGTCATCGCCTTCCGCCATATCGAGGGGGCGGAGCACGAATACGCGTCAGCGCTCGGGGCTGCGTCAGGAGCTCCATGGCTCCGGAAGGTCGCGTTCATCGAGGTTCATCACAAGGGCCGGATCGTCGTGCGCGGCACCATCGCGGGGCATTACGTCAACATCGACGACGAGGGCGACGTGATCGGTCGCGACACCGGCGTCGGAGCGGTTCTCGGCGTGCTCATCGGCGTAGCGCTTGGCGGCCCGCCTGGGTTGGCGGCCGGCCTTGTCATCGGCGGCACGATCGGCGGCCTTCACGAGGCCAACCACATTCCCACGCTGCGGGGCCCCGCCTTCGACGAGATCCGCAAGGACGTACCGGAGAACTCGTCGGCGATTCTCCTGGTCGCCGAGCCGGGCGATGTCGACGCGATGGTCTCGGCGTTCGCTGACAGGCCAGGGCAGCTCACGCGCTACCACCTGTCGCCGGAGGCATACGCGCAGTTGGAGGCTGCGGTGGCCGGCTCGCCGCCCGCCGCGCCCCCGCAGCCCGCTCCGGACTGGCCGTGACCTGCTGGATTGCCGGCCCCCTTCGACGGGCAACAGGTCGCGATGGCTCGCCTCAGGAGAGTGGACTGTTCCGGTCCGGGGATTCGCCGGCGGCGGCGTGGCAAGGGCTTCGAGTACCTCGACGAGGACGGCCGGCGCGTGACGGAGCCGTCCGTGATCGAGCGTGTCCGCGAGCTCGCGATCCCGCCCGCCTGGGAGGACGTCTGGATCTGCCCGTATCCGACGGGTCACATCCAGGCCACCGGCACGGACGTCGCCGGGCGCAAGCAGTACCGCTACCACGACAAGTGGCGCGAGCGCCGCGACCGCGAGAAGTTCGACGAGATGATCGACTTCGCCCGCGCGCTGCCGCGCCTGCGAAGGCAGGTCGGAAAGGAGCTCACGCTGCCTGGGATGCCGCGCGAGAAGGTGCTCGCCTGCGCCACCCGCCTGCTCGACCGCGGCTTCTTCCGAATCGGCTCCGAGGACTATGCGGAGGAGAACGACACCTACGGGATCGCCACGATGGGCAAGCGGCACGTGACCGTCGATGGCGACGAGGTGACCTTCGACTACGAGGCCAAGGGCGGGACCCGGCGCGTGCAGGCCATGGGCGACCCACTCGTGGCGGGAATCGTCACCGAGCTGAAGCGCCGGCGCGGCGGAGGCGAGGAGCTGCTCGCGTACAAGGAGGGCCGGCGCTGGGTCGACGTCAAGTCGGCGGACATCAACGCCTACGTCAAGCAGGCGGCCGGCGGCGATTTCTCGGCAAAGGACTTCCGCACCTGGAGCGGGACGGTGCTGGCGGCCGTCGCACTGGCCGTGTCGGGCATGGCGGCAACCTCGAAGACCGCGCGCCAGCGGGCCAAGACGCGGGCCGTGAAGGAGACGGCGCGCTACCTCGGCAATACACCGGCGGTCTGCCGCGCCTCATACATCGACCCGCGCGTGTTCGACCGCTACGACGGCGGGCTTACGATCAGCGGCGCGCTGCCGGAGCTGATGGAGGACACGACCGCCTGGCCGGACGTTCAGCAGGCGGTTGAGGAGGCGGTCATCGACCTGCTCGCGAACGACCGTGAGGCGGAGGGCGTGGAGCGCGTGCGAGACCTGCGCGAGGACCTGTCCGAGGTGGCGGCCTGAGCCGTTTGCCCCAACAGTCGCCGGGAATGCGACTGGTATGAGCGAGGTTCCACAGGAAGCGCCAAGCACCGAGGTCCCCGCCCCTGCGCCGCCCGAGCAGCCCATGCCGGAGCCGCCCGACGCGCCTCAGCCGGATCCGAAGGGCCCCGAGATCCCGCCTGAAGAGTGAACGGCCGGCGGCTGATCAGCCGCGTGCGCCGAAGTCCGTGGTGTAGATGGCCCGACGTCCAGAGCCGGTCGCCACGCCGATGCCGATCTCGCGGTAGGTGCCCTCGAGGATATTCGCGCGGTGACCCGGGCTGTCCATCCAGGCCTTCATGATCGCGCGCGGCGAGGCGAGCCAGTGGGTGCCCCAGGCGATGTTCTCGGCGACCTTCCAGCGCCGCGCGCCGGTCAAATAGCCGGTGCGGCGGATGCGGTCGACGAAGTCAGCCCCGCTCCGTGAGTTGTGATCGAAGTAGCGATTGCGGGCCATGTCCTCCGAGTGGCCGCGGGCGGCACGCGAGAGGCGCTCGTTGAGGCGCAGCGCGGGCAGGCCGTGCCGGTCACGCTCGGCGTTCAGCAGACAGAGCGTCGAGCGGACGACGACGCGCTCGCTCACCTGAGCCGGCCGGGCCTCCGCTGACTCACAGGCCACCGGCCCCGCCGCGGCCGCCGACCCCGGCGCGCCGAGCGCGCAGGCGAGCGCCAGCAGCAGCGCGGTCCGGCGGCAGGAGCGAACGCTGGGAGATCCCATTCAGGACTCGCGTCGTCATCGCGAGGGGCTGCCGACAGGCTCGTAGAGCCCCGTGGACGAACGTTTGACCGCGCTGGGACCAGGGAGGAGGAAACATGCCCCCGGCGGCGGTCCTCGACATCGACGGCACGCTCGTCGACACGAACTATCACCACGCGATCGCCTGGTTCCGCGCCTTCCGCCAGAACGGCGAGCTGCTGCCCGTCTGGCGCATCCACCGGCACATCGGCATGGGCGGCGACCAGCTCGTGCGTGCCCTCTGCGGAGACCGCGTCGAGGAGGAGAAGGGCGACGACATCCGCAGCACCGAGAAGGCGCTCTACATGGAGCTGATCGACGAGGTCGAGCCGCTCCACGGCGCGCGCGACCTGATCGCCGACCTCAAGGAGAGCGGGCACGCCGTGGTGCTCGCGAGCTCCGCCAAGGCAGAGGAGGTCGAGCACTACCTCGACCTGCTCGACGCGCGCGGACTGGCGGACGGCTGGACCACTTCCGCTGACGTCAGCGCGACCAAGCCCGAGCCCGACCTCGTCGTGGCCGCGCTCGAGAAGGCCGGGAGCGACGACGGCGTGATGGTCGGCGACTCGCCCTACGACTGCGAGGCCGCCGGGCGCGCCGGGATCGAGACGATCGCCGTGCTCACGGGCGGCTTCTCCGAGCAGGAGCTGCTCGACGCCGGGGCCGCCCAGGTCTTCGGGTCGATAGACGAGCTGCGCCAGTCGCTCGGCTCTACCGCACTCGCCCGCGCGTAGTCGTCAGGATTGATGCCGTGGCGGACCGGCTCGGCAGCTACCGGGGCAAGCGCGACTTCGAGAAGACCCCGGAGCCCAAGGGGCGCAAGCGGAAGAAGACGCAGGCGCCGCGCTTCGTCGTGCAGGAGCACAACGCCCGCCGCCTGCATTGGGACCTGCGCCTGGAGCACGACGGCACGCTCGCCTCCTGGGCGCTGCCGCGCGGAGTCCCGGAGCACCCGGACGAGAACCGGCTCGCGGTCCGCACCGAGGACCACCCGCTCGACTACCTCGAGTTCGAGGGCGAGATCCCCAAGGGCGAGTACGGGGCCGGGACGATGAGGGTCTGGGACAGCGGCACCTTCGACGCCGAGAAGTTCAGGGACGGCGAGGTGATCGCGACCTTCGACGGCGAGCGCATGCGCGGGCGCTACGCCCTCTTTCGCACGCGCGACAAGGACTGGCTCATCCACCGCATGGACCCGCCCGAGGATCCGGGCTACCAGCCCATGCCGGACCGGCTCGAGCCGATGCTCGCGCGCAGCGGCAAGCTGCCGGGGAACGAGCAGGACTACGGCTTCGAGGTCAAGTGGGACGGGATCCGCACGATCCTCTTCTCAGACCACGGCCACATCACGCTGCAGGGACGCAACTTCTCCGACTTCACCCCGCGCTACCCGGAGATCCGCGAGTTCTCCCGCGCGCAGGGGGCGCGGCGACTGGTACTCGACGGCGAGGTCGTCGCCTTCGACGAGCAGGGCAGGCCGAGCTTCGAGCGGCTCCAGTCGCGCATGCACCTCGCCTCGGATTCGGCCGTACGCCGCCGCATGCGCGACATCCCCGTCACCTACGTGATCTTCGACCTGCTCTACCTCGACGGCCGGCTGACGCTGCCGCTCGCCTACGAGGACCGGCGGACGCTGCTCGAGGAGCTCGAGCTGGAGGGCCCGTCCTGGCGAGCTCCGGCCTACCACCGCGGCGAAGGCGGCGCCCTGCTGGAGGCGACACGCGAGCTCGGCATCGAGGGCGTGATCGCGAAGCGGCTCGACAGCCCCTACGAGCCCGGCCGGCGGGCCTCGCACTGGATCAAGGTCAAGAACGTGGCGATCCAGGACGTCGTGGTCGGTGGCTGGACCCCGGGCGAGGGCGGCCGCAGCACCACCATCGGCGCGCTCGCGGTGGGCGTCATGGAGGACGGCAAGCTCGTCTACGCGGGCAAGGTCGGCACGGGCTTCACCGAGGAGACGCTCGCGCTCCTGAAGCGCGAGCTCGAGCCGCTGCGGCGCGACACGACCCCGTTCGAGGGGCGCCAGCCGCCCAAGGGGACGATCTTCGTCGAGCCCCGGCTGGTCGCCGCCGTCGAATTCCGCGAGTGGACGGGGAGCGGGACCCTGCGCGCGCCCTCGTTCAAGGGCCTGCGCCCGGACAAGGACCCGCAAGAATGCACCCGCGAAGCAGGGTAAATCGGTATTCGGGAGGTATCTTCAGTCTCATGGCACGAGCGATCTGGAGCGGAGCGATCAGCTTCGGACTGGTCAACATCCCTGTGAAGCTGTTCAGCGCGGTCTCGCGCAAGACCGTGCGCTTCCATCAGATCGACTCGAAGTCCGGCGCGCGGATCCGCCAGCAGCGGGTCAACCAGGACGGCGAAGAGGTCAAGTACGACGACATCGTCAAGGGCTACGAGATCAGCCCCGAGCGCTACGTGATGATCGCGCCTGAGGAGCTCGAGTCGCTCGAGCCCCAGAAGACGCGCACGATCGACATCGAGGCGTTCGTCGACCTCGAGCAGATCGACCCGATCTACTACGACCACCCGTACTACCTCGCTCCCGACAAGGGAGCGGAGAAGGCATACAAGTTGCTCGTCGACGCGATGGACGAAGCGAGCAAGGTGGCCGTCGCGCGGGTCGTTATCCGCTCGAAGGAGAGCCTCGTGGCCCTGCGCCCGCGCGCAGGCGTGCTCGCGATGGAGACGATGCTGTTCGCCGACGAGGTGATCTCGCCCGACTCGCTCGACGAGCTGACCGTCGACGGCGGCAAGACGAGCAAGCGCGAGCTCGACATGGCGAAGCAGCTGATCGACTCGCTCTCGGCGGACTTCGACCCGGACCAGTACCGCGACGAGTACCGCGAGCGCGTGCTCGAGCTGATCGAGCGCAAGGCGGCCGGCGAGACGATCACGATCGAGACGCCCGACGAGGAGCCGCAGAAGGTCCCCGACCTCATGGCGGCGCTCGAGGCGTCGATCGCGGCATCCAAGAGCCCGAGCGGCGGCGGCTCCAAGCGCAAGTCGCGCAGCTCCAACGGCTCCAAGGGCTCCTCGAAGAAGACGGCCGCCAAGAGCTAGGTGGCCTCGACCCGCGTCGAGGTCGAGGTCGAGGGCCGGCGCCTCTCGCTGTCGAACCTCGACAAGGTCCTGTACCCGCGGGCCGGATTCACCAAGGGCCAGGTGATCGACTACTACACGCGCGTCGCACCGGCCGTGCTGCCGCACCTGCGTGATCGCCCGCTCACGCTCAAGCGCTATCCGAACGGGGTCGAGGCCCAGTACTTCTACGAGAAGAACTGCCCATCGCACGCGCCGGAGTGGGTGCGCAGGGAGCGCGTCGGCGAGATCGACTACTGCGTCTGCGACGACCTGCCGACACTCGTCTGGCTCGCCAACCTCGCCGACCTCGAGCTGCACCCTTCGCTCTCGCCGGCCACCGACATGGAGCACCCCAGCGTGATGGCCTTCGACCTCGATCCCGGCCCCGGCACGGGCCTGGCCGAGTGCGGTGAGGTGGCGCTGCTCCTGCGCGACGCGCTCGGGCAGCTCGGCCTCGACAGCTACCCGAAGACCTCCGGGTCCAAGGGAATACAGGTGTACGTCCCGCTGGGCAGCGGCGAGGCCGACTACCGCAGCGGCACGAAGCTGCTCTCCCAGGCCCTCGCCCGCCACCTCGAGCAGCAGCACCCGAAGCTGATCGTGTCGACCCAGAAGAAAGAGCTGCGCAGGGGCAAGGTCCTGATCGACTGGAGCCAGAACGACGAGCACAAGACGACGGTCGGCGTCTACTCGCTGCGCGCGCGCGAGCGGCCGACGGTGTCGACCCCGCTCGCGTGGAGCGAGCTCGAGGAGGGCGACCCGATGGAGCTCGTCTTCGAGGCGGGCGACGTGCTCGAGCGGGTGGAGGAGCACGGCGACCTGTTCGCGCCGGTGGTCGAGCAGGTACAGCGGCTTCCCGACCTCTGACGCCGGGTACCGTTGTAAGCGACATGGTCGACTGGTCTATCGCCCGCACGATCGCGAGGGTTGCCGCCGGGGGCGACGGCCCGGCCGCGCCCGGCATCGACGTCGTCGCCTTCTGCGCGGAGATGGAGCCGCACGTCCTGGATTACACGGGCCTCGAGCTGGGCAGCGAGCGTCCGCCGGCGGAGCTGCTGACGCGCGCGGGCTGGACCGAGACGAACCTCGAGTCGCTCGCGCACATGCTCGACCCGGTGGCGGCCCGGCTCGAGGACCGGCTCAGCTTCGCGGGTCCGCTGGCGGGCGCGCTGCGGCTCGGCGCGTCGGCGACCCTCGCCGCCGAGGTCGGGCTGGTGACCGGCTACCTGTCCCACCGGGTGCTGGGCCAATACGACGTCTCGCTGCTGGCCGGCGACGTGCCGCCGCGGCTGCTGTTCGTAGGGCCGAACCTCGACAAGGCGGTCACCGACCTCGACGTCGACGCCGCTGCCTTCGGCCGCTGGGTCTGTGCTCACGAGCTCACGCACGTGCACCAGTTCGGCGGCGTGCCGTGGCTGCGGGCGCACATGAGCGGCCTGCTGCGCGAGTACCTGTCGACGCTCGAGGTGCGCATCGAGCACGGCAGCGCGGGCGGCATGCCCTCGATACCCGACCCGGCCAAGATCGTCGAGGCCTTCCGCGAGGGCGGGCTCGCCGCGCTCGTCCAGTCGGAGGAGCAGCAGGCGCTGATGGATCGCATCCAGGCCGCGATGGCCGTGATAGAGGGCTACTCCGAGCATGTGATGGACGTGATCGGTGAGCGCGCCATCCCCGGCCACGAGACGCTGCGCGCGGCCATGGACCAGCGCCGTCGCAACCGCTCCGCGCCGGCGCGCGTGATCGAGCGGCTGCTCGGCTTCGACGTGAAGCTGCGCCAATACGAGCTCGGCAAGCGCTTCGCCGACGCCGTGGTGGCCGAGGCGGGCATCAAGGGCCTCAACCGGGTCTGGAGCGAGCCGGCCGCCCTGCCCACGCTGGCGGAGCTGGAGCAGGCGAGCGACTGGCTCGGGCGCGTCGGCTCCGACGGTCGCGCCGCCGCCTGAGGGCCGGTTCCGAGGCCGCTGTGTAACCGCCTGGAGGCGGGGGTTTACGTACGTGTGTTCGGTGGTATAGTTCTACGGAACTTAGATCTAATAAGCTTAAGTCCAGAGGGACGGGCAGGGAAACCCCCCTCACAAGGAGCGCAGAGAAACAAGATGGCTACCCAGACCGAGACCCAGCGCAAGGCGACCGCTCGCAAGGCTGCTGCGACCCGTCGTCGCAACGCCGCGAAGCAGGGCCAGTCGGCCACGCGGAGCGCGGCCAAGCGCACGCAGCGTTCTGCTGCCCAAACCGCGGAGACCGCCGCCAAGACGGCTGAGACCCGCGCGAAGGCGGAGGCGAGCGCCCTGAAGGCCGTGCAGGCCCAGGCCGAGCGCGCCGTGCTGATCCCCTTCGGCGCCGCCCTCACCGCTCGTGACGCCGTCGTCGAGGCGACCAAGCCCTACACGGCCGGTCGCGAGAGCGCCGAGAAGGAGCTCGAGAAGGTCGGCAAGCGCGTCGCCACCAACCTGCGCAAGTACGAGCGCCGTGGCAACACCGCCCGCAACCGCGCCGTGCGTGAGGTCAAGAAGACCCGCACGCGCGTCGAGCGCGAGCTGCGTCAGCGCCGTTCGTCGGCCGTCAAGACCGTCAGGCAGAACCGCCGCGAGGCCGAGAAGCAGGTCCGCTCGACCCGCCGCGAGTTCGAGCGTCAGGTCAAGTCGACGAGCCGCGAGGTCCAGAACCAGGCCGAGGGCCTCGTCTCGCGCGTCAGCACGCTGGCCTAGCGCACAGCTTCCCCCCGGCCGCCACGGAGAGGGCGGGCCCGGGTAGAGACTGCCGGCCACATACCTCGCCGGCAGTGAAGTATCTCTCCTCCCTCAGTAAGCGAACGGGGGCCCCTCACCGGGCCCCCGTTTGTGTTGTGGCGCGGGATGGCCGCTCTGCTTGAATGAATGCAGATGCCAACCCGTGAACAGATCCAGGACGTCCTGCGCGAGGTCATCGACCCCGAGCTCCGCAAGGACATCGTGACCCTCGGCATGGTGCGCTCGATCGAGCAGCCCGAGGAGGGGCGCGTCGACGTCATCGTCTCGCTCACCACGCCTGGCTGTCCGATCCGCGCCCACTTCGAGAAGGCCGTCGTCGAGAAGGTCTCGAGCCTCGGCGTCAGCCAGGTGAGCGTCGGATTCGACGTGCTCTCCGACCAGGAGAAGCAGTCGCTCTCGCAGCGGCTCGGCCGCGGCGGCGGCCTGCCCGAGGGCGCGCTCGCGATGGTCAAGAACGTGATCTGCATCGGCTCCGGCAAGGGCGGCGTCGGCAAGTCGACCGTCACGGTGAACCTCGCCGCGGCGCTGCAGGCCGACGGCCACGCGGCAGCGGCGCTCGACGCCGACGTCTGGGGCTACTCGATCCCGCGCATGCTCGGCGTGCACGGCCGGCCGAAGGTCTCGGCCGAGCGCAAGATCATCCCGCTGGACAGCCCCTCCGGCGTGCGCGCCATCTCGATCGAGCACTTCCTCAACGAGCGCGACCAGGCGATCACCTGGCGCGGCCCGATGCTCCACAAGGCGATCCGCCAGTTCCTCGAGGACGTCGACTGGGGTGAGCTCGACTACCTGCTGATCGACCTGCCGCCCGGCACGGGCGACGTGTCGATGACGCTTGCGCAGCTGTTGCCGCAGGCCAAGTTCGTCGTGGTCACGACGCCCCAGCCGGCAGCCCAGAAGGTTGCCGCTCGGGCGGCGGACACGGCGCAGCGCTTCGACCTCGAGCTGATCGGCGTGATCGAGAACATGGCCGGCTTCACGACTCCCGACGGCGAGCGCTTCACGATCTTCGGCGAGGGCGGCGGACAGCTGCTGGCCGACGAGCTCGACGTCCCGCTGCTCGGCAAGATCCCGCTGCAGGAGGCCCTTCGCGTGGCTGCCGACGAGGGCCGCCCGCTCGTGCTCGACGAGCCCGACGCCCCGGCATCGCAGGCGATCTACCACGCAGCGCGCGGCATCCTGGCGGCGACGCCGCAGGAGCTTGCGGTCTTCCAGGCGGCCTCAGGCCCGCCCGTCCCGGAGGTCACCGGGACAGCGCTGCCGATGGCGAAGTAGGGGCCGCCGGGCGGCGGCCCCTCGTCTTGACGCTGAGTTCTACGGGCGCGCTCTCGAAGACCCCCGTCTCCTCGAAGTCGTAGACTGGTGTTGTTGACCTGGAGGCCGTCGACGGCGCCCTGGCAGCGAGAAGTCGCGGCCCTTGGTGATCGCGACCGTCAGGAAGATCGCGGCTCGCCGCCGTCGTCGAGGTACGCCTGCAGCTCGTCCAACGTCAGCGCGCGGCGTTGAGTGTTGCAGTCGTAGTCCCAGCGAATGCCGCTCCGGTGGTCCCATACTCTGATCAGCCGGTGGCGTCGATGTAGTCGCTCCACCCGGGGCAGGTTCGGTGCCGGGGTGAAGAAAGCGATCGAGAAGTTGATCGTCCAGCCCCGGCTCGCAGCAGTTCGGCTCGAAGTCGAAGCCGATCGACGGCACGTTGGGAGGATCCGCCGGTACTGCTGTTCTCGTCGTTGTGTACACGTGGAATCCGACGTCGAGTCAGGTCAGCTCGGACGAGTCGCCCAGGAAGTCGACCTCGTTCCCATCGGCCGCCTCTCGCATCGCAGATCGGGCCGTAGGCGACTCGACGCGACGAGAGTTCAGGCTTCCCTCCGAACGGGCGCGAAGACCGACCCCGTCCGGGGTGAACTCGGCTCGGAGCGCAGGAAGGCGCTCGGAGACCCGATCGTGCTGCGGGTCGATGACTCCCCGTTCAGAGAGCGTCCCGCCCGGGAGCGCCCGGGGCGCCCTGCGCACCCGCCGGCCCCTGCGGCCCCGCCGCTCCGGCCGGCCCGGCCGCTCCGGCCGGCCCCGCCGGTCCGGGTTGATCGATCTTCTGCTGGAGCTGTGACGCCAGCCGATCCTTCTTGATGGTGCCCTTCTTGATGTCCTTGGTCTGGACACCGCCGTTCTTGAGGTCGGCACTCTTGATGGTGCCGTCCTTGATGTCTTTGCTCGTGATGAGCTTGGCGGCGGTGGCCGTGCCAACCCCGACGACGAGCGCGGTGACGACGCAAGCGAGGATTGCTCGCTTCATGATCGTCCTCCCTCAGTTGACTGCTCGCCCCCGTCGGGGGCCCCCGCCGGGGGCCTTCGAGCCAGACTCGCGCATCTAGCCCATAGAAGTCAACCCCTGCCCCGATGGGTCAGGGAACGCGCGATATTCGGGCTACGCGCCCTTCTTGTAGTAGTCCAGGTTGATCTGGATGTAGTTCTGCCACTCGTCGGGCAGCTGATCCTCGGCGAAGCAGGCATCGACCGGGCAGGCCTCGACGCAGGCATCGCAGTCGATGCACTCCTCCGGGTCGATGTAGAGCTGGGTGACCTGGTCATAGTCGGGCTCGTCGGGGGTCGGATGGATGCAGTCGACGGGACAAACCTCGACACAGGAGTTGTCCTTGGTGTCGATGCAGGGTTCGGCGATGACGTAGGCCATGGTCTCCTTCTCGTGTCCATACTGCGCCTGGGCGCGAGGACTCGATTGTATCGGCGGCTAGGCTGCGGCCCCGTGCTGGACCGCCGCGAGCCCGACCCCTTCCTCGACACGTTCACCGGCCTGGTGGCCGCGCGCGCCGTGACGACCGCCGTCGTGCTGGGCATCTTCGAGTCTCTGCACGAGCAGCCGGCCTCAGCCGAGGAGCTCGCGGGCGCGCTCGGCCTCGATCCGCTCGGGGCGGAGACGCTGCTGACCGCGCTCGCGACGCTCGGCTACGTCGAGCAGAACGACGGCCGCTTCGCGAACACCGAGGTGACCGAGCGCCAGCTCGTGCGCTCGTCGCCGGATTCGATCGCCACCTTCGTGGGCGAGCAGGGCGACCTGCACTGGCAGGTGCTCGACCTGCTGCCGGACGCGGTGCGCAGCGGCCGCCCGTATGCGATGCACGAGGAGCGCCGCGACGACTCCGAGCGCTGGGACGCCTACATCCGCGGCCTGTTCGAGATCTCACGGGCGGAGCAGGACGCGAACGCCGCCCTCGTCCCGGTGACGGACCCGCGCCGCCTCGTCGACGTGGCCGGGGGGCACGGCGGCTTTTCGATGGCGATGTGCCGGCGACACCCGCAGCTCGAGGCGACCGTGCTCGACCTGCCGCCGAGCGCAGCGGTCGGGCGACGCATCGTGGCCGAGCAGGGCTTCTCCGATCGCGTCTCCTATCGAGAGGGCGACGTGTTCGAGCTGGGGCTCGGGGACGGGACTCGACGTCGTGTCGATCTTCAACCTCGTCCACCACCTGCCCGAGGAGCGCGACCGCCAGCTCTGTCGCATGGCCCATGCCGCGCTCGCGCCCGGCGGCTGCCTCGTGATCGGCGACTCCGCGCGACCCGAGCCCGGCGAGCCCGTGTCCGAGCACGGCGCGATCTCGAGCCTGCTCTTCTACGCCTGGAGCCACAGCCGCAACTTCAAGCCGTCGGAGATCCGCGGCTGGATGGAGGAGGCAGGCTTCAGCGAGGTCGAGGTGCACCGGAACGAGCGCTCGCCCTGGCGGGTCGTCCTCACCGGCCGGCGATGATCCTGCTGACGGGGGCCACGGGGACCGTCGGCTCCGCGCTGCTGCGGCGGCTGACCGCCGAGCCGCGGCCGGTGCGCTGCCTCGTGCGCGACCCGCGCCGGCTCGGTGACCAGCGCGTGCGAGTGCAGATCGCGCTCGGCGACCTGGCCGACCCGGCCTCGTTCCGAAACGCGCTGCGAGGCGTGGACACGGTGGTCCATCTGGCCGCCGCGATCCGCGACCAGCCGGGCGCGTCGATCGAGGAACTGAACGCCGTGGCGACGCTGCGGCTCGTGCGGGCGGCCGAGCGCGCGGGCACGAAACGCTTCGTGTTCTTCTCGGCGATGGGAGCGACGCACCACTCGCGCACGCGCTTCTTCCGCGCCAAGGCGCTGGCGGCCGAGGCGGTCCGCAGCTCACGTCTCGAGGCGACGGTGCTGAATCCCTCGATCATCTACACCCCGGGGGACCCCTGGCTCACGCTGCTCGAGCGGCTGTCGTACCTGCCCGCGGTGCCGATCTCCGGCTCGGGCCAGGCCACCTACCAGCCGATCTGGGCCGAGGACGTTGCCGACTGCGTGATGGCGTCGCTGAACGGCGCGGGCGCCGGGAGCCACGTCGAGCTGGCGGGGCCGCAGACCCTCTCCTACGACGACATCGTGCGCGTGTTCCTGCGCTCCATCGGGCGTCGCCGGCGGCTGCTCCACGTGCCGCTGGCGCTCGTCCGCACGTCGCTACGGCTGCTGCGCTTCGCGGGCGGCCCGCACGTGTTCGCCACCTGGGACGAGGCCGAGCTCATGGAGGAGCCGATGACCACGCCCGCCGGCAGCGCCGGCGCGGAGGCGCTGGGTGTCCATCCGCTGCCGATGGCGCGCGTGCTGGGGTGATCGACGAGCGCTGGATCCGCTCGCTGCACGTCCAGTCCATGCGCCACGCCGACCTGCACGCGGAGCGGGAGCACCACGTGCTCTTCCAGGCCTCGACGATCGGGGCTCTCCTCGAGGGCGCGTACGAGGGCGACGTCAGCTTCGCCGAGCTCGGGGAGCGCGGGGATCTGGGACTCGGCACGCTCAACGGCCTCGACGGGGAGATGGTGGCGCTGGACGGGCGCTTCTGGCGGGCCGACGCCGACGGGGCGATCCACCCCGTCGCCCCGGGCGAGCGCACGCCGTTCGCGGTGGTCACGCACTTCGAGCCCTCGATCGAGTTCGACCTCGAAGGGCCCAAGGCGGACCTGCTTGCGGCGGTGGAGGAGCGGCTGCCGGTCGGGACGCCGTCGTGCGCACTCCGCGTCGACGGGACGTTCGATCGGGTCAGGGCTCGCTCGGTGCCGCGCCAGACGCCTCCCTATCGCCCGCTGGCGGAGGTGATCGCGGATCAGCACGAGTTCGAGCTCGGCCCGGTCGAGGGCACGATGGTCGGCTTCCGTTTCCCCGACTACGCGGAGGGGATCGAGGTCGCCGGCTGGCATCTCCATTTCATCAGCGCGGACGGCTCGCGCGGCGGCCATGTGCTCGATTCGCGGGCCGGCGCCGTACGCGTTCGGATCGACCCCTCGGACGACCTGCATGTCGAGCTGCCGCCCGGGGTGGACCTGGCCGATGCCGGAGTGGCGGCGTCGACGCATGAGGCGATCGAGCTGGTCGAGCGCGGGCGCTAGGAGGGGTCGTCCGGATCCTGCGGCGGGCGGCGCGTGATACCGGGCCCCACGCCCGCGGACGCCCAGAACCAGCGGGAGCGGCGGCTGAAGATGGCCGCTCCGTAGACCCGGTCGTCGCGGCGCACGAGCGCGAGACAGACGACCGCTCCCAGCAGCGCGATGCCGGCCGACGTGAGGAAGGTGATCCGGAAGGAATCGACGTGGGCGAGCAGGTTGTCGTGGAGCGCGGTGCGGACGACCTGCGAGTCGGCGGGCACGTTCGACCGCCCCGCCTCCTCCGCCTTGAGCAGGAACTCCTTGAACCGCTCGATCTCCCCGCCGCTCACCTCGATGCCACGCTCGGCGAGGCGGTCGTAGGTGATGCGCTCGGCCGCCCCGACCTCGATCGCCGTCAGCGCGGCTATCCCGATAGCCCCGCCGAGCTGCTCGGTGGTGTTGATCGTCCCCGCCGCCTGGCCGCGATCCTTCTCGGGCACCGCGGCGAGCCCGGTGGGATCGTTGACCGTGAGCACCACGCCGAGCCCGAGGCCCTGGAGCGCGAGCCCGGGGATGAGCGCGCCGACGCTCTGCTCGCCCGCCGCCGCGGCAAGCGCCAGGCCCGACGCCGCCAGGACGAGGAAACCGGCCACCAGCGGGATCCTGCCGCCGATCCGGTCGAAGGCACGTCCGGCGAGCGGGCCCGCCAGGATGATCGGGATCGTGGCCGGGATCAGCGCGATCCCGGCAGCCGCGGGGCTCACGCCCACCACGAGCAGGAGGTAGAACGGCAGCAGGAAGCCGAGGCCCAGCTCGATCATGCCCGCGAGGAACTGGCTCACGTTGGCGGCCAGGAAGTTCAGGTGGCGGAACAGCCGGAACTCGATCAACGGCTGCTCCACCCGGAACTCGATGATCACGAAAGCCGCCAGCAGGACGACTGCCGCGATCAGCGGCCCGAGCGTGGCCAGAGAGGTCCAGCCGTCGTCCTGCCCCTGGCTCAGGCCGAGCACGAGCGCCGCGATCCCGAGGCCGAACGTGATCGTGCCGGGATAGTCGATCTTGGGGCGCGCGCCCTCGGCCGGCCGGAAGTCCGGCGTGGCGTACAGCGTCAGCGCGATCGTCGCGATCGCGAGCGGCACGTTGATCCAGAAGACGAGCCGCCAGTCGATCGACGTGAGCAGGCCGCCAAGCACCGGACCGAGCGCCGCGAAGAACGCGGAGGCTCCGGCCAGGATGCCGAGCGCCCAGCCGCGCCGCTCCTTCGGATAGACGGCGCTCGTGATCGCCACCGCCATCGGCATCATCAGCGCCGCGCCGGTGCCCTGAACCGCGCGGGCCGCGATCAGCATCGGCATGTCCTGAGCGGCTCCCGCGGCGATTGTCGACAGCGCGAAGACGATCGCGCCGGCAACGAAGACCCGCCGCAGGCCGAGCAGGTCGCCGAGGCGCCCGCCGAGGACCATCAGCGCCGCCAGCGGAATGATGTTCGCGGTGAGGATCCACTGGCCCTCGGCGGTCGCGCCGCCGAGGTCGCCGAGCACGTCGGGCGTCGCAAGCGGGACCGCCGTCTGATCGACCAAGATCATGCTGCTCGCCAGCGTCGTGGCGGCCAGCGTGAGGGCGGGGCGGCTCACGGCGCGCACACCCTATTCGAGCTTCCGCGGGCCGGCGGACGATCCAAGAAAAGAGGGCCCGGCGCGTGCCGGGCCCTCTTGCCACCGGCCGAATGTGGCCGGGGGGACCGGGGGGCGTGAGCCCCCCGGATGGCATCCCTTCGTTACATCATTCCGTCCATGCCGCCCATGCCGCCGCCCGGCATGCCGACGGGCTCCTTCTCCGGCATCTCGGCGACGATGGCCTCGGTCGTGAGGATGTTCTTCGCGATCGAGGCCGCGTTCTGCAGCGCGGAACGCGTGACCATGGCGGGGTCGATGACGCCGGCTTCGACGAGATCGACGATCTCACCGGTGTCGGCGTTGAGGCCCTGGTTCTTGCCCTTCGACCGGCGCACGTCGTTGACGACGACGGAGCCCTCGAGCCCCGCGTTGTCCGCGATCTGACGCAGCGGCTCCTCCAGGGAGCGGAGGATGATGCTCGCCCCGGTGCGCTCGTCGCCCTCGAAGGCGTCGAGCTTGATCGCGTCCTGCGCCCGCAGGAGCGCCACGCCGCCGCCAGCCACGATGCCCTCCTCGAGGGCGGCGCGGGTGGCCTGCAGCGCGTCCTCGACGCGGTGCTTCTTCTCCTTCATCTCGGTCTCGGTGGCTGCGCCGACCTTGACCACCGCGACGCCGCCGGCCAGCTTCGCGAGACGCTCCTGGAGCTTCTCGCGATCGAAGTCCGAGTCGGTGTTCTCGATCTCGGTCTTGATCTGGTTGATGCGGCCCTTGATGGCCTCCCCATCGCCGGCGCCGTCCACGATCGTCGTGTTGTCCTTCGCCACGACCAGGCGGCGGGCACGGCCGAGCTGCGAGAGCTGCGTGTTCTCGAGCTTGAGGCCCATCTCCTCGGTGATCACCTCGCCGCCCGTGAGGATCGCGATGTCCTCGAGCATGCGCTTGCGGCGGTCGCCGAAGCCCGGAGCCTTGACCGCGACGCCGGTGAAGGTGCCGCGGAGCTTGTTCACCACGAGCGTGGCGAGCGTCTCGCCCTCCACGTCCTCGGCGATGATCAGGATCGGCTTGCCCGACTGGATGACCTGCTCGAGCACCGGGAGGATGTCCCGGACCGAGCCGATCTTCTGGTTGGCGATGAGGATGTACGGATCCTCGAGGACGGCCTCCATGCGGTCCTGGTCGGTGACCATGTAGGGCGAGATGTAGCCCTTGTCGAACTGCATGCCCTCGGTGAACTCGAGGTCCATGCCGAAGGTCTGGCCCTCCTCGACGTTGACCACGCCGTCCTTGCCGACCTTGTCGATCGCGTCGGCGATCACGTCGCCGATCTCGTCGTCGGCCGCGGAGATGGCCGCCACACGGGCGATCTGCTCCTTGCCCGAGATCTCGGTCGACATCTTCTTGATCTGGTCGACCACCTGATCGACGGCCTTCTCGATGCCGCGCTTGAGTGCAAGCGGGTTGGCGCCGGCGGCCACGTTCTTCAGGCCGTCGCGCACGATGCGCTGGGCAAGCACGGTCGCCGTGGTGGTGCCGTCGCCCGCCACGTCGTTGGTGGCGGTGGCCACCTCGCGGACGAGCTGAGCGCCCTGATTGGAAAACGGCTCTTCGAGCTCGATCTCACGAGCGATCGAAACGCCGTCGTTGGTGATGGTGGGGGCGCCGAACTTCTTGTCGATCACGACGTAGCGGCCCTTGGGGCCGAGCGTGACCTTGACTGCGTTCGCGACGGCGTCTACGCCATCCTCGAGCGCGCGACGCGCCTCCACGTCGTACTTCAGTTCCTTGTGAGCCATAGGTGCTGTTCCTCCTAGCTAGCCAGCGACCTTGGCGAGCACGTCCGACTCACGCAGGACGAGAAGATCCTCGCCTTCTACCTGGACCTCGGTGCCGCCGTACTTCGAGTAAAGGACCTCGTCGCCCTCGGCGACGTCCAGCGGGATGCGCTTCTCGCCATCCTCGTCCCACTTGCCATCACCGACGGCAAGGACCTTGCCGCGCTGCGGCTTCTCCTTGGCGGTGTCGGGCAGAACGATGCCGCTGGCTGTGGTCTCTTCCTCTTCGATCGCCTGCACAATGACGCGATCTCCAAGAGGCTTGAGATTCATGGGCATACCTCCATAGAAAGTGTTCCTCCTGGCACTCAAAGGGGGAGAGTGCCGAGCTGGCACTCTAGCAAGGAGAGTGCCAAGCACCAAGGGGTTTCACCGCTTGGTTACGGGAGGTTCGCGCCCGAACCGCTAGTTCTGCGCCGGCGCGTCCGGCCGCATCCGCTCGCGGATCTCAGACGGGCGGTCGGAGATCTGGGAGAAGCGCACCACGGTGACCATGTCGTCCATCTCGACCTTGCGACCGTAGATCTGCTCGAGGAAGTGGACCATCTCGTCGACGCGCCGGAACTCCGGGTTGTCGTGCTCGATGTCGCGCCGCGACAGGTCCTGTACCTGCTTGACCTCGACGGAGTCGATCACGGCCTCGAAGATCTTCTCGCGCGGCGAATGCTGGAAGCCGACCGTTACGAGCACGACCTCGCCCTTGCGGTACTTCTTGCCCTTGTCGCCAAGACGAATCGTGGCCGTCTTGCGGCCGCGCTTGAGCTGGTCGATGAAGACCGGCGAGTAGAAGTTGAGGACTAACACGACCGGGGCAGCCTAGCGGCCTGGGGCCGCCTTGGACAGGCCGTTGCCGGTCACTCGTTCTCCGCCGCCTCCAGGCCGCCGAGCAGCGGCACGAAGCGGACCGCCGCGACGGCCTCCTCCTCGCCGTCGCGGAAGCGAACGAGCAGCTCGCGGCGCCCGCGCTCGACCGGGCATACGAGCGCGGCTCCAGGGGCCAGCTGGTCGAACAGAGCGCGGGGCGGCTCGTTGCGCGCGGCGGCCGTGACCGAGATCCCGCCGAACGGCGCGCGATCGGGCGCGCCCAGCGAGCCGTCGTCCGTGCGCACCTCCACGTTGTCGTAGCCGAGCTCGGCGAGCACGCTGCTCGCTCGCCCCGCGAGGCGCCCGACGCGCTCGATCGTGACGACCTCGCGCGCGAGCAGGGACAGCACGGCGGCCGCATAGCCCGACCCCGTGCCGACCTCGAGCACGGTCTCGGAGCCGTCCAGGTCGAGCAGCTGCGCCATGCACGCGACGATCCACGGCTGCGACATCGTCTGTCCCTCACCGATGCGGACCGCGCCGTCGCGATATGCCCGCTTGCGCTGTTCCTCGGGCAGGAACAGCTCGCGCGGCACCGTCTCCATCGCGTTCAACACTCGCTCGTCTGTGATCCCCCGCCGGCGGAGCTGGCGCTCCACCATCCGCTCGCGCTCAGTGGATGTAGTTTCGGAGTCTTCCCGGGTCATGGACGGTCACCTTGCCGCGGCCCAGCGTCACCACCTCGGCGCGCTCGAGCGTGGCGAGGAAGCGGCTCGCGCTCTCACGAGACGTCCCGGCGAGGTTCGCGATCTCCGCCTGCGTCGAGCGCACCAACACGTCTGCGTCGGGCGCGCCCTCGGCCTGGCGCGCGACGACCTGGGCGAGCAGCGCGCTCGCCACGCGGCCGGCAACGGTCTGGAAGGACTGCTGGAGGAGCCGCTCGTTGGTCTTCGAGACCCGCTCGGCGAGCGTTGCGAGGAACTTCAGCGCCAGGCCGGGGCTGCGCCGGATCAGGCGCTGCATGTCGGACGCCAGGAGCGCCACCGCCGTGGTGGCCTCGATCGCCTCCGCGGTGGCCGAGCGCGTCTCGCCCCGGAACATGGCGAGCTCGCCGAACAGTGCGCCGGCGCGCAGCTCGGCGAGCGCGACCATCCGGCCGTCCTGGTGCTCGCGGGTGAGGACGACGGCACCCGTGCGGAGCAGGTAGCAGGTGTCGCCCTGGTCTCCCTCGCGGAAGATCACCTCGCCGCGGTCCCAGTGCCGTGGCACCGCGACCTGCGCTACTTCCGCGAGCTCACGCTCCTCGAGATCACCGAAGACCTCGGTGCGCGCCAGTAGGCGGGCGGTTTCGCCCCCGTTGGGCATGGCGCGGATAATGCCGGATGAGAATGTCCATAGCCCCTGACACCGTCACCCCTGCCGACATAGAGGACGCAGCGAGGGCGATTTCCGGACGCGTTCGGGACACGCCGCTGGTGCCGGCGGGCGAGCTCGGGCGTCGCGTCGGCGCCCGCGTACTGCTCAAGGCCGAGAACCTTCAGCTCACCGGGTCGTTCAAGGCGCGCGGCGCGACGAACATGATCCGGCGCCTGTCCGCCGACGAGCTGGCGGCGGGCGTCGTGGCGGCCAGCGCCGGCAACCACGCGCAGGCCGTGGCCTTCGCCGCGCGCGACGCCGGCGCGCACGCCGTCCTCGTGATGCCCGAGCAGGCGCCGCTCGCCAAGGTCGCAGCCGTGCAGCAGTACGGCGGCGAGGTGCAGCTCATCGACGGCGGCTACGACGAGGCCGGCGCCGTGGCGAGGCGGATCGCCGACGAGCAGGGGATGACGCTCGTGCACGCCTTCGACCAGCCACCCGTGGTGGCGGGCCAGGGCACGATCGGGCTCGAGATCGCGCGCGACGCGCCCGACACGCGGCTGATCGTGGTGCCGCTCGGCGGCGGCGGCCTCGCCGGTGGCATCGCGCTCGCCGCAAGCGAGGTGCTGCCGGGCGCGCGCGTCGTCGGCGTCCAGGCCGAGGCCTGCGCGCCCTACATCGACTCGCTCGCGGCGCACCGTCCCGTCGGCGCCCGCTCGGCCAACACGATCTGCGACGGCATCGCCGTCAAGCGTCCGGGCGACTTCACGCTGCCGATCGTCGAGCGCCACGTGGACGAGGTCGTGACCGTCTCGGACGATCAGGTCGCCGAGGCGATGGTGCTGCTGCTCGAGCGCTCCAAGCTCGTCGTCGAGGGCGCGGGCGCCGTAGCGGTGGCCGCGCTCATGCACGGACGCGTGGACGTCGGCGACGCCGGCGTCGTGTGCGCGGTCCTCTCCGGAGGCAACGTCGACGCCTCGCTCCTGTCCGAGTGCATCCGCCTCGGCGAGACCGCCGCGGGGCGCCGCATGGTGCTCTCGACGGTGGTGCCCGACCGGCCCGGCGCGCTTGCCGGGCTGCTGCGCGTGGTAGCCGACTGCGGCGCGAACGTGGTCGACGTGGAGCACCTGCGCGACGGCATCGACCTGCACGTGCGCGAGACCGCGATCAAGCTGGTCCTGCAGACGCGCGGCGCCGAGAGCAACAGGGAGCTACTCGATGCCGCGCGCGCGGAGGGTTTCTCAGTGCGCGTAGAGACCGAGGCCTAGGCGCTCAGAGCTCGACCCCGGCCATGCCCTCCGGGAGGTAGCGGTCGCCGGCCGTCTCGCCGGGCGCGAAAAGCTCGTCGAGCTCGCGCCGCTGCGCATCGTTCAGCCGGATCTCGGCGGCGGCCGCGTTCTCTTCCAGGTACTCGATGCGCTTCGTGCCCGGGATCGGCACGACGTCCTCGCCCTGCGCGAGCAGCCACGCGAGTGCCAGCTGAGCCGGCGTGCAGCCGATCTCCGTGGCTACCTCCTTGAGGCGCTCGACCCGTTCCAGGTTGCGCTCGCGATTGCCGCGCTGGAAGCGCGGCAGGCTGGCGCGGAAGTCGCCCTCGCCGCCGATCTCGAGCGCGCCGGTGAGCTCCCCGCGGCCGAGCGGGCTGTAGGGGACGATGCCGACGCGGAGCTCGCGGGCGGTCGGAATGATCTCCTGCTCGATCGCCCGCGTGAACAGGGACCACTCCGACTCCAGGGCCGCGATCGGGTGGACCTCGTTGGCGGCGCGCAGCGTGTCGGCGCTGACCTCGGAGAGCCCGAGGTGGCGTACCTTGCCCTGCTCGACGAGCTCCGCCATCGCGCCGACGCTCTCCTCGATCGGGACATCCGGGTTGCGGCGGTGCATGTAGTAGAGGTCGATTCGGTCGGTGTCGAGCCGGCGCAGCGAGTTCTCGCAGGCCTCGCGAATCCACTCCGGGCGGTTGTCGATCCGGCGCTCGCCGCCGTCGCGGCGGATCCCGAACTTGGTGGCGAGCTGGACCTCGTCGCGGCGGTCAGCGAGCGCGCGGCCGACGAGTTCTCGTTGTGGCCGTGGCCGTACTGGTCGGACGTGTCGATGAACGTCACGCCGAGGTCGAGCGCGCGGTGCAGGGTGGCGATCGACTGGTCGTCGTCGGTCTCGCCGTAGAACTCGGACATTCCCATCGCGCCCAGACCGATCTCGGAGACGGTCAGGTCTCTCAGGTTGCGGGTCTTCATGACTCTCACCGTAGACACCCTCGGCCGGCTCCCAAGGGGTCCGAAGGGATCCAAGGGGAGAAGAGGGGATCTGTCCACGTAAGTTCGGGCGCGGACGCGACGCGAACAGCACACACGGCTACAAAGGAGGACCAGATGAGCAGTGCTGTGGCCGCCGTGATGCGGCCGATTCCGATCCCGACGTCGAACGTGCTTCGCAAAGACCCGGGCGCGCAGGCGTTCATGCTCATGCGGATCGCGTTCACGGTTGCGCCGATCCTGTTCGGGCTCGACAAGTTCGCCGGCGTCCTGACGGACGACTGGACCAAGTACCTGGCTACCGAGTACAACGACCTGATTCCCGGTAGCGCGTCTGACGCGATGCACATCATCGGCGTCGTGGAGATCGCCGCCGGGCTCGTGGTGGCCGTGGTCCCGCGCTTCGGAGGCCTGTTGGTTGCCGCCTGGCTCGCCGGGATCATCGTGAGCCTGCTGCTCGTCGGCGGCTACGGCGACATCGCCCTGCGCGATTTCGGCCTGCTGCTCGGCGCGCTCAGCCTGTCCCGGCTGGCGAGCGCGTACGCGGATGGCTCCGGCTCGGGCGCGCGTGTGAAGGAGCAGGAGCTGCCGTTAGTGCCAGCGCCATGACGCAGTCCGCGGACCGTGATCGCATGCTGAAGCGCCTGCTCGGACCGGCCGGGCCGGAGGTGACCTGCGACCAGTGCTTCGACCAGCTCGACGCCTATGTCGAGGTCGAGCTGGCCGGCGGCGACCCCGACGCGGCCGTTCCGGGCCTGCGCGCCCACCTCGACGGCTGCCCCGCGTGCGGCGAGGACTACGAGAGCCTCCGCGCGTACGTGAGTGGGCAGCGGGCGTAAGACCGCGCCGCCTTCCGCGCTCCGCGCTTCCTACCGTTGGCGAGCGTCCAGCGGATGATGCGCGGCCACCTCGACCAGACCCTCGTCGAGGCGAGTCACCGGCTGGGGGGCGACTACGCGGCGGACATCCGCGACTACGAGCTCGTCCACCGTCACATCCTGATGATGGCCGACGCCATCAGCGGGGCGATCATCAAGCAGTTCCCCGGCCGCTTCCGCTGAGCGAGTTCGGGGGTAAGGTGCGCCGGTCATGCAGATCGCCCCCGAGGTCGCGGAGGCGCTCGCCGGCGGCCGGCCGGTGGTCGCGCTCGAGAGCACGCTGATCAGCCACGGGCTGCCGCGGCCGCGGAACCTCGACGTCGCGCACCAGGTCGAGGACGCGGTGCGCGCCGAGGGGGCGCTGCCGGCGACCATCGCGGTCGTCGGCGGCGCGGCGCGCATCGGCCTCGACGAGGAGGCACTCGAGGTGATCGCCGCCGGCGAGGAGGTCGTGAAGTGCGGCGTCCGGGACCTCGCGCCGCTCGCGGCGCGCGGGGGCCACGGCGCGACGACCGTCGCCGCCACGGCCCACCTGGCCGTGCGCGCGGGGATCCGCCTGTTCGCCACCGGCGGGCTCGGCGGCGTGCACCGCGGTGCGCACGAGACCTGGGACGTGTCCGCCGATCTCGACACGCTCGCCCGGACCGGGATCGTCGTCGTGTGCTCGGGTGTCAAGTCGATCCTCGACGTCGGCGCGACCCTGGAGCGGCTCGAGACGCTGAACGTGACCGTGCTCGGCTACGCCACGGACGAGTTCCCGGGCTTCTACCTCGCCGACTCGGGTCACCCGGCGCCGTGGCGGGTCGACTCGCCCGAGGAGGTCGCCGCGGTCGTCCGCGCACGCGACGAGGTGGGCGTGGCGGAGCGCGCGATCGTTCTTGCGAATCCGCTGCCTCCCGCCGAGCAGCTGGACCCCGAGCTCCACGACCGCGTGCTGGCGGCGGGACTGGAGCGAGCCGCGCTCGAGGGGGTCGCCGGCAAGGACGTCACGCCGTTCCTGCTCGACCTGTTCCACAGCGAGACCGGCGGGGCGAGCCTCGAGGCGAACGTGCGACTCGTGCTCCGCAACGCGGCGCTCGCTGCGCGCGTGGCGGTCGCTCTCGCGGGCCCATGACACGCGTCGTCGCGGTCGGCGACATCATGGTCGACGTCGTGACGCGACTGTCCGGCCCGGTCGCGCCCGGCAGCGACTCGCCGGCGCGGATCGCGTTCGAGGGCGGCGGCCAGGCTGCCAACACTGCGGCCTGGTTGGCGGTGGCGGGGGCGCCGGTGGCGCTCGTTGCTCGGGTGGGTGACGACTCGGCGGGTCGGATGGCGGTGGCGGAGCTGGAGGCGCTCGGCGTCGAGACGCGGGTGGGCGTCGATGGCGAGCGGCCGACCGGGACGTGCGTGGTGGTCGTGGCGGCGGACGGAGAGCGGACGATGTTCCCGGATGCCGGGGCAAATGGAGCGTTGGCTGCTGCCGATCTGCCCGATGAGCTGCTGGTCGCCGGGGACCATCTGCACGTGGCGGGCTATGCGCTGCTGCGGGACGGGTCGCGGGAGGCGGCACTCTCCGCTCTGGAGCGCGCCACGGCGGCCGGGATGGGCGTCTCGGTTGACCCGTCCTCGGCCGCGCTGCTGTCGGGCGGTCCCCAGCGGCTGGGGAAGGAGGTTGGCTTGCTGGTGCCCAATCGGCTCGAGGCCACGACGCTGACCGGGCTGGAAGATCCCGTTGCCGCTGCTCGTGCCTTGGCCGAGTCGTTTCCAGAGGTGGTGGTGACGCTGGGCGAGGAGGGCGCGCTGTGGACCGACGGCACTGAGTGTCCACGTGGGCGCGGAGCCCGCCGACGTCGTCGACACCACCGGCGCCGGCGACGCCTTCGCCGCCGGCCTGCTGGCGGCGCGCCTGCGTGGGGCTGGGCCCGAGCAGGCGCTGCGGGCGGGCTGCGCACTGGCAGCGCGCGCGGTCGCGTCGTCGGGCGCGCGGCCCTGACTCAGGCGAGCACCGATTCGCGGCGCCGACGGCGCAGCACGGCTCCAATGAGCCACCCGAGCCCCGCGATGAGAGCGAACGGCAGCGCCACCGCGAGGACGCGGATCAGGATGCCGGCGGTCGTGGCGAGCAGGTCGCCGGCGTCGCCGATCGCATCGTCGAAGGAGCCCGCGCCGCCGGCGCCTTCATCGGCGCTGTCCTCGGCGGCCAGCAGTGAGACGGTCACGACGGCGTAGTCAGTCCGCAGGCGCAGGTCGCGGAGCTGGGCGCGCAGGCCGTTGATCTCGGCCGAGACCATGTCGAGCCGTGTGCGGATCGCCTCGGCCTCGTCGTCGGTGTCGGCGTCCTCGAGCCGGCGCAGCAGGCTGCGGCGCTCCGCGCGTGCCGCCTGCAGGCGGTCGCGGGCGGTCACGTGCTCGCGCGTCACGTCGCGACCGGACTGGCTCTGCGAGCGCACGGTCGCGAGCGCCGACAGGTCGCGCAGCGCCGGGCGCAGGCTGTTCGCCGGGATGCGCAGCTCGAAGTCCCCGCCCGAGCTCTCATCGCCCGTCGAGAGCGACGAGCCCAGCACGAAGCCCCCGTGGCGATTCGTCACGCTCGTGATCTGATCGGCCACGCGCTGCAGCTCGTCCACGGGCGCCTCGAGCTCCAGCCCGATCGAGCGCTCGATCTTGCGGTTGCTCTGGCCGGGCGCAAAGCCCTCCGGGGGCGGTCCGGGAGCGAGCGTGGCGGCGCCGCCCCCGGACGGGGCGCTCTCGGCCGCTGGGGGAGCGACGGAGCCGCCGCCGTCGTCTGAGCGGACCGCTCCGCCTCCACCACCGGAGTTGCCGTCGCTGTCCATGCCCGTCTCCGGCGAGCCCGCCAGCGACACGACGAGCACGAGCGGGATCAGGATGCCGGCAATCACACCCATCGCGGGCAGCGCGCGGCGCAGCCGGGTCGGCTGGAAGCGCTCGCGCAGCGAGGCGCGGGCCGCTCCAAGTGACCCGGGGGCGGGCGGGAAGTCCGCCTTGACCCGCGTGCGGAGCTCGCGGGCGAACTCCGGGTTGGGCTCGGGCGCGTCCGCGCGCAGCGCGAGCGCGAGCTCCTGGAGCTCACGCGCGCTCGGGTCGTCGTGCCGGGCCACACCGTCCGTGAGCGCGTCCTCGATGGCGGCGAGGTCGCGGTCGATCGTGGCTGTGCTCGGGTCGTGCTCACTCATGGCATGCCTCGCGCAACTTCGTGATGGTTCGGTGCAGGCGGGTGCCCACGGCGGACTCGGACATGCCGAGGATCCGCCCGATCTCCGCGTTCGAGAGACCGCCTGCGAACTTCAGGGCAATCAGGTCGCGTTCGCGGCCGTCGAGGGAAGCCAGCGCGGCGCGCACGGTCTCGCGGCGCAGCGCCAGCTCGGCGTGGTCGTGCGGGCTCGGTGCGCCGCTGTCCTCGTGGTCGCCCTCGAGGCCGGCGCGCCGCTTGCGCCTGCGTAGCTCGTCGAGCGCGGCGTTGCGGGCGATCCCGAACAGCCAGGCCTCCATCGTCCCCCGGCCGGCGCGGTAGCTGCGCCGCTTGCGGTAGGCGCGCTCGAAGGCCTGTGCGGTCACGTCCTCCGCGGCCGCGCGATCACGCAGCAGCGAGGCCACGTACGCGTAGACACGCGGGAACGTGTGCTCGTAGAGCTCGGCGAATCCCTCGGTCTGCGAGCCCGTCATCAGGGCCAGAGGTTCTACAAGGGCCTCGCTCACACCCCTACTACGCACAAGCATCGAACTCATCACGAAAATGGCGGGCTCACCCTAAAGACACGGCCTCGCGGGCCGATAACCGGGGCTTAGTGCGACGATTTGCCGCCCCGACGATCCTCCTGGCCCTGGCCGCCGTCCTCGCGACTGCGCCTGGCGCCGCCGCCGACCTGCGGCTGCCCGCTGGGGCCGACGCGCCGCCCGAGTTGCCGCCCGGTGTCGTGCCCGCGGCGGTCCCGCCCGTTTCCAAGGTGAACGGCCAGCGCCGTGCCGCGGGAGCGTCGATGAGCGTCGCGAAGAAGGCCTTCCGGATCGCCGAGGGCCCGCCGCCGCTCTGGGCGACGGTCAACATCTGCGACACGAACACCTCGCCGAACGCCCTCGGCGTGCGCGCCAGCGTGCCCGGCAACGGCAGCCGCCGCCGCGTCTACGCCCGTTTCACCGCCCAGTGGTGGAGCGGCGCGAAGCAGGCGTGGCTCACCGTCGGCGGGCGCGGCACGACCGACTGGGTCTACATCGGGACGCAGGGCTGGAATGCCAGCCAGGGCGGATGGACCTTCCATTTCTCGCAGCCGCCGGCTGGCACCGCGTATGTGATCCGCGGGGTCGTCGACTTCAGCTGGCGCGAGCAGGCACACGCCAGCCGTGGCAAGCGCAAGCGCGCGCACTGGTCCCAGGTGGACCGCCGCATTCTCCTTACGGAGACCGGGAAAACCGGCGTTAGGGGCGGCGATCCGGTCGGGACCTCCAAGGCCATGTGCCTTATCTGGTAGCCCTCCGGGTACTGTGGCGACAGCCGTCCGCGTCCACTATGGTGCGGACGGAGGCGTTTTCCAGACCAGACGGAGCCCGAGCTGTCACGCAAACTCACCTCTATCGCCGCGGGCGCGGCCGTGATCGCTGCGCTGGCTGCCCCAGGGGCGGCTGCGGCGGACGAGCTCGAGTCCTCGTGGGCGAACATCAACGCCTGCGGCGGCGGCCAGCTCGGCGCGCGCGCACAGCTCGCCGGTGACGGCTCGACCAACGAGATGACCGTCCGCTTCACCGCCCAGTGGCTCAGCCCGAACGGCTGGGTGCCGCTGAACGGCGCCTCCAGCTCGCCCTGGCAGTCGGCCGGCTCGGCCGAGTTCACCTGGGGCCAGGCCGGCTGGACCTACAACATCAGCGCCCCGGCCGGCAAGACCTATCAGCTGCGCGTCGTGGCCGAGATGAGCTGGGGCAACCGCACCGCCACGCACGTCACGGGCCCCTGCAACATCAGCGGCTGAACAGCCGCGGGTCGTTCGTGATCACGCCGTCGACGCCGAGCGCCTCGAGCGCCTCGATGCGACCGGCGTCGTCGACCGTCCAGACGTAGAGCTCACCGCCCGCGCCGTGCACCGCCTTGACGAGGCGGCGGCTCACGAGCACCTGATTGGCCATGATCGCCTCGCAGCCGCCGGCCTCGATCCGGGTGGCGGCCTGGCGCGGCAGGCGGGCGCGCATCACGCGGACGATCGCGTAGGCGGGCACCGCGAACGGCGAGCGCAGGTAGTTGCGCCGCACGCGCGGCACCGACCAGCCGCGCCGCAATCCCGGCGCCAGCTCGCCGAGCCGCTCGAGGCTCTCCGGGTACATCGTCGACACGAGCGAGCGCTCGTCCAGGCCGCGCTCGCGCAGCCCGTCGACCACCTCGCGCTCATAGCCGGGCAGCTTCAGGTCCACGTCGAGCTCGACTGCGTTGTACGCCTCGCCGGCGAAGTGGTCGAGCCCCTCGTCGAGCGTCAGGCAGTCGCGCCCCTCGGCGTCCGCGTAGTCGTGGGCGAGGACGAGCCGGCCGTCGCGCGCTCGCAGGACGTCGAACTCGATCATGTCGACCCCGTGCTCGAGCGCGGCCTCGAAGCTCTCGACCGTGTTGCCGGGCGCCACGTGGTCGGCGCCCTTGTGGCCGACTCGGATCACTCCTGGCATGACGGACACCAGTAGGTCGTGCGATTGTCGTCGCCCTGGCCGCGCGAGCGGATCAGCGTCCCGCAGCGGCGGCAGGGCAGGCCGGTGCGCTCGAACACCCAGTTGTCGTCGCGCCCTCCGCCGGCGGCCGAGCGGCGCATCAGCGGCTGCAAGCCGCGGACAACGGCGAGCACCTGCTCGTCGCCCACGCGCGCGAGCGGTCGCCAGGGGTCGACGCGGGCCAGGAAGCAGCCCTCCGACTTCCACATGTTCCCGACGCCCGCGAGGTTGCGCTGGTCGAGGAGGGCATCGCCGATGCCGCGCGTCTGATCGTCCTCGCGCAGGCGGCGCAGGAAGCGGCGCTCGTCGAAGTCGTCCGCGAGCAGATCCGGTCCGAGCGCCGCCAGGCGCTGGTCGAAGCGCGTGCGCGAGTCCGTCATCAGCTCGAGCACCGGGCCATCGAACTGGACGACCTCGTGCTCGCGCGTGCGCAGGACGAGCCAGGCACGCCGGGGTGAGCGCCGCCAGCGCTCGCCGCGCCGGTAGACGCTCCACCTGCCGCGCATGCGCAGGTGCGAGTGGAGCGTCAGCTCGCCGTCGAAGCGGATGAACAGGTGTTTGCCGCGGGCGTCGACCGCGCGCACCGCCCGGCCGCCGAGGCGCTCCGGCCAGCGGTCGAGGGCGTGGCGCGGCTGGGGAGTCTCGATCTCCTCGATCGGGCTGCCGACGAGCACCTCCCGGATGCGTCGCGCCGCCGAGTGAATCGTGTCGCCCTCGGGCACCCTTCGCAGACTAGATGGCCGGCTTGCGCGCTCGCAGCGAGTACATGAGCGGCAGGCGCGGCGTCCCGGCGGGCATCCGGTAGACCGTGCCGTCCTGCTCCATGAACGGCCACTGCCGATAGGCCTGGTGGTCGTATTCGCCCAGCAGCTCGAGCGTCAGGCCGGCGCCGATCACAGCGTTGACGACCTCGCCCAGCGGGTGCTGCCACTCCTCCGTCCGGTTGTGGACGGTGGGTGCGTCCGGGTCGGTGTAGGTGCCGGGCTCGTCGTAGTCGTTGCGGTGCGCGAAGTAGTCGTTCTCGACGCTGAGGTCGTCGTCGCCGAACACCCAGCTGAACGGGTGCACCTCCTTCATGTAGAGGACGCCGCCGGGCTCCAGCAGCGCGTCGACGACCCCGGCCCAGCGCCGGATGTCGGGCAGCCAGTTGATCGCGCCCACGTTCACGTAGACGATCTCGAAGCTGCGCCCGCCGAGCACCTCGGGAGCGTCGTAGACGTCGGCGCACACGAAGTCGGCCTCCACGCCGATGTCCGCGGCGAGCGCGCGGGCGGCCTCGATCGCCGGCGCCGAGAAGTCGAGCCCGGTCACGCGCGCCCCGTGTCGCGCCCAGGACAGCGTGTCGAGCGCGAAGTGGCACTGGAGGTGCACGAGCGAGCGCCCGCTCACGTCCCCGAGAGCCTCGAGCTCGAAGCCCTCGAGCGGCTCTCGGCCCGCCTTGAAGCCCTCGACGTCGTAGAACTCGCTCGCCGTGTGGATCGGCACGCGCTCGTCCCAGAAGGCGCGGTTGAGGTCGCTCGTCATCCCGGAGGATCGTACGCCCACGATGAGCGCTTGATGAGCCCCGGGCCGTACGGTCGCCTGCATGCTTCGGTACGCCACATTCCCGGCTGCGGGATGAGGTGCCCCTGGCCCCTGCTGATGGCGCTCGTGGCGCTGCCCGTCTCGAGCGCGAGCGCGCGGCCGCCGGACCCGGCCGACCCGCCCTGCCCGCCCGGCGCGGTGCCTCCTGTGACGCTTCCGCCGGCGACCTGGAGGACGGCGACCGCGACCTGACGGCCACGCACACGATCTCCCTGTATGGCGAGGACGCGGAGGGCATCGAGATCGAGGACTTCGCGCTCGTGCTCCCACCGGGCGCGCAGACCGTGCGCGGCCAACCCGACAGCTTCCGCTCCGATGCCCCCGGTCCAGTGTCCGTGACGGCGCAGTGGCAGCACCTGGTGCTGGTAGACGGGACGGCCGTGCCGCGTGGGTCGTCCTGCACGGCGAGCGCCTCGGCCACCTTCAACCTGGAGCCGCCGAAGCCGCTGCGAGTGTCTGTCCCGCGCGCCAAGGGCACCTGGATGAGCGAGCTCGAGTGGAGCGTCCGGGCGGGCGAGGACGCCGACCTGCGGCCCGTGGAAGCGCGCTTGCGGGGTGTGCGACGGGCTCGTCTGCCCGGCGCGGCGACGCCCGCCCAGACCTTCACGATCGGCCTGCGCACCGGCGACAAGCCGATGGTGTTCGGCAGCGGGCGCGTGCTGCGCAGCGCCGGCTGGCGATTCCGCTTCGGCCCCTACTACCGGAACGAGTTCCCGATCCGGATGAGCAAGTTCGAGAAGAGCCGGCGGCTCGGCTTTGGCTTCGAGCTCGAGTTCGTCCAGGGCGGTGCCCGGATCGGGCGCACGCGTGCCCTGGGCCGCTGCGTGTTCGAGTACGGCCTGCGCTGCAGCTACAGGCGCGTCGCCGGCGCGCCCTGAGCAGCGAAGGTGCCGAGCCTAAGCCTCGCCGTCCCGCATCCGGCGGGCGAGCTCGGTCCGAGAATGCACTCCGAGCTTCGCGTAGATGTTGGTGAGGTGCCCCTCCACCGTCTTGGCCGAGACGAACAGGGCTGCTGCCACCTGCTTCGTCTGGAGGCCCTCGGCAACGAGCTCAGCGACGCGACCCTCGGTCGGCGTGAGGAGCCCCGGAGTGCGCCCGCGCCCCCCGACGCTGGCCAGCTCTGTGCGCGCCCGCTCAGCCCATGCGCTTGCCCGGACCCGCTCGAAGCATGCGAGAGCCGCCTCGAGCGCCGCCCGCGCCTCGCGCTTGTGGCGGGCCCGGCGGTGCATTGCCCCGCAGCAGAGAAGAGCCCGTCCGCGTTCGAGCGGTAGCGGCGACTGCTCGCTCAACTCGACGGCGCGCTCGAACTCCGGGAGCGCGCCTTCCGCGTCGCCGCGCTCGGCCAGCAGCAGCCCGCGACAGCGTGCAGCCGCCGCCAGCGCCGAGGGCCGGTTCAGTTGCGCCGTCGAGGTCGTGAACCAGTCGAGCAGCTCCGCGGCTTCATCGAGGTCGCCAAGGGCAATGAGCGCCTCGATCTGGTCGGGCACCACACGCGCCGTGCCGGGCTCGACGATCCGCTCGCGTCGCAGGAACTCGACCAGCGGTCCCAGCGCGGCCGCGGCCTCCTTGGGTCGTCCCACGGACAGCTCGGCCAGGCCGAGCGCGCCGCGGGCGAAGTGCTCGGCGGGACGCCCGCTCGTCCGCTCCGCCAGCTCGAGCGCGCGGCCGGCCAGAGCGCGTGCCGCCTCCACCTCGCCCGCGCCCGCGTGAGCGGCCGCCCGGAGCGCGAGCAGATAGGCACAGAGAGTGGCCTGCCCGCCCTGCTCGGCCAGCTCGTAGCCCTCGTCGGCGTGGTGAGCCGCCAGCGCGAAGTCGCCGCGCACGCACTCGACCTGAGCGGACAGTACGAGCACGTACGGAAGCGAGCCCTCGTCGCCCATCTCCCGGGCGCGCTCCGCGAGCTGCTCGAAGGCCTGCTTCGCTCTCTCGAGCTCGTCCCACCAGAGCCACGCCACGGCCACCTGAAACAGCGGCTGTGCCAGTGCGCGGTGGTCGTGGCACGCGGGTTGGAGCTCGAGGGCGGCGTCCAAGGTCTCCGCGGCTTCCCTTGTCCGGCCCAGCGCCGCTTGGGCCAGCAGGCGGCTCCCGAGCGTCTCGGCCAGCCAGCCGGTGTTTCCGGCGGTCCTGGCTGCTCGCTCCGCGGCGCTCGTGAGCTCGATGGCCTCGTCGAGCCGCTCGCGCAGCCGGAAGAGGATCCCCGCGAGGTTCTCCCCCGCGCCGGCGAGGATGTCGTCGTCGCCTTCAGCCTCGGCGAGTGCCTGCCGGAAGAGCTCCTCCGCCGCGCGCAGATCGTCGTCGTAGGAGCGGACGCGCGCGAGGCTGATCAGCGCGCGGGCGCGGTCGGGGCCTGGCTCGAGGGCTCCGGTTACCTCGTCGAGCAGCTCCCGGGCCCGGCGCGCGTCGCCGGTCTGGAAGGTGCAGAAGCCTTGCTTCATCCTTCGGCGCAGCTGGTCGCCACGGGCGTTCGGCGGCGTGAGCCGCGCGGCGCGCTCGTAGAGCTCCGCCGCGGCCGGCGGGGCGCCGCGTGACTCGGCCCGTCGTGCCGCGTGCTCGAGCGCGCTCGCCACTCTCTCGTCGGGACCGGTCGCGGCCAGCGCGAGATGCCTGGCGCGCTCTTCCGGGTCGGTCGCATGCTCAGCGGCGCGCGCGTGGAGCTCCCGGCGTCGTGAGGCGTCCACGGCCGCGTACGCGCCCGATGCGAGGAGGGGGTGCATGAACCGAACTCGACCGTCACGCAGCTGCACCACCTGGGTCCGGATCCCCTCGTCGAGCGCGTCGCGGCCGGTGCCGGTTACGGCCTCCACCAGCTCCACCGTCGGCTGCGCCAGCGCGGCCGCCCCTGCGAGCGCGTCGCGTGCCTCGGCCGAGATCGACCCGAGTCGGGCGTGCACCAGCGCCTCGAGCGCGACCGGCAGTCGCTCGTCGGGTTGAAGCTCAAGCGTTCCATCGCGGAGCGCCCGGCCCAGCTCGAGCGCAAAGAACGGGTTGCCACCGGACAGCTCGTACAAGCGCCTCAGCGCCGGCCGGGGCGGGAGGAACCCGAGCCGGTCCCGGATCAGGCGCTGGATGGCGCCGAGGCTGAGCGGCTGCAGCCGCAGCCGCTCCGAGCCGAGCGCCCTCTCCAGCTCGAGCGGCACGGGCTCGCCGCCCTCCGTGCGCCACGCGACCACGACGCCCACCCGCAGCGCGCGCAGGCGGCGGGCAGCGAAGCGGAGCACCAGCTCGGAGGGAGCGTCGAGCCACTGCACGTCGTCGACTGCGAGCACGAGCGGGCGTTTCTCTGCCAGCCGCGTGATCACGCCGAGCAGTCCGAGCGCGACGCTGTGCTGGTCCGGTGGTTCACCGTCGAGGTCGTCGACGAGCAGCGCCACCTCCAAGGCGCGTCGCTGCCGTGCCGGAAGTGCCGCGACGGTGCCCGCGTGACCTGCAAGGAGATCGCCGAGCGCGGCGTAGGCATAGCTGGCCTCGGCCTCGCCGGGGCGTGCCGAGAGCACCCATAGCCCGCGATCGGCGGCGGCCGCGAGCGCCGCCTCCCATATCGACGTCTTACCGGCGCCCGCCTCGCCCTCGATGATCAGGGCGCGCGGCCCGCCTTCTAGGAAGCCGAAGAGGAGCTCCACACGTTCGAGCTCCTCCTCTCTTCCGACGAGCTCCGCGCTCACGATCCCTCACGGGCGAGCCTACCTCAGGGTGTGCCGAGGTCCGCGCGCAGGTCTCCGCTCCGCACGGCCGCGATTGCGTGCTCGGCCGGCTCGTACGAATCCGGCCGGCCCTTGCAGAGCTCGGTGATCGCGTAGTAGATGCTCTGCGAGGACTGCAGGCGGTTGAGGCCCCTGATCTTGGCGTCGTCCGCCAGGGCGTACTGGACCCTCCGTGTGATGTCCGCGGACGCGATCTTGTCCTCGATGTCGGAGCAGCGCAGGGCGTAGGGGTCCTTCTCGAGCAGCGCGTGGCGCTCCTCGAGGCTGACCTTCTGCGCTGTCGGCTCCGGGGAGCCCAGCTCGTCCGAATCGTTGTCGCCGCAGCCGGCGGCGAGGGCGGCGCAGGCCGCGAGCGCGGTCAGCGCGTGGTGCCTCGTCATGGTGCAACCTCCTCGGTCGTAATGCGCTCGGGGGAAATCCCGGCGCAAGTGGCCGCGTGGCCGGCCGCCTCGGCGGACTCCGCTTCCAGCACGTGGAGGAAGAGCTCGTCGGAGGGGATGAAGCTGGAGCGCACGTGGCGCACCTGCACCCCCTCCGCGGCGAGGACCTCCGCGACGCGCCGCAGGCGGATTGCTGCACCGGTGAGCTCGGAAGCGCGGGTGCGCGGGAGATAGCCCTCGATCAGGTAGCTCGGCATCGCATGACGAAGCTACGTCCGCCCGGCTCGCGCCGAAACGGGGAGAATCCCCTGACTTTGCCCGCGGGTTCCTAGGCGCTCAGAGTGAGCTTGCGGGGTCCCTGGCGGAAGCCGAGCTCGATCAGGAGGTCGCCGGTCCGCGATCCCACCACGGGCTCGCCGTCGAAGCGCTCGATACCGAGGCGCGGGACGCGCCCGCGCCTGACGGCGTCTGCCAGCGCCTCGAGCGCCGGCCGCATCCAGGCCTCGTCCGGCTCGCGCAGGGGCAGCAAGCCCTTGCCACCGCGCTCCACGTACAGGACCGGCTCGGCGTCGAGGGTGACGACGTAGGCGCCGGGCACGCGCGACGGGCGGCGGCCGGAGTCATCGCCTTCGCGCTTGGGCCACGGCAGCGTGGCGCCGTATGGGTTGGCCGGATCGGTCGCGGCCAGCACGAGCGCGCCCTCGGGCTCGTCCGAGCGCAGCGAGCGGAGCCGCTCGATCGCGGCCGGCAGAGCGAACTGCGCGCCGCCGAGACCCTCGACGAAGTAGCCGCGCCGGGCGGTGCCGAGCGTCTCGAGGTTGGCCAGCTCCGGATAGAGCGCCGAGAAGCCGCCGCTGATCCCCTCGGCCAGCACGGTCTCGCGAGTGACGATTCCGTAGCGCTCGAGCAGCACCTCGGCGAGCGCGCGCATGCGCGGGCCGTGCGCCGGCGCCTCCTCGAAGAGGCCCGCCGTCAGCGACCAGCGGCCCTGGACCTGCGGCGCTCCGGGCCGGCTGCGCCGGGCGAACCCCATCGCTCCGCGCCCGGCCGAGCCGGGCGCTCGCGCAAGGCGCCGCCCCGCTTCGCGGTCGCGCTGGGCGAGCGCCAGCCGGGGTGCGCGCAGAGGCGCGAAGGCGTCGTTCGTGACCTCGCCCGCCCAGACGAGGTCCCAGAGCGCCTCCTGTAGCTCCGCGGGCTCGGGCTCACTGAGGTCAGCGAGCAGGTCCGTCCAGAAGGCGGCCCCGAGCTCGAGGCGCTCGCGGATCGTGTCGTGGAGCGGCTCGGCCGGGCGCTCGCCCTTGTACGGCGGCGGCCCGAGCCAGCGAGCGTCCTCGCGGAACAGCAGCGCCACGCGCCCGGAGCGGCGACCGAGCGCTCCCGCCCCCACCCACACGAGCTCGCCGCTCGCACAGAGCTGGTCGAGCCAGGCGGGCGAGTAGGCGCCCACCCGCCGTGGCAGCACGTCCCGCTCCCACACCTCGGGGGCGAGCGCGATGCCCTGCAGCGGCACGAGCTGCTCGCGCAGCCGGTCGACACCGGCGCCGCCGGGGGGTGCGGAGTCGACCCCCTGCCAGGCGGGCAGGAAGCGCGCCAGCGCACGCTGCTCGGCGGGCTCGACCTCCTTGCGCAGGCTGGCGAGCGAGGCGCGCCGCAGCCGGCGCAGCACCTCGGTGTCACACCACTCGCGCTCGCTGCCGCCGGGCCGCAGCTCGCCCCGGATCAGCCGCCCGGAGCGCTCGAGCTCGCGCAGCACCGGGCCGAAGTCGACGCCGTAGCGGTCCGAGATCTCGCGGGTCGTGAACGGTCCGTGGGTGCGCGCGTAGCGGCGCGCCAGCCGCTCGAGCGGCTCCTCGACGTCCTCGAGGAACGCGGCGGGCAGGCCGCCGGGCGGCACCGCGCCGAGCGCATCGCGGTAGAGGCCGGCGTCCTCAGAGGCGATCCAGCGCTCCTCCCCACCGATCCGCATCCGCACCGCGCGCCGGCTCTTCTCGAGCTCGCCCAGGATGCGGCGCGCCGAGACGGCGTCGAGGCAGCGCGCCTGGGCGTCGTTCTCGGTCAGGTCGCCGACCGCGCGCAGCACGTCGTGGAGGGTGTCTGCGTTGGCGGCGCGCGTGCGCTCGCTCGCGCGCTGCAGGTCGGCCTCGACCTCGGCCAGCGCGTCCGGGTCGATCAGCTCGCGCAGCTCCTCCTGGCCGAGCAGCTCCCGCAACAGCTCGCGGTCTAGCGACAGTGCCGCCGCGCGCCGCTCGGCGCTCGGCGTATCGCCCTCGTACATATACGTCGCGACGTAGTCGAAGAGCAGCGAGGAGGCGAACGGGGAGGCGCGCTGGGTCTCGACCTCGACGAGCGACAGCTCGCGCGTGTGCAGCCCGCGCAGCAGCTGCTCGAGCCCGGGCAGGTCGAGCACGTCCTGCAGGCACTCGCGGTAGGTCTCGAGCACGATCGGAAACTGGCCGTAGCGCTTCGCAACCTCGAGCAGCGACTGCGCCTTCAGGCGCTGCTGCCACAGCGGCGTGCGCTTGCCCGGCCGGGCGCGCGGGAGCAGCAGCGCGCGGGCGGCGTTCTCGCGGAAGCGCGCGCCGAACAGCGCCGAGCCCGACAGCTCACGCACGACCAGCTCCTCGAGCGCGTCGGGCTCGACCATGATCAGGTCGGCCGAGGGCGGCTCGTCGGAGTCGGGCAGGTGGATCACGATCCCGTCGTCCGACCAGATCGCGTCGGACTCGAGCCCGAAATCGTCACGGATGCGGGCGGACAGGGCGAGCGCCCACGCCGAGTGGACGCGGCCACCGAAGGGAGAGAGCACACACAGCCGCCAGTCGCCGATCTCGTCGCGGAAGCGCTCGACGACGATCGTCCGGTCGCTCGGCACGACGCGCGTCGCCTCGCGCTGCTCGCGCAGGAAGACGGACAGGTTGGAGGCGGCGCGCTCGTCGAGGTCGTAGTCCGCCGCCAGCTCGGCGGGCTCGAGCTCGACCGCCTCGCGCGAGAACGCGCCGATGGCGGCGCCGAGCTCCTTCGGCCGGCCGATGCCGTCGCCGCGCCAGAACGGCACCGCGCCCGGGGCACCCGGGGCGGGGGTCACTATCACGCGGTCGCGGGTGATCTCCTCGATCCGCCAGGTGGAGGCGCCCAGCAGGAAGGTCTGGCCGGGGCGCGCCTCGTAGACCATCTCCTCGTCGAACTCGCCAACCCGGCGGCCGTCGGGCAGGTGCACTCCGTACAGCCCGCGATCCGGGATCGTGCCCGCGTTCGTGACGGCCAGCTGGAGCGCGCCGCGGCGCGCCCGGATCGTGTCCTCGACGCGGTCCCAGACGATCCGCGGGCGGAGCTCGGCGAACTCCTCCGAGGGATAGCGCCCGTCGAGCATGTCGAGCACGCTGTCGAGCAGCTCACGCGAGAGCTCCGCGAAGGGGTGGGCGCGCCGGACCGTGTCGTGCAGCTCGGGGACGCGCCACTCGTCGCCCGTGGCCGTCATCGCCACGACCTGCTGCGCCAGCACGTCGAGCGGGTTGCGCGGCACGACGGTCGGCTCGATGTCGCCCTCGCGCATGCGCTTCGCGACCACCGTGCACTCGAGCAGGTCGGCGCGGAACTTGGGGAAGATGCGCCCGCGCGAGACCTCGCCGACGCCGTGGCCGGCGCGGCCGATGCGCTGCAGCCCGGCGGTGACGGACTTGGGCGACTCGACCTGGATCACGAGGTCGACCGCGCCCATGTCGATGCCGAGCTCGAGCGACGAGGTCGCCACCAGGCAGGGCAGCTCGCCCGACTTGAGCAGGTCCTCGACCACCAACCGCTCCTCGCGAGCGAGCGAGCCGTGGTGGGCGCGGGCTATGTAGCTGAGAGCCTCCTTGTCGTCCTGCTCGGCGGCCAGCTCGTTCAGCCGTACGGCCAGCCGCTCTGCGCCGCGGCGGCTGTTGACGAAGATGATCGTGGAGCGGTGCCGGCGCACCAGGTCGAGCAGCTCGGGGTAGATCGCCGGCCAGATCGAGCGCGAGGTGGCGGGCTTCTCGCCCATTCCGGTGCCCATCAGGTCACCGCCGCCTGCAGCGGTTCCCCACCCATCGACCGCCGGGTCGCCCACGTCCGGGGCGTCGGGCTCGCTCATGCTCTCGACCGGCACCTGGATCTTCAGGTCGAGCGGCTTGCGCATGCCGGCGTCGACGATGCGGCACTCGCGCCCGCTACCCACCAGGAAGCGCCCCACCTCCTCGAGCGGGCGCTGCGTTGCCGACAGCCCGATGCGCTGCAGCGGCCTCCCGGCGAGATGCTCGAGCCGCTCGAGCGTGAGCGCGAGGTGGGCGCCGCGCTTCGTGCGCGCGACGGCGTGGATCTCGTCGACGATCACCGAGTCCGTCTCCATGAGGAACTCGCGCGCCCGTGAGGTGAGCATCAGGTAGAGCGATTCGGGCGTGGTGATCAGCACGTCCGGCGGCTTGCGCAGCATCGCGGCGCGCTCCTTCTGCGGCGTGTCGCCGGTGCGGATCGCGACCGAGATGTCGCCGCCGATGCCCCTCAGCGGAGCGCGCAAATTCTTCTCGACGTCGTACGAGAGCGCCTTCAGCGGGGAGACGTAGACGAGCCGCCCGTGGCCGGGCTCGGCAACGAGCCGGTCGAGCCCCCAGAGGAAGGCGGCGAGCGTCTTGCCCGAGCCGGTGGGGGCGGAGACCAGCACGTTGTCGCCCCCCGCAATTGCAGGCCAGGCCTGCGCCTGCGCCTCGGTCGGGCGCTCGAAGGAACGCGTGAACCAGTCACGTACCTGGGGGGTGAAGGTTGCGAGCGGGTCCGAAGCCATGCCGACCCCTGAGCGTACCGCGTGGGACCCCTCGGCCCGCCGCACGCGTCACTACGCTGCGCGCATGGACGCGCTCCGAAACCGACTCACCGCTGCGCTCGCGGCGGCTGCCATCGCCCTGACAGTCGCGGCCTGCGGGGACGACGACGTGGATCAGATCCGCGACGAGGCCGAATCGACCGCCGACGAGATCCGCGAAGAGGCGGAGTCCGCCGCCGACGACCTGCGCCAGGAGGGTGACGATCTGAAGAAGGAGCTCGAGGAGAGCGACTCGCCCGAGGAGCTCCGCAACGAGATCGAGGAGTTCGAGGACCGGGCGCGCACCGAGAGTGAGGACGTCCAGAAGGAGGCGGAGGAGCTCCGCAAGGAGCTCCAGGAGCAGCTGCCCTAGCTAGGCAGCCCGTGCGCCGTGTCGTCGGCGACCACGTGGTGCAGGCGCACACCGGCTCCCATCCCGATCGCCGCGAGCACCGCAAGCGCACCGGCCAGCGGACCCGCCAGCACTGCGCACAGCGGGACGGCGGGCACGACCGGCAGCAGGGCCCTCCAGCGTCCCGCAGCCAGGCCGGCGAACGCGGCGATCAGCAATGCGAAGAGCGCCAGAAGCGCCATGTGGGTTCCCCTCTCCTCAGAGTCCCGCGGGATGCCTCCCGACATACCCGCGGGCGGAGCGCATCTCCTCGCTCCAACGATTGCCGGTTACCCGCCTGGCCGACGTGTCGAAACGCAGCCCGGCGACGATCATGTAGGCGTGGCCGGGGTTCGAGCGGATCGTGATCCACTGGCCGCGGCCGCGGTCCCCCCAGCTCATGAAGCCGCTCGAGTCGAGCGGCGTGTCGAGCAGGCCGGCCGCGTGCAGGGCGTAGCTGATCGATCCCGAGCAGTCGTAGCCGCTGTCGCGCCAGCGTCCGTGGCCGCCGCCGTACTTGTACGGCTTGCCGGCGATCTTGTTGCCCGCGGCGATGATGGCCTTGACCTCGTCGGGGGCGGAGGCCGGCGCGACGGCCAGGCCGTCGTCTCCGATGTAGGCCTCTTCGACCGGCGCCTCGGACACCGGCTCCTCCTCGGTCACCGGATCGGCGGCCTCGGTGGACTCGGCCCGCTCCTGCACGAGCAGCTGCTCGGCGCGCGACGCCTTGCCGTTGGCACGGCGTCCCTCGTCGGTCTCGAACTCCATCACGCTTCCGCGCGTCCCCGGCCCGAACTGGCCGTCGACGTCCGTGTCGAAGCCGGCGCTGTCCAGATAGCGCTGGAGGGCACGCACGTCGGACCCGGTGGAGCCGGATTTGAGGGTGCGCGAGCCGTAATCGGCGGCCTGCGCCCCCGCGGTGATGGTCAGGGACAGTGCCGTTGCGGCGACTACCGGCAACGTCCTTCGCATTGCGTAGGTGCTCCTTCTCTTCTCAGCGCCTACGGGGTTAGCTGTCGGGCTCGCGCCAGAAGAGCGGCGCTACGCGGCGGATCGCTGCGATTCGCCCCGAACTACTTGGTTCCCCCGCTCCCGGGCCGCTGGGCGGTCCGGGACTCGGCTATGGCTCCTTGCGGCGAGGCACCCTAGCAGGCGCTCCGAACAGAATGCCGCGGATCGCCTCTCCCCTGAACAGGGTCGTACTGCTGCTGGCGCTGCTGGTCGTACCGGCCTGCGGCGACGACGACGAGCCGAGTCCCGCGCCTACCCCGCCAGGGACCACGGTCGTCGCCGCGCTTGGCGACTCGATCACGGCCGGCAGCCCGCGCTGGGACCCGAATCCGGACATCCGCGACGAGATCGGCTCCCAGCTCGACCGCCGCAGCCAGTACGAGCTGTGGGCGGAGCGCGCCTTGCCGAGGACCGACTTCCGCAACTGCGGCGTGCCGGGCCAGCTGACCGACGAGATCGCCCGCCGGCTCGAGGAGTGCGCCGACGGCGCCGACGTCCTGATCATCCAGGGCGGCGTGAACGACATCGGCAGCGGCCGCTCACCGCCCGAGGTCGCCGCGAACCTGCGCGGAATGGTGCGCGAGGGGAAGCGGCTCGGCCTGCGGGTCGCAATCGTCGAGCTGCTGCCTTGGAACGCCGGCTATCCGGTCGCCGACCCGCTGATCAAAGAGGTCAACCGCCGCATCGCGCGCATCGCGCGCGAGGAAGGCGTGCGGCTGCTGCCGTGGTACCGCCTGCTCGAGGATCCACAGCGGCCGGGCCGCATGCGCGACGTTTGGACGGACGACCTCCTGCACCCCTCGGTTGCCGGCTATCGGAGGCTGGGCCGGTCGGTCGAGCTGCCGTAGGCGAGCTCGCGCGCACGCGTGAACACGGCGTCGGTCATCGGCTCGGTCAGCTTGCCCGTGAAGGTGTTCTGCTGGCTCGGGTGGTAACAGCCGAGCAGGACCGGGCCATCCTCGACGCGGAACTCGACCGCGTGGCCGAAGCGCGGCCGTGGGCGGATCCCGAGCAGCCGGCAGGCGGCGTCCCAGGCGAACAGGCCGAGGCACAGGATCACGGCCGGCTCGAGCAGCTCGAGCTCCTCCGCCGCGTAGGGGAGACAGTTGTCGCGCTCGGACGGCAGCGGCTTGTTGGCGGGCGGCGCGCAGCGCACCGCGGCGGCGATGAAGGCGCCCTCGAGGCGCAGGCCGTCGTCGAGGGAGTGGGACTCCGCCTGGTTCGCGAAGCCCGTGCGGTGCATCGAGGCGAACAGCCAGTCGCCGGAACGGTCGCCGGTGAACACCCGGCCCGTGCGGTTGCCGCCGTGAGCGGCGGGCGCGAGCCCGAGCACGAGCACGCGCGCATCGGGGTCTCCGAAGCCGGGCACCGGTCGGCCCCAGTAGTCCTCGTCGGCGAAGGCGGCGCGCTTCTCGCGCGCGACACGCTCGCGCCACTCCACCAGCCGCGGGCAGCGGCGGCAGGTGGTGATCCGAGCCTCTAAGGCTTCAAGCGCTTGCCGCTTGCGAACAGATGCTGCGCCCACAGGAAGACCGGCACGGCGAGCGCGGCGGTCACGCCGAGCGAGAGCCAGATCGAAACGTCGCTCTCACCGAGGAAGCCGAAGCGCACCGCGTTGACGAGATAGAAGACCGGGTTGAAGTGCGAGAGCTCCTCCCATGGGGAGGGCAGCACCTCGACCGAGTAGAAGACGCCGCCGACGAAGACGAGCGGCAGGATGACGATGTTGTTGATGAAGGTCGTGAAGTCCCAGCTGTCGGCGTAGATCCCGACCACAACGCCCAGCGAGGCGAACAGCAGCAGGCCGAAGCCGATCGCCGCCAGCAGCGCGAAGGGATTGGCCACCGGCAGACCCACGAACAGCACGGCCAGCACCAGCAGCGACCCGCCGATCAGGAGCGCGCGGAACACGCCCCCGATCACGTAACCGGCGTTCATCTGCCAGGTGGGCATCGGCGCAGACAGGACGTCGTTGATGTAGCGGTCGAAGCGCGCCTGGAAGACCGACGACGCGTTGTTGGCGTACGCGGCCTGCACCATTCCCATCGTGATCAGCCCGGGCACGATGAAGACCTCGTAGTCGACGCCGCTCACGTGGTCGATCCGCCCACCGAGCGAGAGCCCGAACACGAGGATGAAGAGGATCGACGAGATCACCGGCGCGAGCACGGTCTGCGTCCAGAGCTTCGAGACGCGCAGCGTCTCGCGGCGGCAGAGCCAGACCAGGCCGGTCATCTACGACGCCATCGCCTTCACGTAGACGTCCTGGAGCCGGTCGACCCCGAAGTGCTCACGCAGCGCCAGCGAGCTGTCGCGCGCGATCAGGTGGCCGTCTCGGATCAGGGCGATCTCGTCGCAGAGCTCCTCCGCCTCCTCGAGATAGTGCGTCGTGAGCAGGATCGTGGTTCCCTCCGCGTGCAGCCCGCGGATGTAGCGCCACAGTTCCTGGCGAAGCTCGAAGTCGACGCTCGCTGTGGGCTCGTCGAGGATCACGAGCCGCGGGCGGTGCATGAGCGCCCGCGCCAGCAGCAGCCGGCGACGCTGGCCGCCCGAGAGCCGAGGCGCGCGTGTGTCGCGTTTGGGCTCGAGCCCGAAGGCGTCGATCAGCTCGTCGGAGCGCTCGTCCGGGTCGCTCATGCCGAAGTAGCCGCCGTGGTAGACGAGCGTCTCGCGCACGGTGAGGAAGCGGTCGAGGTTGATGTCCTGCTCGGCGAGCCCGACCCATCTGCGCGCGGCCATCGAGTCGTGCGGCTCGCCGAAGACCCGGATCTCACCGGCTGTGACGCGCAGCAGGTTGCAGACGGCGCTGATCAGGGTCGTCTTGCCGGCGCCGTTGGGGCCGAGCAACCCGAAGAAGGCGCCCGCCGGGATCTCGAGATCGAAGTCCTCGAGGGCGACTGTGCCGTCGTCGTAGTGCTTTGTCAGCCCGCGCAGCTCCAGGGCCGGAGGGTCCTCGCGGAACACCGGATCGAGACTATCGACGTAACGTCGCCGTCCCCGCCCGGGCTATCCGTGACCACTGTCACCAACGGACGCCCGTCACGGAACTAGCGGTCCGTCGTTCGCCATCAAACCCAAGGGGGACCCCACACATGGCCACCACCACCGGCGCCCCGGCCGGTTCGCTTAACGGCGCGCTCGATGATCTGCGCGCCACCGTTCGCGGCGAGGTAAACGCCCCGGACGTCCGTCCCGTCTTCAACGCAATGCACCGCGCCCGTCCGGCGGTCACGATCTCCTGTACCGGCACCGCCGACGTCATCGAGGCGGTCAACTTCGCGCGCGAGCACGGCCTACCCGTCGCGGTTCGCGGCGGAGGACACTCGATCGCCGGCCTCTCGTCGATCGACGGCGGTGTGCTCATCGACCTCGCTCCGATGAGCGGCGTCGTCGTCGACCCCGAGCGCAAGCGTGCCTACGTCCAGGGCGGCGCCGTGCTCGGCGACGTCGACCGCGAGACCATGCGCTTCGGCCTCGTCGCCCCGAGCGGAGTCGTGTCCGACACCGGCGTCGCCGGCCTGACGCTCGGCGGCGGCTACGGCTGGCTGCGCCGCAAGTACGGGCTCGCCTGCGACAGCCTCGTCGAGGCTCAGGTCGTCTGCGCCGACGGCCAGGTCCGGACGGCGTCGGCGGACTCGAACCCCGACCTGTTCTGGGCGCTCCGCGGCGGCGGCGGCAACTTCGGCGTCGTCACCTCGTTCACCTTCGACCTGAAGGAGCTCGGGCCGGACGTGGCCTTTGCGGCGACGTTCTACCCGGTCGAGGAGGTCGGCGACGTCCTCCGCAAGTGGCGCGAGTACGTCGAGCAGGCGCCGAACGAGGTCACCTCGGTCTGCGTCACGATCACCTTCCCCGCCAACCCGGAGATGCCCGAGGCGGTGCACGACCGCGAGGTCGCCATCATCGGCGGCGTCTACGCCGGCGACGTGGAGGAGGGCATGAAGGAGATGCAGCCGCTGCGTGAGCTCGGCACCGTCCTCTTCGACATGTCCGGGCCCACGCCGTTCACCGCGGTGCAATCGGGCTTCGACCCGCTGTTCCCACGCGACACGCTGCGTGCCTACTGGAAGGCGCTGTACCTGAAGGGACTCGACGACGAGGCGATCGACGTGATCGCCGCGCGGGCGCAGAGCCGGCCGGCACCGCTCACGCTCGTCAACACGTTCCACATGGGCGGCGCGATCGGCGACGTCGGGCCTGAGGAGAGCGCCTTCGCCGAGCGCTCGGCGCCCTACATGATCTCGATCGACGGCCAGTGGACCGATGAGGCCGACGACGAGGCCAACATCGAATGGGTCCGCTCCACGTTCGACCAGCTCGGGGAGTTCGGGACCGGCGGCGTCTACCTGAACTTCACCGGCCTCGCCGACGAGGCGGAGAGCTCCGGTGTGGACGACGCCTTCGGTCGCAACCTGGTGAGGCTCGCCGAGATCAAGCAGGCGTACGACCCGGGCAACTTCTTCCACCGGAACAACAACATCACGCCAGCCTCGTAGCGCAGGTTGACTCCTCTGCTCCGTTTGGGGCTTGAGCTGCACCCACTCGGAGCAGAGGAGTCGCCGTATGGATGCAGGTCGCAGGTTCGTCGTCTTCCTGGCAGTGCTGACTGCAGTGGGCGTGGCGGCGGGACCTGCTTCCGCGGGCCTCGGCAACGACACGTCCAGTGAGCTCCGTCAGGCGGTCAGCGCGGGCAAGATCAAGCAGCACGAACTCGCCCTGCAGCTGATCGGCGACCTCTCGGGCGGCAACCGGCTTGCCGGTACGAAGGGCTACGACGGGTCGGCGCTTTACGTGGCCGCGGCCGCGCGGCTCGCCGGCCACAGGGTCTCGTTCCAGAACTTTGACTACGACCTCGACCTGCTCGCCGACTGGACGCCTCCGGTCCTGCGCGTCGTCAGCGGCGGCCAGCGGCGCTCGTTCGTCCCGGAAATCGGCGGCGGGCAGTTCTTCGGCGACTTCGGGTCGATGCTGGGCTCGACGTCGACCGACATCACGGCGCCCGTGTGGGCGATCGACCTGAACCTGCCCGCTCCGCCGGCGCCGAACAGCAACACGAGCGGCTGTGAGGCGTCCGACTACGACGGGATGCCGGACGGTGCGATCGCGCTCGTTCAACGCGGCACCTGCACGTTTGCCGTGAAGTTCCAGCTGGCCGAGGAGTCCGGCGCCGGCGGCGTGGTCTTCTTCAACGAGGGCCAACCAGGCCGCGAGGTCGCATTGTGGTTCGACGTCACGGGCCTGCAGACGCCGTTCATGGCCGCCTCGATCCCGACCGCCACCGCACTCGCCAACGGAGTGAACAACGGCTTCACGGGCCTTCGGGCGCGCTTCAAGATCGACTGGCGTCCGGGCACCTACCCGACGCGGAACGTGATCGCGGAGACGCGCTGGGGTGACCCCAACAAGGTGATCGTGGTCGGCGCGCATCTCGACAGCGTCGGCACCGGCAACGGCATCAACGACAACGGGTCAGGCTCGGCAGGCATCCTCGAGATCGCCGAGCAGCTGCGGCTGGTGCATCCCGCAGAACAAGATCCGCTTCATCTGGTTCAGCGCCGAGGAGTCGGGCCTGCTCGGGTCGGAGCACTACGTCGCCTCGCTCCCGCCCGAGGAGCAGGCGAAGATCGCGGCGATGCTGAACTTCGACATGATCGGGTCGCCGAACTTCGTGCGCTTCGTCTACGACGGGGATCTCTCCGACACCGGAGCCGCCGCCGAACGGAGCGCCGCCCGGCTCGGACGAGATCGAGGAGCTGTTCCTCGACTACTTCGCCGAGCCGTGGCCTGGCGACCGCCCCGACCGCCGTTCGACGGTCGCTCGGACTACGGCCCGTTCCTCGACGCCGGCATCCCGGCCGGCGGCCTGTTCACCGGCGCCGAGGGCATCAAGACCGCGGAGGAGGCGGCGATCTACGGCGGCACTGCGGGCGAGGCATACGACCCGTGCTACCACCGCGGCTGCGACCGCATCACGAACCTGAGCGACACCGCGCTCGAGCAGATGGCCGACGCGGCGGCGCACGCCACGATCACGCTCGCGCAGAGCGACGACCTGCCCGGGCAGGACCCGGCAGCTCGCTCGAGTGCAGGTGCTCAGGCACTCAGGAGCGCGGGTGCCGGCCACGACGCGCTGAACGGCGCGCGGCCGGCTGCGATCGGAGGGGACGCGCGCTAGCCGAGCGCCTTGCCGTACTGCTGCTCGTAATAGGCCCGGTACTCACCGGAGCGGATCGGCTGCCCACCAGGCCTCGTTCTCGCGGTACCAGTCGACCGTGCGTGCGAGGCCTTCCTCGAAACGCACCTGCGCCTCCCAGCCGAGCTCGGCCTTCAGCTTCTCCGAGCTGAGCGAGTAGCGGCGGTCGTGGCCGGGCCGGTCCTTGACGTACTCGATCAGCGACTCGTCGCGGCCGGTCAGCTCGAGGATGCGGCGCACGACCTCGATGTTCTCGCACTCGTCGGGGCCGCCGACGTTGTAGGCCTCGCCGGCGCGGCCGCGCTCGAGCACCGCCTGGATGCCGCGCGCGAAGTCCTCAACGAACAGCCAGTTGCGGATCTGGCGGCCGTCGCCGTAGACGGGCAGCGGGTCGTCGTGGAGCGCGTTCAGGATGCACAGCGGGATCAGCTTCTCGGGGTACTGGCGCGGGCCGTAGTTGTTGGAGCCGCGGCAGATCACCGCCTCGATCCCGTACGTGTGCGCGTGCGCCGAGACGAGCAGGTCGCCGCCCGCCTTGGTCGCCGAGTAGGGCGACGACGGGTCGAGCGGCGAGCTCTCCGTGAACGACCCCTCCGGGATCGAGCCGTAGACCTCGTCGGTCGACACCTGCAGGTAGCGGCCGACGCCGCGCTCGCGCGCCGCGTCCAGCAGCACGCTCGTGCCGATCACGTGGGTGCGCGCGAACGCGTCCTGGTCGGCGATCGACCGGTCCACGTGGGACTCGGCCGCGAAGTTGACGATTGCGTCGACGCCCTCCGCCAGCTCGGTCACGAGCGCGCGGTCCTCGATCGAGCCGACCACCAGCTCGACCCCGTCGGGCAGGTTCTCGCGGCGCCCGGCATAGGTCAGCTTGTCGAGCACGACGACGTCGTGGTCGTCCTTGATGAGGCGCACGTAGGTGGAGCCGATGAAGCCGGCGGCGCCCGTCACGAGCAGCTTCATGCGCGGACCTCCCGGGCGGCCAGATACTCGGTGACGCCGCGCTTCCACTCGGGCAGCGACGGCTCACCGCGCTCGCTCCCGAGCACTGAGTACGCCGGGCGCGGCGCCGGGCGCGGAAACTCGGCGGTCGTGCAGGGCTCGACCTCGCAGTCGACCCCGGCCGTCTCGAACACGAAGCGCGCCAGCTCGTACCAGGAGCACTGGCCCCTGCCGCTGCGGTGGTGAATTCCGAAGGCGTCGCTCTCCGCCACCTGCAGCAGCGCCTCGGCGAGGTGGCCCGTGTAGGTGGGCTGGCCGACCTGGTCGTCGACGACGCGCACCGAGTCGCGCTCGGCGCCGAGGCGCAGCATCGTGGCCACGAAGTTGCCCCCGCCGACGCCGAACAGCCACGACGTGCGCACGATGTGGCTACGCGGGTTGGCCTCGAGCGTGGCGACCTCGCCCCCCGCCTTGGAGCGGCCGTAGGCCGACACCGGATTGCGCGGGTCGGACTCGAGATACGGGCTGTCCTTCGTCCCGTCGAAGACGTAGTCGCTCGACACGTACACGACGCTGCCCGCCGCCTCGGCCACGTGCCGCGCGCCGTCGCGGTTCACGCGCATCGCGTCATCCGGGTGCTCCTCCGCGCCGTCGACGTTGGTCCAGGCGGCGCAGTTGATGACGACGTCGTCCGGGCCGATGGCCGCGCGCACGGCGTCGCGGTCGGTCACGTCGAGGTCCGCCCGCGTGAGGCCGAGCGCATCCGAGCCGGCGAGCCGCATCACGTCCTGCCCCAGCATCCCGCCCGCTCCTGTCACGACGAGCCTCACAGGATCTGCACGTCCGCGTTGTCGCCGACGACGAAGCGGTACGCCTTCGGCAGCGGCGGGCCGCGCCGGATCCGCACGTGCTTGCCGATCAGGCTCGCCTCGATGCGGTACTCGAGGTCGCTGATCTCGGAGCCGCCGAGCACGATCGAGTGCTCGAGCTCGGCGCGCTCGATCGTCACGTCCTCGGCGATAGCGGTGTAGGGGCCGATGTAGGCGTCGGTGATCCGCGACCCGCGGCCGATGATCGCCGGCCCGCGCACCGTCGCGCGCTCGAGCCGGGCGCCCTCCTCGATCACGACGCGGCCCTCGACGCGGCTGTCGATCGAGCTCGCCGTCGATGCGCTCGGCGAGGTCGTCGAGGATGAGCCGGTTGGCCTCGAGCATGTCCTGCACCTGGCCGGTGTCCTTCCACCAGCCGTGGACGATGTGCGGGTCGACGCGCAGGCCGTTGTTCGACGAGCTCCTGGATGGCGTCCGTGATCTCGAGCTCGCCGCGCCCGGACGGCTCGATCGCGCGGGCGGCGCCGAAGATCGCGGGCGTGAACATGTAGACGCCCACGAGCGCCAGGTCTGTCTTGGGCTCGGGCGGCTTCTCGACGAGCCGCGCCACGCGCCCGTCGCCATCGAGCTCGGCGACGCCGTAGTGCTCGGGGTCCGGCACCGGTGTCAGGAGGATCAGCGCGTCCGGCTCCTCGGAGCGGAACGTCTCGACCAGCTCGACGATGCCGTCGCGCAGAAGGTTGTCGCCGAGGTACATGACGAACGGCGAGTCGGCGATGAACTGCTCCGCCGTCAGCACCGCGTGTGCGAGCCCGAGCGGGGCGTCCTGCTCGATGTACTCGATCTTCACCCCGAACTGCGAGCCGTCGCCGGCCGCGGCGCGGATCTCACCGCCGGTCTCGGGCGCGATGATGATGCCGACCTCGCTGATGCCGGCGCTCGCCATCGCCTCGATGCCGTAGAAGAGCACGGGCTTGTTCGCGACGGGCACGAGCTGCTTGGCGCTCGTATGTGTGAGCGGGCGCAGGCGCGTGCCCGTACCCCCGGAGAGGATCAAGCCCTTCACTTAGTAACTACCGCCCAGCTTTCGGTGGTCCCAGGTCACCTCTCGGTAGGGAACGAAGGTGAGGGCGACGCGCTTCTGCGCCTGCTTCGCCACCATCTCGCGGATCTCGGGCCCGAGCTCGCCCGCGTAGCGCTCGAACAGCTCGAGCCCGAAGCCCTCCACGGCCTCCGGGTCGCGCTCCAGCCGCACGTCGCACTCGAACATGACGCCGCGCAGATCCTGGTACTGCACGCCCTCCTCGATGCCGAGCGTGGCGCGCGGATCGCGCTCGAGGTTCTTCGCCTTCTGCGACTTCGCGTAGGTCCAGCCGCGCAGCTCGCCGTCGCCGACCACGTACCAGAGCGGCACCATGTGCGGCAGCCCGCGCGGCCCGACGGTCGCGCACTGCATGACCATCTGCTCGGCGAGGAACGCCTGCAGCTCCTCGGCGCGTCATCTCGATCTGGTCCTGCGGGAGGGCACGGACGGCAGGCTACCCGGCGGAGCGCGCTCGACTCAGCGCTTGACGGCGCCCGCGAGCGCCTCGGCGGCCTCGAGCACCGCCTGGCGAGCCTCGTCCGGCTCGAGCACCACGGCGTCGCCGCCCTCCTTGAGGATCTCGCGCGCGAGCCACTGGTGCGAGGCGTAGGTGCGTTCCACGATCACCGCGCCATCCTCGAGCTCCTCGACTACGCGCCGGTCCTCGCGCGCCCAGCGCGCCCGCTCGGGCGAGACCCAGATGCGCGCGGTCCGCGACGAGGGGACCTCGCCCGTGGCCAGCCAGCCGTGCACGTCGGGCTCGATCGCCCGGGCGCCGCTCGAAGCTGTCATCGAGGACGGTCGCCTCGCGAATGCGGTCGAGGCGGTACGAGCGCGGCGCGTCCTTCTCGAGGTCGTACGAGTGGATGTACCAGCCCTCCTGCCCGTTGGCGAGCTTGTAGGGCTCGATCGTGCGCTCGGTGAACTCGTCCTCGTTCTCCTTGTAGTAGTCGATCCGCAGCAGCCGCTGCGAGGTGATCGCGCTCGACACCACGCGCGCGACCGCGGAGTCGTCGCCCTTGGCGGTCGTGATCTGGAGGCCCTCCTCGGCGGGGTCCTGGCCGAGCGCGTCGACGATCTTCTGGCGCGCGGAGGCGAGCGAGCCCTCGGGAAGGTGCTCGCCGATCAGGTCGATCGCGGCGGCCAGCGCCTTCGCCTCGAGCGGCAGCAGCCGCGCCGGCCGCGCGAAGTTGTCGCCGTAGGGCTCCGGGTCGACCTCGATCTGGTCGCCCTGCACCTCGGCGTAGAGCACGTACGACGCCGCCGCCGAAGTTCACGACGTTCAGCACGTCGATGTCCTGGCGCAGCTCCTGCTCGGTCACCTGCAGCGTCTCGCAGAGCTCGCGCACGTCGAGCTTCTGCGCCTGGCGCGCCGCCTCGATAAGGAGGCCGGCCAGCGTGACGAGCCGCGCGAAGCGCTCGGGCCGGATCGGCGACTCGTGGCCGTCGTCGTCGTCGTCGACCTCCTTCTCGCGGCGCGCCCGGGCGGGCGCGGCCGGCTCGAGCGGCTGGGCGTGGCGCTCGATCACGAGCTCGAGCCGCTCGCGCGCCTCGTCCGCGAGCTCGTCGGGCGCCTCGATGCGGGCCTGCTCGCCGAGCCCCAGCACCCAGGCGACCATCTGGCGTGAGTCGGCGTAGTCGGTCTCGAACAGGACTCCGTCGTCGGTCTCGGTGACCTCGCCGGCATGGCCGAAGTGGCGCAGCGCGAGCCAGTCCACGCGGTTGGACAGGTGGATGCGGGCGCGCCCGGCGGTGTCGCCGAGCTGCCAGTCGGTGCGCGTCGCGTAGACGCGCGGGTCGAAGTCCTCGGGCCTGTTGAAGTCGTGCTCGGCCTTGGACGAGTAGCCCACCTTGCCGCGGATGCGCGACACGCGGAAGACGCGCACGTCGTCGCGCTCGTGCGCGTAGCCGATCAGGTAGAACTGGCCGCCGCGGTAGAGCAGGTGGTAGGGGTCGACCTTGCGCTTCTCCTCGGCGTCGCGGCCGATCGTGTAGTAGCCGAAGAGGATCGTCTTGCGACGGAAGATCGCCGTCTCGACCTTGGAAAGCCGCTGGGACAGCTCGCGGCCGCCGGCCCCCGCGGTCACCGCAAGCGCGACGCTCCGCTGCTCCGGTGCGTCGAGCGGCGAGGGCTTGCCCCACGACAGCTGCTGGAGCGCGAGCCGAAGTGGCTCGGCGTAGGCGAACTCACCGTCGAGCAGCGACAGCGCCGTGCGCAGCGCGCCCAGCTCCTGGTCGGTGAACTCGATCGCCGGCAGGTAGAAGTTCTCGGGCGGCAGCGAGTAGTTCTCGGCCTCGTAGTAGCCCTCGGCGGGCTTGTCGACCTTCAGGTGGATGCCGAGCGAGTCGAGCTCCGCGCGATCCGCGTAGAAGCGGCGCGCGAAGGCCTCGTCGTTCATCTGCGAGTAGCCCTCGACATCCTGCTTGATCTCGAGCGCCGACACCGGACGTCGCTCCGCCATCAGGAACGAGATCAGGCTGAGCTGCCGAATTAGCTTTTCGGTGTCCTTGGCCATGGTGACGGGTGCGCCGGGCGCGCTACCGAGCATAAGCAGTAAACCCCCCCGACAGCCCCCCATCTCGGCGTTACGCCGCTATTTGCGGCCTTGAAACGTCCCGCCGCCCGACATACTCTCGGAACGGTTCGCAGTTTCGGGAGGGAGGCAGCTTCATGTATCGAGGGGGAGGTGTGAGGTGCCCGACCTGATCGCGGCATCGACGGGCTGGTGGTTGGGGCTCGTGCTCGGCATCGTCGTGATCGCGGTGGCGGCGGTCATCGTGATCGTGATCGTCTCGCTTGCGCGAAGGATCGCGGGCCAGGCCCGGACGGCCGTCCAGGGCGTCGACGTCGTCCGCGAGCAGACCGACGGGCTCGACGGGGTGGCGAGGATCAACGACTCGGGGGTCAGGATCCTGCACTCGGCGCGCGCGCTGCGGAAGGTGGCGGTCGGCAAATGACGCTTGTCGCGGTGTCGGGCAACACCCTGTGGGCCGTCTCGCTCGGGATCGGCCTCGTCGCGGCTCTCGTGGTGGCCGCGCTGCTGCTCGTGCTCGTGAGGGCGGTCGACGACATCGACAGGTCTGTGAGCGGCCTGCTCGACGTGGCGGGCAAGGTCGCAGGCAACACTGCGAACATCCCCCAGCTCCAGGCGACGGCGCCTGTGCTCGGCGAGATCGTGAACGAAGCGGTGGTTCAGGACCGCTATATGAACGCGCTTACCGACGGGTACACGGAATGAGCGACACCGACCTGCTCGTTCTCCTGAGCGTGCTGCTGGCCGTCGTCGTGGTCGCCGTGCTCGCCGCGGCGCTGATCCGGATCCGCACCCGCCTCGAGTCCGCCTCGCGGGGGCTCGCGACGCTGGCGGACGCGCTCGAGACCGTCGAGTCCGAGCACCTGCGCCCGCTCGAGCCGGCGGTCAAGGCGATCAACGCGCAGTTCGACGTCATCCTCGGTGCGATGCCGGGCATCGCGTCGAAGGCCGCCGTCGTGGCGGAAAGGAGGCCGCGATGACGCTCTGGTGGATCGGCAACGCGTTGCTCCTGCTGGTGATCCTCCCGGTCGTCGTCCTCCTGCTTCGCGGGGTGCTCGGCGCGGCGCGCAGCATCGTGCCGAGCGTCAACCGGATCGCCGGCGCGGCGAACGCGGGCTCCAAGGATCTGGACGCGGCGCCGCTGCTCCTCACGACGCAGGACCAGGTGCGCCAGACCGTCGAGGTTGTCGCCGGCTACGGCGGCTCCCTCGACGTGATCGTCGACGACGCGGAGGAGAGCTAGCGATGCCCGCGGCAGGCGTGGTCCTGATCGTCGCGGTCGTCCTGATCGTGCTCGCGCTCGTGTACTACCTCGTCTCCACCATCGTGGCGCTGAGGCAGATCACCGCGGGGCTCGACGAGGCGATCGCGGGGGTCGGCGAGATCGTCGAGAAGAGCACCCCGGTCAACGAGATCGTCGCCGACATCAACCGCAACCTCGACGCGGGCGTGGACCTGCTCGAGGGACTGCTCGTGAAGAAGGCGGGGTTGGTCGACGCCGTGGGCCTGGTGGACGGGCTCTATCCCGGGGCAGCCGCAGCGGGACTGCGGAACTTCCCGGACAGCAAGACGATCGATGCGCCGCGGATCTCGGAGGTGTACACGAAGGGCACCCTGACCCTCGCCCGGCTCGGCCGAGAGGCCCCGATCGCCGCCACGAGCCCAAACGGCCCGGTGCTGAGGAACGTGGAGGGCGGCAGCCTCGACGCGCGCACCCTCTACCCCGAGGTCCGCCAGAGCCGGCCGGAGAAGCTGCCGAGGTCTCCCGTCATCGGTACCGGCGCCCCGGTGCAGTACCCGCCGAGCGAGCAGCGCGGCGGGACGACGCCGGGCGAGGCCGAGGCCCAGGCGAAGGGCCCATGGGCCGAGACGGCGGCCGAGGGCATCGTCCCCGCCGAGCTCGGCGGATCCGATGCCCCGCGCGAAATGCTGGAGGAGGATCGCCAGCTCGGCAGCTCCGTCCTCGGGGAGACGACCGGGTCCGACGAGCCGGCCACCGAGCGCGGCATCGACCCGAGTGGCGGTGACGAGGCGGACGCGACCTCCGATGGCGGCGCCGAGCCTCCCGAGGGCGCGGAACCCGACCTGAAGGATGCCGCCGCTGCGCCCCGTCAGATCGACGTCGACTCGGTCGATCCGGAAGACCGCTCCAACACGTAATACAGGAGAGACCTCTTGCAGACTCCCGCCGCATTCGAGTACGAGCGTGCCACGAGCATCGAGGGCGCGATCGCCTCGCTGCAGCGGCTCGGCCCCGAGGCGCGCGTCATCGCCGGCGGTCACAGCCTGCTGCCGATGATGAAGCTGCGTCTCGCGAATCCCGACTACCTGGTCGACATCAACGACCTGCACGAGCTCGCCTACATCCGCGAGGAGGGCGCCGAGATGCGGATCGGAGCACTGATTCGGCACTTCGAGCTCGAGCGCTCCGAGCTGCTGGCGGAGCACTTTCCGGTCTTCCGCGACGCCGAGCGGGTGATCGCCGATCCCGTCGTCCGCAACCGCGGCACGATCGGCGGCTCGCTCTGTCAGGCGGACGCAGCGGAGGACCTGTCCGCGGTCTGCTCGGCACTCAAGGCCACGGTTGTGATCCGCGGCGCCGAGGGCGAGCGCGTCGTCGGCATGGACGAGTTCCATGTCGGGCCGTTCACGACCGCCGTCGGCGACGGCGAGCTCCTTACCGAGGTTCGGCTGCCGTTGCGTCCGAACGCCGGTAGCGCGCACGAGAAGGTCGAGCGGCGCGCCGGCGACTGGGCGATCGCGGCGGCGTCGGCGGCCGTCTGGATGGACGGGGGCCTGATCGCCGACGTCGGCTTGGCGCTGAGCGCCGTCGGGCCCACGACCGTCCACGTGACCCGTGCCGAGGAGCTGCTGCGCGGCAAGGCGCCCTCGGATGAGCTGTTCGAGCAGGCGGGCGCGATCGCCTCCGAGGACTGCTTCCCCGTTGCGGACGGCCGCGGCCCGGTGGACTACAAGCGCCACCTTGCGGGCGTGCTCACCAAACGCGCGCTGCGCCGTGCTGCGGCCCGTGCCCAGCATCAGGAGGCCTGACAATGCAGATGACGATCACCATCAACGGCGAACGGGTCTCCCGGGACGTCGAGGCGCGCCAGCTGCTCGTCCACTTCATCCGCGACGCCGGCCTCACCGGGACGCACTGGGGCTGCGACACATCCAACTGCGGCGCCTGCGTGGTCCTCATGGACGGCCGGCCGATCAAGTCGTGCACCACCCTCGCCGCGATGTGCGAGGGGCATGAGATCCGCACCGTCGAGTCGCTCGAGGTCGATGGCGTAATGGATCCGGTCCAGCAGGGCTTTCACGAGAAGCACGCGCTTCAGTGCGGGTTCTGCACGCCCGGGATGTTGATGACGAGCCGCGCGCTGCTGGACGAGAACCCGCGGCCGACAGAGGACGAAATCCGCACTGCGATCTCCGGGGCGATATGCCGCTGCACGGGGTACAAGAACATCGTCGCCGCGGTTCAGTGGGCGGCCGAGCACGAAGCTGCGACGAAACAGGAGGCGTGAGGATGGCCACAGTCGAGAACCTCCCGACCGCGACGGCCGAGCGCCCGATCGGCTTCGGACGACTGAAGCGCAAGGAGGACGAGCGCTTCATCCGCGGCAAGGGCAACTACCTCGACGACATCCGGCTGCCGGGGATGGTGCACGGCGCGATTCTGCGCAGCCCGTACGCGCACGCGCGCATCCTCTCGATCGACACCTCCCGGGCGCTCGAGCATCCGGGCGTGGCCGCGGTCGTGACCGCCAAGGACCTCGAGACGCTCGGGCTTGCGTGGATGCCGACGATCTCGTACGACACCCAGGCGGTGCTCGCGGGCGACAAGGTCCGCTTCCAGGGCCAGGAGGTCGCGTTCGTGATTGCGACCGACCCCTACATCGCGCGCGACGCGCTCGAGTTGATCGACGTCGAGTACGAGCCCCTCCCGGCGGTCGTGAACGCCCGCAAGGCGCTCGACGACGACGCTCCGCTCATCCGGGACGACAAGACGGGCCAAGCCGACAACCTCGCCAGCCCCACCTGGGAGGCCGGCGACGAGGAGGCCACCGAGCGCGCGTTCGCCGAGGCCGACACGGTCGTGACGCGGGACATCATCTACCCGCGCTGCCATCCCGCGCCGCTCGAGACCTGCGGCATCATCGCGGACTTCAACGCGGAGACCGGGCAGCTCGACCTCTACAACGGCAACCAGGCGCCGCACGCGCATCGCACCGTGTACGCGCATGTGGCCGGGCTTGCCGAGCACATGATCCGGATCATGTGCAACGACATCGGTGGCGGCTTCGGCAACAAGGTGCCGGTGTATCCGGGCTACGTGTGCGCGATCGCCGGCTCGATCGTCGCCGGCGTGCCCGTCAAGTGGGTCGAGGACCGCTCGGAGAACCTGATGTCGACGGGCTTCGCGCGCGACTACGTGATGCACGCCGAGATGTGCTCCAAGGACGGCAAGGTCACCGGCCTGCGCGTCGATGTGATCGCGGACCACGGCGCATTCGACAGCACGGCGCAGCCGACCAAGTTCCCCGCCGGGTTCTTCCACATCTGCTGCGGCTCCTACGACCTCGAGGCGTCGCACGTGAAGGTCAAGGCGGTCTACACGAACAAGGCTCCCGGCGGGGTGGCGTACCGCTGCTCGTTCCGGATCACGGAGGCCGTGTACCTCGTCGAGCGCATGGTCGACGCGCTCGCGCTCGAGATGAAGGTCGACCCCATCGAGCTGCGCATGCGGAGCTTCATCGGCCCCGACCAGTTCCCGTACGAGACGACGACGGGCTGGACCTACGACTCCGGCAACTACGCCGAGACGATGAACGTCGCGATGGACATCGCGGGCTACGACGAGCTGCGGCGCGAGCAGGCGGACAAGCGGGCGCGCGGCGAGCTGATGGGGATTGGCGTCTCGTTCTTCACGGAGGGCGTCGGGGCCGGGCCGCGCAAGCACATGGACATCCTCGGCCTGTCGATGAACGACGGCGCCGACCTGCGCGTGCACCCATCCGGCAAGGCTGTCGTCAGCATCAGCGCGCAGACGCAGGGTCAGGGCCACGAGACGACGTTCGCGCAGATCGTGGCCGAGGAGCTCGGGATCCCGCCCGAGGACGTGCAGGTGCGCCACGGCGACACCGACAGGTCCCCGTACGGCCTCGGCACCTACGGCAGCCGCTCGACGCCCGTGTCGGGCGCGGCTGTGGCGGTCGTCTCGCGGAAGGTGCGCGACAAGGCGCGCCTGATCGCGGCCACGATGCTCGAGACCCGGCCCGAGGACCTCGCCTGGGAGAAGGGCCGCTGGTTCGTGAAGGGCGACCCCGAGCAGGGCGCTGCGATCGGGGACATCGCGGTGCGCGCCTACAGCGGCGACACCATGCCCGAGGACATGGAGGGCGGCCTCGACGCCCAGGTGATCTACGACCCGCCCAACCTCACCTATCCCTACGGCGCCTACATCGCCGTGGTGGACGTCGACTCCGACACCGCCGAGGTGAAGGTGCGGCGCTTCATCGCGGTCGACGACTGCGGCGTGCGCATCAACCCGATGATCGTCGACGGGCAGATTCACGGCGGGCTCGCCGAGGGCATCGGCATCGCCCTGATGGAGGTGATCACCTTCGACGAGGAGGGCAACTGCCTGAATGGGTCGTTCATGGACTACCTGATCCCGACCGCACTCGAGTGCCCGGACTTCGAGCTGGGCGAGACGGTCACGCCCTGCCCGCACCACCCGCTCGGGGCGAAGGGCGTCGGCGAGTCCCCGAATGTCGGGTCGCCGCCGGCGATCGTCAACGCGGTGATCGACGCGCTGCACGAGTCGCACGGCGTCACTCACATCGACATGCCCTGCACGCCCGCCCGCGTCTGGGCTGCGATGCAGGGCCGGCCGGAGCCGCCGCAGTGATAAGCGGCGAGCTCCGCGAGCGGGCCGAGGCGCTCAGTGCCGAGCGCTCGCCGTTCGTGATCGCGACGGTCGTGCGTGTGCAGCGGCCCGCGAGCGTCGCGCCCGCGAGCGCCGGGCTCGTGCACGCCGACGGCACGATCGAGGGGTTCATCGGCGGAGTCTGTGCGCAGCACAGCGTCCGGCTCTACTCGCTGACCGCGATCGAGAGCGGGGAGCCGCTGCTCCTCCGAATCCTCCCCGGCGACGATGAGGACGTTGAAATCTCGCGTGAGGAGGGCGCGGTCACGGTCCAGAACCCGTGTCTTTCCGGGGGCGCGATCGAGATCTTCCTCGAGCCGGTGCTGCCGGCGCCACGCGTGCTCGTGGCCGGCAGCTCCCCGATCGTCGCGGCGCTCGTGGCGCTCGGGCGGCAGCTCGGGCTTGAGATCGTCGCTGCGCAGGACATCGAGGACGGGGTGCTCACACCGGTGGCCGAGGATCTGGCCCTCGTTGTGGCGGCCCATGGGCAGGACGAGGTCGCGGTGCTCCGCGCCGCCCTCGAGAACGGCGTGCCCTACGTCGGGCTCGTGGCCAGCCCGAAACGCGGTGCGGCGGTGCGCGATGAGCTCCGCTCCGAGGGCGTCGCCGACGATCTTCTGGAGGCGATCGAGACGCCGGCTGGGATCGACATCGGGGCGCGCACACCCGCGGAGATCGCGCTCTCGGTCCTCGCGCGGATCATCGCCGTGCGCCGCAGCGCAGCCGTGCGGGCGCCCGCCTCCGCGGTCGACCCTGTCTGCGGCATGACGGTGGCCGTGACCGCCGACACGCCGTCGCTGGAGGACAGCGGCGAGACCGTCTACTTCTGCTGCGCGGGCTGCAGGAGAAAGTTCGAGGAGCGGCGTGAGCTCGCACGAAGCGACGGGTGACGCGGCGGGCGAGATCCGCCACCTCGTACCGGACGTCGAGACCCTCGCCCAGCGCCTCGCGGCCGTCGACTACCTCGTCGACGAGGGACTCGCCACGTCGATGTACCTCAGCCTCCGCCTCCCGCAGCCGCTGCTGCTCGAGGGTGAGGCCGGCGTCGGGAAGACGGAGGCGGCGAAGGCCCTCGCAGCGGTTCTCGACACGCCTCTGATCCGTCTTCAGTGCTACGACGGCATCGATCCCGCCGAGGCGATCTACGAGTGGAACTATCCGCGACAGCTGCTCAGCATCCGCCTCGCGGACACGAGCGGGACGACGCTGAGCGAGGAGGACCTCTTCGGCCCGGACTTCCTCATCCGCCGGCCGCTGCTGCGCGCACTCGAGCACCCCGGGCCGAGGCCCGCCGTGCTCCTGATCGACGAGATCGACCGCGCCGACGACGACTTCGAGGCATTCCTGCTCGAGCTGCTCGCGGAGGCCGCGGTCACGATCCCCGAGATCGGCACGATCCGCGCGACGCACCCGCCCGCCATCGTGCTCACCTCCAATCGCACGCGTGACCTGCACGACGCGGTCAAGCGCCGCTGCCTCTATCAGTGGATCGACTATCCGACTCCGCAGCGCGAGGTCGAGATCGTGCGCCGGCGTGTGCGGGGCGCGGCGGAGACGCTCGCGGTGCAGGTGGCCGAAGCGGTGGCGCGCATGCGCGACAGCGACATCCAGAAGCCGCCGGGGATCGCGGAGGCGATCGATTGGGTCGCTGCCCTCGACCTGCTCGGCGTGGAGGAGCTCGACGCCGCGGCGGTCGACCGCACGCTCGGCGCGGTCCTGAAGTACAGCGACGACCAGGAGGTGGTCCGCGCGGCGGGGCTGGAGCAGCTCCTCGCGCGATGACCGAGCCGGCGTTCAGCGTTCGCACCGTGCAGCTCGACCTGCCGGCTCTCGCCGGCGCGTTCAGCCGCCGGCTGCGCGACGCCGGCGTGCCGATCACAGCCGAGCGCGCAGCGCGTTTCGCGCGCGCACTCGAGCTCGTCAGGCCCGTGTCACGGCGGCGGCTGTACTGGACGGCCCGCGCCGTGCTCGTCTCGGACTCGGCACAGCTGAAGGCGTTCGACTCCGTGTTCGCCGCCGTGTTCGGCGCGCGCGAGCCTCGCGTCGAGTTCGAGCCCGAGACCCCCGAGGCCGAGCCGGCGGCGGAGCGGGCCACCGAGCCCGAGGCCAGCGGCGAGACGGGCGTGGGCGTGGAGGGCGTCTCGTCGGCCGCGGCCGGATCGGAGCGCGACGACGATCTGCGCGAGCTGGCCCTGCCGGTGGCCGCGAGCGACGAGGAGCGGCTGCGCGACAAGCGCTTCGACGCTCTCGAGGCTGGGGAGCTCGCGCAGCTGTACCGGCTGATGGCGCGCCTCGTCGTCGCCACGCCGAGGCGCCGGACGCGGCGCTCGGAGCGGCAGCGACGCGGCGAGCGCATGGACATGCGGCGCACGCTGCGCGGGAGCATGCGCACGGCGGGCGACCCGATCCGGCTGGCGCGCCGCCGCCGGCGCGTGGTCCGCCGCCGGATGGTCATGCTGTGCGACATCTCGGGCTCGATGGAGCCCTATGCGCGGGCGTACCTGCAGTTCCTCACCTCCGCGGCCGGGAGCGGGCCGAACGCCGAGGCGTTCGCATTCGCCACGCGCCTCACCCGCCTGACCCGCGCGCTGCGCTCGCGCAGCCCGGAGCGCGCGATCCAGCGGGCCGCCGCGGCGGCCCCCGACTGGTCGAGCGGCACGCGCATCGGCGACGCGCTCAAGGCCTTCAACGACCGCCACGGGCGACGCGGCATGGCCCGCGGCGCGGTGGTCGTGATCCTGTCCGACGGCTGGGAGCGGGGCGACCCGGCGCTCGTCGCGCGCGAGATGGAGCGGCTCTCGCGCCTGGCTCACCGAATCGTGTGGGTCAACCCGCGGGTGGCGGCGAGCGGCTTCTCGCCGCAAGCCGGAGGCATGGCGGCGGCGCTGCCGTACTGCGACGCGCTCGTCAGCGGTCACAGCCTCGAGGCCCTCGGCGAGGTCGTGGAGGCGATCGCCAGCGAGCGCTGGGAGCCTCCGCTGCCGGCCCCGGAGCCGGAGGACGAGGACTGGGCAAGCGCCACGCCGGAGAAGGGCAGCTCGGTGGCGATGCCGAGCGGCCACGGGCCCGGTCGAGGCAGGACGACGCCCGGCTGGGGGGCGTGATGGCGGCGAGTGACCAGGCGGGCAAGACGTGCATCTATCCGGGCTGCGAGCGCCCGGCGGTGCCCCCGCATCCGCTCGGAGGGCCGCAGCCGAGCTTCTGCGATCTGGAGGAGCACAACGCGCTCACGGCCCACCAGGAGCGTCAGCGGCTCGAACGCCAGTCCGGGTCGCTCAGCGATGAACCCGAGTCAGGAGGTTGATGCGTGGCCGACGAGGCATACCGAGCAGTGTTCCTGCGCGTGCACCCCACCGGCAAGATGGTGCTGAGCCTCACCACCGAGGCAGACGGCAACGAGGGCCGCTACGCCGAGCTGGTCGCCGAGGAGCTCGGGGTGCCGCCGCTCGACGTGAAGGTCGTGCCCGCCGACACGAATCGCTTCGGAGAGGGCCACGGCTTCAACGTGAGCCCGTCGGAGGGGACCTCGGCCGCGGTCGCGAGCGCCAGCGCGAAGATTCGCGAGAAGGCGCAGCTGCTCGCGGGAGTGGCCATGGGAGCCGAGCCCGAGAGCCTCACGTGGGCGGGCGGCGCGTTCAAGACAGGCGGCGATCCGCCGGAGTCCCAGACGATCGCCGACCTCGCCTTGTACGCGCACGGCACCGGTGCCTTGCCGCCCGGGGTCGAGGGCGGGCTCGATGCTCAGACCGTCTACCGGGACTAGAGCCTGGCGTCGATGCCGATCTCGACCTCGTCGGCGACCTTGAGCGTCCCGAAAAGAGCCGAGTACGGCTTGATGCCCCAGTCGCTCTGGCTGACCGTCGCCCGACCGGTCAGGCGCCCGTCCTCGCTGCTCAGCGCGAACGAGATCGGACGGCTCGTGCCCGCCAGCGCGAGGTCTCCGCGGACAGTTGCGGTCGTGCCGCCCGGATCCAGCTCGACGGCACTCGAGCGAAACTGGATCGTGGCCCCCTTGAGCACCTCTTCGTCGATCGTCTGCTCGATGCCCGCCTTCTCTTCGTCGCCGAGTGCTGTGACGCCGCCGCTGCCCTCGCGCACCCGCAGCGATCCGCCATCGGCCGTCAGGGTGATCGCCGGGTCCTTCGCGACGTCGAGCTCGGCCTCCCAGGAGGTGACCTCGATGACGAGGTCGTGCCCGGCCTTGGCGGCCGCGCCCTTCCGCTTGGTTTCGACGCTCAGGGTGGCGTTGTGCGGGCCCAGCCTGTGCGTTCCGGGCTCGATCGGCATGCACCGGACCCTAGATCCACGAACACGGAGGAGCAAACGAAGTGGTTGAGCTCGACCATCCATTCACCACCGGGAAGCCAATCGACGAGACCTGGGACGCGATCCTCGACCTCGAGCGGCTGGTGCCGTGCGTCGAAGGGGGCAGCGTCATCGAGCGGACGAGCCCGGATGCGGTCAAGGCCGAGATCGTGGTGCGAATGGGCGCGATGTCGATGAAGTTCACCGGCACGGTCGAGGTGGTCGAGAAGGATCCCGACGCCCACCGCGCGGTGATGGAGGTCAAGTCCAGGGAGGCCGGTGGGCAGGGACACGCCAACGCGAACGTCGTGTTCGCGCTCTCGGACGGCGGCGGGAACATCCATACCGCCGCTCAGATCACGGGCAAGGCGGCCTCCATGGGCGAGGGGGTTGTCGTCACCGTCCTGGACGCGATGATCAAGGACTTCGCGGGGAAACTCGACACGATCTGATGCCGCGGAAGACCATGAGAAGGATCCAGGAGGGCGAGGTGCCCTACGACGGGGGGACCGCCGTACAGGAGGACGCCGGCCGTCCCGTCTTCCGCGGCAACGGCGCGAACGACTATGTCTGCGTCGAGTGCGGGAACGTGCTGGCGACGGGGATGGATCCCGAACACATGGGCAAGAGGGTGCGGATCCGCTGCGGCGGCTGTCGCACGGTGAACGTGTCCGCCGAGGTGCCCGTCGAACTCAGCCGGCGGCGCGCGCCGGGCCGGAACGGCGGAGGACGCTGAGCACCGCCTCGTAGTCCTCCCAGGTGTCGACGTCCCGCGGCAGCTCGCGATCGACCGGCACTTCGAGCACCTCCGCCGGCCGCTCTTCGATCAGCTTCCAGACGGCCTTGTCGCCATGCAGCGCGCGCAGGTCGCCGAACGCGCTCTGCGCGAACACGAACGGATGCCCGCGCTCACCGCGGTAGCTCGTCACGGCGGCCCAGGGCCGCTCGCTCGCCCAGGCGGCCGCGACCGCGTCGATCGTCTCGGCGCCGACACCCGGCATGTCGCCGAGCAGCAGCATGATCGCCTCGGTCTCGCCGGCGGCGTCCAGGCCGGCCAGCAGCGAGGACGCGCAGCCGGTCCCGTACGAGTCGTTGCGCGCGACGGTTGCGCGGCTCGGCTGGACGCCCGCAAGCGCCTCGTCCGCCGCGCCGCCGACGACGAGCACGACCCGGTCGAGTGTCGAGTCCTCGACGTCGCGGAGCACGTGGCCAAGCAGGGTCGTGTCCCCGAACGGCAGCGTCTGCTTGGGCCTGCCGAGGCGCCGTGAGCCCCCGGCGCCGAGCACGATTCCGACCATGTGGGCCATCGTAGTCCGGCGCCTGCGCGGAGAGGACGCAGCTGCTGGACAGCTGAACGGCAGCAGTGAAGGGGACCGGGTGGGCTGCGGCTCCGGTCCGACTGCCGTCACTGTGGCGACTTGATGTCGCCACACGACATCAAGTCGACACGGTGGGGAGCACGGTGCCGGATCCGTAGTCGCTGAGACGATGAATCCGGCAACGTGCGCGCAGCTACGCCGCTTCGCGCTCGCTCGCCCGCGCGCCGAAGTAGGCGGCCGTGGAGATCCCGCGGTCGAAGTCGGACCAGCGGGCACCGTCCGCCAGAGACTTCTCGATCCTGTCGAAGCTGCCGAGGTTGCCGCCCAGGTTGTCGATGAAGTGCACGAGTGTGGCCTCGCGCGTGCACGGCACGACCGGGCTGCCGTGCTCGAGCTTGCCGTGGTGGCTCAGGATGATGTGGAGCAGGGCGTCGGCGTCGGCCTTGGGGAAGACATCGATGTCCTCGATCGTGCGGCGCACGGTGTAGTAGCCGAGTGGGATCTCGCCGAGCAGCTTGCCCTCGTCCGTGAGCTCGATCGCACCACCGTTCGAGGCGTACGCCTCGACCTTGCCGATGTCGTGGAGCAGCGCCCCGGTGACCGCGACGTCTCGGTCGATCCCCGGGAAGGTCGCGGCCAGCGCGCTCACGCCCTGGGCGACGGACAGGCAGTGCTCGAGCAGCCCGTGCCGGTAGGCCTGGTGGTAGTACTTCGCCGCCGGCGCCTCGTGGTAGATCGCGCCGGTACGGGTCGAGCTGTGAAGCAGCCGGCGCAGCAGCTCGCGGAGGTGGGGGCGCTGAACCGTGCCGACGAGCTCGGCGAGGTCGCGCGCCATCTGCTCGTACGGCACCGGCGGGGCCTCGTTCAGGTCGGCGAGGTCGTACTCGCTCTCGATCGCGGCGCGCAGGCGCTTGACCGTGAGCGTCGCGCCGTAGCGCTCGTCGACCGTGTAGCGGCCGAGCACGCGGATGATGGAGCCGCTCGGGCACAGCGAGGCGAGCTCGTTGACCTCGTCCCAGACGACCGCCTCGACGCTCCCGGTGACGTCGCCGAGCTGCAGCTTCAGGAAGGTCTCGCCGTTGCGCCGCTGGCGCTGCGAGTGGGAGCGAACCACGAAGATCGAGTTGACCTCCTGCCCGTTCGCGAGGTCGCGAACGAAGCACTTCGAGGGCATCAGAGTGGGTTGCTCCATCGGGGTTGCCAAGGTAGAGCGGGTCTCGGACGGGATAGCCTGCACAGACATGGAGTCGCCCCCCGTCCCAGCTTTCTGACATGGGGGTGCTCGTGGCAGGCGGGACGGGCGCGCTCGGCCAGGCCGTCGTCGCCGAGCTGCTCGACTCGGGCTACCGCTGCGCAGTCACCTGGGTCGTCGAATCGGAGCGCCGCCGGGCGGAGGAGGAATTCGGCGACCGGGCGCCGCTGATCCACGCCGACCTGCTCGACCCAGCCGGGGTCGCGGAGGCGGTCGCCGCGGTCGAGGACCTCGAGGCGGTCGTGAACCTTGTCGGCGGCTTCGCGACGGGCGGCCGCGTCCACGAGACCGAGCCAGAGCAGTTCGCCCGCATGCTCGAGCTCAACCTGACGCCCGCCTTCAACCTCGCGCGCGCGGCGATGCCGCACCTGATCGAGCGCGGCGGCGGCGCCTTCGTGGGAGTGTCGGCGCAGTCCGTGTGGAGACCCTTCCCGGGGGCGGCCGGCTACATCACGGGGAAGGCCGCGGTGCTCGGATTCATCCGGGTGCTCGACGCGGAGTACAAGGCGGACGGCATCCGCTGCAACGCCATCCTGCCGAGCGTGATCGACACCCCGGCCAACCGCGAGGCGATGCCCGACGGCGACTACTCGAAGTGGGTCCAGCCCGCCGACATCGCCAAGGTCGTGCGCTTCCTCGTCTCCGAGGACTCGCGGCCGACGAGCGGCGCCGCGATCCCGGTCTAGCGCTTCGGCGTCCCGCCGTAGTACGCGATCGCGAGCCGGCCCACATGCTTCGTTACGCCGGCGTTCTGCATGGCTCCGAGCGGCGCTCCGATCAGCGGGATGTAGCGCGCCGCGTAGCGCCGGGCCAGCCGCTTGAGGAGGTACTTGAGCAGTCGTCTGTGGAGGCTGTCCATGGTGCGGTGCGAGATCGCCTTTTCGACGATTGCCTGGGCGAGCCGCTTGCCGACCCCGTCGAGCGCCGCGCGCGCCTCGGCGGGCGTGTCGTAGAGCCCCTGGATCGCGAGGAACTCGGCCGGCCGCATCGGGTGCCGGGGGTCGTAGCCGTAGGCCGCGGCGATGTAGAAGATCATCCGGCTCTGGATCCAGATCAGGGCGACGATGTCGGGCGCCGCCGTGAAGACGCCACCGAGCCCAAGCGCCCCGCCCTCGAGCCGCGCGAGCCGAACGTGCTTGCGGTAGGCCACTCGCGCGAGCTGCTCGGGGGTGTGCCCGGGACCCGCAATCCGCACCCACTCCTCGGCCTGCGGCCCGAAGCGCTCCGCTGCGATCAGCGCGATGTACTCGGGAGCGCGATCGGGCTCGGCGAGGATCCGGTCCCAGAGCGACTGCGGCGGCCGGGTGATGTGCTCGATGTGCTCATCACCCGGGATGACCGTCTCAGTGGCCACCGGCAAGGTTTGCGATGCCCGCGACGGGCACAATGAGGGAACAAGGCATTGCGAGAAAGGTAGACACGACATGTCCACGGAGACCACACCCCGCCACGGCATCCTCAGCGACGACATGCGCGACGAGCGCGAGGAGCTCATCGGGATGCTCACGAAGGCGTACTGGATGGAGATCGAGACCGTGATGAGCTACATCACCAACTCGATCAACCCCGACGGCGTCCGCGCCCAGGAGATCATCGAGTCCCTCGAGGAGGACATCCAGGAGGAGCTGGGCCACGCCCGCCAGTACGGCGCGCGCATCAAGGAGCTCTACGGGGTCGTCCCGGGCTCGCTCGACTTCAACGCCGAGCAGGGCTACCTGCAGCCACCGGAGGAGCAGACCGACATCGTCCACGTCATCAAGGGCGTGATCGAGGCCGAGAGCGGCGCCATCGAGCACTACAACCGCATCATCGAGTTCTGCGAGGGCAAGGACCCGGTGACGCAGGACATGGTGATCGACATCCTGCGCGACGAGGAGGGCCACCGCCGCCTCTTCGAGGGCTTCCTGCGCGAGTACAAGCTGGAGGGCCTGGCTTAGCCGGCCCGCCCCGCCGGCATCCCGGCCGGGGGGCGAATCGACGCTCGATTGAAGGCTTGTGGGGGTCATGGACCCCCGAAGCCTTCAATCGCTGGGCGCGCCGGGTTGGGAGCTCGCTTGGCGGCAGCACTGGGCGGTCTCGCGTGCGCAGTTGCTCGCGCTCGGCCTCGGCGCTGAGGCGATCCGGCACCGGCTCGCCGACGGCCGCCTTCATCGATGGCGCTGGCGGGGCATCTACGCCGTCGGACGTCCTGACCTGAGCCGGCAGGGAGCGTGGATGGCGGCGCTGCTCGCATGCGGTCCAGCGGCGGTGCTGAGCCACGAGAGCGCGGCTGCGCTCTGGGGTGTCATCCCGTACGAGCCTGGTCTCATTCACGTTTCCCTCCCGCTGCACCTGGCCAGGCGCCGGCCTGGCATCCACGCCCACCGCCGCATCAGCGTGCTCGCGGACCATGTCGCCTTCCGAGATCGCATCCCGGTGACGGACGTCGCCTGCACGCTCGTCGACCTCTCGGCGCGCGTCCGCCGCCCCGCTCTCGAAAGAGCAGTGAATGAGGCCGATCGGCTCGACCTGATCGACCCCGAGGCGTTGCGCGACGCGCTCGGCGGCTTCGGCTCGCTACCCGGCGTCCGGGCGCTTCGCGAGCTGCTGGACCGGCGCACGTTCAGGCTCACGGACTCCGAGCTCGAGCGCCGCCTCCTGCCGATCGCGCGACGGGCGGGCCTCGGGCTGCCCGAGACGGGCGTGTGGCTGAACGGCTTCAAGGTCGACTTCTACTGGCCGGATTTGGGGCTCGTCGTCGAGACCGACGGACTGCGATATCACCGCACCCCGGCCCAGCAGGAGCGCGATCGCGTGCGAGACCAAGCCCACATCGCCGCCGGCCTGACGCCGCTCCGTTTCACGCATGGGCAAGTGCGCTTCGAGCCCACACACGTCGAGACGACGATGCGGGACGTCGCGCGCGATTGAAGGGTTCGCGGGGTCAGGACCCCACGAACCGTTCAATCGATGGCGTAGCCGCCTAGACCAGCTCGGCGATCATCACCGCCGTGCCGAACACGGCGGCTGCGCCGAAGATGGCCGCCACGAGCGGGATCGGCGGTCCGCCGTGGATCCCCGTCTCGTGGACGGCCGCGTGGCCCTTGCCGCGCTTCAGCAGCCAGCGGTTGACCGGGAAGGCGAACAGGGCGGCAACCGCCAGCGCGAATGCGAGGCTGCCCCAGAAGAGCACATCGCCCAGGCCCGCTTCCATCGCGCCTGGGATGACCAGCAGGATCAGGTTGTCGACGAGCTCCATCACCGCGATCGAGAGCGTGTCGGACGCCAGGGCGATCGGGATCACCGTGGCCAGCGCGAGGCCGGCGCGCAGCAGCGGCAGGCTCGTCAGCCCGTAGCCGAAGAAGAAGGCCAGCCCGATCGCGAGCACGATCGTGGCGAAGTTGGACCAGCCGAGCGCCGTGCCGATCAGCACGCCGAGCACCTCGCCGATGGCGCAGCCGGTCAGGCAGTGGAGGGTCGCGCTCGCGGCGATCGTGTCGAGCTCGCGGCCCGAGGTCGGCATTGCGTGGTGGTGATGAGCGGCTTCCATCAGGGGAGCCAGACTAGCATACCCCTAGGGGGTATATGCAGAGACAGTACGTCTCCCAGAGCGATTTTCCGGCTTGCAAGGCGGGGTAGGATGCCGCCGGGATGCGCCGGCTGACTCTTCTCCGTGGCGGTGCTGCGTGACAGTGCTCGCCGTCGGCGCCGGGCGCGTCGGCGCAGGGCCCGGACGGCCAGGGCACGGACCACTTCGTCACGATCGTCGCCCGTCAATGTCCCGCAGTACACGGACATCACCGCCAACCGCGCGCGCAACGACATCCAGGAGAGCCTCAAGGACCTCGGGGCCGATACGCCGTACACCGCCGGCGAGCCGATCGACCCGGAGATCGAGGCGGACAGCCAGCCCAACTGCACGCCCGCTGCCGAACTGGCGCTTCACGCTCGGCACCGGCTACCAGACGCAGGCGGTGAGCGGCCCGTGGGGCTCGCTCTCGATCGTCACCGATCCCTACGACACAGACGTCGTGACGCAGCCGGAGACGCCGCTGCTCGACTACGAGGGCAGGCCGACCGGCGACGACGATCGATGCTGCGGTCACGATCGAGCTCACCGAGGACCAGCTGGATCGAGCGGGGAGCGGCAACAGCTTCTGGATCCAGGGCGGCACCACGACGGACCCGATCCTGAACGAGCAGTACCCGGACCAGTACGGCTTCGGCGCGCTGCGCTGCGCGATCGACAACCTGAATGGCGACAACGTCGAGTGGATGAGCTATCCGTCCGGCACCGAGCACATCTTCTGTTACGCCTACTACGTCACGCCGCCGCCGACGAGCGGCACGATCATCATCCGCAAGGAGGTCAGCGATCCCGCCCGGCGCCGACCAGAACTTCCAGTTCGGCGGGAATCTCACCTTCAACGACGACGGTCGCTTCGACCTGAACGTCCAGGACGGCAACCCCGCGAGTCAGACCTTCTACCGCGCGGAGACGGGCACGGGCGCGAGCCCTGGACGGTCCGCGAGCTGGTCCCGCCGGGATGGAACCTCGTGAACCTGGTCTGTGAGAGCCCCGGAGCGAGCACCGAGGTGGTGAACCAGGCCACGGCCTCCGCGGCCATCTACCTCGCCGCGGGTGACACCGTCACCTGCACGTACACGGACGAGTTCCGGGTGCCGGCCGGGCAGTTCTACCTCGCCAAGATCACGCTCGGCGGCACCGGCATCTTCGACTTCCGCGTCTTCCCGGTCGGAGGCGGAGAGGAGCAGACGGCGCGCGCAGAGACGAGGCGACCGGATCGTGCCGGTGCTCGCGCAGCCCGCTCCGCTGAAGCTCGAGCCGGGTCTCTACCGCGTCGTGGAGGACTGCCTGACAGCAGGCGCGGTACCTGGGACGTGTTCAGGGTCTGGTGCGGCGGGCGCCAGCTCGGCAGCACCGGTGCCGCAGGCGCCCGAGAGCGCGGTCGTGAGGATCCGTGACCAGGAGGGCTCGGCCTGCCTCTTCGTCAACCGCTTCACGCCGGCCGGCGGTCTCTACATCTACAAGACGACGGTCGGCGGCGCCGGCAGCTTCGACTACGCGATCACGCCGCTGCGCGACCAGGCCAAGGTCTACAACCAGTCGGCCACGACCAGGCGAGCGCTGCGGCCCGTGCGTGCCCGCGGCGATTCCACGAAGCACATTCGAGCTGGGCAGCTACGTGATCCAGGAGATCGCCCCGGCGGCCGAAGACGGCGACTGGCAGCTGGGGCTCGTCGTCTGCGACGGCAGGGTCCTTCCGGCGATCGAGGGTCGCGCGATCGTCAGGCTGACCGTGCGGAACCCGGTCAAGCGATGCGGATCCGTCAATGACTTCACGCCGGACCTGCGCGACCCGCCCGACCGCACGCGATCCGGGTCCGCCCGGGCCCGAACCCGGCCCCGAACGTGCCGGACCCGGATCTCGTCATCAGCAAGCAGGCGGATCGGCCGGTGGCCGCTGTCGGCGAGCGGGTGACCTACACGGTGACGATCGAGAACCGCGGTCCGGTGGGGGCCGAGGACGTGGTGCTGGGCGAGGCCCCTGAGCAGGGCCAGGCGTTCGCCTCGGTCCGCGGCCGCGGCCGCGAGCGACTGCGGGCGTCACGTCGTCTTCCGGCGCAAGGCCGTGGTGTGCAGCGTGGGTGACCTGGCCGCGGGCGCGAGCAGAACGTTCAGCTTCGAGACCCGGCTGACCTCGTCGGCCGGGCGGATCGTGACCAACGTCGCCGTCGTCGGCTCCTCGACGCCGGAGCGGAGCGCCCGCAACAACGTGGCCGGGGCGAGGGTCAGGGTGCGCGGCGCGGTGTGCGTGTCGGCGTCCGCGGCTCGCGCGCGCCCGGTCGCCCGCGCCGCCTGCTGAGCGGTGACCGGCCTGCGGAGCTCCTCGCGCGCGAGCGCAGCCGGCTGCGCGAGCGCACGCCCGGGTCGGAGGCGCTCTTCCGGCGCGCGCAGCGAACCCTCGCGGGCGGGGTGCCCTCCTCCTTCCAGCGCCGTGACCCGTGGCCCGTGTACCTGAGCCGTGGTGAGGGCTCGCGGGTGTGGGATGTCGACGGCAACGAGTACATCGACTTCCACAACGGCTTCAGCGCGATGGTGCAGGGGCACGCCCACCCCGCTATCCGGGCTGCGATCGAGCGCCGCCACGCGCTCGGTACGCATTTCGGAGCTCCCACCGAGGAGGCGGTGGCGGTGGCAGAGCAGCTCGCGCGCCGCTTCGGCCTGCCGAGCTGGCGCTTCACGAACTCGGGCACCGAGTCGACGATGGACGCCATCCGCATCGCCCGTGCGCGAACCGGCCGCGACGACGTCCTGAAGATCTTCGGCGCCTACCACGGGCACCACGACTCCGTGATGGTGAGCGTGGGCGCTCAGATGGCGCACGAACCGGGGGAGCAAGAGTGGCCACCTTCGCTGCCCTGGGGAGAGGGCATCCCGCGCGCCACGGTCGAGCAGGTCCACACGGTGCCTTTCAACGACGCCGCGGCGATGGAGCGCCGGATCGACCAGCTCGCCGCCGCCGGCCGGGTGCCGGCCTGCCTGATCATCGAGCCCGCGATGATGAGGGCCAGGGTGATCCCGCCCGCGCCCGGCTACCTGGACGCTGTGCGCGAGGTCACTCGCAGGCACGGTGTGCTCCTGATCTTCGATGAGGTCAAGACCGGCTTGACGATCGCGGCAGGGGGAGCCACCGAGCGCTTCGGCGTGCAGCCGGACATGGTGGCGCTCGCCAAGGCACTCGGAGCCGGACTGCCCTCGGGAGCGATCGGGATGACCGCCGAGCTGGGGGACTACGTCGAGACCGGCCGCGTGCACCAGGTCGGCACCTTCAACGGCAACCCGCTGTCGATGGCGGCAGCCCGTGCAAGTCTCGAGGAAGTGCTCACGCCCGCCGCATACGAGCACCTCGAGACGCTCGGCGAGCTCATGCGCGCCGGCTGCCAGGCGGTGATCGACGAGCAAGGTCTCCCGGCCCGCGCGGTCGCCCTCGGCTCGAAGGGCTGCGTCCGCCACGACGCCGAGATCGGCGAGCTGATCTGGCTCTGGTTCGGAAACCGCGGCCTCTTCGTGACGCCCGGCGAGCAGGAGTGGAGCGTGACGGTGGCCCACGACGTCGCCGCCGTCGACCGCTACGTCGAGGTCTTCGCCGAGCTCGCGGCGGCCCTCAGCCCACGACGGTCCGGCTCTGCTCGCGCATGAACTGCGGCAGGTACCAGGGCCCGAGCCCGCCCTTCCCGGTCGTGCCGCTCGACTTCCAGCCCGCGAAGGTCTGGGTGCCGGGCCAGGCGCCTGTGGTCGCGCCCGCGCGCCGGTTCACGTAGACGACGCCCGCCTCGATCTCTGCCAGGAAGCGCTTCTTCTCAGTCGCATCCTCGCTGAAGACCCCGGCCGTCAGGCCGTAGGCGGGGGCGTTCGCCTCCGCCAGCGCCTCGTCGAACGAGCTCACGCGCGTGACGGTCACGAACGGCAGGAAGAGCTCGTCGCGCTCGAGCCGGTGGCCCTTCGGCAACCCGGTCACGACGGTCGGCTCCACGAAGTGGCCGGGCCGCTCGGGTCGGCCGCCCCCGGCCGCCACCTCGCCGTCGCGGCGGGCGTCGGCGACAGCCGTCTCGAAGCGGGCCGAGCTCACCTCGTTGATGACCGGGCCGAGGAAGGCTTCGCGCTCCGAGGGGTCGCCGAGCATGAGGCCGCCGCTGAACTCGGCGAGCCGCTCGACGAACTCGTCGTGGACGTCGTCGAGCACGATCGCGCGCGAGCAGGCGCTGCACTTCTGCCCCGACAGGCCAAACGCGGAGCGTGCGACGCCCTCGGCGGCGCCCTGGAGTTCGGCGCTCGAAGCGACGATCGCCGGGTTCTTGCCGCCCATCTCGGTGAGCGCGGGGCGCGCGAAGGGCCCGTCGTGCAGCTTGCGGGCGATCGCCCTGCCCACCTCGGCCGAGCCGGTGAAGGCGACTCCGTCGATCGCTCCGTCCACGAGCGCGCGGCCCGTCGCCGGGCCGCCGTGCACCACGTTCAGGACACCCGGCGGCAGCCCCGCGTCGCGGCCGATCTGGCCGAGGATCGCGCCCGACCAGGGCGCCTCCTCGGAGGGCTTCAGCACGACCGTGTTGCCGGCGATCAGCGCCGCGCTCAGCATGTTGACCGCCAGCGCGACCGGGAAGTTGAACGGCGAGATCACGGCGAAGACGCCGTAGGGCAGCAGCACGTCGGTGTTGCGCTCGCCTTCGACGAAGCTCTGGAGCGGCTTGACGTAGCCCTCGTTCCGCTCCATCAGGTCCGCATAGGTGGTGATGAGGTCCACCGCCTCCTGGACCTCGAGGATCGACTCGGTGCGCGTCTTGCCGGTCTCGAGGCTCGCGACCGCCGCAAGCTCGAGGTGACGCTCACCGATGCCCTCCGCCACCGCGCGCATGCGCTCGCAGCGCTCGCCGTAAGGGGTGGATGACCAGGCCGGCCCGGCGGAGCGCGCGACGGCGACGGCACGGCTCACGATCTGCGGGGACCCGTCGTGGGCGCGGCTCGCCACGGCGCCCTCGGCGGCCGGATCGAGGCGGCTGAAGGTATCGCCGGCGAAGTCGTCCTCGCCGCCGATCAGATGAGGGAGCGGCTCGTTCGAATCGGCGCGCGCCCCCGCGAGCTTCGCCTCGAACTCATCGTCGGTCTCGCCCGCGAGCGCGCCGCTCGTGTAGGTCAGGCGCGTGCTCATGGCCGTAGACTCGCACAGCCTTGCCCGCTCGCACCGAGTTCCCTCGCGCCGTCAGGCGGATCGATCACACCTGGATCCCGATGTCCGACGGCACGCGGCTCGCCGCACGCATCTGGCTGCCCGAGGACGCCGAGCAGGACCCGGTCCCGGCGATCCTCGAGTACCTGCCCTACCGCAAGGGCGACGCCTTCGCGAAGCGCGACTCGTATCACCACCCCTACTTCGCGGGCTACGGCTACGCGGGCGTGCGCGTCGACCTGCGCGGAACCGGCGACTCGGACGGCATCCTGCTCGACGAGTACCTGACGCAGGAGCAGGACGACGCGCTCGAGGTGATCGCCTGGCTCGCGGAGCAGCCCTGGTGCAGCGGCACGGTCGGCATGTTCGGGATCTCCTGGGGCGGCTTCAACGGGCTGCAGGTGGCGGCGCGGCGGCCGCCCGCGCTCAAGGCCGTGATCTCGATGTGCGCGAGCGACGACCGCTACTCCGACGACGTCCACTACGTCGGCGGCTGCGTGCTGGGCGTGGACATGCTCCCGTGGGCGGCGACCATGCTCACGCTGTGCGCCCAGCCGCCGGACCCCGCCGCCGTGGGGGACGGCTGGCGCGAGACCTGGCTCCGGCGCATGGAGGAGACGCCCTCCCTCATCGAGGCGTGGCTCGGCCACCAGCGCCGCGACGACTACTGGCGCCACGGCTCCGTCTGCGAGGACTACTCGCAGATCGAGGCCGCCGTGTACGCGGTCGGCGGCTGGGCGGACGGCTACTCGAACGCGATCCCGCGGCTCGTCGCCGGGCTGCCGGGTCCGCGCAAGGGGCTGATCGGCCCGTGGTCGCACGCCTTCCCGCAGGACGGCCAGCCCGGCCCCAGCATCGGCTTCCTGCAGGAGTGCCTGCGCTGGTGGGACCAGTGGCTCAAGGGGATCGACACCGGCATCACGGACGAGCCCGTGCTGCGCGCCTGGGTCCAGGACGCGCTCCCGCCGGCTGACCACTACGCCGAGCGCCCGGGGCGCTGGGTGACCGAGGCCCAGTGGCCGTCGCACTCGATCGAGGTGCGCGAGCTCGACCTGCCGGGGGCCTTCCCGCTCACCCACAGCAGCATCGAGTCGACGGGCGCCGACGCCGGGGCCTGGTGCGCCGATGGTGGACAGGGCGATTGGCCGCCGGACCAGCGTGCCGAGGACGCCCGCTCGGCCGAGTTCACGTTCCCTGCGCTCGACGAGCAGCCGTTCGACATCCTCGGCTTCCCCGAGCTCGACCTGACATTCGAGTCCGACCGCCCCGCGGCGCTGGTGGCGGTGCGTCTCTGCAGCGTGGCGCCGGACGGCTCCTCGCTCCTGATCACGCGCGGGGTCCTCAACCTCACCCATCGCGACGGGCACGACAAGGTGGAGCCGCTCGAACCGGGGCGGCTCTACGACGTGACCGTGCGCCTGGACGCGATCGGCCATGTCGTGCCCGCCGGCCACCGGCTGCGGGTCTCGGTGTCGAGCGCCTACTGGCCCTGGGCCTGGCCGTCACCCGAGCCGGTGACGCTGACGATCCAGGACGGGCGCCTGCGGCTGCCCGTGCGCCCGCGCCGCGACGAGCCCGAGCCGGCGCCGTTCGGCCCGCCCGAGTGGGCGGAGCCGCTCGCGGTCGAGATCATCCAGCCGGCGCCGACGAGCCGCGAGCTGAGCTACGACCCCGGCACCGGGGCGCACGAGACGGTGTTCGAGTGGGACGTGGGCGGCCGCCGCCGGCTCGCGGAGGCGCGGACCGAGATGGACGACACAAGCGTCACGAGCTACCGGATCGTGGACGGCGACCCGCTCTCGGCCACGGTCGAGTCGCGTTGCAGCTCGACGCTCGCGCGCGACTCCTGGCACGCGCGCGTCGACACCCACAGCAGGATGACCTCGACGGCCACCGAGTTCCACGTCGACCAGCGGCTGGAGGCCTACGAGGGCGACGAGCTGGTCTACTCGCGCACGTGGGAGCTGTCGTTCCCGCGCGACGGCGTCTGATCGAGCCGCGCCGCGACCCAGCGCTGGAACTCGCCGATCAGCTCCTCGCTCGGGAGCATCAGCCGGCCCCTCTCGAAGGCGCCCGAGCGCATGCCGCGCTGGACCGACTCCACGAGGACGCGGTCCTCGTCGCCGACCTGGTAGTCGAGCTTCAGGTACTCGGCGATCCACTCGGGGTCGGTGTCCGCCCCGAAGAAGTAGTCGAGGAAGCCGTCCGTGCTGTCCGGCCCGCTGGGCACGAGCGGGCCGACCGACAGGTTCGCGCGCCCGGGCATCACGTTCACCTTGATGTTCGGCCAGACCAGGTGGAACTGCCCGTCGACGTGCCCGTCGCCATTGGCAGACGGCCCGCGCGGCTGCGCGTAGTGGCTGCCGAAGGTCGGGTGGCGCTCGAGCAGGTAGCGGTCCGGGCGCACGTCGATCACCTCGCTGAAGCTCGGGTGGGCGACCGCGCAGTGGTAGCACTCCAGGTAGTTCTCGACGGCGATCTTCCAGTTGGCGTCGAGCGAGAACGACACGCGCTGGTGGAAGCTGAGCGCGTCGAGATCGAGGCCGCCGCGGCGGACTATTTCGGGCAGCTCCCCGAGCGTGTCGGCGAGCGGGGGCGCGGAGGCGTCGGCGTTGACGAACACGAGCGGCCCCCAGCTATCGACCTGGGCCGGCTTGAGGCCGAGCTGCTCGCCGTCGAACTCCGGGTCGGCCTCCGAGCGCGGCGCCGCGCGCAGCTTGCCGTCGAGGCCATAGGTCCAGGCGTGGTAGTGGCACTGGAGCGTGCTGCAGGTCCCGCTGCCCTTCACGACCTCGGCGCCGCGGTGGCGGCAGACGTTCACGAACGCGCGCAGCGTGCCGGCGCGGTCGCGCACCACGACCAGGGGGATCTCCCCGGCGCGCAGCGTGAGGTACGAGCCGGGCTCGGCGAGCTCACCGCTGTGGCCGGCGTACTGCCAGGCGGACGCGAACAGCCGCGCGCGCTCCTGCTCGAGCACGTCGGGGTCCGTGTACCAGCGGTAGGGCAGCGTCTCGGTCATGTCGTCTCTCCGGCGGCGGCGGCCAGTGCGACAGCGTGGCAGGCGGGAAGCATCAGCGGGTCGTCGGTTCGGCAGCGCTCGAGCACGCCGAGCCGCTCGGCCTCTCCCGACTCCACGACCGGGCAGCGGGGATGGAAGCGGCAGCCGGCCGGGATGCGCGTCGGGTCGGGCGCCTCCCCGGTCAGGATCTGCTGCTCCATCTCCTCGACTTCGGGCACGACGGACAGGAGCGCGCGCGTGTAGGGGTGCTTCGGGGCCGTCAGCAGCTCCTCCGTCGGGCCTTCCTCGACGATGCGGCCGAGGTACATCACCGCCACCCGGTTCGCGACGTTCCAGGCGAGCCCGAGATCGTGCGTGACGACGAGGATGCCGACGCCCGTCTCGCGCACCAGCTTCAGCATCAGCGCGAGGATCTCGCCGCGCACCGAGGCGTCGAGCGCGGACACCGGCTCGTCGGCGACGAGCAGGCCCGGGTTCAACACCATCGCGCCGGCGATGATCACGCGCTGGCGCTGGCCGCCCGAGATCTCGTACGGGTAGCGCGTGAAGAAGCTCTCCGGGGGGCGCAGGCCGGCGCGCCCCAGCGCGTCGGCCACGAGCTGCTCCTCGTCTCCCTCGATCTTCTGGATGCGAACGCCCTCGGCGACCGCCTCGTAGATCGTCTGGCGTGCGTTCAGGGCGCCGGTCGGGTCCTGGAAGATCATCTGGGCGTGCCGGCGGTGCTCGCGCAGCGAGCCGCGGTCGCGCCCGAGCGTCTCGCCGCGGAAGCGGATCTCGCCCTGGTCCGGGATGCGCAGGCCCATGATCGTCCTGGCGAGCGTCGTCTTGCCGCAGCCCGACTCGCCCACGAGCGCGACGATCTCGCCGCTGTCCATCGAGAGGTCGACTCCGTCGACCGCCCGCGCGACGGTCTTCCCTGCCCGGTAGGCGACGTGCAGGCCGCGCACCTCGAGCAGTGGCGCGTCGTCGTTCATGCGCTCGCCACCGGCGCCCCGGAGACGTGCACGCAGGCGGCCGCGCGGCCGTCGCCGGCCGGCCACAGCTCCACGTCCGTGGACGAGCAGATGTCGATCGCCGAGGCGCAGCGTGGGTGGAACGGGCAGCCGCTCGGCAGCAGGCGCGGGTCGGGCGGGTCGCCGGCCACGCCGGACGGGTTCATGCGGAACGCCGGGTCGCCGATGATCGGGAAGGCCGCGCCGAGCGCGCGCGTGTAGGGATGCGCCGCATCCGTGAAGACCTCCTCGGCCGGCCCCTGCTCGACGATCCGGCCCGCGTACATCACCGCGATCCGGTCGGAGAGGTCGGCCAGCGTCGACAGGTCGTGGGTGATGAAGATGATCCCCAGGCCGAACTCCTTCTGGAGGTCCTCGAGCAGCCGCAGCACCTGGGCCTGGACCATCACGTCGAGCGCGGTGGTGGGCTCGTCGGCGACGAGCAGGCGCGGCTCGCAGGCGAGCGCGAGCCCGATCAGCACGCGCTGGCGCTGGCCCCCCGAGAGCTCGTGGGGATAGGCCCGGGCACGCCGGGCCGGCAGCCCGACGAGCTCGAGCAGCTCGCCGACGCGCGTGGACACCTTGCCGCCGCCGCCCTTCGAGTGCAGCCGGATCGCCTCGCCGATCTGGTCGCCGACTCGCTGCACCGGGTTGAGCGTGTGGAGCGCGCCCTGGAAGACGATCGCGAGGTCGGTCCAGCGTACGGCGCGCAGGCGGCCCGGCCTCATCTTCAGCACGTCCTCGCCGTCGAGCAGCACCTCGCCGGTCACCTTCGTCCCCTTCGGCAGCAGGCGCAGCAGCGCGGCGGCGAGCGAGGACTTGCCGCAGCCCGACTCGCCCGCCAGCCCGAGCGTCTCGCCCGGGTGGAGGTCGAGGTCGACGCCGCGCACCGCCGGCACGGCCGCGCCGCGCGGCGCGTACGTCACGTGCAGGTCGCGGACCCGCAGGAAGTGCTCTTCGCTGCTCAACCGCGCTCCTTCAGCCGCGGGTCGAGGATCTCCTCGAGCGCCGTTCCGATCAGCGTGAACGAGAGCGCGACGAGCAGGATGCCGAGGCCAGGCGGCACGAAGTACCACCAGGCCTCCTGCGTGATCGCGCCGGCCTCGAAGGCGTTGTCGAGCATCTTCCCCCAGGACGCGTTCGCCGGGTCGCCGAGGCCCGAGGAAGGAGAGCGTGGCCTCGGAGAGGATCACGATCGGCACCGTCAGCGTCGTGTTGGCGAGGATCAGAGGCGAGACGTTCGGCAGGATATGACTCGTCATCAGGTGCCAGTTCGACGCGCCGAGCGCGCGGCTGCGGTCGACGTAGTCGCGCTCCCTGAGGGTCAGCACCTGCGCGTGGATAAGCCTCGCCGTCGACGGCCACGAGGTGATGCCGATGACGAGGATGATGTTCTCGATCGACGGCCCGAGGATCGCGGCCAGCACGATCGCGAGCGGCAGGAACGGGATCACGAGGAACCACTCGGTGACGCCGCATCAGGATCGAGCCGACGATGCCGCCGAGGAAGCCGGCGACGATGCCGACGACCGAACCGATCACCATCGCCAGCACGGTCGCGGCCAGTCCGACGAGCAGGCTGATGCGGGCGCCGTAGATGAACTGCGTCATGACGCTGCGGCCGAAGTTGTCGGTGCCGAGCGGCGAGAAGTCCGACGGGCTCGCCCAGACCGGGTTCTCGATCGTGTTGATCGCCCGCAGGCCCGACTCGTCGGCGAGCAGCGGCGCGGCCAGCGCCATCAGCACGATGAGCGTGAGGATCACAAGGCCCACCATCCCGGGCCGGTGATGGCGGAAGTCGCGCCACGCGGCTGCCAGCGCGCGCCGCCGGCGCAGCCAGGTGATCTGCCGCGAGGAGGGGGCTGCCACGGCGTTCATGGCTCCCGCACCCGTGGGTCGAGATAGCCATAGAGCAGGTCGGCGATCAGGTTGAACAGGATCACCGCCGCGCTGAACACGAGGAACAGCCCCTGCAGCATCGGCAGGTCGGGTCCCTTCAGCGCCTCATAGCTGGCGAGGCCGAGCCCGGGCCAGGAGAAGATCGCCTCGACGGCGATCGCGCCCGAGAGCACGAAGCCGAAGTTGATCGCCATCAGCGCCACCACCGGCAGCAGGGCGTTCGGGACGGCGTGGCGGTTGCGGACGAGCTTGTCGCGCAGCCCCTTCGCGCGGGCGAGGATGAGGTAGTCCTCGCGCATCGTGTCGAGCAGCGACGATCTCATCACGATCGCGTACTCGCCCAGGTAGGCGAGCGTGAGCGTGAGGGCCGGCAGGAACATGTGCTGCGCCTGATCGGCCAGCTTCGAGATGCCGGTGGCCGTCGAGGCCGGGTCGGTGATGCCGCCGACCGGGAACCAGCCGAGGCCCACCGCGAACGCGACCAGCAGCAGCATCCCGAGCCAGAAGTCGGGCATCGAGTACGTGGTCATCGTGAAGCCGGTGACCGCGTAGTCGGTCTTCGTGCGTCTTCGCCAGGCGGCGGCGATGCCGAGCATCACGCCGAACACCGCCGACAGGATCGCGGAGACCCCGACCAGCGCGATCGTCGGGCCGGCCGCGTCCTTGATCTCGACCCAGACCGGCTGGTTGGTCTGGTAGGAGCGCCCGAGGTTGAACTGGGCCGTCTGCTGCAGGTAGTCGACGAACTGCCCGCCGGTCGACTTGTCGAGACCGAACTGGCGCGTCAGCTCCGCCCTCTGGGACGCGGTCAGGTTGCGGCCGCGGAAAAGGCTCGCGACCGGATCCGAGTCCACGATCCGGAACAGGAAGAAGTTGAAGCAGATTACGAAGAACAGGGTCGCGAGCGACCCGAGGACCTTCTTTGTGAGGTACCTCCCGCTCACTCCCGCTCGTCGGCCGTCCGGCGACGACCGAACATGAACGCCGCCACGCCGACGGCGAGCACCGCGACCGCGGCAATCGCGATGATGCCGCCGCTACCGCCACCGCCGTCATCTCCACCACTGGCCGTCGCCGAGACGGGCTTCAGGCGCGCGTAGCTCGGCGAGGTGTTCGAGTAGATGACCGGGCCGTTGCCCTCCGGCTGGCGCACGAAGCCGGTCGAAGCGGTCCTTCACGTACGCCTGCAGGTCGGGATAGACGTAGAGCGTGTTGTAGACGCCCCACCCGGCTTGGCGCTCGAGCATCTCGTGCACGATGTCGATGCGCTTCTGGTCGTCGAGCTCGACCTTCTGCTGCTCGTAGAGCTTGTCGTACTCCGGGTCGCAGTAGTTGGCGTCGTTGTAGTAGTTGGTCGGATCCTCCGGATCGCTCGCGACCTGGTTGCACTGGAAGTACGAGAGCATCGTGTCGGGGTCGACGAACGGGCGTCCAGCCCCAGAAGAACATGTCGTAGTCGCCCTTGCCGATGATCGTCGTCAGCTGACTGTCGTCGACGACCTTCCTGGTGGTGGCGATGCCGATCTCGTCGAGCCAGCCGGTGAAGAACTCCGCAACGGGCTGCGCGCTCACGCTGTCGGAGCGGACCATGTAGCTTGAAGTTGAGCGGCTGGCCGCCTCCGGGCATCTCGCGCACGCCGTCGCCGTCCGTGTCCTCATAGCCCGCCTCGTCGAGGATCGCATTTGCGCTTGTCGAGGTCGAATTCGACAATCTGACCGTCGCCCAGATCAGGTGCCCACTTCGGGTTCGGTGAGGTGCTGAGCGTCTGGGTCGGCTTCGCAAAGCCACTCTCGACGCGATTGACGAGCGTGTTCCGGTCGATCGCGTGGCCGATCGCCTCCCGAACCTTCGGATCAAGCAGTGCCGGGTGCGGCTTCTTGAGGCCATCGCCGCCATTGATCGCGATTTCGGTCATCGCGCCCTGGTAGCCCTCGATGGTCTCGATGCTGTCGTCCTTCTGGAGCTGCCTTGAAGCTCGAGCTTGGGATGGTCTCAGCGGCATCGAGCTCGCCCGTCTTGAGCGCGGCGACCATGGCGTCCGGGTTGTTGTACTTGCGCAGCACGACCTTGTCGACGGCCGGCTTGCCGCCCCAGTAGTTGGGGTTCGCCCTGAAGCGAGCGAACTGGCCCTTCTGGAACTCCTCGAGCACGAACGGCCCGGAGCCCACGCCGTCGTTGCCGTCGTACTTCTTCGCGGTCCGCGGGGCTCATCTTGCCCCAGATGTGCTTGGGCAGGATGTAGACGTCCATGACCGGGAGCTTCGGGTCCGGCACGCTCGACTTGATCTCGACCGTGGTGTCGTCGAGCGCCTTGGCCGTCAGGTTCTGGGTCACCGCGAAGTGGTTGAACCACTCCTCCTCGCGCGAGGTGTTGACGGTCCAGGCGATGTCCTCGGCGGTCAGCGGCTTGCCGTCCGACCACTTCATGTTCGGGCGCAGCTTGTAGGTCCAGGTGAGCTTGTCGTCCGAGCCCTCCCAGGACTTGGCGAGGCCCGGGATGACCGAGAAGTCCTTCGCCGCCTTGTCGGTGAGCATCGCGTACTGGATGTTCCAGGCCTCGTAGGCGGCGACCGTGACGCCGATCAGCGGGCTCATGCTGTCGATGCCCTGCGGGTCGCCGACGTCGAAGACGACCTGCTTGCCGTCGTCGCCGTTCTCCTCATCCTGCCCCTGGGCAGCGGCCGCGACCAGTCCGGCCAGTACCAGGGCAAGGACGAACGCCCCTGCCAACGCCTTGCGAAGCTTGCTCACGCGAGTCCCCCTCAGTCCCTCCGGTGGCTGCCCAGAATGGCGACTATCTCAGGGGTTCACATGAGATTCCAGTTAAGGAACCGTTCAAGGCGCCTGTAGAAGTCGAGCTGCGGGCCCGCCCTCAGCAGCCCGTGCGCCTCGGTCGGGTAGGTCACGTACTCGAAGGTCTTGCCCAGCTTTCGGAGCCGCTCGACGAGCTGCTCGGACTGCTTCGGGCTGACGCGCTCGTCGCGCTCGCCGTGCGTGATCAGGAGCGGCACGCGCACGTTCTCGAGCCGGTGGTAGGCCGAGCCGGCGATGTACGCCTCGCGCGCCGCGGACGGCGGGCCCATCATGCGCTCGAGGTCTTGGACGCCCTCGCGGTCGCCCTGCGCCCACGACGTCGTGATGTCGCAGTCGCCGTACTTCGCGACGGCGCACCTGTAGCGATAGTCGGGATCGTCGGTGACCGACAGCAGCGCCATGTACGAGCCGTAGCTCGCGCCGAAGATGCCGAGCCGCTCGCCGTCGACCCAGTCGAGCGTCCGCAGGAAGTCCGCGGCGGCGAGGCAGTCCTTCGTGTCGTCGACGCCCCAGACGCCGTGGTTCAGGCGCTCGAAGTCCCGCCCGTAGCCGGTAGAGCCGCGGAAGTTGATCGCGAGCCATGCGAAGCCGCGATCGACGAAGTACTGCGCGTGGCCGTCCCACTCGTCGCCGTAGTGCATGGTCGGGCCGCCGTGCGGGTAGACCACCGCCGGCACCGGCCGCTCCGGGCTCGCGTCGCGCGGCCGCATCAGGAACCCGGGGATCTCGAGCCCATCGAACGACGGGAAGCGCACGTCCTCGAGCGCGGCGTGCGGGGCTCGCTTCACGGAGAGCGGCGCCGGCGCGTGCACGACCGTCGGCTCGCCGTCCGTGACACGGCGCAGCTCGCGCGGCGTCGCGTGGTCCTCATAGCCGGCGACGATGTCGCCGGCGGTCGTCCAGAACGGCGAGCACCAGGTCCCCCCGGCCGCGATGACCTCGGCGTCACCGCTCTCGGCATCGACCGTCACGAGGTCGAAGCGGTTCGCCGCGGCCGCGCAGCGCCAGCAGGCGCGAGCCGTCCGGGTGCCAGTCGAGCTCGCCGTGGTCGGCGCGGGCGTTCGTCAGCTGCCGGTCGCCCGCGCCGTCGCGCGCGACGAGGTGGATCTCGTAGAAGCCGCTGCGCTCGGAGGTGTAGGCGAGAGTCGCCCCGTCGGGCGACCAGGCGGGCTCGCTGTCGTGCATGCGTGGCGTACCCGTGAGCGCGCGCACGGCACCGCTCTCCAGCGAGGCCACGCGGATCTCGCTGCGGTTGAGGTCGGCGCGCGGGGTGAAGGTGTAGGCGATCTCGGCGCCGTCCGGCGAGACGACCGCCTCGCCCTCGTCGCCGTACTCCTCGAGCTCTCCGTGACCGGTGGCGAGCCGGCGCGGCCACGGGTCGCGGGCCGAGACGACGGCGAGCCTCGTGGTGTCGTCGCGCTCAACCGAGATCACGAGCCGCTCGTCGTCCATCCAGACGGGACTCGAGCCCTCGGTCAGCTTGCGCGGCGGTCCGCCGGCGGCGGGCACGAGCCACACGTGGCCCTCATCGGCGTACGCCACCGTCGAGCCGTCGGGTGAGATCCGCGGCGGCACGTCCTCCCAGTACGGGGCAAGCTCGCGGCCGGTCGTGAGCCGCTCGGGTGGCCCGCCCGATTCGAGGTCGAGCAGCCAGACGTCGGAGGTGTCGGCGTCCTGGATGAAGACGGCCCGGCGGCGGCCGGCGCCGATCGTCATCGTGCGCGGCATCGGCGTGTAGGCCACGGCCTCGAGGCGCCAGTGCGGCGGCGGCTTCAGGTCCTTGCGCGGCTGGGCGAGCACGCCCTCGTGCTCGTCCTTGCCGATCCACATCGCGCTGTCCTCAGCCACCCATCCCCTCCTCGAGTCCCTCGAGCGTCTCGCGCACCAGCCCCCCGATCGTCGCCAGGTCGTAGCCGCCCTCCTGGACGACCACGGTCGGGAGGCCGAGTCCCCCGAGCGCCCGGCCGGCGGCACGGTACCCGTTCGCGCTCACCTGCAGCGGGCTCTCGGGGTCGCCGGCCGCGGCGTCCACGCCGAGCGCCACCACGAGTGCGCCGGCGCCTTGCTCGCGCGCCCAGCGGGCGAGCTCGTCCACGGCGGCGAGCCAGGGCTCGTCGCCGGAGCCCGGCGCGAGCGGCAGGTTGCGGTTCGAGCCGTCGCGGCCGGTCTCGCTCGCGAAGCCGAGGAAGTGGGGGAACCAGCCGGCGCCGGGATCCACGTGGACGGAACCGGTGAGCACCTCGGCGTCATCCCAGAAGATCGCCTGCGTGCCGTTGCCGTGGTGTGCGTCGATGTCGATGACCGCGACGCGCCCGCCGGTGTCCCGCCGCAGCCGGGCTGCCGCGGCGGCCGAGTTGTTCAGGTAGCAGGAGCCGCCGAACGCCGAGCGCGTTACGTGGTGGCCGGGCGGGCGGGTGAGCGCGTAGGCGGCCGGCTCGCCCGCGGCCACGAGAGCCGCCGCGCTGGCCGCCGTGTCGATCGCCGCACGGGCGGCTTCCCAGGTGCCCGGGCCGATCAGCGTCATCGTGTCGTAGGCGAACTGCCCGGCGCGGGCGGTGGGCGATCGCGCCGGCGCGGGCGCGAAGTCCGAGAACAGGCTCGGGTCGGGGAACAGGTACGGGACGACGCGGTCCTGGCCCGGGTCGTCGGGGAGGCCGGCCGCCTGCCAGTGCTCCCACGCGCGCGCGAGATAGCCGCGTGAGCTCCGGGTCGTGGATCTCGTAGAGGAACTCGTCCGGTTGCGGCTCAGCGTCGACGAAGCGTGCCCCCGCTTGGCTCAGTTCGGCCCGGATCGCCTCGGCGCGCGCGGGAAGCTCGGTCCCGGCCGTGCGCACGCCGACCCAGATCTCCCCGCCCGGTTCGTGCAGGCGATGGAGGTCGCTCCAGACGACCGGCAGCGCGAGTCCCACGGCGCCAGCCTAATCGCGTCGATGTACCCCACCCGGTATAACCGCTTTGTCACATGCGGCGGGGACTCGCCTTGGCCGGGGTGCTGACGACGCTTCTTCTAGTGCCCGCCGCCGCATCCGCGGACCGCGCGTTTACCTCTCGCTTCGCAGCCAACACGCAGGGCGACATCACCATTGCGGCGAATTCGCTCGAGTCGTGTCTGGACGCGCTGGCGGTGTGCGCGAATGTCCGTAACGGCACGGGCTCGGGGCTCAACAACAACGACCGGACGGTGACGTGGATCGACGCGGACGGCGATCCGGCGACGTTCGACTCGAGCTCGGCGGACCTGACGCTGCCGGCGGGGGCGACCGTGCTGTTCGCGGGGCTGTACTACGGCGGCCGCTTGGCCGCCGGCCAGGGCGGGTCGCCGCCGCCGAATCCGGCTGCCCGCAACACGGTGCTGTTCAAGGCGCCGGGTGACGCGGGCTATCGCTCGCTGACGGCGTCGCAGGTGGACGATTCGTCGACGCAGTATCAGGGCTTCGTGAACGTCACGTCGATCGTTGCTGCGGCCGGCGCTGGGAGCTACTGGACCGCGAACGTTCAGCTCGGCACCGGGTTAAGCGATTCGGGCTCGGGGGGTTGGTCGCTGGTGGTGGCCTATGGGGATCCGGCGGCGCCGAGCCGCAACCTGTCGGTGTTCGACGGGCTGCAAAGCGTCGGCAGCAGCGCCACGGTGACGATCCCGCTGAGCGGGTTCCAGACGCCGCTGTCGGGGCCGGTGACCTCGACGGTCGGGCTGGTCGCCTACGAGGGGGATCTGGGGACGCCCGGCGACGGCGCGGCGATCCAGGGGGGGTCGGGTGCCTTCACCGCGCTGTCGAACGCCGTCAACCCAGGGCCGCCCGGCCACCTCGGCCTCGAATTCGAACGTCTTCAACTCGACGATCTCGAACGCCGGCGCGCTGGTCACGTCGCGCACGCCGAGCTTCCGCAACAACCTCGGCTACGACGCGGATCTGTTCAGGACCACGGGCGTGCTCGGCAACGGCCAGACGACCACGCAGGTCAGGCTGTCGACGAGCGGCGACGCTTACCAGCCGGGTGTGGTGACGCTCGCAACCGACCTGTATGCGCCGCGGATCACGGCGACGAAGACCGTCAATGCCGCCACGGCGAATCTCGGCGACACGCTGACCTACACGGTGGCGGTGCAGAACACCGGCCAGGATGGTGCGACCGGCACGACGTTCAGCGACCCGATCCCGGCCGGGACGAACTTCGTGCCGGGCAGCATCCGCCTCAACGGAGCCGTCGTGAGCGACGCGGCCGGCGATGATCTCGGGGAGTTCGCCGGCGGCAGCGTGGCGGTCCGGCTCGGCACAGGCGCTACGGCCGCTGCCGGTGGGACGCTCGCCCCGAACGCGAGCGCGACGGTCAGCTTCCAGGTGACGGTGGCCACAGCAGGCCTGGCGCTGGGCGCGACCATCGAGAACACGGCGGACCTGGCCTTCAGCGCCGCGACAACCGGGGTTCCGAGCACGGTTAAGACGGCTCCCGCGACCACCAGCGTGAACGTGCCCGACCTGGCCATCGGCAAGACGCATTCGCCCGACCTCTCGCCCGGGCAGCCGAGCACGTACACGATCACGGTCGGCAACGTCGGCGCCGGGCCCACGGCCGGGACGGTGACCGTCACCGACACGATCGAGACGGGGCTGACGATCACCGGCCCGGCGACGGGCACGGGCTGGATCTGTTCGACCTTGGTGACGACGATCACCTGCAACCGCCCGGACCCGCTGGCCGCCGGCAGCGACTATCCGCCGATCTCGATCCCGGTGCTCGTCGGCACCGGAACGCCGCCCGGGCAGCTCAGCAACACTGCAACGCTGCAGGCCCCGAGCGACGGCAACCCCGACAACAACTCCTTCACCGACGCCGGGGCCGTGAGCGAGCCGGCGATCGACCTGCACGTCGAGAAGGTCGTGACCAGCACGCCGAATTTCACGCCAGTCGGCTACCTCTTCTTCCTGGATCCGGTCACCTATCGCATCGAGGTGACCAACAACGGCGTCGCCGACGCGGCCAACGTGCAGCTCGCGGAGATCTTCGAGGCGCCCCTGATCGTCCAGTCGATCACGCCCTCGCAGGGCTCGTGCTCGGGCACCGACTGCAACCTGGGCACGATCACCGCAGGCCAGGCGCCGGTCACGATCGATGTAGAGGCGCAAGTGGGTACCGGATTCGACGATTACCCGACCAGCGAGCTGCTGAGCAACACGGCGACCGTGTCGGCCCCGGTCGGCACCGAGATCAACCCGGACGACAACAGCGCGTCGGCCGCTATCTCGACGGTTCCGTGGGCCGAGACCTCGATCACGAAGGCCTTCTCGCCCGCGCAGCCGGTCGCGGGGGGCCCGGTCACCTACACGCTGACCGTCCACAGCGACGGGCCCGGGACGGTGGACTTCATCGTGGCCGACATCCTCCCGGCGGCGCTGCAGAAGCCCCCGACGGCGATTTCGATCTCCGGCGGGACCGGCGTCTGTCGGTACGAGCCGACCGCCGAGAGCATCGGCTTGCCGCCCGACGAGGGGTTTCCGATCGTCTTCTGTGACATCCCCCAGCTCGGTCCGGGCGAGGACCGCGTGATCACGATCGAGGGCACGCTGGCGCCTGACAGCGCCGGCACCCAGGTGGACAACCTCGCGCTCTCAAGCAATACCCTGCCATTCGCCGGCGCCTTCAGCTTCGAGCCCGACTTCAGCAACAACGACGCTCTGGTCTCGTTCACGCCGGGCGCCGTCGACGTGGGGGTTGAGAAGAGCATTGTCGGCCCCAACGTGGTGCTGCCCGGCGAGGAGGCGACCTTCCGGATCCGGGCCTTCAACGGCGGCACCGTGCCGGCCCCGGACGTGGTCGTCAGTGATCCACTTCCTGCAGGCTTCACGCCCTCGGAAGCGCCGGACGGCTGCACACTCGACTGCGCAGGTGCTGACCTGCGCGATCGGAACCCTGCCCGAGGGAGGGGAGCGCATTTTCGAGGTGACCGGCGTGGTGGAGGACGCGGCCGCCGGCCAGGTGCTCAGCAACGTGGCCAGTGTGGACACGAGTGGGCCGGATCTCACTCCGGGCAACGACACGAGCGAAGCGCTCCTCTTCGTTCCGCCACAGCCGGACCTCGGGGTCGAGAAGACGAGGGTCGGACCCGAGTCCGTGCCGGTCGGCGGCGAGGCGGTGTTCGCGCTGCGGGTGTCGAACACAGGTGATGCGCCGGGTCAGGACGTGGTGGTGCGCGACCCGCTGCCGGCAGGGCTCACTCCGATCTCGCCTCCGGCCGGCTGCGTCATCGAGAACAGGGACGTGGTGTGCACCATCGGCGAGTTGCCTCAGGGCGAGTCGCGGGCGTTCGAGATTCGTGCGCGTGTCGAGCCTTCGGCAGCCGGGAGCACGCTGACGAATCGGGCCACGGTCAGTGCCGCCAACCCAGATCCGAATCCAGGCAACGATCAGAGTCAGGCGCAGGTGAGCGTGCCGGTGCCGCCGCCGCCCCCGCCGAACGCGGACGTGGCCGTGGACGTGCGCGCCCCGTCCGGCCCGCACACGGTCGGCGAGCCGGGCACCTGGGAGATCGAGGTGGTGAACAACGGGCCGGCGACCGCCGCGGCGGTCAACCTGAGTGCACGCCGCAGCGGCGCGCGTGCCGACACCATCCGCGCCGAGGTAGCCCAGGCCGGCTGCCAGACGGGCGCGGCGATCAACTGCTCGCTCGGCGATCTCGGCGCGGGCGAGCGACGCACCATCGAAGTGCGCCTGCGTCCGCAGGAGGCCGAGCGGCTGACGCTCTCCGCGAGGTCGGCACGACGACTACCGACACCGTCCCGGCCAACGACACCGACGAGGACAGCATTCGCCCGCGGCTCGCGACCGTCGATGTCGACGTCGACACCGGCAAGAGGCGTCTCGACCCCGGCGAGCCGATGAGCGTGGTCACCGAGATAAGCACGAACGGGCGGCCGGCCAACGACGCGCGGGTCTGTGTGCGCCTCCCCGACGCGCTCGCCATCTCGAAGAGGGGCGGAGCGCGGCTGCGCAACGGGCAGGCGTGCTGGCGCGCAGACCGGATCGCGGCCAACCGCTCGCGTCGCTACCGCCTCCGCGTGAGGGCGCTCGGCGTGAACCGGCCCCGGCGTGTGACCCTGACCGCGACGGTCACCGGCTCAGGGATCAGGACACGCCGGGCCACCGTCCGCGTGCTGGTGCTGCCGGCGCAGGCAACCCCCAGCCCCGTCACGGGCTGAGCTCGCGCGGATAGGGTGCCGCGCATGGCCCAGGCCGGCAGCGCGCGCGAGCACGGCATCCGCATCGGCCGGCTCCAGCCCGGCCCAGCGAACTCGATCGCGGATGTGGCCGGGGTCGGCGTGGGCCACGTCACGGTGGTGCGCGATGAGCCGAATCCGCCCGCCGGGCGCGGCGTCGCGCGGACCGGCGTGACCGCAATCGCTCCCGGCGCACCCGAGACTCTGTGGCGCGAGCCGGTGCCGGCCGGTGTCGCAGTCCTCAACGGCGCAGGCGAGATGACGGGCGCCCTGCAGGTGATGGAGCTCGGCCAGATCGAGACGCCCATCTACCTCACCTCGACGATGGCCGTGGGGCGGATCTACGACGGGGCGATCAGCGCGGCCGTGGCGGCGGAGCCTGCGATCGGGATCGAGCACGTCGTGATCCCGGTGGTCGCCGAGTGCGACGACAGCTGGCTGAACGACCCGCGGATCGTGCAGGTGGAGGCGGAGGACGCGGGCCGCGCGCTCGCGCTCGCCGGCGCGGGCGGCGAGGTCACCGAGGGCGCCGTCGGCGCGGGTGCCGGCATGGTCGCGTTCGGCTACAAGGGCGGGATCGGCACGGCGAGCCGCGTGGCCGAGGGGGGTGCGCTCGTCGGGGTGTTGCTGCTCTCCAACTTCGGGGACCGCGAGGACCTGCGCGTCGACGGGGTACCCGTGGGCCCGCTGTTGCCCGGCCCGGCCACCGGGCCGCGGGCGCCGGCCGGCAGCTGCATCGTGGTCGTGGCGACCGACGCTCCGCTGGGCGGGGCGGACCTCGCCCGGCTGGCGCGCCGCGCCGGCCTCGGCCTGGCGCGCAGCGGTTCGGTCGCGCACAACGGCAGCGGCGAGATCTTCCTCGCCTTCTCGACCGGTGCGCGAGCTCCTCGCGACGACCCGGCCGCCCGCGCGGCGCTCGTATCGGGGGAGGGCCTCGACGCGCTCTTCAGCGCTGCGGTCGAGGCCACCGAGGAGGCAGTTCTGAACTCCTTGTGGCGGGCCGAGCGGACGGTCGGCCGCGAGGGGATCGTCGCGGAGGCCCTACCGCACGACGAGCTGCTCGAGCTGCTCAGTGGGCACGGCCGGCTGGCCGGTCCTGCGGAGTGAGCGCGGCGCGAATCGCCTCTTCGCAGAGCTGCTCGAGGCCGAGCGCCATCGTGCGCAGGAGCTCGAGCGGCTCGCGGTCCTCCTCGCGCAGCCACTCCGCATAGGTGCGCGTCTCGACGAAGCGCTCGACGGCGTGCCGGAAGGTGGCGAGGCGGGCGGGCGACAGCACGACCGTCCGCATCCCGGCACCCGGCTCCGAGAGCTGGTCGGCGATCGCGGTGAGCTCGCGAAACTCGAGGACGTCGTCGGCGGATAGATCTGCCGGCCGGAAGCGCTCGGCGCCGATCGTGCGCACTGCGTGGACGGCGGCCGCGACCTCCTCTTCGCTCAGGTCGAAGCAAGCCGAAACGACCGTCTGGCCCTCGAGATCCTGCGCGCTGTCGATCCGTCCGTTGTGCATGTCCTATAGACGACCTTATCGGCGACTTATGACGCGTACGTGACCACTCTCTCATTACCCGCCTGAACGGTTGCCACTCTTGGCGGATTAACGCGCAGTTTCCGGCGTTGGATCACGAATGCGCATCCTCTTCACCACAACCCGCGGCGCGGGCCACTTCAATCCCCTCGTTTCGTTCGCCCAGGCGTGCCTGCGCGCGGGGCACGAGGTGCTGGTCGCCGGCGCCTCCCAGGTGGAGGGGCAGGCCCAGCGCGCCGGCCTTCGGTTCAGCCCGTTCCCGGAGCCTCCCGAGGACGAGCTCGAGGCGGCCTGGAGCCCCGTCGCCTCGCTGCCGCGCGACAAGCAGGACGAGCACGTCGTCCGCGAGGTCTTCGCGAGCTGCCATGCGCGTGCGGCGCTGCCCGGCACGCTCGAGCTGATCGAGCGCTGGGGCGCGGAGCTGGTGGTGCGCGAGAGCGCCGAGTTCTCCGGTGCGATCGCCGCGGAACGGCTCGACGTCCCGTATGCGACCGTGGGCGTGTCGCTCGCGGCGAGCACCGATCGTCTCTACATCGGCGCTGCCGCGCCGGTGGTCGACGAGCTGCGCACCGGGCTCGGGCTCGATCCTGATCCGGAAGCGGCGCGGCTGCTCGCGGCACCGCTTCTGACGCGCGCACCCGGCTCGCTCGACGAGACGGCCTCGCCCGCCACCACGCTCCGCTTCCGCGACGAGCGCGAGGCGGAGGCGCCGCTGCCCGACTGGTGGAACGGCTCCGATGCGCCGCTCGTCTACGTGTCGTTCGGCACCGAGGTGCCGACCATGTCCTTTTACCCGGGCCTCTACCGGGCCGCGCTCGCCGCCCTGGCCAAGCAGCCGCTGCGCGTGCTCGCGACCATCAGCGACAAGGCCGATCCCGCCGAGCTCGGCGAGCTGCCGCCGAACGCGCACGTCGAGCGCTGGGTGCCGCAGGCCGCGGTCATGCCGCACGCCGCCGCGATGGTCGGCCACGGTGGTTCGGGCTCGACGCTGACGGCGCTCGCCTGGGGCGTGCCGATGGTGCTGCTGCCGCTGTTCGCCGATCAGCCGGCGAACGCGCGGCTCGTGGATGAGACGGGTGCCGGCGTGCTGCTCGACGGCGGACCGCCGGCGCTGACGGGGCTGGGCAGCGCGCTCCACGACCTGCTCGACGACCCGCGCTACGCGGCGGCCGCGGCCGGCATCCGTGACGAGATGGCCGCGCTCCCGCACGTGGACGAGGCCGCCGGCGTCCTCGCCGCCGCCGCTACTGATGGCGGTGCTCGGCGACGCCCAGCAGCACGATAAGCAGCACCAGCCCGGCCGCCAGCGCCGCAACCGGAGGATCGCCGAAGCCGGTCCACAGGGCGAGCGCCGCCCCAACGAGGACGGCGGCGAGGAAGAAGCCGAGGCCGGGCTTCCAGCGCACGCCGGGCACCCTGCCAGATCAGATGAGCGTCACGCTGAGCGATCCAAGCGGCGGCAGCTCGGCGACGATCGTCTCGCCGGGGGTCACTGCGAACGGTGGTACGACCGAGCCGGTGATCACGACCTCGCCGCCCCGCAGGCGCTCCCCGGAGGCGCCGAGCAGCTCGCCGGTTAGGCGCACGACCTCGACGATCTCGCCGGTGAGCTCCTCGGGCGTTTCGGTCGCGGCGACGAGCTCTCCGTCGCGTAGCAGGCGGCCGCTGACGCCGTCCGCGCGCGAGCGGCCCGTGTCGACAGGGCCGAGCAGGACGTGGCGGTTGTAGATGTTGCCGGCGAGGATCGTCTCGGGATCGCTGGGTGCGAAGTCGACGTCCGCCAGCTCGATCGCCGCGGACAGCCCGCGGACCGCGGCGTGCACCTCGTTCCAGCTTGCGCCCTCCTCGACGTCCGCGTCCAGGTGCACGGCGATCTCCGGCTCGAGCACCGGGCTCGTCCAGCTCCCGATCGCGACGGTCGCCCCGTCGTCCAGCAGCGCGGCGTCGGTCAGGAAGCCGGCGAGCGGCCGGTCGGTGCCGAGCGCCTCGATCGCGGCCGTTGAGCCGAAGCCGACCTTCCAGCCGAGCGGCCGCTCGCCGGCCTCCAGCCGCTCGGCGCGCAGGGCGAGCATCGCGCGCATGCCGCGCTCGAGGCGCGGGTCGGCGACGCTCACTCGCCGAACTCCTCATCGGGGCCGGGGATCGCGTAGCCCGCCTCCGCGAGCGAGGCCGCGCCGCTCCAGCCCCAGATCAGGAGAACGTCCTCGTCGGAGGTGTTGTCGAACCCGTGCCAGTTCCCGCGCGGGGTGTAGATCACGTCGCCCGCCTCCGACGGCTCGCGGCCCGTGTTCGTGTAGATCTCGCCGCGCCCGCTCATCACGACGAGGAACTCGTCGCAGTTGGGGTGCAGGTGGCGCTCGTGGCGGGCGCCCGGGGGGAGCACGGTGCGGCCGACTACGAGCCCGTTCGAGTTCGCGGCCCGGCCGTCGATCAGGAACTGGACCTGCATGTCGATCCAGCCCTCGTCCTCGCGCAGGTTCTGCTCGAGCGGGACGTCCTCGATGCGTGTGCGGTAGGGCGGTTGCATCAGGACATCCCGGCCAGGCGCCGGTAGGCATCGTGAACGCTCACCACGAAGTCGCGCTCGCGCAGCTCACCGCCGCGCGCCGCGCTCAACATCTCGCTGGTCGCCGAGCAGGTGGGCACGGCGGCTCCGAGCCGGCGGGCGAGCTCCTGCGCGAGCACGAGGTCCTTCTGCTGCAGGTCGACGTCCGCGTACACGTCCGTGTCGTCGACGAGCAGCGGCGCGCGGTAGCCGAGCACCGGTGAGGCGATCACGCTCTTGAGCGCGGCGTCGACGACCGCCTCGCGATTCACGCCGGCCTTCTCGACCAGCGCAACGCCCTCCGCGAAGGCCGTCACGGACACGACCAGCGCGAGGTTGATGGCGACCTTGGTCAAGATCGCCTGGCCGTTCGGTCCGATGTACGTGACCTTCGGGCCGATCGCGCCGAGGACGTCCTCCACGTGCTCGAAGGCGGCCCGGTCGCCGCCGACCATCACGGACATCTGCCCGGCGGCGAGCGTCGCGGGGCTGCCGGACACCGGGGTGTCGAGGAAGAAGGCGCCGCGCTCACGCGCGCGCTCGGCGAGTTCGACGCTCGCATCAGGCGCGATCGTGCTGAGGTCCGCCCAGACGGTGCCCGGTCGGAGCCCGGCCAGGATGCCGTCGTCACCGCCCGCGGTCGCATCGAGCGCCCGGCTGTCCGTCAGCATCGTGAAGAGGACGTCCGCCTGGGCGGCCAGCTCGCGCGGCGTGTCGGCCCAGCCCATGCCCGCGTCGAGCAGCGGCTGCGCCTTCGACTTCGTGCGGTTCCAACCGCTCACGTCGTGGCCGGCGTCCCTGAGCCGACCGGCGATCCCCGCGCCCATCGCGCCGAGTCCCGCAAAGCCGATGCGTTCAATGTCATTGAACATGGTCGGCAGCCTATGCGGGCGCCGCCGCGGGCGAGGTCATGGGGAGGCCTTCTCGCGGATCACCTCGCTCGCCGGCTTGTCGTCTCGCAGGCCCAGGAAGCGGGGGTGGCGAAGCCGGCCGTCGCGGGTCCACTCGCTGAACCCGATCTGGGCCACGAGCTTGGGTTCCACCCAGGTCACGTCGCGCTCGCGGATCTCGTCGGCGAACGGCGTGTCGTCGCGTCGCAGCGGCTCGAGCCGCTCGGCGAGATCGTGCAGCGTCGCCCTCGTGAAGCCGGTGCCGACCTTGCCGGCGTAGCGCAACCGCTTGTCCTCGTAGTGCCCGAGCAGGAGGGCGCCGAGGTCGGTGCGGCTGCCGCGCGGAGCGGTGTAGCCGCCGATCACGAGCTCCTGCTCGGCCGAGCACTTGAACTTGAGCCAGTCGTGCGAGCGCCCGTGGACGTAGGGCGAGTCGGCGCGCTTGGCGATCAGCCCCTCCCAGCCCTTGCGGCAGGCCTCGCGGTAGAGCTTCTCCCCGTCCCGGTTGCGATGCGGCGTCAGCCGCACCGGGCCGTGGAACGCGAGCGCACGGCGCAGCAGGGCCTTGCGCGATCGAAGCGGCAGCGCGGTCACGTCGTAGCCGCCGAGCTGAAGCAGGTCGAAGACGTAGTAGAAGACCGCCACCGGGCGCTCGTGGCGCTGCTGGAGCCGCGCGAAGCTCGTCTGGGCGCCGGCGAAGGCCACGACCTCGCCGTCGAGCACGAGCCGCTCTGCGTCGTCCGCCTCGAGCGCCTCGACGACCTCCGAGAAGCGGGCGTTGAGGCTGAGGTCGTTGCGGGACAGCAGCCGCACGTTCCGCTCGGCCTTGATCGCGATGCAACGGATGCCGTCGAGCTTGCGCTCGTAGATCCACTGGGGATCTGAGAAGCGCTCGTCGGTCAGCACGGCCTTCATCGCGTCCACCCGATCCGGCAGCGGGGCGGGCTTCAAGAGCTCGCGCTCCTCGTCAGGGAGGCGGGCGAACGGATCGGCGGAGCCATGTTTCACGGCGCACACAATGACGTCCCGCAGCGGCCTTGGGGAAGGGGGTTGCTTCCTGCTAGGCCGGAGGGAGTCCCACAGCACTGAATGCGGCGTCGGCCGACCCTCTCGCGCCCGCCAAGATGACGAGCGCTTTCCGGCGGCCTGAGGGAAGCTGTTTCTGAGGGGCGTTCGACACTGGGAACCTCCGGGGACGGGGTGGCTTCCACCGCTAAGACCCCGCCGACCGTCCAATCCTTTCCAGGCTCCCGTCTAGCTCCGCCGCCCTCAGGGGCCGCTTGGGCTGGTCCCACGGCGATGCGAGGCGACCAGCATCGCGCCGAAGAGCGCTGCCGCCCAGGCCGCCAACACGAGGATCGGCCGGGCGTGCTCGTAGCCGGGGAAGTAGATCGCGTCGCGAAGCGAGGTGACGGTGGCCCCCGACGGAAGCCACTGCGAGACGAACGCGAACGGCGCCGGCAGCAGCGGCGGCGACACCGCCCCACCCGACGAGCTGTTGCCCAGCACCACGAAGAACAGCCAGGTCGGGATGATCGCCCACCGGCCGACCAACACAGCCATTGCGGAGGCAAACGACGCCACCGCCAGCAGCTGCATCGCAAGGATGCCCCAGACCTCCAACACCGGGATGTCGAGGCGGTCCAGAATCGGGCCCACGACCAGCGTGAGGACAAGCGAGGCCGCGAGCGCGAAGGCGACCACGAACCCCGTCCATTGACGCAGCGACAGGCCGCCGGCGAGCGCCCGGGTCTGGAACACGGTGATGAAGCCGACGATCGTCGCGACGAGCATCAGGTAGAAGATGTCGAGGCCGCTCGGATCCGTCGACGCGAGCGGGTGCGTGTCGACTACCCGGACGCTCGGGTCGACCGCGGAGATCTTCTCCAGCAGGCGCGCCACGGAGGCGCCGGCGGCGCTCGCCACATAGAGCGTCGGCCTCGCCGAGGTCAGGTCGAGGGCGGCGTAGACGCGCTGGCGATCGATCGCGTCGCGCGCGGCGGCCAGCGATTCGTAGTCGGTGAAGTCGAGGCTGTTCTCGGCGACCCCCTGGACCGCCTTCACCGTACCCGCGTTCCCACTGGTGTCGCCGACGAGCGCGGCATCGATGCGGCGGGGCACCGGGTCGCCGAGCGCGAGCGAGTAGGTCATCACGAACAGCGAGCCCATCACGATCGCCAGGGCGGCGATCACCCCAGCACGCTCGATCGAAGTCCAGCGGTGGCCGCGAAGCCGAGCCCACCACCCAACGCGTCCGCTCGTGTCCGGTGCATCCATCGGTCGTGAACGCTGACATAGCGGCATCCGGACTGGTCGCCGTTTTGCAATCTTTGACACAAGCGGCCGCACGAGGAGTAGTGTGGGAGACCTGCTGGCCCTGCGGCCAGAGCGCTTAGCCCAAGCCCGAATGCCACCAACGGCGCAACGCGCCACAAGGCGAGAGGCCGGGGCCCACTGAGTTTTGACTGCGGGGCCGGTGACGTACCTCTACCGACAGTGGCTTCGTCCAAGATCGGATTGGACGCTCCGGATTTGGCCTGTCCTTCACACCCAGAGAGGACACAGTTATGGGCGCGCGCGACAACAAGCAGACGGCACAGAATGCGTACGAGGCGTTCGGCAAGGGAGACGCCGAGGGAGCGATGCGCAACATCGACGACTCAGTCGAGTGGACAGTCCGCGGTGACAACGCTCTGACCGGGACCTACAACGGCAAGCAAGCGGTCGCCGGGCTATGGGGCGAGTTCGGCAGCAAGGACTTCCGAACCGAGCCGCACGACTTCATCGCCGACGGCGACAAGGTCGTCGTGCTCACGACGATCCACCTCGACGGCGAGATGGTCGAGAGCGCCGACATCCTCACCTACAACGGCGGCGGCAAGCTCGTGGCGTTCGAGACCTGCTCCGACGCCAAGGTGGCCGACCGGGTGTTCGCGAAGTAGAACAACCCCGCTGAGCCGGGGGGCTCGGCGTGGACGACCGGCCATTAGGCCAGCAGCCACGCCGAGCCCGGCTACCGCGACGCAGGCCCGGGGGAGGCCGGGTCGCGGTCGACTCGGGGCCGGGGAACCAAGGGCCCCGAGTCACGTGGAGGCCGATCGCGAGGAGGGTTGCCGAGGCGCCGCGGGTCCGTGTAAACCGATCTCGAACCAGACGCAGGTGCCGGACGTCGTGCACTGGACGCCCCAGCGATCGGCGATCTGATCGACGAGGAACAGGCCCCAGCCTCCCGACTCGCTCCCTGCCGACCGGTTCGGGCGCCACGTGAACCCAGGACCCTCGTCGGCGACCGCCACTATCACGCACCCGGCCCGGTGCAGAAGCTGAACCTGCAGGGGTCGCTCGGGTCCAGCGCCGGCGTGGCGCACTGCGTTGGTCACGAGCTCCGTGACGAGCAGTAGAACGTCATCCCGGATCGCGGGCGGCAACATGCCGTTCCCTTGCAGTAACCCGCGCCGCGCCGCGGCGGCTGCGCCGCTTTCCTCGTTCAGCGTGAGATTCAACATGACGGCCCCTGGCTGGACGGTTCGTCGACGCGAGCGTCAACAGTACGCCGACCGAATTGCTGGAGCCGGAGGGGCTCCGCCAGGCTGCTTGAGGCGGAGCGCGGTGTGACGATACCACCGAATCGGGGAACAAACTCGGTACAACCATCGAGATCATGGCTTCTCGCGAGACAGAGCATCTGCGCGTCTTGATCGCGAACGAGCGACGCGACCGACTCGCCCTCGTCGCGCCGATCGTGGCCTCACTCGGCCACGAGGTAATCGCGCGCGAGGTCGAGGTCAACGACGTCGGCGCAGTGACCGCCAGAGAGCGCCCCGACGTGGCCCTCGTGGGGCTGGGCGAGAGCTCCCACCACGCGCTGATGCTGATCGAGAAGATCGTCCAAGAGGCCGCGTGCCCGGTGATCGTCCTGCTCCACGCCGCCGACCCAGACTTCGTCAAGGAGGCGTCGAAGCGAGGCATCTTCGCCTACATCACCGACGGTGAGGCGGTCGACTGGCAGAGCTCAATCGACATCGTGCTGCGCCGCTTCACTGAGTACCACGACCTCGAGGGAGCGTTCGGCCGCCGGGCCACGATCGAGCGCGCCAAGGGGATCTTGATGGAGCGGCATTCGGTGGACGACTCCGTGGCATTCGACATGCTGCGCGACCGATCGCGCACAGCGAACCGGAAGCTCGTCGACATCGCCTCCGCCGTCGTGGACGGGCACCCGCTTCTACCCAAACAGGCGCCCGAACCGGCCAACTAGCCCTGACTGCACAGGCTCCGGGCGATCGTGCA
>CAVTZF010000027.1:0-16098 GCA_963739095.1 uncultured Thermoleophilaceae bacterium
CCACCGGGAAAGACTTCCCCCGACATCGCCGCGCCGAGCCGCGACCCGGGACACTGACCAACAGCATGAGCCAGCACGCCCTCGGCTTCGACGTCGGCCTCTCGGGAGTGCGTGCCGCCGTCGTACGCGATGACGGAGCTCTCGTTGCAAGTGCACGGCGTGCAAGCGAGCGGCCGCGCATCGCCGATGGCATCGCCGAGCACGACCCGGCCGATTGGCTCGAGGGCGTCCTCGCGACCGGACGCGAAGCGCTGGCCGCAGCGGAAGGTGCGCGCATCGACGTGATCGGCGTGGCCGCACTGGGACCGGCGCCCCTGCTCGTCGACGACACACTGCGCCCGCTCACGAACGCCCTGCTGTTCAGCCTCGACCGGCGTGCCGAGCCCCAGCGCCGCCGCATGCTCGAAGAGGCGGCCGCCGTGACCTTGAGCCGCGTCCTGCCGAACCTCGCGCCGCCGGTGGAGGCGAGTGCCGCGACGCTCGACAACGCTCTTCCCAAGCTCGCCTGGTGGGCTGAGCACGAGCCGGCCCTCACAGGACGGGCCGCGTGGGCGCTCGATGCGACCGGGTTCGTCGTCTCCTCCCTCACCGGCGTGCCGGTGATGGACTCGATCACCGCGGGCGACTACGAGCTGGCGGGCGTGAACGCGACGGTGCCCTCTCCCGCCCCGCTGGACCCGCTTGAGCGCGCGGGCGGGCTTCTGCCCGGCTGGGCGGAGCGGCTCGGCCTCCGCGAGGGGGTACCCGTGATCGCCGGCACCTACGACTCGTTCGCGGACATCGCGGCCGCGGGCGTGCGCCGTCCCGGCGACAGCGGCATCGTCCTCGGCAGCACGATGATCATCTGCCGTGCCGCGGCGGACGTGGTTGCGCCGCCCGGGCTCGGCAGCTCGTCCTATCCGGGCGAGGGAGTCCTGATCGGCGGCTGGACGCTTTCCGGCGGGCTCGTCCTCGACTGGTTCGAGAGGAGCTTCGGCGCTTCGCCCGGCCTCGCCGCCGCCGCGGCGAACGTGGACACCGGGGGGCTGATCGCACTTCCCTACCTCGCCGGGGAGCGCACGCCACTCTGGGACCCGCTCGCGCGCGGCGCGCTGATCGGGCTGACTCCGGACACCGGGCCGGCGGAGATCTACCGGGCCTTCGTGGACTCGCTCGCGCTGGTGCTGCTCGACCACTCGGAGCGGCTCGAAGCGGAGCTCGGCCCGGCCGCCGCCTGGCGCGTGACCGGCGGCGGCACCCGGCACGACCTGTGGCTTCAGTCGACGGCTGACGCGCTCGGCGCACCGCTCGAGATCGCCCAGGATTCAGCGGAGGCGGTCGGCCCGGCGCTGCTGGCGCTGCACGCGCTCGGAACGGAGCCGGCCCGGCGTGTGGCTCGCACCGTCCATCCGGATCCAGGCGCGAGTGAGCGCCTCCGTGGCCTGCTGCCGCGCTTCCGGGAGCTGGGCGAGTTGCTCTTCGGAGGAGCGCCCGAGCCGTGATTCCCGACGAGATGCGCGCAGCCCGGCTCCACGGCCCGGCCGACTTGCGGCTCGAGACGCTTCCCGTCCCCCACCCGGGCGATCAAGAGGTGCTCGTGCGCATCGAGGCCTGCGGGATCTGCCCGACGGACGCGCGCAAGTACGCGCTCGGGACGAGCGACGGCCGCTACCCCTTGAACCCTGGGCACGAGTGGGTCGGGCGCGTCGTCGATGCCGGGGACGGGGTGACCGGGCTGGCGCGAGGGCGACTTCGTGTACGGGGACACGTATGCCGGCTACGCCGGGTTCGCTGCGATCCGAAGCCGGCCGGACGGCTGGTCGCGGGGGGCGTTGCCCCTCGGCGATCTCCCGGTCGAGCGCGCGATCTTCGTCGAGCCGCTCGCGGACTGCCTCCACGCCGTCCACGACCAGGCTGGAGCCGAACCGGGTCAACGGTTGGTGGTGCTCGGAGCCGGCTCGATGGGGCTGCAGATGACCGCTGCGGCGGCCGACGCGGGCGTCCAGGTGCTCGTGGTCGAGCCGCGCGATGACCGCCGCGCACTGGCGGACCGCTTCGGCGCTCACGCGACGACGCCGGCGGCGGGCTGGCGGGACGCCGCCCGTGAGTGGACGGACGGCACCGGACCGGACGCCGTCATCGTCACCCTCGGGCGCGGCGCCCTCGCGGCGGAGGCGGTGGCGGCCTGTGCGCCCGGCGGGCGCGTGGTCCTCTTCGCCGGCTTCGGGAACGAGGGCGAGGCCCTGGTCGACCTGAACCGGCTGCACTACGAGGAGATCTCGCTGGTCGGCAGCGAATGGGTCGGCGTGCCGCCGCGCCAGCGCTTCGAGCGCTACGAGCAGGCCCGCGAGCTGCTCGCCGAAGGACACCTGACTCCGGAGGAGCTCGTATCCGACCGGGTCGGGCTCGAGGGCGTCGATGCCGCGCTGCGGGCGGTGAGCGACCAGCGCAGCCTCAAGACGGTGCTCTACCCGTGGGGAATCGCGTGAGCGGGCTGCTGGGCCCTGACGGCCGCGCGCTGATCGTTGCGGTGGACCATCCGCTCTACTCGTGGCCGTGCCCCGGCCTCGAGGACCGCGCCGCCGTTCTGCGTGCCGTGAGCGAGGCGGGGGCCGACGCGATCATCTGCTCATACGGCACGCTGCGCGACCTGCGCACGGCGTTCGGAGCGTCCGCGCCGATCCTGAAGCTGGACCTGACGTCGGTGGCGGTCGGCGGCCACTATCCGGTGAGCGAATACGCGCTCGCCTACCGCGTCGAGGACGCGCTGCGGCTGGGTGCCGCAGCGGTGCTCACCTACGTGCAGCTCGGCACGTCCTTCGAACTCGAGGCGCTGCGCACGGCTGCCGCCGTCGCGGCCCGCGCCGACGAGGAGGAACTGCCCTACGTCTGCGAGATCATGCCGGTCGCCGGCGAGGCCTACCCCAACCCCGCCGCACCGGTCGCGATCGCGGCGGCGGCCCGAGCGGCGGCCGAGCTCGGCGCCCGGATCGTCAAGACAACCATGCCTGACCCGCCCGAGGCGATGGCCGACGTCGCGGGCTGCGGGGTCCCCGTGGTGCTCGCAGGCGGCGACATCGAGTCCGACAGCACCGCTCTGCTCGACCGGGTGCGTCGCGCCCTCGCTGCCGGGGCGGCGGGCGTCGCGCACGGCCGCAACGTCTGGGCGCGGCCCGACCCCGGCGCAGCCGTGGCCGCGCTGCGCGACGTAGTTCACCCTGTGCGGGAGGCTGCGGGCGGTGGCTGAGCGGGTCGCGCTCGTGACCGGGGCCAGCCGCGGGATCGGACGCGCCACCGCCGTCGCCCTCGCGCGCGCGGGACACCGTGTGGTCGCCGTCGCGCGCGACGAGCAGCTGCTGGAGGAGCTTGCGGCCGAGACCGGCATCGAGCCGCTGCCGGCCTCGCTCGACACGCCGGAGGGCTGCCGCTCGGTCATCGACGAGGCCCACGCACGCGTCGGAGCCGTGCAGGTGCTCGTCAACAACGCCGGCCGCGGCGGCTTTCACGACCGGCCGATCTGGGAGCAGGACCGGGAGGGCTGGCGCGCCTCGATGGCTGTCAACCTCGACGCGCCCTTCGAGCTCACGCGCGGCCTCGTGGGCGACATGATCGGTGCCGGCTGGGGGCGGATCGTGATGATCTCCTCCACCGCCGGCGTGCTCGGGGCGCCCTCGATGAGCCCCTACTGCGCCTCCAAACACGGCCTGATCGGGCTCATGCGCTCCGTCGCCCAGGATGTGGCGCCGCATGCGATCACCTGCAACGCGATCCTGCCGGGATGGGTGCGCACGGAGATGGCCGAGCGCGATGCGGACCACGAGGCCGAGCGACGCGGGCTCACCCCGGAGGAGGTGTGGGCAGAGCGGGCGGCCGGCAACCCGGCGGGCCGGATCGTGACGCCGGAGGAGATTGCCGGCGTCGTAACGTTCCTCTGCTCCGAAGCCGCCGCGGGCGTGAACGGCGAGACCGTCACCGTCTCGCTCGGCAGTCCCTGGTAGCCGGCATCAGCCCAGCGAGAGCACGACCATCCCCAGCAGCACGCCTGCGACCCCTACCAGCTGATGCCAGGCGACGCGCTCGCGCAGGGCCACCAGCCCGACGACGATCGGGATGACCGGGTAGGACGCCGCCGCCGCGCTCGTGATCGCCACTTCGCCGATCTCGGCGCCGCGGTTGAAGACCAGGTAGCCGGCCGCGTCGAGACACCCCGCCGCTGCGCAGCCGAGCACGCCCACGACGCCGAAGGACGCGGCCGAAAACGGCCGGCGCGTCACGGCCACCGCACCGAGCACTGTGACGGTCATCGAGCGCGCGATCAGGATCGGCACGAGCCAGCCCAGATCCTCGGAGATCGTCGCGAGCACGAACAGGTAGCCGCCGAAGGCGGCCGAGGCGATCAGGGCGAGGCGGATGCCGGTGCCGTTCCCCTCCGAGCCCTCGACGCTCGGCTCGAGCGCCGCGAGCACGATGAACCCGAGAACGAGCAGGCAGCCGAGCGTCTGAACCGCGCTGAGCGACTCGCCCAGGACGATCACGGCGAGCACCACTACGACCGCCCCGTTGGCGGACGCGATCGGGCTCACGATCGCGATCGGGCCAAGTTCGAGCGCCTTGTAGAAGCCGCCGTACGCGGCGACTGCGACCGGGGCGAGGGCTGCGAGCACGAGCAGCTGCCAGGTCGACGGGCCGGGCAGATCGCCGACGGCGAGTGCGACGATCAGCAGGAGCGCAACGCCGAAGATCTGCGTGAACAGAAGCGTCCTGAAGAAGCCGCCGCGGCGTGAGAGGTAGGTGACGCAGACGTCGGCGAGGCCCCAGGCGATCGCCGAGAGCGTGCCGAGGACGAAGCCGTTGCTCATGGCCTCGCCGCGGCGGCCCGCGCGCGCTCAGGCGCCCGCAGGGGTCGCCGTGAGCTCGTGCAGGTGCTCGAAGCTGCGTCGCAGTCGTTCGGCCTGGTCGCGGACGTCCGCGCGGTTGTCGAGTCCCTCGACGGCGATCGGCAGCTCGCGTCCTTCGAGCCCGGCCGCGAGCGCCGCCCAGATCGCGGCGAGGTCCGCCGCGCCCTCGCCTGGGTAGCGGTACAGGACAGAGAAGCCACGCCGGTGGTAGCCGCCCTCGGTCTGGATCGACTCGAGCTCGTAGTCCTTCACATGGCCGGCCACCGACAGCGGCGCGAGCGCCTCGACGAGCGGCTGCGGGTCCTCGAGGGCGGCGACAGGGTTGATCACGTCGAGGAACACGCGGACGTTGTCGTCTGCGACCGTCTCGATGATCGAGCGGTACTCGGAGGCGGTGAAGTCGGCGTGGTTCTCGAGTGCCAGCGTGACGCCCGCGTCGCGCGCTGCCGGAAGCGAGGCGAGCATCGCTTCGATCACCCAGCGCCTCTCCGCCTCGATCGCGTCCGGGCGGGTGGCGAGGTCGGCCCGGTAGAAGCCCGACGTGACGCGCAGGATGGGGCTCTCGAGCGCCACGGCCCGCTCGAGCCAGCCCTCGACCCGCTCGGCCGCCACCTCGGGGTCGTCGCCGAAGCGGGCACCGCCGAGGAAATCGCCCGATGCGAGTACGAAGAGGCCGAGCTCGGCGGCCCTGCGGTTCAACGCGGCCAGCTCGGCCACGCTCCGTTCGCGGGCGTGATGGAGCGTGAGCTGGAGGTAGCGCGCGCCCGCGTCGGCCGCCTCCTCGAGCACCTGTTCCAGCGTGATGTCGCCCGTCTCGAGGCGCAGATGCCAGCAGAGAGTGTCGGCCCCCAGCACCAGCCTCGGTGATGCGCTCATGGGCGGATCACCGTCCCGCCGTCCGCCACGAGCGCCGCTCCCGTCACGAAGCTCGCCTCGTCGGAGGCGAGGAACAGGATGCAGTTGGCGATCTCGACGGGCTGCCCCGTGCGGCCGAGCGGCGCCACCGCCGCGTATTCCCGATGAAGCGCGGCCGGGTCGTCGACGACCGCGAGGAATTGATCCGTGAGGCCCGTGTCGATCACGCCGGGGCAGATGCAGTTGGCCCGGATGCCGCGTGCCGCCACGTCAACGGCGATCGAGCGCGTGAGCTGGAGCACGGCGCCCTTGGAGGTGGTGTAGGCGCCGTCGTTCTCCCACGCGATGAACGAGTTGATCGACCCAACCGTGACGATCGAGCCCCCGTCCGGCATGTGTCGCAGCGCCGCGCGACACGAGTAGAAGACGCCGTCGACGTTCACCCGCTGGATCCGCTGCCACTCCGCGTCCGTGGTGTCGGCGATGTTCGGGCCCTCCCCGGACTCGCCGGGCGGGATCTCTATGCCCGCGTTGGCGACGAGCACGTCGATGCGCCCGTGCTCCGCCGCGACCTGAGCGAACGCCTCGGCTACCGCCGCGCTGTCCGACACGTCGAGCGTCAGCATGGGCGGACGCGTCCCGGTCGCCCGCTCGACGTCGTCGCCGGTCTCGGCGACGTGCTCCGGGTTTCGGGAGGTCACGACCACCTGCGCGCCCTCCTCGGCGAAGCGCACGCAGGTCGCCCGCCCGATGCCCGAGCCGGCGCCGGTCACGACGGCGACCTTGCCGGCGAGCCGGCCGCTCACAGCGTCTCCTTGCCGAACGTCGAGTACATGCCGCCCTCGACGAGCCGCACCGGCGCCTCCGCGCTGTCGAGCTCCCGCGCGATCTCCTCGAGGTGGGCCCAGGTCGGCAGCCCCCATGCCGCGATCCCGCGCGGCTCCGGGCCGAGCCGGCCGATGCGGTCGAGCACGAAGTTGAGAGTCAGCTGAGGGTGGGCGGCAGCGCGCTCCTCGTAGGCGGCGCGCACGTCGTCGCGCGTCGAGCCCTCGCCGAAGTCGAAGTACTCGATGTACACGCGCTCGGTCTCGACGACCTTCGGCTCGATCAGCGGGTCATACGAACCGGCCCTGTCGATCCGAGCGGCGATCTTGAACGGCTCCTCGAACTCGTCGGCCTCGCCCGAGCGGAAGATGCGCTCCCAGTCGTCGAAGCGGTCGAGCCCCTGATTCGGCGTGTACCAGAAGGCCATGTACTCGGGCTCGGGGCCCGTTCGCCAGCTGCGGCCGAGATTGGCGAGCAGAATCTCCTCGGGGTTGTCGCCCGCCCAGCCGGTCTGTCCATGCCCGGCGAGCGCGTGGAACGCCTCGAGCGAGACACCCGGCCGGCGGCTGATGTACTCGATGTAGACGAGCGGGCCGCTCATGCCGCGCCTCCGGCGGGGATCGTGTCCACGTGCTGCCCGAAGCTCGACCCTTCGCCGTGGGTCGAGTAGCCGCCGTCCACCACGAGGGTGTGGCCGGTGACCCAGGCCGCCCGCTCCGGGTCCGAGAGGAAGGCGACCGCCTCGGCGATGTCCGAGGTCTCGCCCACCCGGCGCAGGGGGCACGCCGCCGCCTCGGCCGCCTCGACGCCGGGCATTGCAAGCTCGCCCTCCGTCGACGGCGTGCGAATCGTGCCGGGAGCAACCGAGTTGACGCGGACTCCGCGCGGCCCGAGCTCGTACGCCGCCCCCTTCACGAGCCCGTCGATTGCGGCCTTGGAGACGGTGTAGTGCGCCGCGGTATCCCAGACGAGCCACGAGGCCGTTGACGAGATCAGCACGATGCTGCCGCGGCCGCGCCCTGCCATCGGCCGGGCCGCGTGGCGCGTGACGTGGAAGCTGCCGTCGACGTTCACGTCCATGAGCACCCCCCAGCTCGCCGGGTCCAGCTCGAGGAAGGGGATGTTGCGATACACGCCCGCCACCTGCGCGACCGCGTGCAGCGGCCCCTGGTCGCGCTCGATCGTCTCCACGAGCTCGCCCACGGCGTCCCAGTTGCCGATGTCACACGAGTAGGCGGTCGCCTTTCCCCCGGCGCCCGCGATCGATGCCGCCGTCTCGTCGCAACTGCGCACGTCGGCCACGGCGAGCTCGTAGCCGTCCCGAGCCAGCCTCTGTGCCACGTGCGCGCCCATGCCGCGGGCGGCGCCCGTCACGAGCGCCACCCGCCCGCCGTCCGTCGTCATCCAGTCGTCTCCTCTCTGGGGCGTTCAGACAGCCCTGCCTCGCCCAGGTCCTCGCTGGCTATCGGTGTCGGCGCGACGGTCTCCTCCTCCTCGCGCGGGAGAAGCCAGCAGGCGTCCGGGTCCCAGTCCACCGACACGGGCTGTTCCACCTCGTGGCCGACGGCCCCGCGGGTCTCGGCCTTGATGAATACGTCGAGCGCCGACAGCTCGATGCGATAGGAGAAGCCCGTGCCGCGGTAGGCCGCGTCGCGCACCACGCCGGGTAGCGCGTCCGCGCTCCCGTTGGCGGTGAAGGCACCGCTGACACGGACCGCCTCCGGGCGCAGCACGAGCCAGGCCGGCCCGGGATCGACGCCGGTCGACTCGACCCGCCGCGTGTGGGTTCCCACCTGCAGCAACGCGTGGCCGTCACCGCTCTCGAGCACCTGGACAGGGAGAACGTTGGCGTCGCCGACGAACTGCGCGGCGAAGACCGTCGTAGGGCAACGGTATATCTCGGTGGGCGAGCCGATCTGGTCCACCCGTCCCTGATCCATCACGACGAGCCGGTCCGAGAGCGCCATCGCCTCGCGCTGGTCGTGCGTCACGTAGACGAAGGTCGCGCCCGTCTCGCGGTGGACGCGGCGCAGCTCCACCTCCATCTCGAGCCGGATCTTCAGATCGAGCGCGGACAGCGGCTCGTCGAGCAGCAGCACGGCAGGCCGGTTCACGAGCGCCCGGGCAAGGGCGACACGCTGCATCTGGCCGCCGGAGAGCTCGTGGCTGCGGCGCCGCTCGTAGCCCTCGAGGCGCACGAGAGCGAGCGCCTCGGACACCCGCTCGCGCTGCTCGGGGCGCCCGACGCGCGCCACTTGCAGCCCGAAGGCGACGTTGGCGAACACGTCGAGGTGCGGAAAGAGCGTGGGCCGCTGGAAGACGAGGTTCGTCGGGCGCCGGTTGGCGGGCAGCGAGGTCACGTCCTCACCGTCGATCAGGACGCGGCCCTCGGACGGGCGCTCGAAGCCGGCAATGATGCGCAGCAGCGTCGTCTTGCCGCAACCGGACGGTCCCAGGAGCGTGAGCAGCTCGCCAGGCGCGATCTCGAGCGAGATGTCGCGCAGCACGGTCTCGGACCCGAAGCGGTGCGAGATGCCCTCGAGGCGCACACGCGACTCGGCGGCGCTCATTTCGCCCCCTCCACGGGACCGGTCAACACGAGCGGATCCTCGGCCAGGCCGCGGCCGCGGCGGCGGCGCTCGCTCCAGGTGGTGAGCAGGAACGTGACGACGAACAGGAGCATCGTGAACGCGAGCAGCAGCGACGAGATGGCGTTGATGCTCGGGTCGATCGTACGGCGCAGGCTCGACCAGATGTACATCGGCAGCGTCGAGTCGGGGCCGATCACGAAGAAGGTGATCACGAACTCGTCGAAGGACAGCGCGAACGCGAGGCAAGCGGCGCCCACCAGCACCGGCCAGACCTGCGGAAGTGTCACGCGCCGGAACACGGTCCAGCGGTTTGCGCCCAGGTCCGAGGCGGTCTCCTCGAGCGCCGGGTCGAGCCGCTCGAGCGCCGCCCGCGCGACGAGGAAGAAGAACGGGAACACGTACACCAGGTGAGCGATCGTGACGGTCAGCAGTGAGAGTGAGAACTCGATGCGAGTGAAGGCCACGAGCAGCGCGACGCCGATGAACAGCCCCGGCACGGTGATCGGCAGGAAGAAGAGCAACGACAGCGGGCCGCGCAGGCGTGAGGTCGAGCGCGTCAGGCCGTAGGCCGCGAGGGTGCCCAGCAGGAGCGTCAGGACGGCGGTCGAGGTCGCGACGATCAGGCTGTTGCGGGCGGCGTTGCGGATCTCCTCGTTGGAGAAGACCTCGTCGTACCAGCGCGTCGAGAAGCCCTGGAACGGGAACGTGAGCGAGCCGGTCGAGTGCAGGCTGAACAGGAAGACGAGGAAGAGCGGCGCCCACAGGAAGACGAGCCCCGCGAAGGTGAAGGCGCCGGTGAGCGGGCTGCGCCGGGTCGCCGTCATGCCGCGAACCGGATCTTGTCGAGCTTCGTGAGCCGTAGGCCGAGCGTGATCAGGGCGTAGCAGACGAGGAAGCCGGCGAGCATCGCGAAGGCGATCGCAGCTCCGTACGCGAAGTCTCCGGTGCCGATGAAGGCCACCTGGACCTGCACCCCGAGCATGACTCCGTTCGTCCCGCCGAGCAGCTGCGGGGTCACGTAGTCGGCCGCCGATAGGACGAACACGAACAGGAAGGAGCTGACCGCGGGCGCCGCGACGAGCGGCAGCACGACCCGCCGCCAGCGCTGCACGCGCCCGGCCCCCAGATCCTGGGCCGTCTCGAGGTACGAGGGCTGCAGCGGAGCGAGCCCGGCGTACATCACGAGGACCACGTACGGCAGGAAGATGTGCACGAGCGCGATCGTCACCGCGAAGCGGTTGTAGAGCAGGAAGTCGAGCGGCTCGTCGATGATTCCGATCGACTCGAGCCCGCGGTTGATCGCGCCGTTCCTGCCGAGCATCGAGCGCCAGGCGAAGATCCGCACCAGATAGCTCGCCAGGAACGAGGCGACGATCAGGAACAGGACGAGCCCGCGCCAGCGCCCGGCCGCGTAGCGCAGCCAGTACGCCATCGGCAGCGCGATCAGCACGCAGAAGAACGCCGCCAGGCCGCCCACGATCAGCGAGTTGCGCGCGAGCGTGCGGTTCGAGTGGGTGTCGACGACCTCCTTGTAGTTCTCGAGCGTCAGCGGCGCCTTGACCTCGTAGAGCGAGCCCGTCAGGAACGAGTACACCCCGAACGCGATCAGCGGCGCGATGAAGAAGACGAGCAGCCCGGCCGTCGCGGGCGCGGTCAGCGCCAGCGGGCCCGGCAGCCTCCTCATCATGCGTCGGCTTCTGCCTTGATCTCCTGCCAGCGCTTCTGCACCTCTTCGAAGGTGACGAACTCGTCGGATTCGACGGGCGGGTTGTTGTAGAAGGGCGACCGATCGAGCAGGGCGTCCAGGTCCTCGTAGGCGTAGAGGCCCGCGATGTCCTTCGGCAGGTTCGCCACGGCGTCCGCCACGGTCACCCCGCCGACGAGCACGACGGCCGCGTCGGCGTTGACCTTCGGGTCGAGCGACTCGTTCATCCACGAGAGCGCCGAGTCCACGTTGTCGGCTCCCGCGGGGAGGGCGTAGGCATCGCAGAAGGAGAAGCTCCCCTCCTTCGGCACCTTGGTTTCGAACGAGTCGACTCCGGCAGCGGCCGCGAACTCGTTCATCGCTGCCCACCCCTGCCAGCACACGTCGGCGTCGCCCGCGGTCATCTTGGTAGTGGCGTCGCCAAACGACGGCGAGATGCCGGTGGTCTGCGCCGCGACCTTCGAGAGCAGGTCGAACACCTTCTCCCCATCGGCCTTGGTGGTCTTGGACGGGTCGAAGCCCTCGACGTGAGCGGCGAGCGTGAACGAGCCGACGGGGTCGTCGGGCGCCGCCACGCGGCCCTTGAACTCGGGCTCCAGCAGGTCCAGCCACGACGTGGGCATCGACTTGACGCGCCGCCCGTCGATCGTGATCCCGATCGAGCCCCAGGTCCACGGCACGCCGGTGCGCGTGCCGTCCGCGTCGATCCAGAAGTTCCCCTCTTTGCTCGCGAAATATGGGAACAGGTTCTTCAGGTTGGGCAGCTTCTGCTCGTCGAGCGGCTCCAGGATGTCGAGTTCCTGGTAGAGCGGCTTGTAGCCCTGGTAGTACGTGATGATGTCGTAGCCCGCGCCGGCGCCGCCCGCCTTGAGCTTGGTCTGGATCTCGTCGTGGTTGCCGATGTAGGTGGCCTTGACCGTCACGTCGTTTGCCTGCTTCCACGGCTTGAGCGGGTCTGGGATGTCATAGCCCTCCCAGGAGAGGAAGTCGACCCGCCCGCTCGCCGGCGGAGCCTTCGCCGGGCCCTCGGACGTCGTGCTCGCGGCCTGATCCCCGCCGTCGTCGTCGTCATCGCCGCACGCCGCCAGCAGGCCCGGGCCCGCGCCGACCGTCAGCGTGACGAGGCCTGCCCGCTGCAGAAACCGACGCCGGCTCGTCTGCCTCATGACCCACTGCTCGTAACGCATCCCTCTTCTCCCTCTGTCTCTAGTCCTCGCTGACCAACTGCTTCGCGGCACGCTCTATGGAGGCAGCCGACGGCAGCAGCGCCTCCTGCAGCGCCGGCGCCGGGGGAATGCGCACGTCCGGCGCCCCGACTCGCCGTACCGGCGCATCCAGGTCGCCGAAGTGACGCTCGCCAATTCGGGCCGCGATCTCCGCGCCGAAGCCCCCGGTGACGTTCGCCTCGTGAGCCACCAACACGCGGTTCGCACGTGACACCGCTGCGGCGATGGCCTCGTCGTCCAGTGGCGAGAGCCAGCGCAGGTCGACCACCGTCGCCTCGATGCCACGTTCGGCGAGCGCAGACGCCGCCTCCTCGGCCGCCAGCGCCATTCGCCCCCAGCTGAGAATCGCCAAGTCGCCCCCCTCGCGCCGGACGCGTGCTCCGCCCACGCCCTCGCGGCGGCCTCCGAGGCTCACAATCTGCTTGCGCCCATACAGCGCACGCGCCTCGAACAGGACGACCGGATCATCGTCCGCGACCGCCGCGCGCAGCATCGAGTGCGCGTCCTGTGCGGTCGCCGGCACCCCGATCCGCAGCCCCGGGATGTGCGCGAGAAGAGCCTCCAGGCTCTGCGAATGCTGGGCGCATGACCCGGGCGTCGCGCCCTGCTGGGTGCGAACGACGAGCGGCGCCCCGTGCCGTCCGCCGCTCACATAGCGCACGTTGGCCGCCTGGTTGATCAGCTGGTCGAGCGCGACCAACATGAAGTCGGCCCACATGATCTCGACGATCGGGCGAAGGCCCTCCATGGCGGCGCCGACGGCGGACCCGAGGATGGCGGCCTCGGCGATCGGCATGTCGAATACCCGCTGCTCGCCGAACTCCTGCTGCAGCGCACGCGTCACGCCGAAGATGCCGCCCGCATGGCCGACGTCCTCCCCGTAGACGAGCACCTCGGGGCGCGCGGCCAGCTCGCGGCGCAGCGCCTCGTTGACCGCCTTGCCGTAGGTCAGCTCGAGCTCCTCTGCCGGCTCGCCGGTATCCCCGGCGGCGGCCGGAGACACGTTGACGTGGGCGGCGGCGCCCGCGGGATCGGGAGCGTCGGCCGCAGTGGCGGTTCGTGCCGCGGCGTCGATGATCTCCGCGACCTCGTCCTCCAGCCGAACGAGCCCACCGTCCGCGACTCCCGCGTCCGAGAGGCGTCGTCTCAGGCCGGCCACGGGATCGGCGGCCTCGGCGGCCTCACGATCGCTCGCCGGCCGGTAGTGCTCGGGGTCTGCGTTGTAGTGCGCCCAGAGCCGGTGACAGCGCGCCTCGATGAAGGTGGGGCCCTCACCGGACCGTGCCCGCAATGCCGCCTCGGATACGGCTTCTCGGACGGCGGCCGGATCGTTCCCGTCGATGCGCTGGCCCTCGAGGCCGAGGCCGGCCGCCCGCGCGGAGAGATCGGCCACCTGAGCGATCTTGTCGATCGGGGTCAACTCCGACCAGCCGTTGTTCTCGCATACGACCACGAGCGGCAGCTTGCGGTAGGCGGCGAAGACGAGCGCCTCGTGGGTGGCGCCCTGGCTGGTGGCCCCATCGCCGATGCTGACGACCACGACGCGGCCCGTGTCGCGTTACCTGGGCGGCGAGCGCAGCTCCCGCGCCGATGGGGACGCCCGCTCCTACGATCGAATTCTCCCCGAGGAGGCCGAACTCGGGCGCCATGAGATGTGCGGACCCTCCGCGGCCGCCGTTCATCCCGGTGGCGCGCTGGCAGACCTCCGCCATCAACAGCTCAGGCGGGACCCCGCACGCGAGCGCCCAGCCGTGTCCGCGGTAGGTCGCGACCACACGGTCGCCTTCGTCGAGCGCCGCCAGCGCGCCGACAGGCACCGCCTCCTGGCCCGCGCACAGGTGAACCGATCCGGCGAAGACATCGGCTCTTCGCAAGTCGAGCACCCGTTCCTCGAAGCGCCGGATCGTGAGCATGGACCGATACGCGTCAAGCAACTCGGTCGGGGCAAGTTGCGATACCGCCATCGCCGCGCCCACCGTATCCTGCGCGGAACAGCCAAGTCAAATAAAAAGATTCAGTTCAGATGATGCGATCAGGCTCGCCAGCCATGTCGAGCACCGCGGCGAGGTACCCGTCGCGATTGGCCTCGAAGCGGGCCGTCGGCGCCGACAGCGCGAGCGCGTACGGAGCCGCGCCGCGGGCAAGAGGAGCCGCAAAGCAGCAGACGCCCTCGTGAAACTCTTCGAAGTCGCTCGAGTAACCGGCCTGGCGGATCCGCTCGAACTCCTCGAGCAGCTCCCCGCGTGAGGTGATCGTGCGCCCCGTCATGCGCGTGAGCGGGTTCGCCGCGAGATAACGCTCGCGGGCATCCTCGGGCGCAAGAGCGAGCAGAAGCTTGGCGCTCGCGCGCGCGTGCCCGTGCTCTATCGAGCCGATCGCGCTATTGGCGACGGAAACCGGATGGTGGCCGGGCACGCTGCAGAGCAGCACGAGCTCCGGACCCGAGCGGCCGGCCACGTACGCGGTCTCCCCGGTCCGTTGCGCAAGCGCCCGGGCGAGCGGAAGGAAATCCTCCGGTACGACGTGGCGCTCGAAGCCCTCGACGATCGCGCCGGCGCCGATGCTGATCCGGTAGCGCCGGTCAGCGCCGGCAGCGATGTAGCCAACCGCCGCCAGGGTCTGAACGAGGTGGTAGGTCGTCGCTCTGCTGAGTCCGGTCACCGTGCTCAGCTCCTGAGCGGTCAGCCCCGCCGGGCTGCGCGCGATCTCGTTGAGCAGCGAAGCGGCGCGTGCGACCGATTGAATCCTGGGCTTGACCGCGGTGACGGTGGCCGTCGACTCCTGGATCGCCATTTGCCATACGCTAGCACCATATGAACAGCCCTCACCGCACCGGAAGCGGGCCGGTCAGGGTCGGGTTCGTGGGAGCGGGCAACGTCCTGCCCGCCTACCTCCAGGCGCTCGACGGACTCGCCGGGCGGGGCCGCGCCGAGGCGGGACCGGTCGTGGCCCGCTCCGAGCATGCGCGCGCGAATCTCGCGCGCCGGCGGCCGACGGTGCCGGTCGTGGCCGGAATCGACGAGTTGCTGGCGGACGAGGGCGTCGAGCTGGTCGTCGTACTAACCCCGCCGGCCACCCATCCGGAGCTCGTGGCCAGCCTGCTCGCCGCCGGGCGCCACGTCGTCTGCGAGAAGCCGCTGGCACACGACGTCGAGACCGCGAAGGCCCTGTTCCGGACGGCCGCTGAGGCCCGCCTGCTACTGCTGGCGGCGCCGTTCGTCCATCTGAGCGGGTCATTCCGCCGGCTGTGGTCGCTGGTGACGGATGGGGAGATCGGGGACGTGCATGCCGCCCGTGCCCACTACGGCAACCCCGGGTCCAGCTGGGCGCGCTGGTACCAGGAGGAGCCGCTCGCCACGCTCGGCGATGTCGGCATCTACAACCTGAAAAGCCTCGCGGCGCTGCTCGGCCCGGTGAGGGAGGTCACGGCGGTCTCGGCGACGGCGCGTCCGGAGCGCGAGGACGCTGGGAACGGGTCGTACTCCGTTTCGGACCCGGACACATGGCAGCTCGTGCTTCGCCACGAACAGGGAGCGCTCTCCTCGGTCCTGGCCTCGCACGTGACGCTCGCCTACCGGCGTCCCGCCATCGAGCTGTACGGGACCGCGGGCACCGCGAACATGATCGGCGACGACTGGGATCCCCAAGGACTGGAGGTCTGGCGCACAGGCGCCGGCGCCTGGGAGCTGAGCGAACCGTCCGACGCGACCTGGCTCTGGACCGCCGGCCTGAACGAAGCCGTTGAATCGCTCCTTGCCGAGCGCCCTCCGCTCGACTATCCGGCGCTCGACCTTCACGTGATCGAGGTGATCGCCGCCGCCGGCGAGAGCTCTGGCAAGGGCGGACCGGTGGCCGTGCAGAGCCGCTTCGAGCCGTGGACCGCGCTTCGCCTCGGCCGGGGCGGAGCCCGCGCACCACGTGCACGACCGCACTCGCCCTGCCGAGGAGCAGTGAAACGACTTTCAGCGGCGGGGAACCCACACCGGCTGGATTCCCTTGGTCACCCGGCGCGCGGCACC
>CAVTZF010000028.1:0-156587 GCA_963739095.1 uncultured Thermoleophilaceae bacterium
TCGCCCGCCAGTACCGCTCGGGGAGGGAGCGCAGGTAGCGCTCACCCGACGCAGATGCGGCCGTCGAGCACCTCCATCACGCGGCGGTGGTCGAGGTCGGAGACGAGGGTGGCGACTCGCGCCCGCGACGGTGGTGGGCCTCGTCGGGCGGCAGCCACCGCGGCGGCCGCGCCTCGGGGCCCGCGTCGAGCTCGTCCTGCGCGCCCGCGGTGAAGGCGCGTGACCTGATTATTTCGATCGCCGCGGCGGCGCGGGTGGTGGGAGGATGGGCAGGGGCGTTTGAGTGACCGCGCTTTCAACGTCGGCCATTGTGGGGTTCGGCTGTGCCGTTCTGTCGGCGCTCGGGACGAACCTCGCCTTCCTGTACAAGCACCGCGGTGCCGTCGCGGCGCCCGACGTGGACATGCGCCATCCCCTGCGCAGCGCGATCGATCTGTTCCGCTCGAAGTGGTGGACGATCGGCTGGCTAGTGGCGGTCGCTGCCTTCCTCGCGCATGTCGGCGCGCTCACGCTGCTGCCGCTCTCGCTCGCCCAGGCGGTGCTGGCGGGCGGGTTCGTGCTGCTCGCCGTGCTCGCGGAGCGCTTCTTCGGGTTCCAGCTCGGCCGCCGGCAGTGGGTCGGGATCGTCTTGGTGGCGGTTTCACTAGCGCTCCTGGGGCTCACCGGCCAGAGTCCCCAGGGCGACCATTCCGACTACTCCGGCGAGCGCCATGATCATCTTCGAGGGCGTCGCGATCGCGGTGGGGATGCTGCTGATCTTCTCGGGTCGCGTCGAGCGGGTCAGGGCCCAGTACGGGGTGCTGCTCGGCGCGGCTGCGGGGCTCGGCTTCGGGATCTCGGACGTGGCGATCAAGGCGCTGAGCGGCGATCTCGAGAGCGGGATCGGCGCGCTTGTCAGTCCCTGGACCGCGCTCGTGGTGACGGCGGCGGTCGCCTCCTTCTTCGCGTCCGCCCGCAGCCTGCAGATCGGCGACGGCGTGGCCGTGATCGCGGTGACCTCCGTCGCCGCGAACATGTCCACGATCCTGGCGGGCGTCGTTGTCTTCGGGGACCCGCTGGGTGACGATTTCCTCGTCGTCGCGGCGCGGCTTATCGCGTTCCTGCTCGTGCTCGTGGCCGCGGCGTTGATGCCTGCCCCGGTCCGCGCGGGGCACGCGCTGCAGGGACCGGTCGCCGAGCGGCGAGGCCCCTCTCTCAGTCCCGCCTGAGGTCTGCGCTCGCGCGCTGGACGGCCGCCGTCTCGCCGCCGATCCGGCTGCAAACCAGGTCGGCGATGTCGGCGGCATGCCGTGGCGCAAGCCCGCTGAAGACGCCCTTGCCCGTGGGCGTCGAGAGCGCCAGGCGCGTCCGAGCCGTCTCCCCTTCAGCCCCACCGAGGAGATCTCCTCGTACGGAAACGAGAGCGTCCGCCGAACCGAGATGAAGAGAAGCCGCCGATCCGTGGCCACCAGCACGCCGTCGTGGCCCGCGCTGATCGCCGGCGCCATGTCGATCACGTCCTCGTCCTCATATACCAGGTCGCTCAGTCTGTGCAGCAGCGCGCGGGTCTCCTCCACCGCGCGACGGCCGGCACGCGCTTCCCCGAGGCTTCGCTCCGCCGGCTCGGCCTCGGCTCGAGCCGCCCCGCGGACCAGCGTCCACATTGCCCGCGGCGAACTCGATCTGCTCGGCCAGCCGCCGGACCCTTCGCTCATCCCAGCGGGGAAGGCGACCTCCCGCCGCCACGTCGGCGCCTCGATCACCAGGACCACCCCGCGCCGGGAGAGCCGCCCCGCCTCCGGTAGCACCTCGGCCCACGCCCTCACCTCCGCCGTCAGGTCGTCGTTCCCGTCCGCCGTGCTCACCCTGTCGGCGTAGAGGACCACCCGGTGACCATAGGACGCAAGCGGCTCCGCCGTCTCCGCCGCCCGCAATTGCCGCTCCGCCAGCTCGATCGCACGATCGTGCGCCTTCTCGGCCTGCCTCAGCGCCCGCTGCGCGGCGGCGATCTCGTCGTGCTCCTCACGCAGCAGCTCCCGCAACGGCCGCGCGGCGACCTCAATCGCCTCCCGCTTGCTCTGCGAAGCGGTCACGCACCCCACGCTAGACCACGCCGGCCGAGCAGGTCGTCGCCTTCGCCCGTCTGTTCGAGGTCGCGGCCGGCGATCTGCCGCAGCTCCACCCGGCTGCCTCTTCGTCTCGTTCATCTACGAGCGGGAGCTCGCCGGCGAGGACAGCGACGCCCTGATCGCCCACTCGATCGGCCTCTGGCGCGCGCGCCTGCTCGCGAAGCTCGAGGCGGCCACACGGACGCACCCGCCGGCGGCCGAGGTGGACCTGCCGTCGCTCGCGGACCAGGTCTTCACTATTTCGAGGGCGGCTTCATCCTCGCGCGCGCCACAAAGGACGCGACCGCGCTGCGCGCCCAGCTCGCGCACCTGCGCCAATACCTCGAGCTGCTCTTCGCCGTGCAGGCGCCCGAGGCCGCCGGCGAGGTCGACTCCGCAGCCCTGATGGCCTGACGCTGACGCCCGGCGCGGACCGCACAGCAGAATCCCGATCGTTGCTGCGCAGGGCGAGCCCTGCATGTCCTCGCCGCCCCGCGGCTCGGTGCCCGCGAGCACCAGCCGGCGGACGGTGCGCGGGCAGCTTGTGTTCCGTCCTGGGTTCGCGCGCTAGGTAGGTCGACGTGCGCGCGGGCCGGGCTTCGCCTTCGGTGGCGCGAGGAATGCCTCTTCCGGATGATCGCGCACGAAGGCGTCGCGTACGCGGGCGGTCCGTAGGACCCGAATGAGCTCGGCCAAGCCGTCGCCCGACTCGGGGGCCGCCAATAGGAGCGCTCCCGTCAGTTCCTTCCGGCTTGTACGTGCACCCGCCCGGTTGGCAAGGTCGACGAGCACATCGAGCCGGACACTCAGGGGCGCCGGTAAGGCGATGCCGATGCGCGTCTCCGGACCAAGTGCTAGCTCATCATCTGGGCTAGCCATTCGGGTCGGGAAGCTAGCCCTCAAGCAAACATACGTCTAATGTACTATAGTCGTAGGCAGTGCCTATTCTCGTTGGCACACGATGCATGCGGTGCGATAGCCCAGTCATCTATCTCCGGGACCGACGCAGGACGAGTGGCGCCGTCCTATGCCCCGACTGCGCCTATCAACAGCTCACCGCACAGCGGCTCGCGCTCGCCGCTGAGCTAAGGACGCTGGCGCGCGCTCGTTGAGCTCGGCGACACACGTAGCGGGCGAGGCAGTCGGTGGTTCCGAATCCGCCTTCGAGCAGAGGCGAACCGCGTACGCGACTTGGCCCGGGAACTAACCAATCGTCCCACTAAGGAGACCGGATGACAGCCAACAAGGCATCGCGAAACTCCGCGATCCACGAAGTCTCGTGGTCGCTCGTTGACGTGCCCTCAGACCCCTTTGCCTACGGTCGCGCGCTCAGTCGTGCGGCGAGGAAAGTGCATGAGGCGCCGGCAGCACGCGACCACCGCGTTTTGCGCATTTCTGCTTCTCGCGCGCGCTGCGTGAGGATCGAGTTCACGCTCGAGGCATCCAGCCTTGCTCAGGCAATCGCACTGACCGCTACGGATATTGCCCGGCTGCTAGCGGAGGCAGAGGTTGATTCCCCCCGTGTCGCGGTCCTCACGGCCGGCGAGACTGGCTAGGAGCGCCGTTTCCGATTGGGCGTTTTCCGCAGAGCTCGCGGCCCCGGAGGTGCGGACTCGTCCACGAGGAAGCGTGCCGTGTCAGCTCCCTCGACGACCGCAGATGTAGCCGTCGCGAGCCGAACTCTCTTCAGCATTGCAGCCAGGTCATCGCCAGATTCCGGAGCGGCCAGAATAAGAGCCGCGAGAACCTCCTTACGTGTCGTTCTCTCCCCCGCCTCAATTGCACGTTCGACTAAGACGTCGAGCCGGACGTCAAGCGGTGTGGGAAGCGACACCCCGATCTGACGCTCGGGAAACTCCTCCAGTGTGAAGTCGAAGCGTGTTTGGCCCTCGCCGCGCATGCCCTATTTTTAGCCCATCGTCTGCCTATGATATACATAGGTTTCTGATATGATCGCTGAATGAGGCCGGGACAGCTCCCGTCGCCCCGGTCACCCAGAGAGCCGCTCGTGGCTGTCGAGGTTGTCGCAGCGCACCTTGGTGTCCGTCGGAGTTGGGTCTATGCCGCCACGGCCGCCGGCCAACTTCCCCACTTCCGTGCGGGCCGGTATCTGCGATTTCGCCTGTCAGAGGTGGAGGACGCGCTCGTTGAGATCGGCCCCCGGAGCGAACACCGTGGCTAGGGGCTGCGTGATCAAGCGACGTTGGAAGGACGGCCGACGCCTCTCCTACGCCATCAAGTATCGCCTGCCCGACGGGACCCAAAAGTTCGAGACGATCGGCCCGAGCAAGAAGGAAGCTGAAAGGGTTCTGAGCCGCCGATTGGATGAGATCAATCGGGGCGCCTACCGCGATGTCGTTGACATCTCGTTCGCCGAGTTCGCCGACAAGTGGATGGCAGAGTACGTACGCCCGCGCCTCAAGCCGTCGACCATCGTCGGGTACGAATCTCAGCTTCGGAGCAGCCTGGTCCCTGAGTTCGGCCCATTGCGTCTCAGCGCCATTACAGCCGCCTCGATTCATGCGTGGATCGCCACCTTGACCGAGCGCGGCCTCTCGCCAGCGTCCGTGAACCATGCACTCGCCCAGCTCAAGTTCATGTTGAGTCACGCCGTTGACAGCAACCACCTCGGGGCCAACCCAGCCGAGAAAGTCCCGCGCCTGAGGGTCCCTTACAAGGAAATGAAGGTCTGGGAGCCGGAGCAGATTCGGCGCTTCCTGGACGCCGTTGATCCGCCCTACCGCCTGTACTACGCGACTGCAGTTCTCACCGGGGTCCGACGAGGCGAGATCCAAGGGCTCCAATGGCAGGACGTGGACTGGAAGCGCAACCAACTACGCGTCGCTCGGAATTACTACAAGGGGCAGCTCTTGCCGCCGAAGTCAAGGACAAGCGTTCGCCGAATCGATCTTGCGCCTTCGCTCCTCGAGGCGCTCAGGAAGGCCAAGCCGTCGGGGGTCGACGGCGAAAGCCACATCTTCCTGAGCGCCCGATCTCTGCCGCTCGATCCAGCCACGATTAAGATGAGGGTCTTCGTCCCGGCATGCGAGCGGGCGGGCGTCCCCCGAATCCGGTTTCACGACCTGCGACACACCTTCGCGGCGCTGCTCGTCGCAGCGGGGCACCACCCGAAGTACATCCAGGTGCAAATGGGACACTCCTCGATCCAGATGACGCTTGACCTATACGGGCACCTGCTTCCGGACGTGCACGAGGGCGCCGGCGTTCGCCTCGAACGAACCGTCTTCGGTTGCCAGGAATCCGACTCGGGCCCGAGACCCGCCGAGCAGAACAGGTCTTAGCCCCCACGACGGTGCCGCAGTGCAGGGGGCTACGCGGGTGACTCCTGCGTCGGTTTGGCCCAGCTCTGGCTCAGTCCGGTAGCGGCTCGGTAGCACGGCGCATGGAGTCCCACTGAGGGGCGCCGAGGGCACCGCAGAAAAGGCTTCGATTAGCGGGTCTTCTTAGCGCGCCCGACAGGATTCGAACCTGTGACCTTCGGTTCCGTAGACCGACGCTCTATCCAGCTGAGCTACGGGCGCTCGGTCGGTAGAGGGTAGCGGAGGACCCGCGAGGTCCAGCCCTTGACGCTTCGGACATAACGATATATCGTTGATGCATCGTGATCTTCAAAGATAGGAGAAATCAATGCATCGCTTCAAGCACCGCGGTGGCCGTCACACGGGCCACCACTGGGACGCTATGAGGGGCCGACACGGCATGCACGGCGGCTGGGGACACCCCGGCGGCGGTCGCCGGCGGCGCATGCGCCGCGGCGACGTGCGCGCGGCCGTGCTCGTCCTGCTCGACGAGGGCCCGATGACGGGCTATGGCCTCATGGGCGAGATCGAGACACGCTCGGACGGCGCCTGGCGGCCGAGCCCGGGGTCGGTCTACCCGACACTCGCGCTGCTCGAGGACGAGGGCCTGATCCGCCCCCAGGCGGGCGAGGGCCGCACCCCGTACGAGCTCACCGACGAGGGCAAGACCTACGTCGAGGAGCATCGCGAGCAGCTCGGCGAGCCGTGGACCAGGTCGGCCGAGGGCTTCGGCCCGGGCCGCCTCGAGGTCCGATCGCTGATCGGTCCGCTCGCCGCCGCAGCCGCCCAGGTGGCAATGGCCGGCGACGACGCGCAGATCGAGCGTGCCAAGGAGATCCTCAACCAGGCGCGCCGCGACCTCTACCGCGTCCTCGCGGACGAGGAGCCGACAGAGACAGAGGAGTGAGCGTCGCCGGGTAGCTTCCCCCGGCTACCATCGACGCTCTCCGGAGAGGTGGCCGAGTGGCTGAAGGCACTCGCCTGCTAAGCGAGTATGGGGTTCACGCTCCATCGAGGGTTCGAATCCCTCCCTCTCCGCTTCTCTGGGGTATGCGCGCCGTCCGGGTCCGGGTCGCTAGTCCGGCGCCTGCACGAACTCACCCGAGGGCGCCGCAACGGGACGAAGCAACAGGCCGAGCAACGCGCCGGTCGCCGCGAAGGCGGCGGCCACCAGGAACGCCGTGTGGTATCCGCCCGTGAGCGCGGCTAGTGCTCCGTCGCCGGCGCTGCGCAGCGTCTCGGTACGCGAGTCGGCGACGGCCACGAGCACCGCAAGCCCGAGCGCTCCGCCCATCATGAAGGCGGTGTTGACGATGCCCGACGCCAGCCCTGAGTCGCTGGGGTCGACGTCGCCCATGGCCGCAAGCAGCAGCGGGTTGAAGGTGATCCCGCCTCCGATGCCCATGAGCAGCATGCCCGGGAGGACGTCGGCGACGAAATCTCCGTCGACGGGCGCCTGAGTGAACCAGAGCAGCCCGATCGCGAAGAAGGTCAACCCGACCACGAGCGGAGGCTTGATGCCGAAGCGCATGACGAGGCGGTCGGACAGGGCGATCGATTCGAAACCCATGACGAGCGTGGTCGGCAGGAACGCAAGCCCCACCTCCAGCGGGCTGTAGCCGAGCACCCGTTGCAGATAGAGCGCGAGCAGGAAGAACCAGCCGAACATCGATGCCGCCATCAGGGCGCCGACGACGTTCGCTACCCGGATGTTGCGCTTGCGAAAGAGACCGAGCGGGATCAGTGGCGAGCCGACTCGCGCTTCGACGGTGATGAACACGGCCAACAGGGTGGCTGCGCCCGCGAGCAGGCCGAGCGTCAGGCCGGAGGTCCAACCGTTCTCGTTGCCGTTGATCACGGCATAGGTTGCGAGCATCACCGCCGCCGTCACGGTGACGGCTCCCGTGATGTCGAGGCGCCGGTCCTCGCCGTCGCCTCTGTCATCAGGCAGCAGCGAGAGGGTGAGGAAGAACACGGCGATGCCGATCGGCAGGTTGACGAGGAAGATCCAGTTCCACGCGAACAGGTCTGTGAGCACACCGCCGAGTAGGACGCCGGCCGTTCCCCCTCCCGAGAGCACGAAGCCGAAGATCCCCATCGCCTTCGCGCGCTCGGCGGGATCCGTGAAGATCGTCATGATCAGCGACAGCGCGACCACCGACACGATCGCCCCGCCGAACCCCTGCAGCGCGCGCGCCACGACCAGGAACTCCTGCGAGCCGGCCAGGCCACACGCGAGCGACATGACCGTGAATAGCACGAGGCCGAGCAGGAACAGCCGCCGGCGCCCGAACAGGTCGCCGAGGCGGCCGCCGAGTAGCAGGAAGCCGCCGAAGGTGAGCAAATAGGCGTTCACGACCCAGGCGAGCGACGACTCCGAGAAGCCGAGGTCGGCCTGAATCGAGGGAAGGGCGACGTTCACGATCGTCGAGTCGAGGACGATCAGGACGTCGCCCAGGCAAAGGACGTAGAGAGCAAGCCAGCGCCTGCGTCCCTCGAGCGCTTGGGGCGCTTGCCGTGTGGCCGTCTGAGTGGTGGTCATTGTTCGGTTGTTCCCGGTCCGCGCACGAAGCGAGCCAGGCTACAGCTTCAAGTGCACTTCAGGTCAACCCCTGGTTACTCGAGCGCGCCCTCGAGCCGCAGCAGGAACTGCTTGCGCTCGATCCCGCCCGTGTAGCCGCCGAGCGCGCCGCCGGTGCGCAACACGCGGTGGCAGGGCACGATCACCGGCATCGGGTTGGCGCCAAGTGCGTTGCCGGCTGCGCGCACGGCCCGCGGGCTGCCGGCGCCCGTGGCGACGCTCCGGTAGGTGCCGGTGTCGCCGAAGCCGATGCGCGCTGTCGCGCGCAGGACCTTCCGGGTGAAGCCCGCGAGGTGCGACCAGTCGATCGGCGCTTCGAACTCGCGCCGGTCGCCGGCGAAGTACTGGTCGAGCTCGCGGAGGACCGGGTCGAGCCTGGCCGGCGCCTCGAGCACTCGCGGGGACACACGCGCGGCCAGCTCCTCGAGCACCTCGTCGGGAGCCTCGTTGTCGGCGTAGGCCACCCGCACGAGCCCGCGCGGGGTGGCGGCCACGACGAGCGGGCCGAGCGGAGAGTCGACCGACGTGTAGGCCACATCGACGAGCCCCGCGGCCTCGGCGGGCGCCCCCACGTCAGGCACCACGTCCGGCAGGCCCGCGGCCGCACGGCGCAGCATGGTCTCGATCTCGCTCATTGGCTCAGCTCCCGTTTCAGTCTCTTCAGCCCTTCATGGACGTTCCGCCGCGCCGCCTCCTCCGAGGACTCGAGCAGCACCGCGAGCTCGGCGTAGGACATCCCGAGCACGCTGCGGCAGAAGACTGCCGTCCGCTGCTTCGCCGGCAGCTCCCGGACGCGCTCCCACAGCTCCGGCCGCCCGTCCAGCACGGGCGCGTCGCTCGCCAGCTCCGGTGGCTCGGCCATGGGAAACGCCCGCCGCCCGCGTGCCCGGTGGGCGTCCATCGCCTTGTTGTGGGCGATGCGCAGCAGCCAGGCGCGCAGGTTGTCCGCACGGCGCAGGCGAGGATAGGCGCGCAGCGCCGCGATCCAGGTCTCCTGGAACACGTCGTCGGCGTCGCTCGGCCCGGCGGTTGCGACCAGGTATCGATAGACGTCGACGCGGTGCTCGTCGAGAAGGGCCTGGAAGGGCGGCAGCTTCACACTCATAGGAACGCTACGACCGCCCGCGCCGTGAGATTCAGGAGCGTATGAAGACCGGCGCGCCCAGCGGGATCGTCTCGATCAGCCAGCGCACCTGGTTGGGGTGCGAGCGCATGCAGCCGAGGCTCGCCGCCTGGCCGATGCTCGTGACGTCCTGCGTCGCGTGCACAGCGAGCCGGTCGCCGCCGGGCCAATCCGCCGGCAGGTTCGTCTGGTGCCCGGTGAGCGCCAGCACGCAACAGCCGTAGGGAGAGGCCGAGTTGGTCACGCGCAGCTTGTCGGTCACCGCGAAGCGTCCCTTCGGCGTCGGGTTGGTGGACCGGCCGACGGCAATCGGCAGCGTGCGCACGGTGTGGCCCTCGCGGCGCACGAACAGCCTTCGCTTGGAGAGGTCGGCGTGCAAAGACCAGGTCGTGCAGTCGAGCCGCGCATCGCGGCTGTTGAGCCAGCCCACGCGTCCGTTTGGGAGCTCCGGCGCCTGCACGGCGAGCCAGTCCCCCTCGCGCCGCACGACGCCGAAGACTCGCGGAGATTCCCACTCGGTCTTGGCCGCGAGGCGCATCAGCGGCTTCCCGGCCGGCTTGCGCCGCAGCATGGCGGGACGCCGCACGTAGGCCGTCGTGTAACAGGAGAACTCCTGCGGCTCGGAGGGGAACGGCGCCGCCGCAGGCCCGCTCTGCTCCGGGACGAAGTGGCGCGTGCCGTCGTCCCCGGCGCCGTCGCGACTGACCGACGCCTGCCCGTCGTCCCCGAGCTCGGTGATGCCGACGAGCGCGACGGCACCGAGCAGCGCCGCCAGTCCGATGCCGAAGAGCGCGAAGGCGAGGTGCGGGATGCGGCGCTCCTTCGGCAACTCCGGCTCCGCCGCCGGCTCCTTCGCCGCGGGCGGCTCCCTGCCCTCGCGCGCGGCGAGCATCTCAAGCACCGGCTCGGTGGGGACGGGCACCACGACCGGCTCGGGCTCCTTCTCCGGCTCGGGCGCCGCCGCGCCGTCAGCGGCGAACTCCTCGCCCGCGCCCACGGGCGCGCCGGTGGCGCTCCAGATGTCGTCCTCGAGCAAGGCCTTGAGGACCGCGCCGAGGTCCTCGCCGCGCTGTATGCCGAGCTCGCCGGAAAGCCGGTCGATCGCCGCCGCCCGGCGCCGCGCGACCTCGGACGCGTCGACGTCGTACATGCGCGCGAGATCGTCGTCGGGCACGCGCCGCCGCAGGGACAGCGCGAGCAGCTCTCGATCCCGCGAGTCCATGCGGTCGAGCGCAGAGGCGAGTTGTTCGGGACTGATCACGTCGGAGGGAGGGCCTCCGACAAGCGTAACGAGGCGCTCGGCCTCCTCCCGGGCCTTTAGTAGAGCCTCTTGGCGTAGCCCTCTTCGAGGCGCGCCGCCACCTCGGCCACGGTCACGTCCGGGGCGTCGATGTGGTCGCGGAGGATCGCCGAGGCCGACGGAAGCTCCTGCGGCCAGCTCTCCGGGTCCCAGAGGTTCGAGCGGATGAACGCCTTGGCGCAGTGGATGAAGGCCTCGTCCACCTCCAACCCGATGCCCAGCTTCGGCGTGCGCCCGTTCACGCCCATCTCAGCCAGCAGCCCCTGGTCGCGCGTGATGCAGGCCCGCCCGGCCACCCGGAGCGTCTCGCGCAGGCCGGGGATCGCGAACAGCATCGCGGCGCGGTGGTTCTCGAGCAGGTTGAGGTGCGAATCCGCGCGCCGGTTGCCGGGGTACTCGGGCACCACCAGCCGGCGCTCGTCCAGCACCTGGACGAAGCCTGGCGGGCCCCCTCGCGGTGAGGCATCGCAGTCGCCGGCGGAGTTGGCGGTGGCGAGCAGGAAGAACGGCGAACGGGCGATGAAGTCGCGGCAGTGCTCGTCGAGGTGGTCGATCTGCTTGCGCAGCGGAGGCGAGTCGTCGGCGGGCGGCGGAACGACCTCCCTGAGCTCCGCCTCGCTCTGCACGAGTTCACCGAAGGGACCCTGTGCCATGAGGCCACGATAGCCGCGCCCATCGTTTGGCCTCGGAGCGCATCGGGTACCGCTCCGCCGTTGCGTCCGGGAGACCCCCGTGGCGCCACACCATCTGGTCCGCCTGGGCCACAAGCCCGACGGGCAAGTCAATCAAAGGAGGGGAAGGGTGAGAAAAGCCCTTATCGCAGCGATTGCGGCGCTTGCCGTCGCGATTGTCGCTGCACCATCAGCCTCCGCCATCGACAAGGTCAACACCGGAAAGCTCCGTAAAGGCGTGACCGTCGACGGCGTCCTCGAGCATGCGCGCGCGCTGCAGGACATCGCGATCGCGAACGAGGGAACTCGTGCTGCAACCACACCCGGCTACGACGCGTCGGTCCAGTACGTGGCCAACCGCCTGCGGCGGGCCGGCTACCGCGTGACGCTCGATCCGTTCGACTTCCCGGGCTGGGAGCTGAACGGTCCGTCGACCTTCGCGCGGACCGATGCCGGCAATGAGGCCACCTACGTCGAGGGAACCGACTACATCGTCGCTCGGTTCTCCGGTTCCGGAGACGTGAGCGGGCCGCTCTTCGTAGCCGGCCACACGACGGTCCCGCAGCCGCCCCCCGCGGGCAGCGGGGTCAGTGGCTGCGACCCGGCGGACTTCGCCGGCATGCCCGCGGGCGCAATCGCGCTGATCCAGCGCGGCACCTGCCCGTTCACGCAGAAGTACCAGAACGCACTGGATGCCGGGGCGGGCGCGACGCTGATCTTCAACGACGGCGTCGCGGGCACGGACGGACGTGAGGCCCCGATTCCCACGGTCGCTCCCACGACCAACGACATCCCCGCCGCGATGATCAGCAATGACATCGGCGAGGCGCTTGCGACCCAGGCGGGAGCCACCGTGCACATCGTTGTCGACGCCACGACCACTCCCAACGAGGAGATGAACGTGATCGCCGACAGCCCGAAGGGCGACAAGGACCGCACGATCGTGGTCGGCGCGCACCTCGACTCGGTCCCCGAGGGCCCGGGCATCAACGACAACGGCTCCGGGTCGTCCGGGATCCTCGAGATCGCCGAGCAGATCGCGAAGCTGGACCAGAACCCGCGCAACCGCCTCCGCTTCGCCTTCTGGGGCGCCGAGGAGGCCGGTCTCGTGGGCTCGACGGCCTACGTCAACGAGCAGGTCGAGAACGGCACGGACGATCAGATCGAAGCGAATCTCAACTTCGACATGATCGGCTCGCCGAACTTCGTGCGCTTCGTGTACGACGGCGACCTGTCCGACTCACCGCCGCCGCCGAGCGGCGCGCCGGCGGGCTCGGGCCAGATCGAGCAGCTGTTCAACCGCTACTTCGATCGTCAGGGCCTGGCCTATGAGCCGACCGCATTCGACGGCCGCTCCGACTACGGCCCGTTCATCACGAACGGGATCGCGGCCGGAGGCCTGTTCACGGGCGCCGAGGTGGAGAAGAGCGCCGAGCAGGAGGAAGTGTTCGGTGGGGTCACCGGGCTGCCGTTCGACCCGTGCTACCACCAGGCGTGCGACACGTTCTTCAACCTGAACCACGAGGCGCTGGACCAGATGTCCGACGCCGCGGCTCATGCCACGTGGACGCTGGCGCGCTCGAAGAGCGCACTGACCGACGCGACGTCGGCCAAGAAGGCGAAGAAGAGCAAGCGCGGCAAGGCCTGGAAGTACAAGGGCGGCCTCGTCGTTCGCTGATCGCAGTACGACGTTCGACGTAAAGCGAGGGGGCGCCGCGAGGCGCCCCCTCGTCGTTACGGGAGGGTCAGCGAATCTGGTCGATGCGCCAGGCGCCGTCCGACTTGACGAACGCCAGCGTGGAGACCTTGCCGGTCTGCTCCTTGACCCGCGCCGTTGCGGTCTGGCCATCGACGATCAGGCCCTGGACCTCGATCGTCTCGTCCGGCACGGCGATCTCCTGCTTGGCCTTCGACTCGCAGCTCACGCCGGCGCCGCTTGCAACGCGGGTGGCGTGGGCCGCAGTGAAGAGCTCGCGGCAGATGGTCTTGGTGTCGGCCTCGCGGCTCGCGCTCTGCAGGTCGTCGACGACAGCCGCGACGTGCTTCTCGGCGCCTTCGAACCGGTCGGCGTTGGAGTTCTCGTCGTCACCCCCGCCGCACGCTGCGAGCGACGCGACGGTGAGTGTGAGTCCGATGGTGATGATGGGGCGGATCTTCATCGTTCCTCCGAAAGCGGGAAGCGGGAGGCCCGAAGGCCTCCCGCTTGCTTGATTGCGTACTTCTTGATCAGGCGGTGCAGATGACCTGCGCCGTGACCGTTGCCTCGTCCTGCGTACCGGTGCCGCTGAAATCTGAGCCGGCGACCAGCGAGACCTGCCACGTGTCGGCGTCGATGGCGCGCGACGTGCTCACGTAGAAGCGCGGGCCGCCTCCGGTGAAGCCGCCGGCACCCACGGCGATCAGCTCGCCGCCGCCAAGCACGACCTTGCCCGCCGGGCAGTCGGTCGTGTCGGTGACGACGTCGCCGGCCTGCACGTCGGTGTCAGTCACCGGCGACGTGGCCGGGATCTGGCTGTTCGAGGGGCCAGCCGGACCGGCGGGGCCCTGCGGGCCCTGCGCACCCTGCGGGCCCTGTGCACCCTGCGGACCCTGCGGGCCCTGAGCGCCGTCGGCGCCGTTTACGCCGTTCGAGCCGGGGGCACCGTCAGACCCGTTCGAGCCGGGGGCACCGTCGGCGCCGTTCGCGCCGGGGGCACCCTGGTCACCCTGGGAGCCCGGGGCACCGTCGGCACCGTTCGCGCCGTTGGCGCCGTTCGCGCCCTGGGGACCCTGCTCACCCTGCGGGCCCTGCTCACCCTGGAGGCCCTGAAGACCTTGCGGGCCCTGCTCGCCCTGGGCACCCTGCTCGCCCTGGGCACCCTGCTCGCCCTGGGCACCCTGCTCGCCCTGCGGCGCCCTGCTCACCCTGCGCACCCTGCTCACCCTGCTCACCCTGCGGGCCCTGCTCACCCTGCAGGCCCTGGAGGCCCTGCGGCCCCTGCTCGCCCTGGGCACCCTGCGGCACCCTGCTCGCCCTGCGCACCCTGCGCACCCTGCTCGCCCTGCGCACCCTGGGCGCCCTGCGCACCCTGGGCACCATCGGCGCCAGCCGCGCCCTGAGCGCCGGCTGCGCCCTGAGCGCCGGTCGCGCCCTGCGCGCCAGCTGCGCCCTGAGCACCGGTCGCGCCCTGCGCGCCAGCCGCGCCCTGAGCACCGGTCGCGCCGTTGGCGCCGGCCGGACCCTGCGGGCCCTGAGCACCCTGCGGGCCGGTCAGGCCCTGAAGCCCCTGCGCACCCTGCGCGCCCGTCTTGCCGGCCTTGCCGGTGGGCGCCTTGAAAGAAACCTTCTTGTGGCCGCGCTTGCAGCGAGTCTTCTTGGTGACGAACTTCACCTTGCCGCTCGAGCGCTTGACGCACGCGTACAGGCGGGTGGTGCTGCTGGTGGCGGCGAACGCTTCCCCAACGCTTGGGAGCAGCGTGACACTGCACGCAACGGCAGCAATCACCGCCACGCGCAGATGGCGTGTCAGAGACATCGGGTCCTCCTTCGGCCTCCCGCGAGGAGACCAGATCTAGGTTGGCTACTTCAGGCCAGTCCAAGCCCTTATCGGGCGGCCAGAGGGCGACCTTGAGATCGAATTTGCGACTGCGGTTTCGATTGCGCCTTCAGCCGACGCCGCCGCTGCGCCGGGAGGCCCGCAGGACCCGTACGGCGATCACCGCGGAGGCGATCGTTCCGACGGCACCGGGAATTGAGGTACCGCGCTTGGTCAGCGGCGGCGCCTGGCGCGCCCACAGATTCGAGGCGCCGCTGAACAACGCGGCCGCGAGGATTCCGTAGACGAGCCGGTTGACGTTCCGGTCGAGGCTGTCGACGCGCAGTGGCACGTCGAGCTCACCGAGGCGCACGGCCTCGAGGATTGCCGTGAGGTCGCGGGGCACCTGCTGGACCAGCCGGTCCCAGTCGTGTGCCGTCCGGCGCGCGCGCCGCGCCAGCCGCTCGGGTGACAGCCGCTGCCGGATCAGCTCCTGCAGGTAGTCGCCGACGGCATCCTGGATGCGCAACTCCGCCCCCGCCATGGCCAGGTCGCCCTGAAGCTGTATGAGCGTCTTGCCGAGCATCGCCAGGTCGGGCGGCATCCGCAGCCGGTGCTCGCGGACGATCCGGGTGATGTCCTCAACCGCCGCGGCGACATCCATCGACTCCGCACCCCCGGAGCCGTAGGTGGCGAGCCAGTCCGAGACGTCCAGGCGGAATGCGTCGGCGTCCAGGTGGCCGGGAGCGGTCACGAGGTCGAGCAGGCTGTCCGCGGCATCGCCGTGATCGCCCCCGGCGGCGGCGAGGATGAACGCACTCAGCCGGTCCTCGAGCGCCCGGTCGATCGTGCCGACCTCGCCCCAGTCGAGGATGCCGTAGCGCAGGCCGTCCGCGCCGTTCTCGACGAGCACGTTGCCGGGGTGCGGATCGCCGTGGAAGAGCCGGTCGCGGAAGATCATCTCGAGGAAGATCCGTGCGGCGCGCAGGGCGAAGGCGCGCCGGTCGATCGACCTGTCGGCCGCCACCTCGGCGAGCGTGCGCCCGGTGAGCCGCGTCATCGTGAGCACGCGCGGGCCCGACAGCTCCAAATAGGGCTCCGGGATGTGCACGTCGGGCTCCGAGCTGAAATTCGCGCGCGCCTTCTGGAGCGTGCCCGCTTCGCGGGCCAGGTCGAGCTCGGCGATCACGGTCCGGCGCAGCTGCTTGACCACTCCGCGCGGGCGCCAGAGCGCCACCGACTCGTCGTGCTCCTCGACGACTGCGGCGAGCGCCTCCAGGATGTCGAAGTCCGCGGCGACGACATCAGCTATGCCGGCGTGCTGGACCTTGACGACGACCTCGGTGCCGTCGTGCAGCACCGCCTCGTGCGCCTGAGCCACCGAGGCCGACGCGAGCGGCTCGAAGTCGAAGCGTGAGAAGGCCTCGTCGACCGGCCTGCCGAGGTCCTCCTCCACCGTGCGGCGCACGTCCTCGGGCGGGTCCGCGGGGCACTCGGTCTGCAGCGACTTGAGCTCCGCGGCGACGTCAGGGCCGACCAGGTCGATGCGCGTGCTCAGCACCTGGCCGAGCTTGATGAAGGTCGGCCCGAGCTCCGTGAGCGCCAGTCGCAGGCGCTCGCCGTCGCTCATCGAGTCCCCCGCGTGGACCAGGTCGAGCGGTAGGAAGTCGGCCAGGCGCAGATGCACGTTGCGCGTGGTCATGTGCGCGACGCCGTAGCGGGCGAAGACGCGAAGGATCTCCTCGGCCCGGGCGCGGTGTTGGATCAGCGTGCGGGTTGGCGCGTGCGCCGAGGGCACGCCCGGACCCTAGCTGGCTGGTACGGAGGGGGAGGGATTCGAACCCCCGGGCCTCTTGCGAGGCCGGCTGCTTTCAAGGCAGCTGCAATCGACCGGACTCTGCCACCCCTCCAGGGCGGCTCGAATCCTAGGCGCCGTCCGCGGCGGCGATGCGCTCGGGGGCGCCGTACGGATGGAGCACCGCCGGGATCGCGATGCTGCCGTCTTCCCGCTGGTGGTTCTCGACGATCGCGATGATGGTCCGGCCGATCGCCACGGCGGTGCCGTTGAGCGTGTGCACGTGGCGCGGCGCCGCACCGGCGGCCGGTCGCTGCCGGATGTCGAGCCTCCTGGCCTGGAAGTCGGTCGTGTTCGAGGTCGACGTCAGCTCGCGGAAGCGGCCCTGCCCGGGCAACCACGCCTCCAGGTCGTACTTCTTCGCAGCCGATGCGCCGAGGTCGTCAACGGCGATGTTCACGACGCGATACGGAAGCTCGAGCGCTCCGAGGATCTCCTCCTCGATCGAGAGCAGCCGCTCATGCTCCTCGACGCGAGCGGTCCGGCTCCACGAACGAGAACATCTCGACCTTGTCGAACTGGTGCACGCGGAAGATCCCGCGCGTGTCCTTGCCGGCGGTGCCCGCCTCGCGGCGGAAGCACGTCGATACCCCGGCGTAGCGGAGCGGCAGCTCGCCCGGGCCGAGGATCTCGCCGCCGTGGAGCGACGCAAGCGGCACCTCCGAGGTGCCGGCCAGGTACAGCTCGTCGTCGGGAACCGTGTAGATCTGCTGCTCGGTGTCGGGCAGCATGCCGGTGCCGAAGAGGGCCTGCTCGCGCACGAGCACTGGCGGCACGACCGGTGTGAAGCCCTTCTCCCCCAGCAGGTCGAGCGCCCACTGGACGAGCGCGAACTGCAGCCGGACGACCGGCCCCTTGAGGTACGCGAAGCGCGAGCCCGCGACGCGCGCCCCCGCCTCGAGATCGACGAGACCGCCGAGCAGCTCGACGTGGTCGCGTCCCTCCCTGCCCGGCTCGCCGACCTCGCGCAGCACCTCGTCGGCCGGCGGCGCGTCGGGGTCGGGCAGGTTCGGGAGTGCGGCGAGCGCCGCCGAGCGACGCTCCTCGACCGACCTGAGCTCCTCGGTCAGCTCCTTCTCGCGGCCGGAGGCGCTGCGCACCTCGGCGATCGCCTCGCCGGCGTCGGCGCCGGTGCGCTGCAGCTCACCGATCCGCTTCGAGGCCTCGTTCTTCTCTCGGCGCAGCTCCTCGAGCTCCGGCAGCAGCGCCCTGCGCCGCTCGTCGAACTCGAGCGCCTCGTCGAGGATCGCCGGGTCGACGCCGCGCCGGGCGAGCGCCGCGCGCGCCGGTTCGGGATCCTCGCGGAGCTGCCTCAGGTCGAGCACGACGGTGGTTCGGCCCCGGCCGGTGCCCGCATCATCCGCCGCCGCCCCCGCCCGAGTACTGGGAGAGGAAGTCGGCCACCGCCTCGGCGTCCTCGCCGACCACGATGTTCGCGGGCATGATCGCCCCGGAGAAGCCGCCGTTCCGGATCGCGAACAGGACGTCGTCGCGGCTCTCCTTGCGCACGTTGAAGTTGGGACCGTTCGTACGCTCGCCACCCTGGATATCGCCCTCGGGCTTCGAGCCGTAGGCGTTTGCGGCATCGAGCGAATGGCAGCCGGAGCAGCGCTGGTTGAAGAGCACAGCCCCGCGGTGCGCCGTCGTGTCGTCCTCCGGGACCTCGATCTCCCCGCCGCAGGCGGCGAGCAAGGACGCGGCGAGCGCGACGGCGATGACGAGCGGACGGCGCACGGGCGGCCATATTAATTGGCAGCCGGGAGGACCACATCGCACGGCGGCGAATCAAGCTCTGCCCCGGCGACGGCCGGTGACGACCTCCCATAGCGAAGGATTCGCCCGGCGGTCGTCCTCTTTCGGCGGCGAATGGCCGCCGTCGGGGCGCCAAACCCTCCTCAGAGCAGCGGCCGCTTCGAGAAGCGCAGGAGGGTTCCGTTCGCGCCGGCGCGCAGATCGACCTCGTCCATCAGCAGGCGCATGAACTCGAGGCCCCGGCCTGACTCGGGCATGACCCCGCGGCGGACGCGGGGGCGGAAGCGTCCCGTGTCGCTCACCTCGAAGACGAGCGCGCCCGCCTCCTCGGCGACGCGGATCTCGATCGGGTCGCTCGACGAGGAGGAGCCGTGCTGGATGGCGTTCGTGACGGCCTCGCTGATGGCGAGCTTGACCTGGTACTGGTCGTCCTCGCCGAGGCCGAAGTCAGCGGCGCAGCGCTGCGCGAAGTCACGCGCCTCCTTGAGGCGCGCCACATCGGCACTGATCGAATGCTCACGAGGGGTGAATCCGGCCATCCACCGTCTCCAACGCAGGTATCGGTGAAGTCTTACGCGCCAACTTGCAATCTGGATTACTCCGATGTGTGGTGCGAGCCGGTTGCAGTTACGAGTCAATCACAAAAGTAAGTGATATGCAGGACTTTCTTTAGTGATCCAACCTCAAGGGCGCCGCGAATGAATCGCCCAGTGAGTGCCCGGGACAACCCCCTGGCCCAACGATTCAAGAGGAGCTCTTGATGAAGAGACTCTCGCTTCTCGCGGCCCTGTTGGCCCTCGCGGTGGCGGTGCCATTGAGCATCGGCTCGAGCCATCGTGAAGCGCCCAACATCCTCAAGGACCCGACAGCGGACAACACGGACGTCTGGGCCTTCACGGCTCCAGATTCCCCGGGCAGCCTGACGGTGGTCGCCAACTGGATCCCACTCGCGGATCCCGCCGGCGGACCCAACTTCTACCCGCTGGACGAGAACGCCCGCTACTACGTGAAGATCGACAACACGGGCGACGGGTACGAGGACGTGGCTTACCGCTGGGACTTCGATACGAAGTTCCGCAACCCCAACTCGTTCCTGTACGCGGCACCTGGGGTCACCTCGGTCAATGACCAGAAGTTGAACCTGGTCCAGACCTATGACCTCTACAAGGAGACCTACAAGAACCGCAAGCTCGTCGGCTCGAAGCGGATCGCCAACAACGCTCCGGTCGTTCCGGACAACGTTGGCCCCAAGACGATCCCGAACTTCGCTCAGGTGGAGGCCGGTGGCGTCACCCCGCTGAAGGGCGGCGGCAAGACGATCGTGACCCCCGCGGACGACGCGTTCTTCGTCGACCTCGGCGCGATCTTCGACGGGATCAACATCGACAAGCCGGGCCGGCCGAACATCGGCCTCGGCAACCAGGGCGGCGGCAAGGACGACGTCGCCGGCTACAACACGAAGTCGTTCGTGCTGCAGGTGCCCGAGCGTGAGGTCACGCGCGACGGCAAGCAGGTCGCCGACATGAAGTCGGGCAACGCGGTCGTCGGCGTGTGGTCCACCACCGAGCGCAAGCGCGGCTCCGTGCTCTCGCCGAGCAAGCGCAAGCGCGGTGGCAACGGCTACGTGCAGGTCAGCCGCCTCGGCAATCCCCTCATCAACGAGGTGATCGTCCCGATCGGCAAGAAGGACAAGTTCAACGCGACGTCCCCCGCGAACGATGCGAAGAACTTCGGCCAGTTCGCCCTCAACCCGGAGCCGGCGCGCATCCTCAACGCGCTGTTCGGCCTCGGCATCCAGGAGACGAACCGGACCGACATCGTCCAGGCGCTGCTCACCGGCGTGCCCGGACTGACGCAGATCGGCAAGAACCCGGCCGCGGCCGACACGCTCAAGCTGAACCTGGGCGTGGCACCGTCGGCCAAGCCGAACCGCTTCGGCGTCCTGGCGGGTGACCTCGCCGGGTTCCCGAACGGCCGGCGTCTGACGGACGACGTCGTCGACATCGAGCTCCGCGTGATCGCCGGCGCTCTGCTGTCGCCCCCGAAGAACATTCCGCTCGGGGACGGCGTCGACCAGAACGACAAGCCGCTCCGCTCCGCGTTCCCGTACGTCGGGCTCGCGAACGACGGCTTCAACAGCTCGCTCAAGCGGATCGAGCCGCAGCACGCCCCCGTGCCGCAGCCGCCGCCCGCGCAGCTGCCGTAACACCCCCCGTACCGGTGCCCGCCCGCCCTCGTGGCGGGCGGGCCGCCGGGCCGGGCGGATCCCTTCTCCCCAGAGGACTTCTCAATGACAGCTCTTCGCCCAAATCTCCTCAAGATCCTCGCCCCGCTCGCCGCCTTCGCCGTCACGCTCGCCGTGGTCCTGTCGCTCCAGGGCGGCCGCGAGCTCGAGCTGCCGGCCGGCGGCGCCGCGACCGGCGTCGAGATCCCGCCCGCGGCGACAGTTGCCGAGCGCATCTCGATCCTCCAGCGGGCCGCGCGCGAGGACGATGCCGGCGCCGGCGTCTACGCGGCGCTCGGTCAGGCGTACCTGCAGCGCGCGCGTGAGACCGGCGACCCTGGCTTCTACTCCCGAGCGGACCGCAGCTTCGACGCCGCGCTCCGGCGCGACGCCCGCAACATCGATGCGGTCCTCGGCGCCGGCACGCTCGCCGGCCTGCGGCATGACTTCGGTGCGCAGCTGCAGCGCGGGCTGGAGGCGAAGCGGCTGGCGCCCGGCCTCGTGGCGGCGCTGCCGGAGATCACCGACGCCCAGATCGAGCTGGGCCGCTACGGCGCCGCCGAGCGGACGCTCCAGGACCTGCTCGACATCAAGCCGAACCTCACCTCCTACTCGCGCGTGTCATATCTGCGCGAGCTCACCGGCGACCTTCCGGGTGCCGTCGAGGCGATGCGCCTCGCGGTCTCGGCAGGCGGCGGTGACCCCGAGAACGTCGCCTACGTGCGTGTGCTGCTGGGCGACCTCGAGCTTCAACGAGGGCGGGTCGCCGCGGCGCGGCTCGCCTACACGGCTGCGCTCCGATCACTGCCCGGCTATCCCGCCGGCATGGTCGGTCTCGCGCGCGCCGACGCGGCGAGCGGCGATCTGGGGAGAGCCGCCGCTCGCCTGCGTCGCGCTTCCGCGCAACTGCCGCTCACGGCCACGCTCAGCCTGCTCACCCAGGTCGAGCAGGCACGCGGGCGCGCGGCGGCCGCCGAGGGCTCGCTCGCTGCGGCGCGTGCGCAGCAGCGGCTCTACAGGGCGGCGGCGACCCTGCCCGACGCCGAGTCGGTCCTGTTCGAGGCCGAATACGGCGACCCGCGCCGGGCGATCGCGCTCGGCAGGCAGGTGGTGGAGCGAGCACCGAGCATCCGCTCGGTGGACGCCCTCGGCTGGGCCTACGTGCGCGCGGGCGAGCCCAAGGCCGGCGCCATCTGGGCCCGCCGCGCCCTGCGCACCGGCTCGCGCGATCCGCTCTATCGCCTCCACGCAGCCGTCGCGCTCGAGCGGGCCGGCAGGCCCGCCGCGGCCGCGCCGAGCTTCGACCTCGCCCGGCGCGGCCGGGCTGCCCTGTCGCCCGCGGCGGCGACGCTCCTCGAGGAGGGACTCAAGTGAAGGCACGGATGTTCTTGCTCGCGCTGATCGCCCTGGCGATCGCCGCGATCGCCGCGCCGGGCGCCCAGGCGCACCCGCTCGGCAACTTCTCGATCAACCACCTGTCCACGGTCTCGATCTCTGCCGACCGCGTGGACGTGCGCTACGTCCTCGACCAGGCCGAGATCCCGACGGTCCAGGAGCGCGCCCTGGCGCGCGCGGAGGTGCTCGAGCGAAAGCTCGCCGAGGTCGAGCGCAGGCTCAGCCTGAGCGTGGATGGCAGCGAGGCCGCTCTGCGCAGGGTCGGCCAGCCGGATCTCAGCTTCCCCCCGGGCGCGGGGGGCCTGAAGACGACACGCCTCGTGGTGCGGCTGCAGGCGCCGGTGGACTCCCCACGCAAGGTCAGGCTCGAGGACGACACGTTCGAGGACCGAGTCGGCTGGAAGGCGATCGTCGCGGCGCCCGGTGAGGGCACGGCCGTGCGCACGCAGACACCGAGCGGCGATCCAACGAACGGGCTGCGTCGCTATCCAGACGATCTCCTGAACAGCCCGCTGGACCGCCGCGACGCCTCCTTCACGGTGACGCCGGGCGACGGCACGCTGAGCGCGCCGCGCTCGGAGGGCGCCGGCCAGGTGTCGACGAGCCGGACCGGGAGCGACGGCTTCGCGGGGCTCTTCGAGCGCGCGGCGGCGGGCGAGGGCGTCCTCTTCATCCTGCTGCTGGCGGCCTTCGGGTGGGGTGCCGTGCACGCACTCTCTCCGGGCCACGGGAAGGCGATGGTCGCGGCCTATCTCGTCGGAACGAAGGGCAAGCCGCGACACGCGGTTGCCCTCGGGGCCACGGTCACGATCGCGCACACGATCGGCGTGTTCCTGCTCGGCTTCGTCACGCTCGCGCTGTCGCAGTACATCCTGCCCGAGGACCTCTACCCGTGGCTCAACCTGATCTCGGGTGCCCTGGTGGTTGCGATCGGCCTCGGTGTGCTGCGCTCGCGCGTGCGCTGGGCACGTGCCCGCCGTGAATCGCAGCCCCACGACCACTCACATCATCACGACCACCACGACCACGGTCACTCCCACTCGCTCACGCGCGCGGGCTTCCAGCACTTCATGGACCACCTGCGCGGCCGCGGGCACGACCACGGGAGCCACCACCACGACCGTCACCAGCATGACCATCACGACCACGGTCCCTCCGGCGACGACACGGTCACCAAGCGCAGCCTGATCGGGCTCGGGGCGGCGGCCGGCCTGATCCCCTGTCCCTCGGCGCTCGTCGTCCTCCTGGGCGCGATCGCGCAGCACGAGATCGCGCTCGGACTGCTGCTGATCGTCGCGTTCAGCCTCGGCCTCGCCGGGACGCTGACCGGGCTCGGGCTGGCCGTCGTCTACGCGCGCAAACTGCTGCCGCGGCTCGGCCGCGCAAGCCTCGGCGGCGGGGGCGGCGCGGCCCTCAGCCGGGTCGCTGCCGCGCTCCCGGCGGCCTCCGCCGTGGTCATCGTCGGGGTTGGCTGCCTCCTGACGGTGAACGCTCTCCCGGCCTTAATGTGAATGACTTGCAATTGCGAATGATCCGATTCAAGCTCTCGTCCGTAGGGGTATGACGTGACCGCACCGCACACAGGTCCCTCCCTCGAGGCTCCTGACGTGGAGACCGCCATCGAGGCACTGCGCGCGAAGGGGATGCGAATCTCCTCCGCCCGCCGGCTCGTGCTCGAGGCCCTCTACGCCGCGGACGCACCGATCACGGCAGAGCGGGTCGCCGACGGACTTGCGGGCCGCCTGCCGCGCTCGGATCTCGCGTCGGTCTATCGCAACCTGGAGACGCTCGAGCAGGTCGGCCTCGTCCGGCACAGTCACTTCGGCCACGGGCCGGGGCTGTACATGCCGACGGGTGTCCAGGAGCGTGAGTATCTGGTCTGCGACTCCTGCAACGCGGTCAAGGCTGTCGAGCCGTCCGACATGGACGGCGTGCGGGCGCTGATCCACGAGCAGTTCGGATACGAGGCCCGCTTCAGCCACTTCCCGATCCTCGGTCTCTGCGCGGACTGCGCCCGCGAGGAGACCTGACCCTCCAAGGAAGGAGACCCGCGCATGCTCGACATCCCGATAGCCCTCCACATTCCGGACGGCTTCCTGAGCGGCGGGGTCGCACTCGCCTGCGCAGTGCTCGCGATCGCCGCTGTCGCCTACGCGCTCCGCGTCGCGAACGTGGAGCTCGACGATGCGCGCGTGCCGCTTCTGGGCGTGCTCGCGGCGTTCATCTTCGCCGCGCAGATGCTCAACTTCCCGATCGCCGGCGGCACCAGCGGCCACTTCCTCGGCGCGACGCTGGCGGCAGTGCTGCTGGGACCGTGGCTGGCCTGCCTGGTGATGGCCGTGGTCATCGCAGTGCAGGCCTTCGCCTTCGCCGACGGCGGCATCTCGGCCCTCGGCGCGAACGTGTTGAACATGGGCGTGCTCGGCGCGCTGCTCGCCGGCCTGGCAGTGGCGGCGGCGATGAAGGTCGTCCCCCACAACCGCGGGGCCTTTCTGACTGTGGTCGGCGTCGTCTCCTGGCTGGCCGTGATGATCGGGGCGGCCGCCACCAGCGTGGAGCTCGCCGTGTCCAACACGATCCCGCTCGGCACCTCGCTGCCGGCGATGCTCGGCGTGCACTCGCTGATCGGCATCGGGGAGGCGATCATCACGGTCGCCGCCGTGAGCGCGGTGCTGGTCTCCCGGCCCGACCTCGGGGCGCTCGCGCCCGACGAGCTCAAGCAGCCAGCGGCCGAGCCGCTCGGGCAGACGATCGGATTGGGGGCCTGAGATGCGCAAGCTTCCGACAGGGGTGTTCGTGGCGATCGCCCTGGCCCTGGCGGTCGGGCTCGCGACGGCCGTGTCGCCGTTCGCGTCGTCCAACCCGGACGGCCTCGAGAAGGTCGCCGAGCAGAAGGCGTTCCTCGACCAGGGCAAGCTCCACAGCCTCCAGCAGGACTCGCCGATCCCCGACTACGCCTTCCCCGGGATCGAGAACGAGCGCGTCGCCACCGGCGTGGCCGGCTTCGTCGGCACGCTCGGCGTGTTCGCGCTCGGCTGGGGGATCGCCTGGCTTCTCAGGCGGCGGGCCGACCCGGCCGGTCCGCGAGGCGCGCCGGCCTGAACGGCCCCTCATGGGCGCGCTCTGCAACCACTCGCTCGAGCTGACCGGGCTGGCGGGAGACACCGCCAGCCCGGTTCACCGGCTCGACCCGCGGGCGAAGATCCTCGGCCTCGTCGCGGTCACGCTGATAGCCGTCTCGACGCCGGTGGCGGCGTGGCCGGTGTTCGTCGCGTGCGCGTTCGTGCTTGCCGCGGTCGCCCATCTCGCGCGCGTGAGCCCTACGGAGATCTGGCGCCGCGCCCGCTTCGTCCTCCCACTGGTCCTCGTGGCCGCACTGCTCATTCCGCTCTTCCGCACCGGCGGCGAGACCTACTCGCTCGGCCCGCTGACGATCCACGAGGCCGGCCTCGAGACGCTGGCGGCGGTCGCCGCGAAGGCGACGATCGGGACCGTCGCGGCGGTCCTGCTGGGAGCGACGACGACGTTCCCCTCGGTGCTGCGCGGGCTCGAGGCGCTGCGCGTGCCGCGCCTGCTCGTCCTGATCGCCGCGTTCATGTACCGCTACCTGTTCGTGATCGTCGAGGAGGTGGGGCGCATGCGCGCCGCGCTCGCCGCGCGCGGCTACCAGCCGCGGAACGCGCTGCACGCGTCCGCGCTCGGCCGGGTGGCGACCGCGCTCTTCCTGCGCACCTACTCGCGCGGCGAGCGCGTCTACGTCGCCATGCTCGCGCGCGGGTATAACGGGCGCATGCCGCGGCTCGTCCCGCTCGTGTTCGGGCGAGCCGAGGTGGCCTTCGTCGCCGGCGTGCTGACGCTGCTCGTCCCGCTGCGCGTCGCGGCCGAGGTCGTCGCGTGAGCTGCGCCGTTCACGCCACGGGGGTCAGCTACCGCTACCCGAACGGCCGAATGGCGCTGCAGGGCGTCGAGCTGCACATCGAGCACGGCGAGCGGGTGGCGATCCTCGGCCCGAACGGTGCCGGCAAGACGACGCTGATGCTGCACCTGAACGGCCTGATGCGCGGCGAGGGAGGCCTCGAGGTGGCCGGGCTCCAGGTCGGAGACAAGACGCTCGCCGCGCTCCGGGCGCGCGTGGGCCTCGTCTTCCAGGACCCGGACGATCAGCTCTTCATGCCGACGGTCGCCGAGGACGTGTCCTTCGGCCCGCTCAACCAAGGACTGCCACCCAAGGAGGTCGAGCGGCGCGTGCGCGAAGCGCTCACGTCCGTCCGCATGAGCGGCGCGGCCGAGCGCGCGCCCTATCAGCTGTCGATGGGCGAGCGCCGGCGGGTCGCGATCGCCACCGTCCTGGCCATGCGCCCGAGCCTGCTGGTGCTCGACGAGCCGTCGGCGAACCTCGATCCGCGCGCACGGCGCGAGCTGCTCGATGTCCTCGAGGGCATCGATAGGACGATGCTGCTCACGACGCACGACCTGCCGATGGCCGCCGAGCTGTGCGAGCGCGCGGTGATCCTGGCCGACGGGCGCATCGTCGCCGACGCCGGCTGTCACGAGCTGCTGGCCGACACCGAGCTGCTCGCGCGCCACGACCTCGAGCTGCCGGCCGGCTTCGCACTCGACCGGATCACGCCGCGGCCACGCCCCGCCACCGACAACACGCAAGACTTACCGCTGGAGGAGGCGACCAGGAGGTAGACGTGGAGCACGAGCACGACCATCCCCACTCGCACGAGCACTCACACGGCGACGTCAAGCACACGCACCCGCACAGCTCGCACGAACACGAGCACACCGAGCACGAGCACGAGCATTCTCACGGCGACGTCACGCACTCCCACCCGCACACGCACGAGGCGGGGGAGGAGCACGGCGAGCACGCGCACGACCACTCGCACGACTAGCGGCGCCGCGGGCGGGGCGAACGACGGCAAAGAAGGTGCCCTGAACGGAGGCTCTCGACATAAGTCAACCTCTCGTTGACTTTTGTCGAGAGCTTGCGGTCGAAGGCTGGCAGCCGCTCGACTCAGCCCCCCGTCTGATACGCGCGTAGCGCCAGCGTCAGGATCAGCAGGGCGCCCACCGTCATCACGCCCATCTCGCCAAGTGCCACGCGCTTCGCGAGGGCGATCTGCTCGCCGCGCTCGAGCGCGTCGACGTCCTCGACGTCATCGAGCTCGCGCTGCGCGATGCCGGCCCGCATCGCCTCGGTGATGACCGTGACCACGAGCGGCGAGACGCCGTAGGCCACGTGCAGGCCGTCCGGCGCGGAGGCGCCGCGGGCGAGCAAGAGGAAGCCGAGCAGGGCCTGCACGACGACCGTCGCCTGCGCCACGCGCAGCATCGGCCAGAACGCGAGCGAGGCCCGCGCGTCCTTGCGCAGCCACCCAATCGCACCCCAGCCGGCGGCGACCGCGTTGGACACGAGAACGGCGATCCCGACCACCATGTGGATCTCGCTCAGGGGGTGCCCTTTCGCACTATGTGGCCTCGCCGCACAAGGTTGCGTTATACCTCCGCGTGGATTGCTGAAGAGCTACCTGCCAGCCCTTGTCTTTTTGCTGCTCGGCCTTGGCATCGGCACGGCGTTCACGATGGCGAATCAGGTGCTCGGGCCCAAGCGCCCGGGACGCGTCAAGAGCGAGCCCTACGAGAGCGGTCTGCCGTCTGACGTGAAGCGCACGTTCCGCTTCGGGATCAGCTTCTACCTGATCGCGATGCTCTTCATCCTGTTCGACATCGAGGTCGTGTTCCTCTACCCGGTCGCGCTCCAGCTCGACGCGCTCGGGACCTTCGCCCTCGTCGAAACCGGCATCTTCGTGGTGCTGCTGCTGGTTGCCTTCGTATTCGTCTGGAGAAGGGGCGCCTTGGAATGGAAGTGACGCGCACCCCCGTGGATGGCGGCCGCGCGCCGCAGGACCTGCGCGTGCGCCAGCTGCGCGCGCAGCAGATGCTGCGCGACGAGCTCGCCGGCAAGGACCTCGAGGAGTTCGTCCAGGAGCGGCTGGTGTTCACGAGGTTCGAGACCGCCCAGAACTGGGCGCGCAAGAACTGCCTGTTCCCGCTCGGCTTCGGCCTCGCCTGCTGCGCGATCGAGATGATCACGGTGATCGGCTCGCCGCGGAACGACCTCGCCCGCTTCGGCGCCGAGGCGATCCGCTTCACGCCGCGCCAGGCCGACCTGCTGATCCTGTCCGGGCGCGTCTCGATCAAGATGGCCCCGATCATCCGCCGGCTCTACGACCAGATGCTCGAGCCGAAGTGGGTGATCGCGATGGGCGCGTGCTCCTCCACCGCCGGCATGTTCAACAACTACGCCGTCGTCGCGGGCGCTGACAAGTTCCTCCCGATCGACATTTACGTGCCGGGCTGCCCGCCCCGTCCGGAGGCGCTGATCTACGGGATCATGAAGCTGCAGGACAAGATCATGGGCACGCCCGACATGGGCTGGCGCGAGCGCTACAACGCCTACGGCACCGAGGAGAAGACCGAGACCGCGATCGCATCCGAGGCCGAGCTTGCCTGACGCCACCGGACTCGAGCTGATCGCCCAGGCGGTGCGTGCTGATGTCGGCGACGAGGCGGTGGTGGGCACGTCCTACTACCGCGAGCAGGCCACCCTGGAGGTCGCCCCTTCGCTCGTGCACGACGTGATCGCGTACCTGCGCGAGGCGAAGGAGCCGTGGGACAAGCTGATGAGCGTCCACGGCGCCGACTACCTGCCCGAGGAGCCGCGGCTCGGCATCCACTACGAGTTGCTCTCGATGGAGCGTTGCGACCGGCTGCGGGTGAAGACGCGCGTCGGCGTGGAGGACCCGCGTGTGCCGACGGTGGTCGACCTCTTCGCCGGCGCCAACTTCCACGAGCGCGAGGTCTTCGACATGTTCGGGGTGCTGTTCGACGGTCACCCCGACCCGCGCCGGCTTCTGATGCCCGAGGACTACGAGGGCTTCCCGCAGCGCCGCGACTTCCCACTCGGCGGCGAGCCCGTGATGTTCACCTTCAACGAGCACAAGTACCCGCGCTGGTATGACTGACGGCCCGCGCGACCCGCTCTCAGTGCCCTACCGCGAGCGGGAGCGCTCGGTGACGATGGAGCGGCTGGACGCGGAGCCTGTCTCGGGCACCGCGGCGGCCACCGAGGCCGACTTCCAAGACGAGCTCTTCACGATCAACATCGGGCCGCACCATCCGGCGACGCACGGGGTGCTGCGGCTGCTGACGACGCTCGAGGGCGAGGTCGTGCGCGACGTCAAGCCGATCATCGGCTACGTCCACACCGGCATCGAGAAGAGCTGCGAGGACCAGCAGTACTGGAAGGTCATCACGTTCGTCGAGCGGATGGATTACCTGGCCTACTACTCCAACGCGCACGTGTTCTGCATGGCGGTCGAGAGGTTGCTGGAAATCGAGGTGCCGCCGCGCGCTGAGTATCTGCGTGTGATCCACTCGGAGCTCGGCCGGATCGCATCGCACCTTTTCGCCTTCGCCACGGGCGCGCTCGACATCGGCGCGGTCACGATGCTCTGGTGGGGCTGCCGCGACCGCGACCTCGTGCTCGACCTGTTCGAGATGTCCTCCGGCCAGCGCATCCACACGCGCTACTTCCAGGTGGGCGGCGTCTTCGAGGACATCCCACCGGGCTGGGAGGCGAAGGTCCGCGAGTTCCTCGAGATCATGCCCAAGCGGCTCGATCAGTACCTCGCGTTGCTCGACCGCAATGAGATCTGGCTGCGGCGCACGAAGGGCACCGGAATCGTGTCGCAAGAACGCTGCCTCGAGTTGGGCGTGACCGGTCCGCTGCTGCGCGCCACCGGGCATCCATGGGACCTGCGCAAGGCGATGCCCGTACAGCTCCTACGACCACTTCGACTTCGATGTCCCGGTTGGCACGGTCGGCGACAACTACGACCGCTTCAAGGTCCGCATCGAAGAGGTGCGGGAGTCGATCAGGATCATCGAGCAGGCGCTCGACGGGCTCCCAGAGGGCGATTACATCACGGACGACCGCAAGGTCGCGCTGCCGCCGCGCCACGAGCTCGCCACCTCGATGGAGGCGCTCATCCATCACTTCAAGCTCGTGACCGAGGGCTTCCGCGTGCCGCCCGGCGAGACCTATGTCGCGATCGAGTCGCCGCGCGGCGAGCTCGGCTGCTTCGTGCTCGCCGACGGCTCTGCGAAGCCGGCGCGCGTGCACGTGCGCGACCCGAGCTTCGCCAACCTGCAGGCGCTGCCGGACATGGCGCGCGACTCGCTGATCGCCGACATGATCGCGTGCGTGGCGATGCTCGACCCGATTCTCGGAGGCGTCGACCGCTGACCGACGGCACCCCCATCGATCCGGGCGCGCTTCGCGCCGCGCCCCTGCCGCCCGGCTGGGATGAGGGCGTCCGGCTCGAGGACGACCCGGCGACGCTCCCGGATCCGGCAGAGGTCGACGTGCCCGCCTCGCTGCGCGCCGAGATCGAGCGCCTCATGAGGCTCTACCCCGACCGCCACTCGGCCACGCTGCCCGCGCTCGGCGCCGCCCAGCGGGTGCACGGCTGGTGCTCGCCCGAAGCGATCCGCCAAGTGGGCGCCGTGATGCAGGTGACACCCGCCTATCTCTCGAGCGTCGCGACCTTCTACGACATGCTGCGCACCCAGCCGAGCGGCAGCCGCTACGTCTATGTCTGCACGAGCGTGGCCTGCCACGTGCGCAACGCCAAGCGGGTCTACGAGGAGATCGAGCGCGAGGCCGTGGACCAGCAGCTCGAGGATGTGGACCTGCGCGAGTTCGAGTGCCTGGGCGCCTGCGACATGGCGCCGATGGCGTCGGTGGACGGGCGCTACGTGGGCCCGCTCACGACCGCGGACGCCCCGGAGATCGTGAGCGCGATCAAGGAAGGGCGCGAGGTGCTGCCCGGGCGCGGTCTTCCCGATGCCGGCTTCTCGATTCCCGCGGCCCCACAACAGGAGCCGGGCCCGCCGGAGGAGCCCGACGTCCACCCCGCCGGCGGGACCTGGAAGGACTCCGAGGTGCTCGACGTTCCCCCGGCCGACGGCCCGCCGCCGCATCCCCGCGAGACGCTCCACCCGCTCGACCCGGGCACGAGCGTGACGCCCGAGGAGGAGGAACCCGAGTGAACGAGACACGCCTCCTGCTCCGCTACATCGACGAGCCCGGGCTCAACACGATCGACGTCTACGAGCGCTGCGGCGGCTACAAGTCCGCGCGCAAGGCGCTGCTCGAGCTGACGCCCCAGGCCGTGCTGCACGAGCTCGAGGAATCGGGCCTGCGCGGTCGCGGTGGCGCCGGCTTCTCGATGGGGAAGAAGGCCAGCTTCATCCCCAAGGGCGCGATGGACAAGTACCTGTGCTGCAACGCGGACGAGTCCGAGCCGGGCGCCTTCAAGGACCGCCTCCTGATGCAGAAGAACCCGCATCTGCTCGTCGAGGGCTGCATCATCGGCGCGATCGCCGCGGGCGCGAACAAGGGCTTCATCTTCATCCGCGGCGAGTACGAGACCCAGGCCGACCTGCTCGACGCGGCAGTCGCCGAGGCGTACGAGCGGGGCTATCTCGGCGAGAGCATCCTCGGCTCCGACACGACCTTCGACCTGGTCGTCCACCGCGGCAAGGGCGCCTACATCTGCGGCGAAGAGACCGGGCTGCTCGACGCCCTCGAGGGCAAGCGCGGAAACCCGCGCCTCAAGCCCCCGTTCCCCGCCAACCAGGGCCTCTACCAGGGGCCCACGCTCATCAACAACGTGGAGACGCTCTGCAACACCCCGATCATCATCGAGAAGGGCGCCGAGTGGTATCGCAAGCTCGGTGAGGGCAACTCGACCGGCACGAAGCTCGTCTCGGTGTCCGGCAACGTGCAGCGCCCGGGGAACTACGAGATCGAGCTCGGCGTCCCGGTGCGCGACATCATCTACGGGCTCGCCGGCGGCCCGCCCGAGGGCCGCGAGCTCAAGTGCTTCTTCCCCGGCGGCAGCTCCGCGCCCGTGCTGACGCAGGAGCACCTCGACATCCCGTTCACCTACGAGGCGATGGCCGAGGCGGGCTCGATGCTCGGCACGGCGTCGGTGATCGTGGTCGACGACTCGCAGCCGCTCGTGCCGCTCGCGCTGCGGCTCGCGGAGTTCTACCGCCACGAGTCATGCGGCAAGTGCGTGCCCTGCCGCGAGGGCACCAACTGGACCGTGAAGACGCTCGAGCGCATCGACGAGGGCGAGGGCACGCCGATGGACCTGGACATCCTCGAGCAGGTCCAGGGCAACATCATCGGCAACTGCCTGTGCGTGCTCGGCGACTCGATGGCGATGCCGGTCGCGTCGATGCTCAAGCACTTCCGGCCCGAGTTCGAGCAGCACATGGAGGCCGCGCGTGAGCGCCGCGACCTCTCCGCGTCCGAGCCGATGGGTGCCGGAGAGCTCGGCGCGGTCGCGGGAGCGGGAGCCGCCTAGCGATGGCGAGGCCGGAGAAGAACTGGATCACGTTCGAGATCGACGGACGTGAGGTGCGCGCCGAGGAGGGCGCGATGCTCGTCGATGCGGCCAAGCAGGGCGACGTCGAGATCCCGTACTTCTGTTACGAGCCCAAGCTCGGCCAGCCGGTCGGCGCCTGCCGCATGTGCCTCGTCGAGATCGAGGGCATCCCGAAGCTGCAGACGTCGTGCTCGACCGCGGTGCGCGACGGCATGGTCGTCAACACGACCTCGGACCGCGTCAAGCATGCCCAGAACGCGGTCGTCGAGTTCCTGCTCGTCAACCACCCACTCGACTGCCCGGTCTGCGACAAGGGCGGCGAGTGCCCGCTGCAGGACATCTCCTACGGCTGGGGCGCGGGGCGCTCGCGCTTCATAGAGCCCAAGCGCCACTTCAAGAAGCCGATCGAGCTCTCCCCGCTGGTCGCGATCGACCGCGAGCGCTGCATCCTCTGCTACCGCTGCGTGCGCTTCTCGCAGGAGATCGCCGAGGACTACCAGCTCGTCTTCCTCGACCGCGGCGACCACACCTTCGTCGGCACCCACGACGGCCACCCCTACGTCGCCCCGTTCAGCGGCAACATCATCGAGCTCTGCCCGGTCGGGGCGCTCACCTCGCGCGCCTACCGCTTTCGCGCACGTCCGTGGGACATCGAGGACTCGGGGAGCGTCTGCGCGCTCTGCCCCTCGCAGTGCAACGTCAAGTTGACGATCCGCGACGACGCCAAGGTCATGCGCGTGCTCGCGCGCGACAACGTGGAGGTCGATGACGGCTGGCTCTGCGACAAGGGCCGCTTCGCCTATCAGGCCTTCTCCTCGGAGGGGCGCATCACGGCGCCGCTCGTGCGGGACGGCGGCTATCTGCGCGAGGTGTCCTGGGAGCGCGCGCTGTCTGACGCCGCCGCCGCGCTGAAGCGCTCGGGCGCAGACACCGCCGCCGTGGTCGGCGGCGCGACCACGAACGAGGAGGGCTTCCTCGTCCAGCACCTGCTGCGCGAGGGACTGGGCTCGCCGCACCTGAGCTCGGGCGGCGCGCCGCCGCCGGCCCGCATGCGCACGCTCGCGCGCCCGGACCTGTCCGCGCGCGTATCGGACATCGATCACGCCGGCGCGATCCTCGTGCTCGACACGGAGCTCGTCGACGAGGCACCGATCCTCGACCTGCGCGTGCGCAAGGCGGTGCGCCGCAACGGCGCGCGCCTGGTCGTCGCCTCGAGCCGCCCGTCCACGCTCGACCCGAACGCCGAGGCGACCCTGCGCTTCGCGCCCGGCTGCTCGGAGGCGGCGCTCGGAGCGCTCGCCGCGGCGCTCGGCTCAGCGCGCGCCGGGGCGCTCGACGACCTGGCCGCCCGCGGGCGGGTCTCACGTGGCTTCATCCCGGGCGGCCCGATGACGGACGGCGTCAGGGCGGCGGACGCGAGCGCGCCGCCGGCAAGTGCCGTCGAGCTGGTGCGCGCCGCCGCGGACGTCCTGCGCGGGGCCGGTGACGTCGTCGTCATCTGGGGCGAGCGTGTCTTCGCGGGCGGGCGCGGCGCCGAGGCGCTCGACGCCCTGCTGGCGCTCGCCGACGCCCTCGGCATCGCCGCCAAGGAGGAGTCCGGCCTGATCGCGATCCCCGAGAGCGCGAACGGGCGCGGCCTGCGCGAGGTCGGCTGCTCGGCCACGCTCGGACCCGGCCTGGCGGACGCCCCGGCCGCGGGCGACCCGGACTCGGCGCGCGGGGCGCTGCTGCTGCTCGAGGCGGAACTGCCCGAGCCCGTGCTCACCCGCGCCGCCTCCGTGATCGCGTTCGCGAGCTTCCGCACCGAGGCGCTCGAGGCCCAGGCGGACGTCGTCTTCCCGGCCGAGGTCTACGCCGAGAAGGAGGGGACGATCACTCACCCCGACGGCCGCCTGCAGCGAGTGCGCCAGGCCCTCGGCCACGCCCGCGAGGTGCGCCCCGGCTGGTGGGTGCTTGCCGAGCTCTGCGAGCGCAGCGGCGCCGGGCTGGGCGCGCTGAGCAGCCCCCAGGTCAGCGCGCTGATCGCCGAGCGTGTCCCTCTGTACGCGGGACTCACGCTCGACGTGATCGGCGGGCTAGGCACGCGTTGGCAGGATCACGACGGCGGCGCGGCGCTCACGCCGGAGCCGCTGCCGACCGAGCCGCTCGCGGCCCCGCCGGACGCCCCCAGCGGCCTTCAGCTCGCGCGCATCCCGACGCTCTGGAGCGGCCCCGAGTTCCGGCACTCGCCGTCCCTGCGCTTCCTCGCAACCGAGCCGCTCGCGCAGCTGTCGCCGCGCGATGCCGGCCGGCTGGGCGTCGAGCACGGCGACGAGATCGAGCTGAGCGTCGAGGGCGAGCGTGCCGTCGCCACGGCCCTCGTGCGCAGCGCCGTCCCGGACGAGAGCGTGTTCGTGACGGGGTTGGATCTCCCCGATGGGCCCGTCGCGATCAGGCCGGCGCGGACCGGGGTGGCGGTCGCCTGATGCCGCCGCCTCCGATGGAGTCGGTCCTCGTGATGGTCGTGAAGTCGATCCTCATCTTCGCCGTCTTCCTGCAGCTCGTGCCGATCATCCTGCTGGGCGAGCGCAAGATCCTGGGCCGCTTCCAGTCCCGCTACGGGCCCAACCGCGTGGGCTGGAAGGGAGTCCTGCAGCCGATGGCCGACGTGCTCAAGCTGCTCTCCAAGGAGCCTTTCACGCCCGCCATGGCCGTGCCGTGGATGATGGCCATCGCGCCGGTGATCTCGGTCGTCACGGCGGTGGCGACGATGGCCGTGATCCCGTTCGGCCCCGTCGGGGCCTGGGGCGGCGACTTCGGCCTCTACGGCATAGACGTGTCGATCGGGATCCTCTACTTCTTCGCCTTCGGCTCGCTCGCCTTCTACGGCACGATGCTCGGCGGCTGGGCGTCCGGATCGAAGTACTCGTTCCTCGGTGCCATGCGCGCCGCGGCGCAGCTGATCTCCTACGAGGTCGCGCTCGGCCTGTCGCTCCTCGGCGTCGTGATGACGGCCGGCTCGATGTCGCTGGTCGACATCGTCGACGCGCAGGACTCGACGTGGTTCATCCTGCCCCAGTTCGTCGGCTTCTGCATCTTCATGGTCGCCGGCTTTGCGGAGTCGGGGCGCGCGCCCTTCGACCTGCCCGAGGGCGACGCCGAGATCGTCGGCGGCTACAACACCGAGTTCGGCGGCATGCGCTTCGGCTCGTACTTCATGGCCGAGTACATGGAGGTGCTCGTGATCTCCGCGATCGCCGCCACCTGCTTCCTGGGCGGCTGGCACGGTCCCGGCCCGATCGCGCTCGCGCCGCTGTGGATGCTGATCAAGATCCTTGCCGGCGCCTTCTTCTTCATCTGGGTGCGCGCCTCGCTTCCGCGCCTGCGCTACGACCAGCTGATGTCGTTCGGCTGGAAGGTGCTGCTGCCCCTCGCGACCCTCAACGTCCTTGCAACCGCGATCGTCCTGGTGGTGACCTAATGGCAACTGACTGGAAGAGCGCCGCCAAGCCCGTCGAGCGTGGCCCCGAGCCCGGCGGCGTGGGCGCGGTGTACCGCGTCTTCGGCGCGACCCTGCGGGGCCTCAGGACGACGTTCGGACGCATCGTCGAGGGAACCGTGACGATCGAGTACCCCGAGGAGAAGACACCGGTCTACCCGCGCTTCCGCGGCCGTCACAAGCTGCACCGCTTCGAGGACACCGGCCTCGAGAAGTGCGTCGGCTGCTCGCTCTGCGCGGCGGCCTGCCCGGCGAAGTGCATCCGCGTCGTCGCCGCCGAGAACACGCCCGAGGAGCAGGTCTCGGCCGGCGAGCGCTACGCGGCCGTCTACGAGATCAACATGGCGCGCTGCATCTTCTGCGGCTACTGCGAGGTCGCCTGCCCCTTCGATGCGATCACGATGGGCAACGACTACGAGCTCGCCGACTACAGCCGCTCGGACCTGATCTTCACCAAGGAGATGCTGCTCGCCGACCCACCCGAGCACACACCGCTGCGCCGGGAGGGCGAGTAGGCAGCCGGCATGTGGTTCGAGCAGGTCCTGTTCTTCGTCGCCGGGATAGGCGCCCTCGCCGGCGCGCTCGGCGTCGTGATGCTGCGCAACCCGTTCTACTCGGTGCTCGCGCTCGTCGCGCATCTGCTCGCGCTGGCGGTCCTGTTTCTGCTCCTGAACGCCGAGTTCCTCGCCGCCGGCCAGGTCGTTGTCTACGCCGGCGCGGTGATGGTGCTCTACGTGTTCGTCGTCGCCTACATCGGCGGAGCGGATGAGCCGCTCGGCCCGGAGCGCAGCGCCCTGCGCACGTTCGGCCCCCTGTTCGCGGCGGCCCTCGGTGTGGAGCTCTGCATCGCCTTCCTCGCGAGCGGGCTCGACGCGCTCGACTCGACCGGCGCCGACGTCGGCCCGGGTTTCGGCAGCCCGGCAGGGATCGGCCAGCTGCTCCTCACGCGCTTCCTCGTCGCCTTCGAGGCCGCCTCCTTCCTGCTGCTGATCGCGGCCGTCGGCGCGATCGTGCTGGCCCGCCGCCGCCGCGGTCTCGAGGAGGAGGGCCCCGCCGTGGGACCGCCGCGCGACCGCGGCCCCGCGGAGACCGAGACGCTCGAGGTGAGGGTCTAAGCCGTGGACATCGTCTGGTTCCTCGTCCTCTCCGCCTTCATCTTCGTGATCGGCGCCGCCGGCGTGCTCACGCGCCGCAACCCGCTGGTGGTGCTGCTCTGCCTCGAGCTGATGCTGAACGCGGGCAACCTCGCGCTGATCGCCTTCTCGCGCATGCACGGCAACGAGGCCGGTCAGGTCTTCGCCTTGATCGTGATGGTGATCGCCGCGTGTGAGGTCGTGATCGGCCTCGGGATCATCGTCGCGATGTACCGCAACCGGCTGCCCATCGACGTCGACGAGATGTCCGAGCTGCGCGGATGAGCGCCACCTCCTACGGCTGGCTCGTGCTCGCGTTCCCGCTCGCCGGGATGCTCATCGTGTCGCTCGGCTGGCGGGTGCTGCCGGGGCGGCTGCCGGGCTGGATCGCGAGCGCCGCCATCCTCGGCTCGTTCATCGCCTCGATCCTCGCGCTGATCGACATGCAGGACCTGCCGGCGGAGGAGCGCCATCTCGTCGACAGCGCCTGGACCTACGCCGCCACCGTCGACTTCAACGTCGATGTGTCGATCCTGATCGACCCGCTGTCGGTGTTCATGTGCCTCGTCGTCTCCGGCGTGTCGTTCCTGATCCACGTCTACTCGGTCGCCTACATGACGGGCGACCACGGCCAGGCCCGCTTCTTCGCGTACCTCAACTACTTCGTCTTCTCGATGCTGCTGCTGGTCCTGGCGGCGAACTTCGTCCTGCTGATCGTCGGCTGGGCGTTCGTCGGCGCGGCCTCCTACCTGCTGATCTCGTTCTGGTACCGGCGCAGCACGGCCACTTACGCCGGCATCAAGGCGTTCGTAATGAACGTGATCGGCGACGTCGGGCTCGTGATCGCCGCCTTCCTGCTGCTCGACCACACCGGCCAGCTCGACTATCTCGGCGTCTTCGAGCGCGCCCCCGAGGTCTTCTCGACAAACGACTCCACGATCGTCTGGGCCTGCATCTTCATCCTGATCGGCGCCTTTGCGAAGTCGGCGCAGCTCCCGCTCCACACCTGGCTCCCGGACGCCATGGAGGGCCCGACGCCCGTCTCCGCGCTGATTCACGCAGCCACGATGGTCACGGCCGGCGTCTACCTGATCGCGCGCATGTTCCCGCTCTTCGACCTGGCCCCCACCGCCGCCGACATCGGCGCCGTGATCGGCACGGCGACGCTCGTGTTCGCGGCGACCGTCGCGCTCGTCCAGACCGACCTCAAACGCGTGATCGCCTACTCGACCATGTCGCAGATCGGCTACATGGTGCTCGGGGTGTCGGCCGCCGCCTACAGCGCCGGCCTTTTCCACCTGATGACGCACGCCTTCTTCAAGGCGCTGCTCTTCATGGGCGCCGGGTCGGTGATCGGTGCGATGGCGGGCATCCAGGACATGGACCGCATGGGCGGCTTCCGGCGGGCGATGCCGTTCACGTTCGTGACCTTCACGATCGGCGCACTCGCCCTGGCGGGCTTCCCGCTCACGGCCGGCTGGTTCTCGAAGGACGAGATCCTCGCCTTCACGCTCAACCGCGGCGGCGGCTACGTCGTGCTCGGGATCGCCGGCTACCTGGGGGCGGCGCTGACGGCGTTCTACGCGTTCCGGATGGTGTTCCGGGTGTTCGCCGGCAAGGCCGTCCCGGAGGCCGAGGAGCTCGAGCACGGGCAGCTCGCACACGGCGAGCCGACGAACCCGATGACGGGCGAGAAGGAGGACACCGATGTCGGCTTCCCGGGACCCGAACACGTCGTCGCCGAGCGCGCCTGGCCGATGAAGTTCGCGATGGCCCCGCTCGCCGTGCTCGCGCTCGTGGCCGGCGTGGTCGGCATCCCAGGCGTCACCGACACGCTCGAGCACTTCCTCGAGCCGACCTTCGAGTCGTCCGTCTACGCGGAGGACCACCCGAGCACCGGCGCCGAGTGGGTCGGCCTCGCGGCCGGCGGCATCATCTCGATCGCGGGCATCTTCGTGGCCTTCACGCTCTACGTGCGGCGGCGCGGGACCACGCTCGAGCTGCGTGACCGCTACCGGCGCGTGCACGACTTCCTCTGGCACAAGTGGTACTTCGACGAGCTGTACGACGCGGTCTTCGTGCGGCCCGCGGCGACCGCCGGCTCGTTCGGCAGGCGCGTCATCGAGACCGACTTCATCCAGGGCTTCATCGTCGGCGGCGCCACCGGCGTGGTGCGCGCCGGGACGTCGTTCGCGCGCGCGATCCAGACCGGCTTCCTGCGCGCCTACGCGGGGTTGCTCCTGTTGGGCGCCGCCGCCCTGCTCCTCTACTTCCTCCTTTCGAGCTCGTGACGATCCACCTGTCGATCATCATCTTCCTGCCGCTCGCCGCGGGCCTGATCGGGGCCGCGCTGCCGCGCGGCTACGCCCGCTGGGCGGCGCTGGCCGGGACGGTCGCGGTGCTGGCGTACTCGATCGTGTTGCTCGTCGACTTCGATTCCGGAGCGAGGGGCCTGCAGTACGTGACGAACGACGAGTGGATCCCCGAGCTCGGCATCCGCTACCAGCTCGGGATCGACGGCCTCAATCTGTTCATGGTCGTCCTCACCGCGCTCGCCTGGGTGCCCTGCACGCTCGTGGCGGCCTTCCGCGATCACGAGCGCGAGCGCCTCTTCTACTTCTGGCTGGCGCTCGCCGAGACGGCCGTGCTGGGCGTGTTCGTGGCCCAGGACCTGGCGCTCTTCATCATCTTCTTCGACCTGATGCTGGTGCCGTTCTACTTCCTGATCGGCGGCTGGGGAACGGGCGACCGCGTACGCGCGACGACGCTGTTCGTGATCTACACGCTCGTCGGCTCGCTGCTGATGCTGGGCGCCGCGATCGCGCTCGGGGTGCTCGCCACGCCCGACGGCGGCGAGATCTCGTTCTCGCTGGCGGTGCTCGAGCAGCGCTCGGTCCCGGAGGGAACGCAGCACTGGATCGTGCTGCTGTTCGCGCTCGCGTTCTTCGTCAAGGCGCCGCTCTTCCCGCTGCACGGCTGGGTGCCGGCCACCTACCGATCCACCTCGATCCCGGTGCTGGCGCTGCTCTCCGCGGTGCTCTCGAAGGCGGGCGTCTACGGCTTCCTGCGGATCGTCCTGCCCGTGATGCCCGAGGGCTCCCAGCACTGGCAGGAGCTCTTCATCATCATCGCGGTCTTCTCGATCCTGTACGGCTCGATCCTGGCCTTCTCGCAGGACAACATCCGCATGGTCGTCGCGTACTCGTCGATCGCCCAGCTCGGATTCATCACGCTGGGCATCTTCGCCCTCGAGGACAAGGGCGCCCAGGGCGCGGTTTTCCAGATGCTGAACCACGGGCTCGTCGTGGTGCCGCTGATCCTGATCATCGGCGTGATCGCCGCGCGGGCACATGGCAGCCAGTCGCTCGAGCAGCTGGGCGGGATGGCGTTCAGAGCACCGGTACTGGCAGCGCTGTTCCTGATCGTGAGCTTCGCGACGCTCGCCATGCCGGGCTCCGCGAACTTCATCGGCGAGATCCTCGTGCTGTTCGGGACCTTCGAGGACAAGTTCGTGTACGGGCTCGTGGCGAGCATCGGCGTGATCCTGGCCTCGGTCTACATGATCCGCATCTTCCAGCGCACCATGCACAACCGCGTCGGGCCCAAGGTCGAGTCGCGTGAGATCGACGGGATCAACCTCGCCGCGATCGCGCCGCTCGTGGCCGTGATCGTCGCGCTCGGCATCTACCCGAACTTCGTCGTCGACCGGACCGAGCGCTCCACCGTCGAGCAGATCCAGGCTGCCGAGCAGCTGGCCCACCCGCCCGAGATCTCGGTGATCAAGTGAGCCTGCTCGCACAGGTCCAGGCGCCGGAGATCGACTACAAGCTGCTGTCGCCGATCCTCGCGCTCGTGGGCGGCTGCATCGTCGTGATGATGGTCGGCCTCTTCCGCTCGCAGTTCGTGCGGCGTAGCCTCGTGCCGGGCCTGACGGCCGCGAGTCTGCTGATCGCCATCGGCCTGACGATCTGGATCTGGGATCCGGGCGACAGCGAGCCGATCATCGAGGGCGCGCTCGCGATGGACACGCTGACGCTCGGCCTGTCGATGCTCTTCTACGCGGCTGGGCTCGTGACGATCCTGCTGTCCGTGCGCGCCGACGCGCCGCGCGTGGCCGGTCAGGGCGAGTACTACGCACTCCTGCTCGGCTCGATCACCGGCATGGTCCTGCTGGCGGGCGCGGAGAACCTGATCACGCTCTTCATCGGCATCGAGGTGCTCTCGATCCCGCTCTACGTGCTGTGCGCGACCGAGCTCTACCGTCGCGAGTCGCTCGAGTCGGGCCTCAAGTACCTCGTGATCGGCTCCGTCGGCTCGGCCACGCTCCTGTACGGCCTGGCGCTCATCTATGGCGCCACCGGCACCATGCAGTTCGACGGGATCGCCTCGGCGCTCGGCGGCGACGAGCTGTCGGTGACCGACCCGCTGCTGCTCACCGGGATCGCGCTGACGATGACCGGTCTCGCCTTCAAGGCCTCGGTCGCGCCGTTCCACCAGTGGACGCCCGACGTCTATCAGGGGGCGCCCACTCCGATCACGACCTTCATGGCGGTGGCCACCAAGGCGGCCGCTTTCGGGATCCTGCTGCGGCTGTTCGGTGAGGCGCTCGCGCTGGCGCAGCTCGAATGGGCGCCCGCGCTCGCAGTGCTCGCCGCGACGACGATCGTGATCGGCAACGTCGGCGCGATCGCGCAGCGCTCGCTCAAGCGGATGCTCGCCTGGTCGAGCGTCGCACAGGCGGGCTACCTGCTCGCCGGCGTTGTCGTCGGCACCAACCTCGGCCTACAGGCGACCGTGTTCTACCTGGCCGTGTACCTGCTGATGAACGTCGCCGCCTTCGCCGTCGTGGTCGCGCGCGAGCGCGTATCGGAGCACGGCGACGACCTCGCCTCGTTCGAGAACCTGGGCCAGAGCAACCCCTGGCTCGCGTGGCCGATGACGATCGCGATGCTGTCGCTCGCGGGCTTCCCGGCCACCGCCGGTTTCATCGGCAAGTTCTTCCTGATCGACGCGAGCGTCGACGGCGATTACACCTGGCTCGGCATCGCGATCGTGGTCGGCTCGATCCTCTCGCTCGCCTACTACCTGCGCGTGATCGCGGCGATGTGGATGGGCCGCTACGAGATCGAAATGCCGTCCGTGCCGCCGCGCCGCGTCAAGCCGGTCTCGGGCTGGTCGCCCGAGGCCGACACGCGCGCCCAGCCCGAGGTGGCGGCCGTGGCGATCATCTGCGCCGTGGCCACGATCCTGTTCGGGCTCTGGCCGGATCCGCTGTTCGACGCCGCCCGCGACGTGGGGGCGGCCCTGTCGCAGCTGCGGTAGACGGCGGCTCGATCTCGGGCTTGGGCTGGGGAAGGGGGATCCGAGCGGTTGCTCGGCCCTCTGCTGGCGGATGGACGCGCCGTCCTGGATTGCGTACCCATTAGGTATGCAAAGTAGGACGGTGCCCCTCACCGGCACCGGGTGCGGATCCCGTGGTCGACATCCCTTCCCCAGCCCCCTGGCCGGCGGAGAGCAAAACCACCCCGCACCGCCACCAACCGATTACGCTCCCCACCAGCAACCGAGGGAGAGGGAATGAGCGAGAACCTTGCGCGGCTCCTCACGGAGACCGCCGCTGAGCACGGCGACGGGGTCGCCTTCAAGCTGGATGACGTCGAGCTGCCCTACGCGGCGCTCGACGCGGCGAGCGCACGCGCCGCCGGCCTGCTGAGGGCGCGCGGAATCGAGCCGGGCGACCGCGTCGGGCTGATGCTGCCGAACGTGCCCTACTTCCCCGTCCTCTACTACGGAATCCTGCGCGCCGGCGCGGTCGTAGTCCCGATGAACGTGCTCCTGAAGGAGCGCGAGGTCGCCTACTACCTCGGCGACTCGGGCGCGAAGCTGCTCTTCGCGTGGCACGGCTTCGCGGAGGCCGCCGAGGCGGGCGCCGCCCGGGCCGGCACCGACTGCATCCTGATAACGCCGGGCGAGACGGAGCAGCTGCTCGGTGCCCAGGAGCCCGTCGAGGAGCCGGTCGAGCGCGCGGCGGACGACACCGCGGTGATCCTCTACACGTCGGGGACGACCGGCCAGCCCAAGGGCGCCGAGCTGACCCACTCGAACCTGTACCGCAACTGCACGATGACCGCCCGGACGCTCGGGCAGTTCTCGCACGATGACGTGCTGCTCGGGGCGCTGCCGCTCTTCCACTCGTTCGGGCAGACCTGCACGATGAACGCCGCGATCGGGATGGGCGCGACCGTGACGATGATCCCGCGCTTCGACCCGGAGAAGGCGCTCGAGATCATCGAGCGCGACCGCGTGACCGTCTTCCAGGGCGTGCCGACGATGTACAACGCGATCCTGCACGCGAACCGCGCCGACAGCACCGACGCGTCGTGCCTGCGGCTCTGCATGTCCGGCGGCGCCGCCATCCCGGTGGAGCTGATCCGCGGCTTCGAGGCGAAGTTCGACTGCGCGATCCTCGAGGGCTACGGGCTTTCCGAGACCTCCCCGGTGGCCTCCTTCAACCACCCCGACCGCGAGCGCAAGCCTGGCTCGATCGGCACCCCGATCCAGGGGGTCGAGATGCAGGTCTGGGACGACGACGGCAACGAGCTGCCGCTGGGCGAGGTCGGCGAGATCGTGATCCGCGGTCACAACATCATGAAGGGCTACTGGCAGCGGCCGGATGCCACCGCGGAGGCCATCGACGCCGACGGCTGGTTCCGCACCGGCGACATGGCGAAGGTGGACGAGGACGGCTACTTCTTCATCGTCGACCGCAAGAAGGACCTGATCATCCGCGGCGGCTACAACGTCTACCCGCGCGAGGTCGAGGAGGTGCTCTACGAGCACCCCGCCGTGCGCGAGGCCGCCGTCGTCGGGATCCCCGACGAGTCGCTCGGCGAGGAGGTGGCGGCGGCCGTCGTCCTGTGTCCGGGCGAGTCGCTCGACGCGTCGGAGCTCAAGGCCTACGTGAAGGAGCAGGTCGCGGCGTACAAGTACCCGCGCAAGATCTGGTTCGTCGACGAGCTGCCCAAGGGCCCGACCGGCAAGATCCTGAAGCGCGAGATCGAGGCGCCCGCCGAGGTGAAGGCGGCGACCTAGTCGAGGTCGCCGCCCAGCTTCACCACGATCAGCTCGACGTCGTCCGGCCTGTCGCGCGCGACCCAGCGGCCGTCGTTGCCCGGATAGTTGTTGTCGTTCGCGATCAGCAGGCGATCGTCGTCCAGCACCTCGAGGCTCTCGACCGACTGCAGCGGGAACGAGAACGGGTCGCCGACGCCGAACTCGCCGGGCCGGGCCGGCAGTGAGATGTCGTCCGGATCGCGGATCGCCAGCAGGTCGAGCACGAGCTCCTTCTTCAGGTAGCCCTCGGAGTCCGTCTTGCGCAGATCGATCAGATAGATCTTCTTCTGCTGGGCCTCGATGCCCTGGAAGTCGTCACGCTCGATCAGCACGAAGCGGTTGCGGTCGACGGCGGTCATGTCGCCGATCACGGCGCCGGGGTACTCCGCATCCACGCGGTAGTCCCAGGTGCGTCCCGTGTACGCGCCGTCGCGCAGCGAGAACTCGTTCAGCACGCGCCGGCGTGGATCCGGATCGTTGCGGAGCGCGCCCTCGAGCATCGGGTAGAGGCGCCGGCCGTCGGTTGAGAGTGCCATCGGCTCGAAGCCGCGGCTCGCGGGGATGTTCCAAGCGTCCGGATCGGGAAGGAACGGGTTCTGTGGAGACTGCACGCCGGGCAGCGGGATCGGCGCCTCGAGCACGCGGCCGCTCGCGTCGGTGTGCAGCAGGAACGGCCCGAACTCCTCGCCGAACCAGAGGTCGCCGTCGGGCGTGCGCCGCACCGACTCGAGGTCGAAGTCGGCCCCGGTCAGCAGCCGATCGGGCCGCGTGAGCGGGAAGTCGACCCGGTTGTCGGGATCGCGCAGCTGGATGAAGCCGAGCACGTCGACCCGGCCGCTGCCCCCGTGGTCCGTCTTGAAGTGGGGCCGGATCCGGTAGAGCCGGAGCAGGAAGTCGGCCGAGTTCGTCTTGGCGCCGTAGCCGTTGTCGGGCATCCCGTAGAACGTGCCCGCCGGGCCCTTGAGCACCGCCGAGAAGCCCGGGATCGGCTGACTGGGGAACGGCGGGATGACGCCGTTGTCCGGCGTGACCGCTGCGCCCGAGGGCGGGCCGGGTTGATAGGCGTCGGAGGGGAGGATCGCCCGCGCGAGCAGCTGCGCCTCGCCGCGGCCCGGCTTGCCGCCGCCGCGCGCGCGCACGGCGGTGTCGGCGTTGTCGGAGAACAGGCCGTCGACGCCCAGGTCGAAGAACTGCTCGTACTCGGCCGTGGCGTTCCCGTAGGCGACCGGGTCGGGCGATGAGCGCAGCTCGAGCGGCAGGAAGCTGTTCTCGTTGCGGAACGTGTACGGGTGGACGAGCAGGCCGGCACGGTGAGCGTCCCTCACGAACGTGGTCGGCGGCAGCGAGTTGCCGGCGGCGTCACGCGGGACGATGTAGTCCTTCGAAGGCCCGACGCCGTCCGCGTAGTCGGCGATGTCGCGCAGCCCGGCCGGCGTGGCCATGTCTTGGTAGGTGCGCGGGTCGCCCGACACGACGAAGTCCCAGGGCTTCTGAGCGGGGGCGCCGAGCAGCTGCACGAGCGGGACGCGCAGCTCGCGATCGAGGTTCTGCAGGTTGCCGACCTCGAACGACTGCACGAACACCTTCGCGTGCGAGCTGTTGAGGCCGTTGCGGTCGAGCGTGCGGACGAGCGGCTCCTCGAGCGGCAGGCCGATCCCGCGGAAGTAGCTGGGGTGCTTCGTCTCTGGATAGATGCCGATCGGGCGGCCCAGCTCCTTCGAGAGCCGCTTGGTGAGGTCGATCACCTCCTGGAAGGTGGGCACCTCGTAGAAGCCGTTGTAGCGCGTGTTGCGCGGCCGCAGTGCCGGGATGCGCTCGACCGCCCGCAGCGTCTTCAGCTCGGCGAGCGTGAAGTCCTCGGTGAACCAGCCCGTCAAAGTCACGCCGTCGATCGTCTTCGTCGTGCGGCGCGCGGCGAACTCCGGGTGGCTCGCGACGTCGGTCGTGCCCGAGATCTCGTTCTCGTGCCGCGCCACGAGCACGCCGTCCTTCGTGCGCACGAGGTCGGGCTCGACGTAGTCGGCGCCCAGGCGCGCCCCGAGCTCGTAGGCAGCGAGCGTGTGCTCGGGCCGGTAGCCCGAGGCCCCGCGATGTGCGATCACGAGCGGGTCGGCGCGATGCTCCTTGCGGTCGTCGTGGCCGGATCCGCCCGCGCGGGCGACCGCCACGCCGGTGGTGGCGACGACGAGGAGCAGAACGAGGGAGAGGAGGCGGCTGGGCGTCATGGGCGGCATGCTTCCTCCGTACCCGGGGCGCGCTTGTTACCAGCGCGCGGCCGACCCGTTAAGAGGCCGTGACCCGGGATGGGGACCGGGCGCCGACCCAGTCGTCAGCTAGCCTGCGGCCCTCGTAATGGGCTTGCGGGGCGGCTTCACAAGACGAGGGCTGTTCGGAGCGGGCGCGACCGGTGCTGCCGCGCTCGCGGCATCCGCGTGCGGCGACGACTACTTCGAGCCCGCCACGTCGCACGACAAGGACGCGCCGAACGTCCTGCTCCTGTTCACGGACTCGACGCGCGCGGATTTCATCTCCTACTACAACCCCGACTCGCTGGCGAAGACGCCGAACATCGACGCGCTCGCCAAGGATTCGCTCGCGTTCATGCACGCGGTGCCCGAGGCGATGCCGACCGGGCCGGCGCGGCGAGCGCTCCTGACCGGGGTGCGCTCGTTCCCGTTCCGCAACTACGTCCCGACCAAGGGCCTGCCGGTGGGCCCGGGCTGGATCCCGATCCCGGACTTCCAGCCGATCGTCACCGAGGTGCTCGGCGAGGCTGACGTCGAGACCGCCTACTGCACCGACAACCCCTTCCTGATCGGCCCCAGGTTCTCCAACTTCAGACGCACGCTCGACGTCGTCAAGCCGAGCTACTCGCAGGGCGCCTACCGCTTCCTCAACAAGCCCTTCAAGCGCCCCGCCACGCGCTCGACGATCGAGCGCTACCTGCTGCCCGAGCTGTCGGACACTGTCGAGGTCGGCCGCCTGCGCGCGATGGCGGGCTGGAACTCGATCTACCGCGACTCGGACGGCGACTACCCGACGGCGCGCGTGGTGCGCGCCGGGCTGCGGCTGCTCGACGACCTGAAGGAGGAGGGCAAGCCCTTCTTCCTGGGCATCGACGCGTTCGACCCGCACGAGCCGCTGGACGCGCCGCGTACCTACCAGACGCGCTTCGGCAGCTCGCCCAAGGGCATCGAGAAGCAGGGCATCACCCCAATCCAGCCGTTCGAGACGCCCTACTCCTGGGTTATCGACGTGGACGTGGACAGTGAAACGGTGGAGCGCGTGCGCGAGCTGTACGCCGCCGAGGTCGAGTTCGTCGACGAGTGGGTCGGCCGGCTCATGAACGAGCTGGACCGCCAGAAGCTGCTCGACAACACCGTGATCATGTACTCGTCGGATCACGGGCTGACGCTCGGCGAGCACGGCGTCCTCGGGAAGCACGGCGCCCGCGCGCATTGGCACATCTACCACGTGCCCTTCATGATCCGGCACCCGGAGGGCAAGCGCGCGGGCGATACGAGCGACTTCTTCGCCTCGACCTACGACCTGCCCCGTACCGCGCTCGGCTTCATGGGCGTGCGCGCGCCCGGGATGATGGGCGGCGAGGACCTGTCCGTCATGTTCGACGGCAAGGAGCCTCCGCCGCGGCCGCACTTCACCTCCTGCTACGACGACTACGTCCTGGTCGGCGACCTCGACTGGTTCCTGCTCTCGGACAGCGAGGGGATGCGCAAGCGCCTCTACGACAAGCATGCGGATCCGCTCGAGCTGACCGACGTGGCCGAGCAACACCCGGAGGTCGTGGACCGGCTCTGGCGCGTGCTGGAGGACGAGGCGGGCGGGACGCTGCCGCAGTTCGCCCCGAGCGGCACCAAGGCGGTGATCGGCGGGTGATCACCAGGCGCTCTCTGCTCCGCCGCGGCGGCACGAGCGCCGCAGGCGCCGGGCTCCTCGGGATGGCGGCGCTGCCGGCCGCGGCAGCCGCGCAGGAGGGCGGCGCGGATGTCCGCAACGTCGTGCTGGTCGTGCTGCCGCTGGTGCGCCAGGACCACGTCGACGCCTTCGAGGGCGGCTCGCCGGCGGACACGCCCAACCTCAACGACCTGACAGGCGACTCCCTGCGTTTCGACCGCGCGATCCCCGAGTCGATGCCGGGAATCTCCGCGCGACGCGCGCTCATCACGGGCATGCGCGCCTTCCCGTTCCGCGACTGGCGGCGCACCGACGGCCTCGCCCCCATCCCCGGCTTCACGCCGATCTGGGACCACCAGCCGGTGCTGACGGAGACGCTGCGCGGGGCCGGCGTCACGACCGTGTACGTGAGCGACAACCCGACGCTCGAGGGCCCGCGCTGGCCGGACGTCAAGCGAACCGGCGCCGGCGGCGGCCCGCCCGCCTCGGGGCAGCCGGGCATCGAGAGCGATCTGCTGCCCGCGATCGCGCGCCAGACGAGGGCCGCAGAGCGCACCTACCGGGCGGGCATCCGTGAGCTGCGTGGTCTCACCAAGGAGAGCCCGTTCTTTCTCGGGATCGACCCCTTCGATCCGCTCGACGCGGCGGTGGCGCCGCGCGTATACGTCAGGCCGGGCGAAGTCGAGGACGAGGGCATCGGGCCGCTGAACGGCCGCATGGTCGAGCTCAACTGGAGCGGGGGCGACGAGCAGCGCGTGCGCGACGCCTACCGCAAGCACGTCGAGGCCGTGGACCGCGAGGTCGGCCGCCTGATGGACGCGCTCTCCGAGCTCGACCTGCTCGACTCGACGCTCGTCGTTGCGATCGGCGACCAGGGCATCGCCCTCGGCGACCACGCCATGCTCGGGATCGCGACACCGACCTCCTACCGGCCCGCCTACGAGGTGCCGTTCCTGATCCGCCACCCTGACGGCGAGATGGGCGGCGACGACATCGACTGGTACGCCACGACCCACGACGTCGCCCCGACGATCCTGTCCTTCATGGGCGTGACCATCCCCGGGAAGATGGGCGGCGAGGACCTGACCGCGCTCTTCGACGACGTCGACGAGGACGACCTCTACGACCGCCCCTTCAACGTCACGGCGGTCGGCTCGAACATCATCGTGCAGGACAAGCGCTGGCTCATGGTCGCCGACCGTGAGGAGATCGAGCGCCGGATGTACGACGACGACGAGGAGGTCGAGGATGACATCAAGCGCTACGACAACATCGCGAACGAGGACACCGGCAAGCTGACCGAGCTGTCCATGGTCGCCCTGGCCGTGGCCGGCGGCACGCTGCCGGAGTTCGGCCCCGACGGCGCCCTGCGCCCGCAGCGCCAGCGCGGCGACGACGACATCGACGACGACGGCATCCCGAACGACTTCGACCCGATCAACAACGACGCGCCCGAGGACGGCACCGAGCCGGAGGACTTCGAGTTCGACGGACGCATCCCCGAGGGCGGCAAGCTGCCGCTGAACGAGCGCACGCTGGAGTCGGCGCCGCCGCCCGAGGTGAGCCCGTGAGGCTCTTCCGCCGCGCGGCGGCCGCCGGCGACAACGGCGGCCCGGTCGACGGGGACGGCGCGGGCGCCGCGGTCGAGGCACCCGCCGAGCGCAAGAACCCATCGACCGAGTTCCTCTACGCGAACAAGTGGCGGATCTTCGGCGTGATGATGATCGGCTGGGCGATGTCTCTGCTCGACGTGTCGATCGTCAACGTCTCGATCCCCGAGCTGCAGGACGAGATGTCGACCGACATCTCGACGGTCACGTGGGTGATCAACGCCTACAACATCGTCTTCGCCGTCCTGCTGGTGTCGATGGGGCGGCTGGCGGACCAGTTCGGACGGCGCAAGTTCTTCGTCATCGGCCTGACCGTCTTCACGATCGGGTCGGCACTGTGCGCGATCTCATGGTCGGTCGAGTGGCTGATCGTCTTCCGCGTCATCCAGGGCGCCGGCGCCGGCATCCTCGCGCCGCTCGGGTTCGCGATGACCGTGCTCGTCTTCCCGCCCGAGCAGCGCGGTCGCGGGCTTGCGCTGATCGCCGTGGTGGCGCTCGTCTCCTCGGCGATCGGACCGGTGGTCGGCGGCGTGCTCGTCGAGATCGCGAGCTGGCACTGGATCTTCCTGATCAACATCCCGTTCGGAATCATCGGCGTGATCCTCTGTCTGCGCTGGTGGCCCGAGACCTGGGATCTGAACGCCGGCCGCGAGGTCGACGTGAAGGGGATGCTGCTGCTCGGCGGCGCGGTTTTCATGTTCACCGTCGCGCTGACGGAGGCCAACCCGTTCGGCGGCGACCTGCCGCTCTGGCTCAGCCTGATGCAGGGGGCGATCCTGCTCGGAGTGCTGTTCGTGTGGTGGGAGCGGCGCGCGCCGAACCCGATGATCACGCCGGGGCTGTTCGCAAACCGCCAGTTCCGGAACGCCAACATCGGGATGCTGTTCTTCGGCGGGGGCGCGATCGGCTCGCTGCTCCTGCTCTCGCTGCTGTTCGTGAACCTCTGGGGCTACACCCAGCTCGAGGCCGCGCTCGCCATCACCCCCGTGCCGCTGATGGGCCTCGTGGTGTGGCCGTTCGTGGGCCGCGCGGCGGACAGGCGTGCACCCGGCGAGCTCGCGAAGCCGGGCCTGATCGCCATGGCGATCGGCATGCTGATCGTCTCGTTCATGCCGGCGACGGCGGACGACGCATTCAGCTATCTGCGCATCCTGCCCGGCCTGCTCCTGATCGGCGTGGGAATGGGCATCTGCTTCCCGGCGCTGAACGTGGGCGCGATGGGCGCCGTGGCGGGCCCCGAGGTGGGCCTCGCCTCCGGCGTTCTCAACACGGCCCGCCAGCTCGGCGTGGCGGTTGGCGTGGCGATCCTCATCGCGACCTTCGGCGGCGCCCTCCACGCGCACATGAGCTGGTTCGCGGACGAGGAGATCGACGACATCGTCGGCGAATGGGAGATCCCGAGACCAGAGGCGGGGCTCGTGATCCAGTCGACGCTGCACGACTACACGGGCGGGACGAGCGACCGCTTCGAGCCGGGCCCCGGCTTCGACGAGGAGATCATCCGCGAGACGGCGGGCTCGGCGCGCGAGGGCTTCGCCTGGGCGTTCCGGCAGGCGGCGATCCTGGTGATCAGCGTGCTGCCGCTGATGGGCGCGCTGAAGCGCACCCCGGCCCAGGCTCAGGCGGAGTTCATGGCGAAAATGAAGGCGCAGCAGCAGAAGGCGGCTGCGGCGCCCGACGACGAGGACGAGCTCGCCTTGCCCGGACGCGCCAATCCGCACCCTGCTTAAGAACAATCGGTGGACTGCCGATTACCCTGCTGTCGATGCGTCGCCTCCTTCCAGCGCTGCTGCTAGGGGCACTCCTCATGTGCCCGTCCGTCGCCCACGCTCAGTTCGTGGACGGGCCGAACCCGCTCGCGGGCGTCAAGCTCTACTCGGATCCCCAGTCTCCGGCGATGAAGTCGTGGCGCTACCTCCAGCGCAAGGGCCGCCCGAAGCAGGCTGACCTGATCTGGAGGATCGCGCGCGAGCCGCGCTCCGTCTGGGTCGGGCGCTTCACCCGGCCCAAGTTCCACTTCAAGGTCAGGCGCATCATCGACAGTGCCAACGCCCAGGGAGCCGTGCCGGTGATGGCCGTGCTGCGAGCCGAGTCGACGCAGTGCGGCCCCACCTACACCGCCGGCGGCCGGGCCGCCGACCGGCGGGTCCGCAAGTGGTACCGCGGCCTGGCGCGCGCGATCGGCGGCGACCGCGTCGTGATCGCCTTCGAGCCGGACTCGGTCGGGACGATCGACTGCCTCGCGCGCAGCCGGCGTGACGACCGGCTGAAGCTGCTGCGCTACGGCGTCGACGTGCTCTCCAAGCTGCCGAACGCGACGATCTATCTCGAGGGCGGCGCCTCCGACTGGGAGCCCCCCTTCCGCACGGCGCGCAAGCTCCGCAGGATCGGCATCGCCAAGGTCCGCGGCTTCATGCTGAACGTCACCCACTACGACTGGACGAGGGCCAACATCCGCCACGGCCTCGAGCTCTCGCGCCTGCTTGGCGGCAAGCACTTCGTCATCAACACGTCGCAGAACGGCCGCGGCCCGGTTCACTACAAGGCGAGCAACGGGCGGCGCATCAACATCTGGTGCAACCCGGGCATGCGCGGGCTCGGCCCGGCGCCGACCACCGCAACCTCGAATCCGATGGTGGACGCCTACCTGTGGATCAACCGGCCCGGCTACGCCCAGAGCTGCCAGGGCCGCAAGATCGACTGGTACCTGCCGCGCGCGCTGACGCTTGGGCGCTTCGCGACGGACTGGGAGAGCCCGCCGAAGGGCACGCGCTTCGGCCACTTCAAGCGTTACTCGCCGAACGTGTTCGGAGTGCCCTAAGCTCGGGCGCATGTGTAGGAACATCCGCCCGCTCTACAACTTCGAACCGCCCGCCACCCACGAAGAGGTGCACGACGCCTCGCTCCAGTTCGTCCGCAAGATCAGCGGCTTCACGAAGCCCTCGCAGGCCAACGAAGAGGCGTTCCAGCGCGCCGTGGACGAGATCGCCGAGGCGTCTCAGCGTCTGCTCGACTCGCTCGAGACCGCCGCGCCGCCGAAGGACCGCGAGGTCGAGGCAGCCAAGCGCAAGGCGCGCAGCGCCGAGCGCTACGCGGCCGCCTAGGAGCTCGCCGCGGCCGCCGGCTCGGCGCCGGCGAGCCGCTCCTCGACGTACGCGATCAGACTGTCGGCCGACTGCTCGACCGTCTCGGTCTCCGTGTCGAGCAGCAGCTCGGGCGCGGTCGGCTCCTCGTACGGATCCGACACACCGGTGAAGCCCTGGATCTCGCCGGCGCGGGCGCGCTGGTAGAGGCCCTTGACGTCGCGGCGCTCGCACTCGTCGACCGAGGCGCGTACGTACACCTCGACGAAGCGGTTGCCCATGCGTGCCCGCGCCTCCTCGCGCATCGAGCGGTAGGGCGAGACGGCGGCGGCGAACGTGATGACGTCGTTGCGAGAGAGGATGTCCGCCACCCACGCGATGCGGCGCACGTTCTCGCGGCGGTCCTCGGGCGAGAAGCCGAGCCCCGCGCAGAGGTTCTGGCGGACGTCGTCGCCGTCGAGCACCTCGACGCGGTGCCCGCGGTCGCGCAGGCGGCCGGCGGCCAGCCGCGCGACCGTCGACTTACCCGAGCCGGACAGGCCGGTGAGCCAGAAGCAGAGCCCGCTGCTGTCCAGCGAGCGAGTCGGCGCCGCCAGCGTGCCGGACGGGATCGGGCCCAGGTTCGGCTCCCGCCCGTGAACGTCGAAGGCGCGGAAGCGGCTGAACAAGCGGTGCTCCGGCCCGTGGTAGTCGGACGACCCCGTGGCGAGCAGGCCGAGCTCGGCGCAGCGCTCGGCGAGCAGCAGCGTCTGCTCCTCGCTGTGGGACGGGTAGAAGACCTCGACCCCGTCGAGCCCGACCGCGCGATAGCGCTCGATCGCGGCGAGCACCTCCTCGGTGCTCTTGATGTCCCAGAACGGATGGGCCCACACGGCCACCCCGGCCGCCTCGTGGATCCAGCCGATCGCCTCCTCCACGCTGGGGTGCGTGCGGGCGACGTAGCCCGGCATCCCCTGGATCAGATAGGCGGGGATGAACGACGAGACGTCCTCGTGGCCCTCGGCCGCGAGCCGCTCCGCGTTGCCCGGATGGGCGAGCACGGCAGCGGCGAGATGCGGCCGGCCGACCGGCTTGCCGGCGGCCATGCGCTTTTCGATCGGGGCTGGGTCGATCGCGAACCCGAGCGAGCGCAGCTTGTCGGCCATCGCGTCGGCGCGGCGCTCGCGATCGGTGCGAGCGTCCTTCAGGCGATCGTTGAGAAGCGCGCTGCGGTGGTCGATCCCATAACCGAGCACATGGAGGTCCTCGTACTCACCGTCCACGGCCGAGATCTCCGTGGCGGGCACGACCCTCACACCGTGAACCGCACCGGCAGCGAGCGCCTCATCGACCCCGTCGATCGTGTCGTGGTCGGAGAGAGCAAGCAGCTCAACCCCCGCCGCCGCGGCGTTCTCGACCACCTGGGCAGCGGGAAGCGCCCCGTCCGAATGGAGCGAATGGGACTGAAGATCGAAGGCAGGGGCCGCCACGGCGGGCATCACTTTAGTGGGGGCCCTTGTCGGAGGGGCGAAATCGGACCAGTGCCGACTTAGGCACACAGTGGGTGCCAAAAGCAGCACTGTTGAGCAAAGAGTGGCGTCGATCGCTTCCCGGGCACACGGGGTGGTGACCCGCGCGGAGCTCCGTCGAGGCGGGGGTAACCAGGCGGCAGATCGCGCACCGGTCTGCGAACGGGCTCCCTCATTGCTGTCTTTCGAGGGGTTTACCGCGTAGGCCATCGGGCGCCGTCCCTGGAGGCGCGCTACATGGCAGCCGTAAAGGCGGGCGGTAACGGGGGAGTGCTGAGCGGCCTCGCGGCGGCGCACCTGTTCGGGCTCATCAAGGGGACGGCGCCACCGCCGGAGGTGAGCGCACCAACTCAGCGACGGGTCAAAGGGGTGAAGACTCGCCGCCGACAGCTGCAGCGGAGCGAGACAACGATCTGGCGAGGCATCCCGGTCACGACCCTGCCGCGCACCGATGATTGACCTCTCCTCACTGCTGTCGTTGGACGAGTTGGCCACGCGCCTTCCATGAGGCATCGGTGCGATATCGATTGAGGCCGGAGCAAGTGGAGGCCGCGGGTAACTGGTCGCGTGCCGGGCGCAGAGAAGCTCCGCCGCGTCCTCCGCGGCGACGCCCACGTCACACTCAGCACGCTCGAGCGCATCTTCCTGAAGCTGCTGCGAGGGGACGGACTGGACCGGCCGGAGACCAACCGTCCCGCCGGCGGCCGCTACGTCGACTGCCGCTGGCCTCAGCACAAGCTGACGGTCGAGCTCGACAGCTACCGCTACCACAACACCCGGCACTCCTGGGAGCGCGACCGTCAGCGCGAGCGAGAGGCGTATGCCCGCGGCGACCAGTTCCGGCGCTACACCTACGGCGACGTGACCGAGCGGCCCGGGAGCGTGCTCGCGGAGCTCCGCCCCCTCCTCACTCCACCGGAATCCCGTGCCGCATCGTGTTCTCCGTGACGATTCGCGGCTCCACGAACTGCAACAGGTAGTCCGGGCCGCCCGCCTTCGAGCCGACGCCCGAGCGGCGGTTGCCGCCGAAGGGCTGGCGGCCCACCATCGCTCCGGTGATGCCGCGGTTGACGTACAGGTTGCCCACGGGCGAGCGCGCCGCCACCCGTTCGATCGTCGCCGGCGAGCGAGAGAAAAGCCCGCCCGTCAGGGCCATCGGCAGGGAGTCGACGATGTCCATCGCCTCGTCCACGTCGCGCACGGCGCTGACCGAGAGCAGCGGCCCGAAGACCTCCTCGCGGTTGACGGGCGAGTCCTCCGGGAGGCCGAACGCCAGCGTCGGTGGCACGAACCAGCCGGACGACGGCACCTCATCGGCGCTCGCGACAACTCCCTCCCCGGCGAGCGACCGGTAGCGCAGCACGCGCTCCTGCGCCTCCTCGTCGATCACCGGCGGCACCTCGGTCGCGAAGCTATCCGCCTGCCCGACGTCGAGCACCCGGACGGCGCCGGCGAGTCGCTCGACCAGCCGCTCCGCCACCGCCTCGTGCACGAGCGCCCGCGCCGCCGCTGAGCACTTCTGGCCCGCGAACCCGAACGCGGAATGGATCAGCTCCGGGACCACGTCGTCGAGGTCGGCATCGGAGTCGACGATCACGCAGTTCTTGCCGCCCATCTCGGACACGACCCGCTTCACGTGCCCCTGCCCGTCGGGGGTCTCCGCCGCCGCGCGCACGATCTCGAGCCCGACCACCCCCGAGCCGGTGAAGGCGATCACGTGAACGCGCGGATCGCGTACGAGCGCCGCGCCGGCCTCGCCGTAGCCGGGCAGGAGCGACAGCGCCGTCCGCGGCACACCCGCCTCGTGCAGCGCGTCGGCGAGCGCGCCCGCGCTCGCCGGCGACTGCTCGGCCGGCTTCAGCACGACCGCGTTCCCGGCCGCGAGCGCGGCGGCCGTCATCCCGCACGGGATCGCGAGCGGGAAGTTCCAGGGCGCGATCACGGCGGCGACGCCGCGCGGCGCGTAGCGCATCGTGTTGCGCTCACCCGGCACCTGGAGCAGCTCGCGGCCGCGCTCGAGCTCGACCGCCTCGGCCGCGTAGTACTCGAGGAAGTCGATCGCTTCGCAGACATCCGCGTCCGCCTCTTGCCAGGGCTTGGCGCACTCCCGGACCTGGAGCGCCGCCAGCTCGAGCCGTCGCGAGCGCAGGCGCGCCGCCGCGCCGCGGAGCACCTCGGCGCGCTCGTCGGCGGAGCGCGAGCCCCACTCCCGGAAGCCCTCCTCCGAAGCGGCCGCCACCGCGGCGGCAGCCTCCCCTTCGCCAGCCAAGCCCGCCCGGGCGACCACCCGCGACGGATCACCCGGATCGGTGGAGTCGAGCCCGCTCGCCGCGCCGCGATCGCCCCCGATCAGCACCGGCACCTCGAGCGGCAGCCGCGCATCGAGCTCGCGCAGCGCCTCGGTGAGCGACGAGCGCACGCCGGCGCGGCGCAGCTCGAGGATCGGCTCGTTGCGAAAGCCCGCGGGGATCACGGCGCCGCCAACAGCTCGTCGATCGAGACTCCGCGCTGCTGGTCGCCGAGGAACGACTCGTTCGAGGTGTTCTCGAGCAGCCGCCGCACGAGGTACGCCATGCCGGCGAGCATGTCCCCCACCGGGCAGTAGATCCGCACCCGCATGCCGAGCTGCGCCAGCGCGGCGGCGAGGTCGTCGCCGAGGCCGCGCAGCACCTGCAGCTCGAGGTCGCCGTCGGAGCGGCCCAGCTCGCGGTTGACGGCGATGGCGTTGGCCACCGAGCGCAGGTTGTGCGATGCGATCGCGGGCCGCACGTGTGGCCAGGCCTCCAGCAGCCGCCGCGTGAGCACCTCGAAGTTGCGATCCGACTCGCGCTTCTCCTCGAACACCGGTGGCGTCCAGCCGTGCTGGCGGGCGTCGACCACCTCGTGATCCCAGTACGCGCCCTTGACGAGCCGCACCACGAGCGGCGAGGCGCGCGGTGTTGTGCGGGCCCACTCGATCACCTGCTCGAGCTGCTCGGGCGACTCGCGCAGGTACGCCTGCATCACCACGCCGGTCGAGGGCCCGTCGCGCAGCTCAGGGTCAGAGAGCAGGTCGAAGACGAGCCCCATCGTCGCCTCGAGCGTGTCGACCGATTCCATGTCGATGTGCAGGTGCGCGCCGAGCTCGCGCGCGCGAACGAGCAGCGGCCGCATCCGGCGAGCGGCATCGTCGCGGCCGACGTCGGGCGCCTCGGGCCGCAGCAGGGGGCTCAGCGCCGACACCTTCACCGACAGGTTCACGCGCGGAAGCGGCCCGAGCGAGTCCTGCTCGAGCACCGGCCGCGCCGGCCACGAGGGTGCCGCCGCAGCGAGCGTCTCGAGCGCATCCATGCAGCGCTCGGCGTAGCGATCTGCCTCGGGGGAGGTGACGGTTGCCTCGCCGAGCAGGTCGAGCGACACCGCCGCACCGTGCTCCCACAGGTGCCGGATCGGCTTGATCGCCTCACGCGGCGTCTCGCCGACGATGAAGCGGTGCGCCATGTGGCGCACGCCGGCCGCCGCAGCCGCCCCGAGGGCGGCGCGGCCGGCGCGCGTGCCGGACATCTTCATTGCCGCCTCGATCGGCGGCGGGCGGTCGTCGACCTCGTCGAGGTACTCGGTCAGATGCCGCGCGAGGTCGTCGAGCGAGCGAGAGGCCGGAGACACGTCGACGAAGCGAAACAGCGCGGCCCTGAGCTCGGCGTCCTGGGACGCCAGCTCCATCGCCTTCTGGTCGAGCGCGCGCAGCGGATTGCGCGTCCGCGTGGGGAACGCGTCGTGGATCGAGCGGCCCACACTCTGAAGATCCCCCTCCACTGACGAAAAGCTAATACACGTGTGGACCCCGGCAACGAGGGGTACGGTCGGTGGATGCCCGAGTTGATCCTAGGCCCGCTGCTGCGCTTCGTCAGTGAAGACGAGGCCGTCTTCTGGGTCGAGACCGACGCGCCATGCGAGGTCGAGGTGCTCGGCACGCGGGAGCGCACCTTCTGCGTCTGCGGTCATCACTACGCCATCGTCTGCGCGAGTGGGCTGGAGCCCTCGACCTGGCACGAATACGAGGTGCGGCTGGACGGCGAGCTGGTGTGGCCCGATCCCGAGGACGAGCGCCCGCGCAGCGCCTTCAAGACCTATCCGAAGGAGCGCCCGCTGCAGCTGCTGTTCGGCTCATGCCGGGTCGCGGCGCCGCACACCCCGCCCTACTCGCTGCGCAAGGACGAGGACGAGCGAGGCCGCGAGATCGACGCGCTCCACACGCTGGCCGAGCGCATGCAGAAGGAGGACCGTGAGAGCTGGCCCGACGGGCTCATGATGCTCGGCGACCAGGTATATGCCGACGAGGTCTCGCCGGCGACGATGTCATTCCTCGAGGCGCGCCGCGACATGGACGAGCCCCCGGGGCGGCGCGTGCTCGACTTCGAGGAGTACACGGAGCTCTACAAGGAGAGCTGGTCCGACCCGGAGATCCGCTGGCTGCTGTCGACGGTCTCCTCCGCGATGATCTTCGACGACCACGACGTCCACGACGACTGGAACATCTCCGAGAGCTGGCTCGAGGAGATGCGCGCGACCGATTGGTGGGGCGAGCACTGCATCGGCGCCCTGACGTCGTACTGGGTCTACCAGCACCTCGGCAACCTGACCCCTGAGCTGATCCGCGAGAACGAGATACTCGCCCAGCTCAAGAGCGAGGAGGACGGGGAGGAGACGCTGCGCGAGTTCGTGCGCGGCGGCGACCGCGAGCGCGAGGGAAGCCGCTGGAGCTACTGCCGCGACGTCGGCGGCACGCGCCTGATCGTGATCGACTCGCGCGCCGGGCGGGTCCTCGACGAGGGCAAGCGCGAGATGGTCGACGCCGCCGAATGGGACTGGATCACCGAGCACACGCGAGGGCGACTTCGACCACCTGCTGCTCGCCACCTCGCTGCCCTACCTGCTCGGACCCGGGATGCAATACGTCGAGGCGTGGAATGAGGCGGTCGTCGGCGGCGCCTGGGGCGAGCGCATGGCCAAGGTCGGCGAGAAGCTGCGCCAGGAGATGGACCTCGAGCACTGGGGCGCCTTCCAGGACACGTTTCACAAGATGGTCGAGCTGCAGCGCGCCGTCGGAGCCGGGGAGCGCGGTCGCGCGCCGGCCGCGATCGTCACGCTCTCGGGCGACGTCCACCACGCGTACCTGTTCGAGGTCGCCTATCCGAAGGGCTCAAAGGTCGAGAGCTCGATCTGGCAGGCCGTCTGCTCGCCCTACCGCAACCCCCTCGACAGCCGCGAGCGCAGGATCATCAGGATGGGGATGTCGCGCCCGTTCGAGTGGGTCTGGGAGAAGCTCGCGAAGCGCGCAGGCGTCAAGGACCCGGGCATCCGCTGGCGGCTCTCGGGCGGCGGCCCCTGGTTCGACAACCAGGTCGCGACGCTTGTGATCGACGGCCGCCGGATGGACATGCACCTGGACAAGGCGGTGCCCGTCGACGAGGAGACCGCGCGGCTCGAGCGAGTGCTGGCGGCGCGGCTCGCCTGAGCTCCGGTAGGGCCGGGGCCGGCGCTATCGTGGCCCGGCCCATGGACTATCCGGTCGAGACCTTCAGCGAGGCGGAGCGCGCGCTGCTCGTCCCGCACTTCACGAACCTCGACCGGCCCGTGTTCGCGCTCGTGAACCTGCCGGAGACGGTCAAGGGCGCGATGTTCGCGCGCTACTCGCGCTACCAGGGCACGCTGCGTCGCATGTACCTGGACGAGTTCGCCGGCGACGCGGCCCCCGGCGTCCCCTTCGACGGCGAGGAGGGTGAGCGGGCACGCGCGCTCTACGAGCGCATCTTCATCGGCTACGGGGACGACTCGGTTGCGCAGCTCGGCGGCGCCCACATCGCCTGCGAGTGGGTCTCGAACGTGATGACGAAGCTGCTCCAGCGCGGCCGCCTCGCCGCGTACCTCGAGCAGTCGACGCGCTACATCCCCTACGACGCGCCGATGGGCGAGGGCCTCGGCTATCGCTACTGGCGAAGCGCCGAGCTCGGCCCCGACTACACGGCCGCGATGGACTTCCTGTTCGACACCTACTCGGAGGCCCTGCCGCGCGTGATGGCCTGGGCCGAGGAGCGCTTCCCGCGCGATCCCGATATGCCCGAGGCGGCACACCGCGGCTCGATCAAGGCCAAGGCGCTCGACCTGCTGCGCGGCCTGCTGCCGGCCGCCTCGCTCTCGCACATGGGCATCTTCGCCTCGGGCCAGGCCTACGAGCAGCTGCTCCTGCGGCTGTTCGCCTCGCCGCTGCCGGAGGCGCGCGACTACGCGCGCATGATCCTGAGCGAGCTGAAGGCGGTGATGCCGAGCTTCGTCGCTCGCGTCGAGCGCCCGGAACGCGGCGGTGAATGGATCGGCTACCTCGAGGAGCGCGGTCGCAGCGCCGAGCGCTGGGCGGCGCGGCTGGGGCTCGACCGCTCGCGAGGCGACGTGGACGCGGGCCCGGCCGTGCGCCTGCTGTCGGTGCAGGGCAGCGAGGAGGAGCTGCTCGCCGCACTTCTGTTCGAGGCGGCCGCGAGCTCAGAGGACGAGGCGCGCGCGGCGATTCGCAACCTGCCGCCGGACGAGCGCGCCGCGATGCTCGCCGAGCTGGTCGGCGAGCGGCGCAACCGCCGCCACCGGCCCGGCCGCGGCTTCGAGTCGCTCAGCTACCGCTTCGAGGTCGTCTCCGATTACGGCGCCTTCCGCGACCTCCAGCGCCACCGCATGCTCACGGTCCAGTGGCAGACGCTCGGCCCGGAGCTGGGCGCCGGGATCCCCGAGGAGCTGGAGGCGGCCGGCGTCGCGGACGCCTACCGCGCGGGGATCGAGCGCTCACGCGCGGAGCACGAGCGGATCGTCGCAGTCGGCCGGCCCGAGCTGGCTCCCTACGCGCTCTGCCTCGGCTTCAGGATTCGCTACATCCTCGACATGAACGCCCGCGAGGCGATGCAGCTGATCGAGCTGCGCTCGGGGCGCGAGGGCCACCCGGCCTACCGCGCCGTGGCGCACGCGCTGCACGCGGAGATCGCGCGCGTCCACCCCTCGGTTGCGGCGGCGATGACCTTCGTCGATCGGGACACCGAGCCGCGGCTCGAGCGCATCCTGTCGGAGATCCGGGCGCACGCGCGGCAGGCCGCTCGCAGCTAGCGCCCGGCGCGCAACTTTCTCCCCCAGAAACGGTTGGAGGGGCACCCACCACCACAAGGAGGATGCCCCTTGAGCCAGCGTAGCAACAGGCTCATCATCGCCAGCGTCGCCACGGTGGCGCTGGCACTCATCGTGGCCACGGCCGCGATGGCGGCCCGGATCGTCGGCGACGACGGGCCCAACACCCTGACCGGCACGCCCTTCGGCGACCGGATCCTGGGCAAGGGCGGCGACGACACCGTCAACGCCCTCGGCGGCCGCGACCTCGTGCGCGGCTCGGCCGGCAACGACACGCTGAACGGCCAGTCCGGCACCGACCTGCTGCTCGGCGGCGAAGGCAACGACGCCGTGGACGGCGGCTCCGGCCGCGACTTCGTCCGCGGCGGCCTCGGCGACGACTCGATCCAGGGCGGCGGCGGCTTCGCCGGCCGGCGCGGCGACATCCTGCATGCGAACGCCGGGAACGACACGGTTGTCGGCGGCGGCGGCTTCGACCTGATCACCGGAAACGCCGGGACGGACAACCTGAACGGCGGGCCCGGCTGCGACCGGATCTTCGCCGGTCCCGACGACGACGTGGTCGACGGCGGCGCGGGCTTCTCGTTCAACCGCTTTCGTTGCGAGCGCCTCCACGGCGGCGTGGGCAACGACACGCTGAACGGCGGCGCCGGCCGCGACTTCATGTCCGGCGGGCAGGGCGACGACGTCCAGACCGGAGGCGGCGCTGCCGACAAGCTGTTCGCCGGCGCCGGCCGCGACAAGTCGGACGGCGGCGACGGTGACGACGTCCTCTGGGCCGTGATCCGCGTCGACGTGACCGCCATCGGCGACGCAGAGGGCGACGAGCTCACCGGCGGCCCCGGGCGTGATCGCATCATCGTCCGGGACGGCGAGGTCGACATCGTCCACTGCGGCGAGGGCCGCGACCTCGTGGTCACGGACCAGTTCGACCAGGTCGACCCGGACTGCGAGGTCCGGCGCCAGAGCGACATCACCTCGCTCGACCAGGTCGACGACAGCGAGGAGCGCGCGACGGAGAACCCGCCCGAGGACGACGACGAGAAGTAGTTCCCCCTCACCGGAAGTGCGCGGGGGTCCGGGCGACCGGGCCCCCGCCGCTTCCGGATAAGGTCGCGCCGATGCCACATGACCTCATGCGGGACGTCCGGGTCGCTCCCTCGATCCTGTCAGCCGACTTCGCCCGGCTCGGCGAGCAGGTCGAGCAGGTGATGGACGCCGGCGCGCGCGTCATCCACGTCGACGTGATGGACGGCCACTTCGTGCCGCCGATCACGATCGGTGACCTGATCGTGAAGGCGCTGCGCGATCTCGTGCACGAGCGCGGCGGCGTGCTCGACGTGCACCTGATGGTCGAGCGCCCGGAGCGGCGGGTCGACGAGTTCGCCGCCGCCGGAGCCGACACGCTGATCGTCCACTGGGAGGCCACTCCCCACGTGCACTACGCGCTCAAGGCGGTCCGCGACGCCGGCCTCCACTCGGCGCTCGCGATCAACCCGGCGACCCCGCCCGAGTCCGTCGCGGGCCTCGCCGGCATGTTCGACCACCTGCTGTGCATGACCGTCAACCCCGGCTGGGGCGGACAGCCCTACATCGAGACCTCGACCGCGAAGGTGGCACGCCTGCGCGAGCTGCTCGGGCCGGAGACGCCGATCGAGGTGGACGGCGGCATCGACACCGCCACCGCCCGCGAGTGCAGGGAGGCGGGCGCCACGCTGTTCGTGGCGGGGTCGTCGATCTTCGGAGCGACCGACCCGGCCGCCGCCTATGCCGAGTTGGCGACGGCGGCCGGCGCGGTCTAACCGGTTCTCACGCGGCCGGGCGCGGGGTCTGACGCCCGCTACCTCCCATCCGGCGCAGCACGAAGCCGGCGATCAGCAGCACGATCACGACGCCGATGATGGCGCTGACGATGCCGCCGAGGTCGAAGGCGTCGTCGTCCCCGATGCCGAGGCCGAGCGTGAAGATCACGTATCCCACGGCCGCCCCGACGAGGCCCAGCACGATCGAAACGCCCCAGGACTTGGGGCCGGACATGTCGGCGAAGGCGTCGTTCGGAACGAGCGCCCGGCCGATGACACCTGCCAGCAAACCGAGGATCAACGCACCGATCATCCGTCACCTCCCAGTGATATGGAGACTGCTGACAGGAATTGTGCCTGACGGGGTTTCGCAAACTCAACAGGTGACACCGATCGCTCAATCGGTCAGAGCAGCCGGCCCTCGAGCGGCGGGTCGGTGCCCGTGAGGCGGCAGCGGGCGATGCGCTCGAGAGCCGCGGGATCCATGCCGACGTGCGCGTGCGGGTCGAGCGTTCCCTCGTCGGTGTCGGTGAACGGCCACGGCTCGGGCCGGCTCGAGACGACGCGGCCGTCGGCGTCGACGCACTCGACGACGACGGTCGGGGCGCCGCCCGCCGTGGCGGGCTCGTTGAGCGAGCGGTCCTCGACGTAGATCGTGATCTCCGGTAGCCCGCCCGGCGTCCGCTCCACACGCAGGGCGGCCGGTCGTTTGGCGGTCTCCTCGTCATCGCTGCCGGCGAGCGCCACGATCACGAGCGGCACGGCCACCGCGAGCAGTACGGCGAGCGCCACGAGGCGCGTGCGCGAGGCCTGGTCCATGCGGGCGCCGATGCTAACCGCGCCCGGTTAGGATCGCCGCGTGACCGCCGAGACCAAGTTCACGCTCACCGAGGACCGCATCCCGACCCACTGGGTGAACCTGCTCCCCGACCTGCCTGGCGATCCGCTGCCGCCGCTGAACCCGGGCACGATGGAGCCGGCCGGGCCGGACGACCTCACGCCGATCTTCCCGATGGAGCTGATCGGCCAGGAAGTCTCGATGGAGCCCGAGGTAGAGATCCCGGAGCCGGTGCGCGATGTGTACAGGCTCTGGCGCCCCACTCCGCTCTACCGCGCCCACCGGCTCGAGCGGCTGCTCGATACGCCCGCGCGTATCTATTACAAGTACGAGGGGGTCTCCCCGGCCGGCTCGCACAAGCCGAACAGCGCCGTCGCGCAGGCCTATGCCAACAAGGAGGCGGGCATCGATCGGCTAGTGACGGAGACGGGCGCCGGCCAGTGGGGCTCGGCGCTGGCGCTCGCCTGCTCCCTGTTCGGGCTCGAGTGCCTCGTCTACATGGTCGGCGCGAGCTACGACCAGAAGCCCTACCGGCGCGCGATGATGGAGAGCTGGGGCGCAGGCGTGATCCGCTCCCCCAGTGACACGACCGAGTCGGGGCGCTCGCAGGCGCAGCACACCACGGGCTCGCTTGGCATCGCGATCTCGGAGGCGGTCGAGGTCGCCGCGGGCCACGAGGGCACGAACTACGCGCTCGGCTCGGTCCTCAATCACGTCTGCCTCCATCAGACCGTGATCGGCCAGGAGGCGATGGCCCAGATGGAGATGGCCGGAGACGAGCCGGACGTGGTCGTGGGCTGCGTCGGCGGCGGGTCGAACTTCGCGGGCATGGCCTTCCCGTTCCTGCGCCGCGTGCTGCGCGGCGACGCCAAGACGCGCTTCGTCGCCGCCGAGCCGGCCGCCTGCCCCACGCTCACGCGCGGCGCCTACCGCTACGACTTCGGCGACACCGTCGGCCTCACGCCGCTCATGCCGATGTACACGCTCGGCCACGACTTCGTGCCGCCACCCGTGCACGCCGGCGGGCTGCGCTACCACGGCGACTCGCCGATGGTCTCCGGGCTCGTCAAGGCCGGGCTGATCGAGCCGCGCGCCTACCGCCAGAACGAGACCTTCGAGGCGGCGATCCGCTTCGCGCGCACCGAGGCGATCCTGCCCGCGCCCGAGCCCGCGCACGCGATCCGCGCCGTGCTCGACGAGGCCGAGGCGGCCAAGCAGGCAGGCGAGGAGCGCGTGATCCTGTTCAACCTCTGCGGCCACGGACACTTCGACATGTCCGCGTACGACGCCTACCTGGCGGGCAAGCTCGAGGATCCGGAGTTCTCGGAGGCCGACATGGATGCCGCGCTCGAGCGGCTGCCGGACGCACCAGCGATCGCCTGACCCCTATCGTCAGCCGCGATGACCGACAGGTCCGCGGACGCGCTCGAGGCCATGAACGAGGCCGTGCTGGCGATCGCGGCCGAGCGCTCCGTCGAGCGGGTCCTCCAACGCATCGTCGAGGTCGCGCGGGAGCTCGCGGGCGCCCGCTACGCGGCGCTCGGCATCCCCGACGGTGAGGGCGGATTCGCGCAGTTCATCACCACCGGCATGACGGAGGAGGAGGTCGCCACGATGGGCCCGCTGCCGCGCACGCATGGGCTGCTCGGGGCGATGCTCGAGGTGGAGGAGTCACAGCGGACGCCGGACATCACGGGCGACCCGCGCTTCCGAGGCTGGTGGCCGCGGACGCACCCGCGCATGCGCTCCTTCCTCGGCGTGCCGATCGTGTCGCGAGCGGGAATCATCGCCGCCTTCTACCTCACCGACCGCGAGGGTGGGGACGAGTTCAGCGACGAGGACCAGCAGCTGATCGAGATGCTCGCCGCACACGCCGCGCTCGCCATCGAGAGCGCCCGCCTATACGAGCGCAGCCGCGAGCTGAGCGCGATCGAGGAACGCAACCGGCTCGCGCGCGACCTGCACGACTCGGTCGTCCAGAAGCTGTTCGGCATCGTGCTGACCGCGCGCTCGGCGGGTGTGCTGCTCGAGCGCGACCCGGCGGGAGCCCGCGAGCAGGTCGACCGACTCGGCGAGCTCGCCCAGGAGGCGGTCGGCGAGCTGCGCTCGCTCGTGTTCCAGCTGCGGCCGGCGGAGATCGAGACGGACGGGCTCGGGCCCGCGCTGCGCAAGCACGTGGAGGTGCTGCGACGCGTGCACCGGCGTGAGATCGAGCTCGAGCTCTCGGGCGGAGCGGGCCTTGCGCCCGAGCGGGCCGCCGAGGTCTTCCGCATCGCCCAGGAGGCGCTGACGAACGCGCTGCGCCATTCGGGCGCCGCGCACATCGCGGTGCGGCTCACGGAGCCGAACGGGAGGCTGCTGCTGACGGTCGAGGACGACGGCGTCGGCTTCGAGCCGGAGTCGGCGGCGCTGCGCTCACGGCGGCTTGGGCTCACCTCGATGGAGGAGCGCGCCGGCGCGCTCGGCGGCAACCTCTCCGTGAAGTCGCGGCCGGGCGCCGGAGCAACGATCGGGCTGGAGGTGCCCCTTGGCGACGATTCGCGTCCTGATCGCGGATGACCACGCGGTGGTGCGCCAGGGCCTGCGCACGTTCCTCGAGCTCCAGGACGACATCGAGGTCGTGGCGGACGCCTGCGACGGCGAGGAGGCTGTGAGCGCCGCACTGGAGGGCCGCCCGGACGTGGTGCTGATGGATCTCGTGATGCCCGGCGTCGACGGCATCGAGGCCACGCGCCGCATCCTTCGCGAGCGCCCCGCCACGCGCGTGATCGCCCTCACGAGCTTCCTCGACGACGACAAGGTCCTGCCCGCGGTGCGCGCGGGCGCGGCCGGTTACCTGCTCAAGGACGTCGAGCCCGGCGAGCTCGTGCGCGCGATCCACACCGTCAACGACGGCGAGGCGCTTCTCCACCCGGCCGTCACCGCCCGGGTGCTGCGCGAGGTCGCGGACGACGAGCCCGCCGCCGAGTCCGACGGCCGTCTCACGGCACGCGAGCGCGAGGTGCTCGCGCTGGTGGCGCGCGGGCTGCCGAACAAGCTGATCGCGCGCGAGCTCGGCATAGCCGAGAAGACCGTCAAGGCGCACGTGAGCAGCATCCTCGCGAAGCTCGGCGTAACCGACCGGACGCAGGCTGCGCTGCTCGCCGTGCGCCGCGGCTGGGTCCAGCCCTAGCCGCGCCCGGCCCTGGTCCTACGCCCAAGGTCCGATGGTGCCGGGGGCGCCGCGGACCTAGATTCGCCACATGGCTTCCGCAATCGTCACCGGCGCGTCGCGCGGCCTCGGCCTCGCGCTCGCGAGTGAGCTCGCCCGGCGCGGCCGCCGGCTCGTGATAGACGCCCGCGGCGAGGACGAGCTCGATAGCGCCCGCGCCCGCCTCGCTGCGGCCACCGAGGTCGTCGCGCTGCCGGGCGACGTGTCCACCGAGGCGCACCGGCGCGCGCTCGTCGCCGCGGCCGGGCCGGAGATCGAGCTGCTCGTCAACAACGCGGGCGGACTCGGCCCCAGCCCGCTGCCGCCGCTCGCGCGCTACCCGCTCGCGGAGCTCGAGGAGCTCTACCGCGTCAACGTGCTGGCCCCGCTGCGGCTCTTCCAGCTCGCTCAGCCGCTGCTCTCGAAGCACGCGGTGGTCGTCAACATCACCTCCGACGCGGCCGTCGAGGCTTACGAGGGCTGGGGCGGCTACGGCTCGTCCAAGGCCGCGCTCGAGCAGCTCACGCGCGTGCTGGGCGCCGAGCATCCGGAGTTGCGCGTCTACTCGGTCGACCCGGGCGACATGCGCACGCGCATGCATCAGGACGCGTTTCCGGGTGAGGACATCTCCGATCGGCCGCCGCCCGAGGAGAGCGTGCCCGGGCTGATCGCGCTGATCGAGGGCGCGCTGCCGAGCGGGCGCTACCGCGCGAGCGAGCTCCTGGAGCCGGCCAGATGATCGTCTCGATCGCGCCCGAGCCCGAGCTGCGCGAGGCGGAGCGACCGCCGGAGGAGCGCGGGCTCGCCCGCGACCGGGTGCTGATGCTCGTAGCCGACCCGGCCGACGGCTCGCTCGACCACCGCCATTTCGACGAGCTGCCCGAGCTGCTCGGGCCTCCCGACGTGCTCGTCATCAACACCTCGCGGACGCTCCCGGCCGCTCTGCCCGCGCGGGCAGCGGGCGGCACGCGCCTGCTGCTGCACCTGTCGACCCCTGCCCCAGGCGAGGACGAGCGGCGCTGGATCGTCGAGCTGCGCACGCACGACGGCCGCCGGCGCAGCGGTCACGCGGGCCAGCGCCTGCAGCTGCCGGCCGGCGCCGAGGCCGAGCTGCTCGCCGGGCACCTCGGATCGCGGCTGTGGGTGGCCGACCTGCACCTCGGCGGACGCGACCTGATCGACTACCTCGAGGCCCACGGGCGTCCGATCCGCTACCGCCATTCGGCGGGCGCGTGGCCGCTCGAGGCCTACCAGAATGTCTACGCGAACGAGCCCGGGAGCGCCGAGATGCCGAGCGCGGGGCGGCCCTTCACGGCCGAGGCGATCACGCGCCTCGTCGCGCGCGGCATCGACGTGGTCCCGGTCGTGCTCCACACCGGCGTGTCCTCGCTCGAACGCGGCGAGCCGCCCTACCCCGAGCGCTTCGAGGTCTCCGAGGCGAGCGCCGCGCGCATCAACCTGGCGCGCTCGCTCGGCGGGCGTGTCGTGGCCGTCGGCACCACCTCGGTGCGCGCCGTCGAGTCCGCGGCGGATCCCGATGGCCATGTGGGCACGGCCGCCGGCTGGACCCACCTCGTGATCGGCGCGGAGCGCCCGCCCCGCGCGGTCGACGCGGTGCTGAGCGGCTTCCACGACCGCAACTCCTCGCACCTGAAGCTGCTCGAGACGATCGCGGGTCCCGGGCTGCTCCAGCGCTCCTACGCGAGCGCGCGGGAGCACGGCTACCTGCGTCACGAGTTCGGCGACGTGCTGCTGGTGGCGTAAAAGGGGTCAGCCCTTAGCGGTTGCGGCGCCGCTTGCGCGAGCTCGGCCGCTCCGGGATGGGCTCCGGCTCCTGGCCGTTCGAGGGCCCCAGCAGCGATTCACCCTGGCCGTTGCCGTCCTCGGGGGGAGGCTCGCCGCGGCGCCGCTGTGGCGTCGGCCAGGGCTCCGCCTCGCCGCTTTCCCAGGCGGGACCGCGCCCGCCCGGCCAGTTGCCGATGTACAGCGAGCCCAGCGCGCCCAGCCAGAACGCCTGGATGATCACCGGGACGACCGGCACGATCTGGAGCACGAGCAGCGCACCCGCGACGACGCCCAGGATCCCCATGAACGGGCTCATCAGGCCGACGCGGCGCGCGCGCAACGGCAGTATCACGAACAGGAACGCCGTGGCCACCTGGCCGGCGAAGTTGATCCCGAACACCACGGCGCTCGCGTTGTCCTCGAGCAGCTGCTCGGCGCGGTCGTCTCCCGGCTGGCCCCGGATCGGCGTTCCGTCGGCGAAGTCGGAGGCCACGTCGACCTGGCCGAGCGCGCCGATCACGAGCCCGATCGCGTAGAGGGCGGGCCCGATGAGGATCAGGTACACGAACCAGGACGGCACCCCGGCTCCGCGCGTCCGGAGTGCACGGAACAGGTAGTAGAAGACGCCGGCGACCAGCAGGGCCGCGACCGCCTGTGCGACTCGCGAGCCGATCAGCATCGCCGGGTTCTCGTCGACCGAGAGCAGGAAGTCCGGGATCGCCTCGATATCGGACCGGTCTTCGATGACGGTCTGGAGCAGGACGACCTGGGCGATCAGCAGCACCGCCGCGAAGAACGCGGCGAGCGCGGCGGGGCGGGCCCACTTGGCCTCCCATTGAAGGGCCTGTTCCTTGGTCACTGCAGGGGCTTGGGTGGTGGCTCTGGGTGGCGGGTCACGCGCGGAGGGTAGTAGTCGCTGTCCTCCGGCTCGACGACCTTGGAGACGCGCTCGCCGACGGCCAGCAGCACGTCCAGCGCCGGCGCCATCACCCGGATGACCCCTTCGACGCGCCGCCGCGTGCGCAGCTGCCCGGCTGTCATGGGCGCCATCCGCTCAGCCGCCGCGCTGGTGGAAGTAGAACTCGGGCAGGGCCGCCTTGGCGACCTCCGCGGTGATCTGCTGCGCCTGATGCAGGTCGCCCGCGCGTACGGCCAGGTCGTCGATCGTCACGATCCCGACGAGCTCCTCGCCGTTCGTGACCGGCAGGCGCCGGATGTGGTGCTGGATCATGAGCGCGACGGCCTCCTCGAGGTCCATCTGGCTCTCACCCGTGACGAGCGGTCGCGAGGCATACGCGCCGGCCTGGTCGCCTACCTCGACGCGGTCCGCGACCACCGCAAGCGCCAGGTCGCGGTCGGTGATCACCCCGACCGGACGGCCGCCGTCGCAGACGACCACGGAGCCCACGTTGCGGTCGCGCATGAGCTCGCCGACGTGGCGCAGGCTGTCCCCCGTCTCGGCCGTGACGACGCCCTGTGTCATCACCTCGGAGATGTGCACGGCGCGACTGTATCGTGCGCGCGATGACGGTCGTGTTGTACGGCGCCAGCGGTTACACCGGTCGGCTCGTGGCCGGCGAGCTGCACCGGCGCGGCGTCGAGCACGTCCTGAGCGGGCGCGACCTCACGAAGCTCGAGCCTGTCGGAGCGGAGCACGGCACGCCCGTCAAGGCGGTGCCGCTCGACGACGAGGCCGGGCTGCGCGATCTGCTCGCCGACGCGAGCGCGGTGATCAACTGCGCCGGCCCGTTCACGCTCGCGGGCGACGCGCTCGTGCGGGCGGCCGTCGACACCGGCACCCACTACGTCGATTCGACCGGCGAGCAGTCGTTCATCCAGATGGTCTTCGAGCGCCACGGCGCCGCCGCGGAACGCGCCGGCATCGCGCTCGTGCCCGCGATCGGCTTCGACTACCTGCCCGGAGACTGCATATCCCGCCTCGCCGCGGAGGGCCATGAGCCGCTCCGGGAGCTCGTGGTCGCCTACCACGTCGACAGCTTCGGGATGAGCCGCGGGACCCTGCGCTCCGCGCTGGAGGCGATGCAGAGCGGCGGCGTCATCTACGACGGCGGCGACTGGCGCCCCGCGCCGGGCGGCGTGTTCAGGGCGAGCTTCGACTTCCCGGAGCCGCTCGGCCACCAGACGATGTCGCGCTACCCGTCGGGCGAGGTGATCACGGTCCCGCGCCACACCAAGACGCGGCGGGTCGTCTCGCTGCTCTCGACCCGCACCGCCGTGCCGATCCCCGTGGCTGCGGAGCTCCTGCCGTACCTGCAGCCCGGGTTCGAGCTGGCGATGCGGACACCGATCCGTGGTCTCCTCCAGGAGGCCGTCCGCGTGCTCCCCGAGGGCCCGTCCGAGGAGGGGCGGCGCGCCGCGGCCTGGACGGTCGTCGCCGATGCTCACAGCGAGGATGGCCGCACGAGCCGCGCTGTAGCGCGAGGGGTCGACGTATACGGGCTGACCTCCGTGACCCTCGTGCACGCGGCAACGCTCCTGAGCGCGCCGGACTACGACCGTGCGGGCGCGCTCGGGCCGGCCGCGGCCTTCGACCCGGTTGCCTTCCTCAACTTCCTGGGCGACCACGGCGTCTCATGGGAGCGCCCGGCGAAGGTTCCCTACCCTTGAGACATGTCTTCTGAAGATCCCTTCGGCGGCCTGTTCGGCGACCCCGACGAACTCCGCCGTCGCATGGAGCAGTTCGCTGAGCAGATGCAGGGTGCGCAAAAGGTCGCCTGGGCCGACAACGCCATCAAGCTGGCGGTCGACATGACGGTCGCGGGCCTCGCCCGCATGAACCTCCAGGGCAACGCCGAGCAGCAGTCGCAGGACCTGCTTCAGGCGATGCGAGTGATGTTCCCCGAGGCCGTCATTCTCGTGCGCGAGGCGCGCGAGGGCTTCGGGACCTAGCGGCGGCCGGCTCTTCGTCCTCCGCCGGCTCGCGGTCGGCGGTCGGCGTCTGCGTGGTCGCGCCCTTCTCGCTCGCGCGGTCCTCGCGGCCGCGCGCGATGACCTCCTTGAAGCTGCGCACCCGGAAGATGAACACGAGCGCGGTGAAGCCGATCCCGAAGGTGAGCGCCCCGATCGCGATCTGCTGGCCGACCGAGTAGGCGGCGACGGTGGCGCCCGCGGCCGTCCCCGCGAACACCTGCGTGAGCAGCGCCTGCTGGACACCGGCTCCCTGCGGGGTGAACGGCACGGCGGCGGAGACGGCGTTCACACCGAGGACGAGCAGCACGTTCTTGACCGAGCCGCCCACGTTGAAGGCCTCGAGCAGCATCCAGAAGGCCGCGAAGCGGAAGCACCAGCCGGCGAACTGGACCGCGAAGACCTCGCGGAAGTAGCGCCTGCGGTCCTGGAGGATCGTGAATCCCTGCCGGACCCGCTCCCAGAAGGCGATCGCGCGGGTGCTCAGCAGCGCGAAGCCGACCAGCGCGGCGACCCCGAGCAGCGTCAGCACGAACAGCGTGAGCTGGGGGTTCTGCGCGAAGAAGGAGAGGTCGAAGGCGTTCAGCTTCGCGAAGTCCGGCGGCTTCGGGAACACGCCCTGGGTGAACGCGAAGATCAGGATCAGCGAGCCCATCGCGACGTCGTAGCCGAGCTCGACGACGAAGCTGGCCGCCACCGCGGGGTAGCTCGAGTTCGGGATCGACGTCTTCGTGAGGAAGAGCCGGACGACATCGCCGCCGCGCGCCGGGATCACGGCGTTGAAGCCGTAGCCCGCGAAGTACGCGCCCCAGATCTCGCGGAAGGGCACGCGCTCGGTCGGATAGGCCGCGCGCAGGATGTTGAAGCTGGCTCGGGCGCGCAGCGACAGATAGATCGTGAACAAGACGAGCGCGAGCAGCAGCGGGACCAGCTGCACCGACGCGAGGTTCGAGAAGAACTCCCCGACCGCGTCGAAAAAAGACTGAAATGAATCGCCGAGGCTGGCGCTCTGCACCCGCAGAAAGGTAAGGGGGACGGCGCCAGGAGAGGAGGGCGCGCGAACCGGTGGCCCCAAAGGCGCGTATAACGGGGCGCATGGCCGCCAGCGACGCCCGCCTCGTGGAGCGAATTCCGCAGGACGAAAGCGGGGAGGAGCTGCGCGAGCTGTACCGCCGCTACGCGGGCGAGCTGTTCGGATTCAGCTGCAACGCGCTGGGGGATCGTGAGCTCGCCGAGGAGGTCGTGCAGGACGTATTTGCGAGGCTCTGGAGACATGCAGGTGACTACGACCCCACGAAGGCCAGCGTGCGCACTTGGCTCTACGCGATCGCGCGCAATCGAATCGTCGACGCGCGCCGGCGCGCATCGGTGCGGCCCGGGCTCGTCCCTGCTGACGAGGAGAAGGCGCCGGAGGAGCTCGACCGCGAGCTCGAGCAATGCGTCCTGCGCTGGCAGGTCGCTGCCGCGCTCACGCGCCTGTCATCGGAGCACCGCGAGGTGATCCGGCTCTCTCACTGGGGCGGGCTCAGCCTGCGCGAGATCGCCGAACGCAAGGGGATCCCGCTCGGGACGGCGAAGAGCCGCGCCTACTACGCCCTGCAGAGCCTGCGCCTGATCCTCGACGAGATGGAGGTCGAACGGTGAGCGGCTGCCCGACCCACGGCGCGCTGCTCGGCGGGTACGTGCTGGGAGCGCTCGAGCCGCCGGAGATGGAGGCGATGCGCCTGCATCTCGAAAGCTGCCCCCAGTGCGCGCGCGAGGAGCGCAAGCTCGCCGGGCTGCCGGCGCTGCTCGACACGATCGAGCCGGGCGACGTCCCCCCTCCCCAGCTTTCACCTGAGCTCGAGGAGCTGGTGCTCGATCGGTTCGTGCGCGAGCGCCAGCCGGAGCGGCCGAGCGGCCCGCGCTGGCGGCGCGTGCCGGTCCTGGCAGCCGCCTCGGGGATCGCAGCCGCGCTGATCGTCGGCCTGGTCGTGCTGCTCATCGGCGGCGAGGCCGAGGACACCGCCTACGCGTGGTCGTCCCTGAAGGGGCGCGGCGCGGCCGCCGATTCACGCGCCTACGCCCGGCTGACCTCCGTCGACGCCGGCACCCGTGTGTCGCTGCAGGCGCGCCGGCTGCCCGGCACGGGAGGCCAGTTCGAGCTCTGGTGCGTGCGCACGGACGGCCGCTGGGTGAGCGGCGGGACCTTCAAGTCGCGCGCGGACGGCCGCGCGGCGGCCGAGCTGACGGCGGCGGTAACCCCGGGCAACTACCACAAGATCGTGGTCACCACGATGGGCGGCGGGCCCGAGCCGGGAACGCCGGTGCTGCGCGGCAAGCTCAACTACTGATCGAACCGGGTTTCGGGCCGGTGCGTACAACCCGTGACATGCGCGCTCGAATCACATTCCTCCTGGCTCTCCTGGCGCTGTGCATCTTCGTCGCAGCGGGCTGTGGCGACGACGATGACGACGGAGGCGGAGGCGGCTCGGACAACTCGAGCGCGGAGTCCTCGAACGACGGCGGTGGCGGGGGTGGCGGAGGCGAGACGCTCAAGCTCGCGGCCGACCCGAGCGGCGCGCTCAAGTTCGACAAGACCTCGCTGACGGCGAAGGCCGGCAACGTCACGGTCGACATGGACAACCCCTCGAACGTGCCCCATGCGATCGAGGTCGAGGGCAACGGCGTCGAGGAAGAGGGCGAGGTCGTCGAGAAGGGCGGCGTCTCAACCGTGACGGCCGACCTGAAGCCCGGCGAATACGAGTTCTACTGCCCCGTCGACGGCCACAAGGCCGCCGGCATGGAGGGGACGCTGACGGTCAAGTGACTCAGGCCGCGAGCGCGGCGAGCACCTGCTCGTCGTGCTCCGCCGGCTTCACGTTTCGCAGCACCGTCCGGACCACGCCGTCCTCGTCGATGACGAAGGTCGTGCGCTCGTTGCCCCAGTAGGTCCTGCCATACCTCGACTTCTCGACCCAGACGCCGTACTCGTCCGCGACAGCGTGGTCCTCGTCGGCGAGCAGGTCGAAGTTGAGCGCCTCGTCGTCGTGGAACTTCTTGATCCGCTTGACGGGGTCGGGCGACAGACCGAGCACGACCGCTCCCGCGCCCTCGTAGTCGGGCAGGTGGTCGCGCACGCCGCAGGCCTGGGTCGTGCACCCGGGCGTCGAGGCCTTCGGGTAGAAGTAGACGACGACCGGCTTGCCGCGCAGCCCTGACAGGCGCACAGGCTCGCCGTCCTGGTTCTGCAGCTCGAAGTCCGGGGCCTTGTCTCCCTCTTTCATTTCAGTAGGCGTGACAGTCGACGGTCCTTCAGCACGCGGCCGCCGGTCTGCTCTTCGGGGCAGTAGCACATGACGTAGTCCTTGAAGTGGATTGCTTCGATACGGGCGCCGCAGCGCGGGCAGTCCTCGCCGGCGCGGCGGTGAACCTGCAGCGGCATCGGCAGCTTGTCAGGAACCGTGTCGCCGATGACCTCCTCGTAGTGAACGAGCGCGCCGCCGAGCACCTCGTCGCAGGCGGCGTGCAGGGTCCCCAGCTCCTCCTCGTCGAGGTCGGAGCCCTTCTGGAAGGGCGACAGCCGCGCAGTCCAGAGGAGCTCGTCGACCCACGAGCGCCCGATCCCGGCGATCGTGCGCTGGTCGCGCAGCAGCGGGTGGAGATGGCGCGGCTGGTCGAGCAGGCGCGCGAACTCGTCGAGCGGAGGCGCCGGGAACGCGTCGGGGCCGAGGCCGTCGACGGCGTCGTCGTTCTGCACCTCGTCCGATCGCAGCAGCTTCGCCCAGGCGCGCTGCTGCGTACCGAACTCGCGCAGGCGCAGCTCGCGGCCGTCCTCGAGCCGCACGAGCACACGCGAGGCACGGTCACGCAACGACGCGCGCGTGTCGAAGAGCTGCAGCCGCCCGGCCGACATCAGGTGAATGAGGAGGGTGAGGTCCCCCGCCTCGACGGCCAGCATCTTGCCGATCCTGCGGACGCCGTCGGGCTCGCGGCCGACCAGCGCCTCGAGCGGCGGGTCGAAGGTCTTGAGCGCATTGATGCCCGGCGCAAGCGCCGACTCGACGCGGGCACCCGACAGCCCGCGCGTGAGGCGACGCGCCGTGATCTCGACCTCGGGTAGCTCGGGCATGCTTCAAGACTAGGCTGCGGACATGCGCATCTCAGTCGCAGCCGACGAGCGCGCCGGCGTCGCCGAGGCCGTCGTCGAGGAGCTGCGGCGGCGCGGGCACGAGCCGCTCGTGCACGGGGCGCTCAACGACGGGGAGCGGGACGACTGGGCCTGGGCGAGCGAGGCTGCCGCCCGTGACGTGGCCGAGGGCCGAGCTGACCAGGCGGTCGTGTGCTGCTGGACCGGCACGGGCGCGTCGATCGCCGCCAACAAGGTCGCCGGGATCCGCGCGGCCCTCTGCAGCGACGCGGAGACGGCCCGCGGGGCGCGCACCTGGAACGACGCCAACGTGCTCGCGCTGTCGCTGCGCACGACGAGCGAGGCCGTGCTCGGCGAGATCCTCGACGGTTGGTTCGAGACCCCGCCCAGCGACGAGGCGGACGACGTCGCGAACGTCCGCCACCTGGACGAGATCGACTAGCGCACCGAGTCGGCGAAGCCGAGCCGGAAGCGCTTCGTCATGCCGCGCAGGCCGTCCTTGCGCGCCAGCGCCGCGTAGTTGCCCGGCACCGCGAGCCGCGGCGTGAGCGTCACGCGCCCGCCGCGGCCGGTGCGACGCCGCACCTCGGCCAGCGTCACGACGGCGCCGGCCACGGGCCGGCCGCGGTGCAGCACGCGGATCGAGATCCGCGGTCGCTTCTTCTGGGCCGCGGTGGCGCGGGCCGTCAGCCGCAGTCCGGCCCGGCCGCGCGCACGGGTGAAGTGGAGCAGCGCCACCGACGGGGGGAACGTCGGCTTGATGGCGAGCGGCGCGATCAGCCAGTGGAGCTCGCCGTTCATGAGCCGCATGCTGTGCAGACCCTCCGCCTCTCCCTCGACGTTCGGCAGCTCGAGCTCGAGCCGGCGGGTGCCGTTGCGCAATTCGACCGACCAGACCTGGTAGGTCGTGCCGACGGCGCCGGCGAGGAACAGCCGGCCACCCGCGAACGCCGCCCCGGTCACACCGCTGGGTGGCACGGCGCCACGCAGCCGCCGCACGGCACGCAACGGCGCGCCGGCCGGTGCCGCTCGCGCCGGCCTCACGTCGGCCGCACGGTAGGCGAGCAGGTCGCTGCCGCTCGAGGTCCACAGCAGCCTGCCGTCCGGCGAGCTCTCGACCCACATCGCCTTGGCGATCTGGGCTGGGTCGAGCTTGACGTAGTAGCGAAAGGCGAGCGAGCGCGGGTCGGCCACGCCGAACGAGCCGGTGCCGCACGTATTGCCTCCGTTGGGCGCACCGGACGTGAAGCACTCGAGCGGCAGCAGCACGCGGCCGCCCTCCGCGCGGTCCCAGGAGATGTCGCCGACGTGGTTGTAGCCCTCGGTCGCCAGGACCGCCGGAGGGATCGCGGGGTCGAGCCTGGCGCGCTCGGCGAGCGACGGCGCGGTCCGGTACAGCCCCTGCTGAAGCCCGCTGAAGAACACACTGGGCGCCCGCGGCGGCGAGCTCACGCCCTGCCAATACGAATTCGACACCGAGCTGTACCCGGTCATGATCCAGCGGCCGGGATCGCGAGCGTACGCCGGGGCAGCGAGCACCAGCATCGCCGCGAGCATGACTGTCGCGAGCCGCAACCTCACAGTGTCGAGCCTACCCGCGCCTTGCCGTCCGGGAGCGGCGTGCGCTCTGGGTCGCGCACGCCCGGGATGAACAGGAAGCCGAACGTGAAGAGACCGAGGATCCCCGCTCCCGCGAGCGTCTCGCGAGCGCCGAAGGTGTCGGCGAGCGGGCCCGTGAGCGCGAACGACAAGGGCGTCAGGCCGATCGAGATGAACCAGTCGAGGCTCGACACCCTGCCGAGCATCTCACCGGGCACAAGCGTGTACATCAGCATGCTCCAGGTCAGCAGACCCGCCGTCCCCAGACCGAACGAGAAGAAGGCCAGCACGCACATCTGCCAGGAGGCGCCCGCGAGCGCAAGGCCGATGTCCATGACCACCCCGACCGTCCACGCGGACCACATGAATGTCACGTGCCGGCGCGGCAGGCCGGTGATGCTGAGCAAGACGGCGGCGGCGATCGAGCCGAGCCCACCCACCGCGAGCACGGTCCCGAAGGTGGCAGCGTCACCCCCGAGGTCGTTCTTGATGATGTACGGCAGCAGCACCTCCATCGGCCCGTAGGTCACGAGCAGGAAGAGGGCGGCGCCGGTCAAGCGTCGCCCACAACCACGCATGCGCGCGGACGTACGCGATGCCCTCCAGCAGGTCACGGCGAATGCCTCCGGTCTCCTCGCGCGGCGGCGGCTGGGGCGACATCAGGCTCACCGCGACTGCGGAGACACCGAACGTCGCCGCGTCGATCACGAACGCCTCGCCGACGCCGAACACCGCAATCAGAAAGCCTCCCAGCGCCGGTCCCGCGAAGCGCAGCCCGAGCGGCTCCATCAGCTCGCGCACCGCGTTTGCCTGCAGGAGCTCGTCGCGCGGCACGACGTCGGGGACGATCGCGGAGAAGGCGGGTTGGAACAGCGCCTGTCCGATCCCGTACACGACCACGAGCGCGATCACCTGCCAGAGCTGCGCCGTCTCCGCCAGCGCGAGAGCGGCGATCGTCCCGATCGCTGCGAGACGCAGAAGATCGGCGGTGATCATCAGGCGGCGCCGCTCGAAGCGGTCGCTCAGCACCCCCGAGATCAGCAGCGAGGCGACCATCGGCAGCGTCCACGCGAGCCCCACCAACCCGAGCGCCGTCGGCTCGTTGGAGATGTCGAGCACGAGCCACGCGATCGCCACCAGGTAGATGCCGTCGCCGACCAGCGAAACGGCCTGGCCGAGCCAGAGCAGCCCGAAGTCGCGGTGGCGCAGGACGCGGAGCATGACCCCGGGCAGGTTGTCACGGCCGGGGCTGAGGACCGGCCGGGTACGTCAGCGAACGCTGGTGGTGATCCTCACAACCGACTTCTTGCCGAAGTCGTCGGTGAAGGTGGCCTTTCCTGTGTACTTGCCCGGCTTCATGTTGCTGAACGGAATCGAGTACTTGCCGGCGCTCAGCCGCTTCCGCGTCGCCGAGCGCTTGCCGGCGCCGGACAGCTTGATGGACACCTTGGCGGCCTCGACGAGGGTGAACTTGTAGGTCACCGTGCTGCCGCGCCGGGTCTGCGAGAACTTGGACTGCGACTTCCGGTAACGGTCGGTGCCGACCGTGACCGTGCCGTTCATGAAGCTCTGATGCGGCAGGCAGATGTAAGTGAAGCGGCCGGGCTTGGTGAAGGTGTGCTCGAAGCTGGTGCCGCCGTCGTTCGTCTCCGGACCGGAGTTCCAGCGCTCGGCCTGGCCGGCATTGCTGGTCGTCGTATGCCCGGCGACCGCGAAGTTCCAGGTCACCTTGTCGCCCGGGTCGACCTGCACGTTCTTCGCCTGAAAGGCGAAATCGACGACGTTCACGGACGTGTCCGCGGCCATCGCGGGGGCCGCGAGAACGAGCGGGCTCAGCACTGCAAGCGGTATCAGGAGGCGCCTGGGTCGCATGGCTCGGCAGCATAGACACGCGATGAGGCCGTTTGATGCGGGTTTAGGATCCTGGCGCTAATGAGGTCATTGGACGTCGTGGACACCGCGCGCGAGGCGGCCGAGCTCGAGCTGCCGCCGCTCCTGGTGCGCGAGCCGCTCGAGGCCTTCCTCGACGCCGAGGGGATCGGCGAGGGCCGGATCGAGGTCGAGCCGATCGGCGAGGGCCACTCCAACGTGACGTTCCTCGTCGAGCGCGGTGACGTGCGTGTGGTGCTGCGGCGCCCGCCGCGTCCCCCGCTCCCGCCGTCGGCCCACGACGTGCTGCGCGAGGCGCGCCTGCTGAGCGCGCTCGAGGGTACGCCGGTGAGGATCCCGAAGGTGCTCGCCACCTGCGCAGACGAGTCGGTGCTGGGCGTCCCCTTCTACGTGATGGAGGAGATGCACGGCGCCGTCATCACGACCGACTTGCCGGAGCCGCTCGACAACCCGACCGAGCGCCGGCGTATCTGCGAGGAGCTCGTCGACCGGCTCGTCGAGGTGCACGAGGTCGACTGGCGTGCCTGCGGGCTCGAGGGCTACGGCAAGCCGACCGGTTACCTCGAGCGACAGCTGCGCCGCTTCACCGGCCTGTGGGAGCACAACAAGACACGTGAGCTGCCGGTGGTCGAGGAGGTAGGGCGCTGGCTCGGCGAGAACCTGCCCGCGTCGCCCGCCTCGACGATCGTGCACGGGGACTACCGGCTGGGCAACGTCATGGTCGCCGGCGAGGCCCCTGCGCGGATGGTCGCGATCTTCGACTGGGAGCTTTCGACAATCGGCGACCCGCTCGCCGACGTCGGCTACCTGACCGTCACCTGGGCGCAGGCCGACGACCCGGACGACACCTCCTTCGGCCGGCTGTCGGCCGCCACCAGGCGCGAGGGCTTCATGACGCGCGACGAGCTGATCGGGCGCTACGAGGAGCGCAGCGGGCGCCCGATGGCGTCCGTCAACTGGTACCAGGCGCTGGCGCTGTGGAAGGCCGCCGTGTTCATGGAGGGGAATTTCAAGCGCTTCTCGATGGGGAGCACCGATGACGCCTACCTGGCGGCATTCGACCACGGGGTGCCCGCGCTCGCGGAGAAGGCACGCGAGATCGCGCTGCGCTAGATCCCGGGCAGCTTCTTGAGCAGGTTCTGCAGGCCGAGGATCGACTCGTTGACCTGTGCCAGCGCACGCTCGAGGTTCTCCGCTGTCTCGTCGAGATCGGTGACCTCGGTATGCAATGGCTGTAGCCACTCCCGCAGGGCGTTGATGTCTGCGCGCAAGGTGTGGATGTTCTCGGAGAGCTCGTCTTCCGACTTGGAAAGGCCGCGCGCGGCCTCGATCAGCTCTGGCACGCCGCCCTGATGGGAGTTCAGGCGGCCGATCCCGTCCGCGAGGCGGTTGATGTCGTCGAGAGCCCGGACGAGCAGCCTGGGCGGTACTGAGAGTGCATCGAACATGGGTGTCCGGAGTCTGCCAGGCTCCCAGCCTGTGCTGCTCGTGCTCTGGGACGTCGACGGGACGCTGGTCCACACCGGCGGTCAGGGCCGCTACGCCTTCGAGGAGGCGTACGAGGTAGTGGTCGGCAGGCCGTTCGTACAGTCGGTGCCCTACGCGGGGCGTACCGACAAGCAGATCGCGCTGTCGATGCTCGAGGGCGAGCACGATCGCCTGCCGCGCGTGCTCGAGGAGCTCGAGCTGGCTCTCGAGGGGCGTCGCGCTCAGGTCGCGGCCGAGGGCGGGGCCTACCCGGGCGTGCCGGAGACGCTGGCGGCGCTGCACGAGCGCGACGACGTCATCAACTCGCTGCTGACAGGCAACATCGCTGCCAATGCCGCCCTGAAGGTGAGCGCCTTCGGGCTCGACCGCTGGCTCGACATCGAGGTCGGCGCCTACGGCTCCGATCCCCACGAGGAGCGCTACGAGCTGGTGGCGATCGCACGCGAGCGGGCGGCGACCAAGTACGGCGAGCCGACGGGCGCGGTGCTCGTCGGCGACACGCCACTCGACGTGCGCGCAGCGCGCGAGGCCGGCGCCCGCGCGGTGGCGGTGGCCACCGGCTTCTCGGACCTCGACGAGCTGCGCGCCTCCGAGCCCGACGCCGTGCTCGAGGACCTGAGCGACACCGCCGCGGCGGTGCGCGCTATCTGCGGCTGATCAGGACTTCCGCCGGAGCGTGACGCGCGACCGGTGGTCGGGCGATCACGCGTTCTTCCACTTGACCGAGCAGCCCTTGGGGGGCGTCTCGGGACGCGCCGGCTCCTCGCCCCCGATCAGCGCGTCGAGCGCCTCGCGCAGCCAGGCCGCGTTAAGGGCCGGGTCGTTGTGGTCCGCGTCGGGCGCGCCCCGGTAGCGCAGCCGGCCCTCGCCGTCGATCACGAAGATGTCGGGGGTCGTCTGCGCGCCGTAGGCGCGCGCCACGTCCTGCGACTCGTCGCGCAGGTACGGCATCGTCCACTCCTCCTGCGCGACGCGCTGCTGCATCGCCTCGAGCGAGTCGCCCGGGTAGCGCTCGGAGTCGTTCGGGTTGATCGCGAGGAAGCGGACGCCGGGGTAGTCGCGCGCCGCCTGCGTGAGCCGGTCGTGCCACGCGAGCGCGTAGGGGCAGTGGTTGCAGGTGAAGACGACGGCGGTGATGCCGTCGTCGGCGGGCGAATGGTCGACGCCGTCCGTGTCCGGCAGCGTGAAGCCGGGGGCGCTGTCTCCAATGGCGATCATGTGTCCTCCTTGGCGCGCCGCACCGCGGCGCGCACGTCCTCTGGATCGGGTGTCGGCGAGACGCGGCCGTCGCGCAGCCTGTAGATCCGGCAGGTGAGCGTGAACGGCTCGCCGTCGCCGGGCGGCATGATGTCCTCGCCTCCGATGCGGATGGTCGGTGAGCCGGGGAAGCGCTCGCTCGCGGCCTGTTCGTGGCTCTCGATCTCGACGAGCTCGACCGGTGCGCTCAGGCCCTCCTCGGCGAGGATTCGGTTCAGGTCGGCGAGCGCATCGTCGTAGGAGGGACAGCCGTCCCACCAGAGCAGCTCGACGACCGGAGCCGCGCTCACTCTGAGCCCGGTACCTCCACGCGCTCGATGCGTGCGTCCTCGACCGGGCGGTCGCCGGCGCCGGTCTCGAGGCCCTCGATCGCGTCGACGGCCTCCATGCCCGAGGCGACGCGGCCGAACACCGTGTGCTTGCCGTCGAGCCAGGGGGCGGCGTCCGTGGTGACGATGAAGAACTGGCTGCCGTTCGTGTCAGGGCCGCGGTTGGCCATGGCGAGCGCGCCGCGCACGATCTTGTTGTCGTTGATCTCGTCCTCGAACTCGTAGCCCGGGCCACCGGTGCCGGTGCCGTGCGGGCAGCCGCCCTGGATCATGAAGTCCTTGATCACGCGGTGGAAGACCAGCCCGTCGTAGTAGCCGTCGCCTGACAGCTTCACGAAGTTCTCGACCGTCTTCGGCGCGTCCTCGTCGAACAACTCGAGCTCGATCGGCCCGTGGTTCGTGTGCATCGTCGCCGTGCTCATTTCCTGTCCGTCACCTCCACCGGGAGCTCAGTGCCCCGGACTCGCTGTCCGCTGACCTTGACCGCAACCTCCTCGGCGCGCGCCGCCGGAACCTCGACGAAGCTGAAGCGCTCCAGCACGCGCACGTTGCGCACGTCGGCGTTCTCGAGATGCGTGTTGTCGACGACCGCGCCCACGATGTCCGCCGGCTCGATCCCGGCCTGGCGCCCCGCGCCGACGATCAGCTTCGCGTACGGGACCCCGTCGCGGCTGTGCGGCTTCGTGTGCCGCGGACGACGCGCCTGGGGGCGCTCGCGCGGCTCCCGTCGCGGCTTTCTCGGCCCGCCGTTGCCGGCCTGCCACTGCTCGATCTCCGTCTTGGCGTGCCGTTCGATGGCGTCGATCTCGCGCCGCTGCTTCGGCGTGACCAGCGTGATCGCGCGCCCCGACTCGCCCGCGCGGCCGGTGCGGCCGATGCGGTGCACGTAGACGTCCGGCGAGTTCGGCACGTCGTAGTTCACGACGTGGCTGACGCCCGTGATGTCGAGCCCTCGTGCGGCCACGTCGGTGGCGATCAGCAGCCGCTCGCGACCGCCCTTGAAGGCGATCATCACGCCGTCGCGCTGGCCCTGCGTCATGTCGCCGTGCAGCGCCTTGACGCGGACTCCGGCGTCGCCGAGACGGCGCGCGAGCCGATCGACCCCGATCTTCGTGCGCACGAAGACGATCGCCTGCTCCGGGCGCTCCTCCTTGAGGACGTTGACGAGCGCCTCGGGCTTCTCGCGGTCCGGCACCTCGACGTAGAACTGGTCGACCGTGTCGATCGTCAGGGTGGCCGCCCGGACCTCGATCTCCTCGGGGTCATGCATGAACGTGTCGGCGAGGCGCCGGATCTCGGGCGGCACGGTCGCGCTGAAGAGCGCGGTCTGGCGGCCCATCGGGCAGCGCTTCAGGATCTCCTCGACGTCCTCCAGAAAGCCGAGGTCGAGCATCTCGTCGGCCTCGTCGAGCACGACGTAGCGGGCCTGATCGAGAAACAGGTGATGGCGCCCGATCATGTCCATCACGCGCCCGACCGTGCCGACCACGATCTGCGCGTCCTTGAGCCGTGCCGCCTGGTCGCGGATCGGCGCGCCGCCGAAGACGGCCACGACCTGGATACCGCGCTTGGCCCCGTAGGCCCGCAGCGCCTGGGTCACCTGGATACAGAGCTCGCGCGTCGGCGTCAGGACGAGCGCCTGGACGTCCGGGTCGTCCGGGTCCGCGTACTCGATCATCGGCAGGCCGAACGCCGCTGTCTTGCCCGTGCCGGTCTGCGCCTGGCCGATCACGTCACGCCCCTGCCGCAGCAGCGGAATCGTCTGCTCCTGGATGGGGGTCGGGCGCTCGTAGCCCAGGTGGGCGAGCGTCTCGAGCGTGGACTCGGACAGGCCGAGGTCGGCGAACGTCGTCATGCGGCGAATGAGACTACTCGGCCCGGGCGGGCGGCCACCGGGGCGAATCAAGCCAGCTTGCTGACTTAGGCACCGTATGGGTGCTCAGGACAGGAACGTGACGCGATTGGTGGGTCGAATCGCGTCCAGGGCACATGGAGTCGTCACGACGGACGAGCTTCGCGACGCCGGTGTGTCGCGGCGGGAGGTCGCACGGCGGCTGCAGTCGGGGCTCTTGTTGACTGAGTTCCGGGGGGTGTACCGCGTTGGGCACCGCGCGCCAAGCCTGGAGGCGCGCTACATGGCAGCGGTGAAAGCAGCTGGGGAAGGCGGGGTGCTGAGCGGTCTCGCGGCGGCCTGGGCGTGGGGGCTGATCCGAACGGGGCCGCCGCTGCCGGAGGTGACGTGCCCTACCGAGAGGCGGATCAAGGGAATCCGCACCCGCCGCTCCCGCCGGCTGGACCCGCGCGAAACGACCGTCTGGAAGCGGATTCCGATAACGACCGTGCCCCGCACGCTCGTCGACCTCCCCTCACTGCTGTCGTTCGACGACCTCGCGCTGAGCAATCCACGAAGCCGATGTTCGCCACGGGACCGGCCCGGACCACATCGAGGCCGTGCTGCGGCGTTATCCGAACGCCAAGGGGGCCGCACGCCCTGCGCGCGATCGCGAGCGGCGACCTGCCGACACTGCTCAGCGAACTGGAGAGGCGGTTCCTGGCGCTGCTCATGAGAACGGTCTGCAGCTCCCCGACATCAACCGCAAGAAGCGGCGCTCACTACGTCGACTGCCGCTGGCCGCAGCACCGACTCACCGTTGAGCTGGACTCGTACCGCTTCCACCGCTCCCGCCACGCCTGGGAGCAGGATCGTGAGCGGGAGCGCGCCGCCCGCGCCCGCGGCGACGAGTTCCGGCGCTACACCTGGCGCGACGTGGTCGAGGAGCCGGCGCCGACCGTCGCTGAGCTGCGGGTGCTGCTAGCGCGACGGATCGAGCAACAGCTTGCCGGTGGTGCGCCGCCCCTGCATGTCCTCGTGCGCCCGCCCTACGTCTGAGAGCGGGTAGGTGTTGCCCACCCGGGGCTTGAGCTCGCCGCGGGCCGTCCGTTCGAACAGGTCGGCCAGCGGCTCCTCCATCATGTCGCGGCGGCCGAGGCAGTGCATGAGCCAGAAGCCGACCACGGCGCGGCTCTTTCGCATCAGTCGTCCCGTCTCCACGGTGTTCTGCTCCCGCCCCGCGATCCCGTAGGCGACTATCCGCCCGAACGGTGCCAGCGCATCGGCGCACTCGGAGAACACCCGCCCGCCGGACATCTCGAGCACGACATCCACCTGGTTGCCGTCGTTCGCCGAGATCAGGGCGCCTTTCAGGTCCTCCACGGCCGGATCGACAGCCGCATCCGCCCCGAGCGACAAGCACAGCTCCCGCTTCTCCTCCGTCGAGGCGGTGGCGATCACCCGCCCCGCCCCGAACGGCTTCGCGAGCTGCAGCGCCAGCGACCCCACGCCGCCGGCGCCGGACACCACGACGACCGACTCCCCGGGGGCGAGCTTCGCGGAGGTGCGGAACAGGTGCCAGGCGGTCAGCCCCTGGATCAAGAGCGCCAGCGCCGCCCCCTCGTCCACCCCGTCCGGAATCGGGAACACCGTCGCCTCGTGCGCCACGGCGTACTCCGCGTACCCGCCGCTCGGCACCAGCGCAACCACGCGCCGGCCATCCGGGGTCGTGCCCGCCACCTCGCCGCCAAGCACGAGCGGCACCTCGTAGCGCGCCAGGTACGTGTTCTCGCGCTGGTGGGTGTCCGCGAAGTTCATGCCGGCCCGCGAGACCTCGATCAGCACCTCGCCGTCACCCGGCTCGGGCTTCGGGAGGTCCACCACCTGGAGGACCTCGGGCCCACCGAACTCCTCTATCTGAACCGCGCGCATCGGCGCAGCCTATTGCCGCGGGCGTCCACTAGCCTCTCCCGCCGCATGACGGTCACGGTTGTCGGATCGATCGCTTTCGACGCGATCAAGACGCCCTTTGGCGAACGCGAGCGCATCCTCGGCGGCGCGGCCACGCATTTCTCGCTCGCGGCCGGCTTCTTCACGGACGTGCGCGTGGTCGGTCCGGTCGGCGATGACTTCGGCGATGAGGAATACGCGGTGCTGCGGGGCCGCGGCGTCAACACTGACGACATCGAGCACGTCGAGGGCGGCAGGACCTTCTTCTGGGCCGGCGAGTACGAGTACGACTTCAACACGGCGAAGACGCTCGACACCCAGCTCAACGTGTTCGGGGACTTCCAGCCGAAGCTCTCCGAGGGCTCGCGCAACGCGGAGCTTCTGTTCCTGGCGAACATCCAGCCCGACCTGCAGCGCCAGGTCCGCGAGCAGTCCACGGGCGCCCAGGTGGCCGGGCTCGACTCGATGAACTTCTGGATCAGGTCGGCGCGCGAGTCGCTCGTCAGGACGATCGGGATGGTCGACATCGTCTTCCTCAACGACGCCGAGCTGCGCATGCTCACCGAGGAGCCGAACCTGGTGCGCGCTACCCGCAAGGTGATGGAGATGGGCCCGCGCGTGATCGTGGCGAAGCAGGGCGAGTACGGCGCCGCGCTCTTCACCGAGGACGGCTTCTTCGCGCTGCCCGCCTTCCCGCTCGAGACGGTCGTCGACCCGACCGGCGCGGGCGACTCGTTCGCCGGCGGCTTCCTCGGCTACCTCGACTCCGCCGGCCGCTCTCTGGACGAGAGCACGCTGCGCCGGGCCATGACGTACGGCTCGACGCTCGCCTCCTTCTGGGTCGAGGAGTTCGGCTCGGAGCGCGGCCAGCGCCTCACGCGCGAGGAGATCGACGAGCGCTACGAGAAGTTCCGCAGCATCACGACGATCGAGTCCGTCCCCACCGCGTAGCGGCGCGCAGCACCTCGCTGACCACCAACTCCGGGTCGGCCATAGGGTTGGCCGACACCGAGCGCAGCCGGCGCTCGCCGTCGAGCTCGGTGATCGACACGAAGCCGCGCTCCATGCCGGCGCGCAGCGCGTCGAGGTCGACGTCGCCGAGCGGCCGCCACACCACGATCCCGGTCTCCGGGCCCGAGCAGAGCTCGAGTCGCTCGTCGGCGTCGATCAGCTCGCACAGCCGTACGGCGATCTCCATGCAGCGGTCGATGCGCTCGGCGGTCCCGGAGCGCCCCCATGCGAGCAGCGTGGCCGCCAGCGGGAGCGCGGCAGCGCCGTGAGAGCCGAGCACGCCGACGTTCGGCTTCGCGAGATAGCCACTGCCGAACGAGATGGCCTCGTGCGCCCGGTCGCTGTCGGCGAACAGCACGACCGCCGACTCCTTCGGCTGGAAGAGCCACTTGTGTCCCGAGACGGCGACCGAGTCGGCCGTCTCGATGCCGTCCAGCAGGGCGGCGTGGAGCTCACTCAGGCGCAGCGGTCCGGCCCAGGCGGCATCGACGTGCCGCCAGGCGGCGTCCTCCCGGGCGCGGAGCGGCTCGACGGCGCCCGTCACGGTGGTGCCGGCGGTCAGCACCAGGGCCGCCCGCGACAGGTCGCCCGGCTCCCGAAGGGCGTCCGGGCGGTAGCGGAGCCCGAGCAGAGCGGCCGCCTTGGGCACGCTCAGGTGCGCAGCCTCCGAGGCGACCACCTCCTCGACACCGCGCAGCTCGCGCGCCGCCCAGAGCGCCGTCAGGTTCGCGACCGACGAGCCGGGCACGAGGTGCCCGCCCGACATCCCGAAGAAGGGAGCGAGCCAATCGACCACGCGCTGCTCGAGCTCACGCGCGACCGGTGCCGTATCGGGGTGGAGCAGGTTCTGGTTGAGCGCGGCGGCCCACTGCGCGCCCGCCCAGGCGACCCACGGGGTCGGCGGATCCATGTGTGCGAGGAAGCCGGGATCGCCGAGCCGGCGCGCACCACCGACCGCCGCCGGCGCGAGCCGCTCGAGCGCGGCGAGCTCGCCGGCGCCCTCCTGGGGGAGCGCGGCCGGCAGGTCGAGCGCGGCGCCGGACGGCTCGGCCAGCTCACGCAGCAGCAGCCCGAGCGCCGCCTCGAGTCCCTCGCGATCGGCGTCGAACGACGGGTCCGTCACGTCCGCTCCGCTACGGCGTCGAGCTCAACGAGCCCAGTGCGCGAGACGTCGACGGCGGCCTGCACGGCCGTCAGTCTGCATTAGACAAATCGATTTGTCACATGTCGCGCACCAGCGGGACGCTCAGGTAGTTGGCGGGCCTGATTCCGGGTACGATCCCGTTTGATGCAAGGCTTCTGGGCCGTCTTCTGGCTCGCCGTGGTGTTGAAGATCCCGATCTTCGCGCTCCTCTACATCGTCTGGTGGGCGGTCAAGGATCCCCCGCTGGCGGAGGCCGACGGCCGCGACGAGGGCGGCTCGGACCGCGATCCGTGGCCGCACCCGCGCGGGCCACTGCCGCAGCCGCCGCGCCGCGGACAGCACGCCGACACGCAGCCCTCGTCCCCCGCCCGCGTGCGCAGCGCTCGCGGCCGTCGGCGCGTGCCGGCCGGCCACAAGTAGCGGGCCCTCAGCGCGAGGGTGGGTAGCCGAGCCGCTCGGCGCCCTTCGGACGCCGGCGCATCTCATAGGTCGCGCAGCGCCGGTGGACCACCGTTTCACCGCGCAGGCGCATGAGCTCCTCGCCGGGGCCGATGCCGCGGCCGCAGACGAGGCAGACCGGCCTGCGACCGCGCGGCGAGCCCATCACGCTGATGATGCTGTCGAGGAGCGGAGCCATCTCCAAACAGCTTCGGGCCCGCATCCCGTCCTCCCGTGACAAGGCCGTGAACCTCCCCATGTTCCGGTAGCTTTCGCCGCCGTGAACGCCTTTCACGTGTGCGGGATCATCCTCGCCCTCTGGGCCCTGCTCGTGACATTCATCGGGGTCACGCGTGAGGACTTCCCCGCGACCGACGGCGCCGCGCGCGCGGTGGCGGCGATCTCGATCGTGCTCACGCTCGCCGCCATCGGGAGCGGCATCTACGTCGCCGCAACAGAGGAGCACGAGGGCGGCGAGGTCGAGCAAACCGGCCTGCTTCTGCCACTCTGAGGTCATGGCCCCGATCGAAGACGATGGCGTTGCTGTCCACTACACAGCGCTGCAGCCCGGGACAAGGGTGGTCAGCTCAGACGGCGAGGAGGTCGGCAACGTCGTGCGCGTGCTCGACAACTACCGCGAGCACATCTTCGACGGGCTCGTGATCCGCGGATCGGACGGCGTGGAGCGGTTCGTGGATGCCCCCGAGGTCGCGCGCACGGCCGAGCGCGCCGTGACGCTCACCATCACCGCCGCTCAGGTGGCACAGCTCGGGCCGCCCGAGGAGGGGCCGGACGTGAGCGGCTCGGTCAAGCGGCTGTTCGGCGGGTTTCGGCGCCGCTGAGCGCATCCGCGCCGAGCGCGCGCCGGTAGCCCTCGGCGAGCTGGTCGAGCGCGTGCTCCCAGGTACGGTCGCCGACCGACGCGAGCGCGTCGGCAGCGAGCCGGCGACGCAGTTCCGGGAAGCGCGCGAGCTCGGTGACCGTCGCCGCGAGCGCCTGCGCGTCCGCAGGGCAGAGGCGACCCGTGCGGCCGTCCTCGATCAGCGACCGCGGCCCGCCCTCGGCGACGGCGACGACCGGCAGGCCGCTCGCCTGCGCCTCGATCACGACCTGGCCGAACGTGTCGGTGCGACTGACGAACAGGAAGATGTCGGCGCTCGCGTATGCACGGGCGAGCTCCTCGGCCTCGAGCCAGCCGAGGAACGTCGCGTGGGGCCGAGCCGCTCGCGCAGCGCCTCTTCCTCGGGGCCGCCGCCCGCGAGCACCAGGTGCAGGCGCGGGTCGGCGGCGCGCGCAGCGAGGAACGAGTCCGCCAGCAGGTCGACCCCCTTCTCGATCGTGAGCCTCCCCGCGTACAGGACGGTCAGCTCGCCGGGGAGCGAACCGGGTCGCGCAGCGCCGGGTCGAAGCGCCGCACGTCGACGCCGCGCTCCCAGCGGCCGATGCGCTCAGCGGGAACGCCGAGTGCCCGCAGCGATTCGTCTGCCGCCTCGCTCGGCGAGAGGACGATCTGACACTGGCCGTAGAGCGCAGCCAGCGCCATGTCCATCCCCGCCCGCAGCCGCGCGTCGCCGGAGCGCAGCCCGGCGTAGGCACCGAGCTCCGTGTGGTGGGACGCCGCCAACGGCAGGTCCATGATCCGGGCGATGAGTGCGGCAGCGACCCCGGCCGGGCCGGGGGAGCAAAGATGCACGAGGTCGTAGCGCCCCTCCGCGAGCGCCTCGACGGCGGCGTGGAGGCTCGGAACTCCGACGCGCAGGCCCTCGTAGAACGGCACATCGACCTCCGCCACGGCGGGCAGCCGACGGTCGACCTTGGGGTCGGTGCCGATCACCTCGACCTCGAAGCCGGGCACGCCGCGCTCGCGCAGCTCGTCGAGCGTGTGGGTCACCCCGTGCATCGAGCTCACGCCGTCGGCGACGAGCGCGACGCGCAGTGGCTCCTGCTCGCGGCCCAGGAGCTTGCCCTTCTCGCGTCCGAGGAAGGCGGCGGCCGGCACATACGGGATCGCGGGGATGCAGGCGGAGAAGACGGCCGCGGCGGCCGCCGGCGCGGCGGCATCGAGATCGCCGGCCGCGCCGACCACCCGCTCGACCGCGTCGCGCAGCCTGCGCTCGTGCGCGCGGCAGGCGCGGCGAAAGAGGTCGGCGTGCGCGAAGCCGTCCTGCTGCATCCAGGCGAGCAGCTCCACCTCCGAGGTCTCGAGCCCGAGCGAGTCGAGCCACGAGCGCAGCAGGGCGCGGGCGTCGCCCGGGCAGAGATCGGCCGCGATCGCGCCGGAGCGCGCGTCGCCCTGGCTCATCACGCGCTCGACGATGCGCAGCACGACGCGTGGGTCGGGCGCCTCGCAGCCGTCGCCGCGGCCGAGCGCCCGGACCGCCAGCGCCATCGCGGCGTGCGCCCACTTGGCGGCGCTGCCCTGCTCGCCGCGGGCGACCGCGTCACCGCGGCGCAGCCGGCGTAGAAACTCTTCCGGAGTCGAAGCGGGCGGCGTCTCGGTCCAGGTCCGCCCGATGTCGACTCCGGCATGGTCGTCCGACCCGCCGACGCCGGCGCCACCGTGGGTTTCGATGTAGATGGCGGCCGGCATGTTCAGCTCGCGCGCCCGGGAGCCGTTGCGGGTCTCCCAGACGGGGAACAGGCGCGCGAGCCGGCGGCGGTGGCGCGCCGTGAGCGGCGCGGCGACCGCATAGAACGGATGGGCCAGGGCGCACGCGATCCCGTTCCCGTGCAGGTACTCGGCCACGCCGTCGACGTCGCCCGCGTGCGCCTGCAGCCAGTCGTGGTCCTCCGGCGTGATGCCCCAGCAGAGGATGTGGACCGCCTGCGGCTCGCCACGGAAGCCGGCGGTGAGCTCGGAGACAAAGTCCGGACGGTCGGCGATCTCGAGGACGCCGGAGATGGTGTCGTGGTCTGTGATCGTCACGAAGTCCATGCCGCGCCGGCGGGCGAGCGCATAGACCTCCTCCGGCGGGGTGGCGCACTCGGGCAGTCCGAGCGCCCGCTGGACACCGAGCCGCGACTCCTGGGAGGCGGACGAGTGGCAGTGCAGGTCCGCCCTGGTGACCGGCGTGGGGATCATCTGCGAGCAAGATTCGCCTGCAACAGGCGGGTTTCGGTTACCGACGGGCGAACCTCGCGTGACGGCCCTGTGAACCGTTAGCCTCGCTCGCGTGGCCGCCGTGAGCTTCAGGACCTCGACGCCCGAGGACGCCGGCGAAATCGCGCACACACTCGACCTCGCCTTCGACGGCTACCGCGACATCGCTCCGCCCGGCTGGTCGCCGCCGCCGGTCGAGGAGGAGCCGATCAGGGTGCGCTTGCGAAACCCGGCCGTCTGGTGCCAGGTGGCGGAGGCCGATGGCGGGCTCGTGGGCCATGTCGCCCTCATCCCGGCGTCGCTGCACTCGAGCTACCCCATCGACGACCCGACGCTCGCGCACCTGTGGCAGATGTTCGTCCGCCGCGAGCACTGGGGCAGCGGCATCGCCACGACGCTGCATGCCGCGGTGGTCGAGGAGGCGCGCCGCCGCGGCTACACGGCGTTCCGCCTCTACACGCCAGCCGGCCAGCTGCGCGCCCGCGGCTTCTACGAGCGCGAGGGCTGGCGAAGCGTCGGCGACGCGTTCGCGGAGGAATTCATCGGCGGCATGGAGCTGATCGAGTACCGGCTCCCGCTCACCTGACTTTCACTCGATTTCAACAGGACGCGCGCGCTCCTCTGCCACAAGAGGGGTCATGTCCGACCCGCTCGTGCTGGAGCGCGGGCCCCTGCGCGTGACGGTTGGCCTCGATCCGCTGGCGATCGAGATCCGGCGCGGGCGGCGGCTGATCAGGGAGCTGCGGCTGTGGGCCGCCGGCGGCGAGTCGCGCGACCAGTTCGTGCAGCTGACCGAGGGCGTGCTCGCCGCCGAGGAGCTCGAGCGGCCGGTGCGGTTCGGCCGGGCCGAGCGCAGCGGCAGCACGTTCAGCGGTGAGCTCGGCGAGGTCCGCGTCGAGCTCGAGGACGAGCGTGTGCTGATCGAGTTCCAGCCGGTCCCGGGGACATTCCGGATCGGGGCCGAGTGGGAGGCGCGCTCGGGTGAGCGATTCAGCGGGCTCGGAGCGCGCCACGGCGAGCAGGTCGAGCAGACCGGCCGGCACGTGCGACTCGGGGCCGACCGCCGCTACACGGGGCCCGACTGCCCGCCGGACATGCTCGACGTCGGCGGCATCCCGCAGGGCGACTACGCGCCCGTGCCGTGGCTGATTGCGAGCCGCGGCTACGCGCTCTGGCTAGAGACCGAGGGCGATGGCGCGAGAGTTCGACCTCGGCCATCGCGTCGGCGTCTCGGCGCGGGCGGCCGCCGGGCCGTTTCGCCTGCACGTCGTCTGCGACCCCACTCCCGCCGGGCGCCTGCGCCGCTTCCTGCGCCTCACGGGCCTGCCGCCGCTGCTGCCGGAGTGGGGCTACGGCCACTGGAAGTCGCGCGACGTCTACGAACACCAGCGCGACGTCGAGGACGACTTCGACGGCTACCGCCGGCACGGCATACCGCTCGACGCGCTCGTGCTCGACTCACCCTGGGAGACGCAATACAACACCTGGGAGCCGAACCCGCACCAGTTCCCGGACTTCGAGGGGATGGTCGCGCGCTTTCGTGGAGCCGGCGTGCGCACGGTCGTCTGGGTCACGCCCTGGGTGAACCTCGAGTCGCGCGACGGGCAACACCCGCCCGATCCCGACTCCGAGCGCCTGCACGGCGAGCCCGCCTCGAACTACGAGGCCGCCGCCGAGGCGGGCCACTTCGTCCGGAGAGCAGGACGGCACGCCACACGTGGCGCGCTGGTGGATGGGCACTGGATCGCCGGTCGACTTCACCTCGGCCGCCGCTGAGGAGTGGTGGCGCGAGCAGGCCAAGCGCGTGCTGAGCATGGGCGTCGAGGGCATCAAGGCGGACGACGGCGAGGGCTGGTACTACCCGCCCGAGGTGTCGTTCGCGGACGGCCGCAACGGCGCGCAGGCGGCGTGGGCGCTCGGGCTGCTCTACCGGCGCTCGATGCAGCGGGCTCTCGACGAGGTCCACCCCGGCAGCGGCGTCCTCTTCGGGCGGCCCGGCTGGACGGGTCAGCAGGCGGTCGGGATCACCTGGGGCGGCGACCAGCCGTCCGACTTCTGGTCCCTCGAGACGCTCGTGGCCGCGACGATCACCGCCGCCGCGAGCGGCTTCTCGAACTGGTCGCACGACGTGGGCGGCTACCTGGGCGAGCGGCTCGTCGCGCGCTGCCCCAAGGAGCTGCTGCTGCGCTGGGTGCAGTTCGGCTGCTTCACGCCGCTGATGCAGGCGCACGGGCGCTTCCCGCAGGAGGCCTGGACCTACGACGACGAGACGCTGCGCGTGTACCGCGAGTACGTCCTCCTGCACGAGCGGCTCGTGCCCTACGTGCGCTCCGCAGCCGCCACGGCGGCCCGCGCGGGTCTGCCGATCGTGCGGCCGCTGTTCCTGTCGGACGCCGCCGACGAGCGCGGTTGGGCGCTGGCCGACCAGTATGGCTACGGCCCGGCGCTCTGGGTCGCGCCGGTGCTCGAGCGCGGCGCCCGCGAGCGCGAGGTGTCGCTGCCGCGAGGCGAGTGGATCGACTTCTGGAGCGGTGAGCGCGTGCGGGGTGGCGGCGAGGTCCTGGCGCCGGCGCGGCTCGACCGGATACCCGTCTACGTGCGCGCCGGCTCGATCGTCGTGACCCACCCGGCCGAGCACGTGGCGCGAGGACTCGGCGACACGCTGGAGCGCGAGCGCCCACTCGAGGCGACGCTATGGGGCACGCCGCCGCTGGGGCGAACTGCGGTGCGGCTCGCCGAGGGCACGCGCATCGGCTGGGAGCGCGGGCGCTGGTCGGTCAGCCCGGCGCGCGATGTCAGCTTCGCCGAGCGCTAGTCATCTAGCTCTTCAGCGCGAGCGTGTCGATCGCCATGTCACAGCCTTCCTCGAGCTCCTCGCGCCCGTCCGGGACCGACTGGCAGTTGATGAAGTACTCCTTGTCGCCGTCGAATACGGCCACGATCGTGCTGCGCCCGTCCTCGGGCTGCTGGAGCCGGTCGATCTCGTAGCGGAACGCGACGGGGGCGCCGACATCGATGCGCCGGCCACTCACCTCGGTGCCGGCGAGCCGGCTCAGAACCTTGTCGAGCTCCGTCTTGACGGCGTCGGCCAGCTCTGGCGTGACCGTGCGGTTGAGGCCGTAGCGCTGCACGAAGATCGCGTTGTCCTTGGACAGCGCGAGCGCGACCGACTCCTCCGCGTTGCCCTGGCTCTCCTCGGTCCTCACGTCGGTGGTGCGCTCGAAGTTGCCGGGATACTCGAACGTGATCGCGAAGCCGTCCTCGTCGAAGGTCTTCGGCTCATCCGAGCCGCAGCCCACGCCGGCCGCGACGGCAACGGCGACCAGCGCGAGCGCGGCGAACCGCCTACTCACCGTCCCGCCAGTAACGCTCGTAGAAGCGACCCGCCGCCGCGTCCTCGTTGGTCAGCACCATCACGCGCCAAGGGTCGAGCCGCAGGACCGAGAAGACGCCGCCGAGCGGCCCGTCCTTCCAGGGCGCCATGTTGGCGGGGTCGTAGCCGAGCGGCGGTTCGGCCTCCAGGTAGAGGTTCCAGACACGCTCGCGCTCGTCGTCGGCCCACGACGCGCGGCACTCGGCGTGGGCGGTCTCCTGCTTGGGCGACCAGTAGGCGAGCGACACGTGCGGGTTGGCGGCGAGGTGCTGCGACTTGAGCGACGAGCGGCTCGTTCCGATCCAGCCGACCGGCTGGCCGTCGACGACCTCCCAGTACGGGTGGAGGATGCGCGTGCGCGGGCGGCCCTCGCTGTCGACCGTTGCGACGGTGGCCCAGACCACGTCAGAGGTGATCCTCAGGAAATCCGCCTCGATGCTCGCGAAGCTCGGCACGCGTCGGAGTATGCCTTTCCGTCAAAATCGGGAATGGAGAACGACCAGAGCTTTGAGGAGAGAGATGGCCGAGGAACACACTGAGCGCGAGGACGGTGGTGGCGTGGCCACGGCCAAGGACTCCCTCACCGTCACAGACAACCGCACGGGCGAGACCTACGACGTCGAAATCAGCGACGGCACGGTCAAGGCGATGGACTTTCGCCAGATCAAGGTCGACGAGGACGACTTCGGTCTCATGACCTACGACCCGGCCTTCACGAACACCGCCTCGTGCCGCAGCTCGGTCTGCTACATCGACGGCGAGGCCGGCGTCCTCGAGTACCGCGGCTACTCGATCGAGGAGCTGTGCGAGCGCTCCACCTACCTCGAGGTCGCCTATCTCCTGATCTACGGCGAGCTGCCCACGCAGGACCAGCTGGACGAGTGGATCTTCGAGATCACGCATCACACCTTTGTCCACGAGAACATCAAGAAGTTCGTCGAGGGCTTCCGCTACGACGCCCATCCGATGGGCATGCTGCTTGCCACAGTCGGCGCGCTCTCCACGTTCTATCCGGACGCGAAGAACATCGACGACCGGCTCGAGCGCCACATGGCCGCGGTCCGGCTGATCGCGAAGGTGCCGACGCTGGCCGCGTTCGCCTATCGGCACAACCTGGGGCTGCCGTACGTCTATCCGGACAACGACCTGTCCTACCCGGGCAACTTCCTCTCGATGATGTTCAAGATGACGGAGGTCAAGTACGAGCCCGACCCGCGGCTCACGCGCGCCCTCGACGTCCTCTGGATCCTGCACGCCGACCACGAGCAGAACTGCTCGACGAACGCCGTCCGCGGCGTCGGCTCGTCGCAGGTCGATCCCTACTCGGCCGCGGCCGCCGGCGTGGCCGCCCTCTACGGGCCGCTGCACGGCGGCGCCAACGAGGCGGTGCTGCGGATGCTCGAGCGGATCGAGTCGGTCGACAACGTGCCGGCCTTCCTCGAGGGCGTGAAGAAGCGCGAGGAGCGCCTGATGGGCTTCGGCCACCGGGTCTACAAGAACTACGACCCGCGGGCACGGATCATCAAGGAGCACGTCGACGAGGTCTTCGAGGTCACCGGCAAGAACCCGAAGCTCGACATCGCGACCGAGCTCGAGAAGCGCGCGCTCGACGACGACTACTTCGTCTCACGGAAGCTCTACCCGAACGTCGACTTCTACTCGGGCCTGATCTACGAGGCGCTGAACCTGCCGCCCGACATGTTCACGGTGATGTTCGCGATCCCGCGCACGTCCGGCTGGATCGCGCAGTGGCTCGAGATGGTCACCGACTCGGAGACGAAGATCGCCCGCCCGCGCCAGATCTACACGGGCGCGCGCGAGCAGAGCTACGTCGAGATCGGCCAGCGCGAGCGGCGCACCGACAAGCCGGTCGCGGAGACCAACCTGATCGACCCCGCCAAGCACTGAGAGTGGCGAAAACGCGAATCCTGTTTTAGCGTCGTCCGATTGTCACGTAAGACCCCACCTAGGTGGGGCTCACCCGAAAGGACTACATGGATTCGCGTTTCACCCGGCCCGCGCGGCAGGCTGCCGCCGGGGCTGTAGCCGCGGCAGCCGTCGCGCTGGCCGCCGCCCCAACCGCCCTCGCCGAGACGGTCGAGACCGTCGCGCGCGGGCTCGACAACCCGCGCGGCGTCGCCGTCGGCCCCGATGGCGCCGTCTACGTCGCAAACGCCGGCAAGGCCGGTCGTCAGTGCCAGGGCAAGGGCGAGGCCCGCCTGTGTCTCGGCGCCACGGGCAGGATCGTCCGCGTCGCGAACGGCGCGAAGCAGAACGTCGCCAAGGGCCTCATCTCGGCCGGCGGCCCCGGCGGCGTCTTCGCCACGGGCGCGCACGGCGTCTCCGTCGCGCCGGACGGCAAGGTCTACACCGTCCTGACGTCGGGCCCGCCGCAGCAGATCAAGGGCCTCCCGAAGCCCGCCCGCGCGCAGGCAGGACGCCTCTTCGACGTGAGCGGCGGCAACCTCTCGGCCGTCGCGAGGATCGACGCCGTCGAGTGGAAGCGCAACCTCGACAAGGTCAAGGGCGACCGCAACTCGAACCCTTACGCCGTGCTCGCGCTCGCCGACCGCCAGATCGTGGTCGACGCCGGCGCGAACGCAGTGCTGGAGGTCCGGGACGGCAAGGTCACGCCGCTCGCCGTGATCCCGAAGAACGGCAGGGCGCAGGCGGTACCGACCTCGATCGCGCTCGGCCCCGACGGCGACTACTACGTCGGCGAGCTCGCCGAGGGCGCCGGCAAGGGCAAGGCGCGCGTCTGGAAGGTCCCGGCCGCGGGCGGCACGCCAACCGTTCACGCCACCGGCTTCACGGCGATCACGGGCGTGGCCTTCGGCCCTGACGGCAGCCTGTACGTCACCGAGTTCGCGCGCAACCTGCGCAAGGAGGACGCGCGCGGCCGGGTGGTGCGCGTCGCTCCCGACAGCACGCGCACGTTCCTCGGCGCACAGGAGCTGATGTTCCCGACCGGCGCCGCCGTCGACTCGACGGGCGCGGTCTACGTCTCGAACTTCAGCGTGCTCCCCGGCAAGACCCCCAAGAAGAGCCCGTTCAAGGGCGCGGGCGGGTCGCTGGTGAAGATCACCCCGTAGGCATCGCTGCCGTGACGCGGCCGCCCTTGGGGCGGCCGCGTCCGGTGAGCGACCTAGTCCAGGAAGTCCTCGAGCGACCCCATCACCGGCCGCAGCTCGACCAGCCCCAGGTAGGCCTCCGGGATGCGCGCGGCGATCTCGGTCGCGCGCTCCTCGCTCTCGCAGTCGATCAGATAGAACCCGCCCAGGAGCTCCTTGGCCTCCGGGAACGGGCCGTCGCTCGTGACGGTGCGTCCCTCGGACACGGACACGCGCTTGGCGCGCGACGGCTCGACCAGCGCCTCCGTCACGATCAGCTCGCCCGAGGCCTCGAGCTCGGCGTTCAGAGCCTCGTAGACCTCGAGGCCGGTGCTCCGCTCCTCGGCGGGCATGCTGTCCCAGATCTCTCGCGACGCCGGGTTGCTGTAGATCAGGATCACGTACTTCACCGCGCCTCCTATGTCGAGACAGCGCGCGCAGCCTCGACTTCCATTCGACAGCCAACGAAGGAGATCATCATGGAGACGAGGGACACCGGGCCGGCACTCACCTCTGACGAGGCGGTGCTCGGCGCAACGGGGCGCAGCTACGACGACTGGTTCCACCTGCTCGACGAGGCGGACATGAGCTCGCGCAAGCACGGTGAGATCGCCAGCGAGCTCACCGACGAGCACGGCGTCGACAGCTGGTGGGCGCAGACGATCACCGTCGGTTACGAGCGTGCGCGCGGTCTGCGCCCGGCGCACGGCGGCCGCGACGGGCTCTTCTCCGTCAGCGCGAGCAAGACGCTCGACGTCCCGGTCGAGCGCCTTTTCGAGGCGTTCACGGACGAGGGCCTGCGCGAGCGCTGGCTGCCCGGCGGCGAGCTGCGTGAGCGGACCTCGCAGCCGGGGAAGTCCGCCCGCTTCGACTGGGGCGACGGGCAGACGCGCGTGATCGCCGGCTTCTACCCGAAGGGCGACGGGCGCAGCCAGGTCGCGGTCGCCCACGAGCGGCTCGGGGACGCGGACGCGGCCGAGGAGATGAAGCAGTTCTGGCGCGAGCGGCTGACCGCCCTCAGGGCGCTGCTCGAGGGGTGAGGAGCATGACGACCACCACACACGTACTGATGACCGGCATCTCCTTCGGCGAGTCGCCGCGCTGGCACGACGGCCGGCTCTGGTTCGCCGACTGGGGCACCCAGGAGCTGATCGCCGTCGACACCGCGGGCGCGAGCGAGGTCGTTCTGACGATCGGCGACGGCTTCCTCCCGTTCTGCATCGACTGGCTCCCGGACGGGCGTCTGGTGATCGCTGCGGCGGGCGAGCAGGGGGTCCTGCGGCAGGAGCCCGACGGCTCGCTCGTCCGGCACGCCGATCTGAGCGGGCTGTCCGAGCACGCCTGGAACGAGATCGCCGTCGACGGCCGCGGCAACGCGTACGTGAACAACATCGGCTTCGACCTGGCCGGCGGCGAGTTCGCGCCCGGCATCGTCGCGGTCGTCGCGCCGGACGGGTCGGCCCGCCAGGTCGCGGACGGGTTCGCATTCCCCAACGGGATGGCGATCACCCCGGACGGCTCGACGCTGATCGTCGCCGAGTCGTACGCAGCGAAGCTCACGGCCTTCGACATCGAGGCCGGCGGCGGGCTGTCGCACCGGCGCACCTGGGCGGACCTCGGCGAGGGAGCGGCTCCGGACGGCATCTGCCTCGACGCCGAGGGCGCCGTCTGGTACGGCGACGTCCCCAACCGGCACTGCCGGCGCGTGGCCGAGGGCGGCGACGTGCTCGAGACGATCGAGCTCGACCGCGGCTGCTTCGCCTGCGCGCTCGGTGGCGACGACGGCCGGACGCTGTTCATGGTCGCCCGCGAGTGGCAGGGGATGGAGAGCTTCGGAAGTGACGAGCTGACGGGTCAGATCGTGACCGCACGGGCTACCCGCCCCGCGCGCGGCCACGCCCTTGAAGAACGTGTAACAGAAGACCCCGTCCGCCTCGGCCGTGCGGTAGAGCGCGGCGACGCCTTCGTCGAAGCGCTCCGGCTTGATGAGGCCCGCCGCGATCGCCGCCTCGCGCGTGCCCTCGATCATCGCCGTGAACGTCTTCCTCGTGAAGCCGTCGACGAGCTCGGGACGGCTCCCGTCGACGTACACCTCGCGCGCCGAGACGCGGACGCCGTCGAAGCCGGCCTCGGTCATCAGTGGGTAGACCCGCCGCCCGATCAGCGCGTCGCCGCCGGCCGCTCGCTGCAGCTCGACCTGGCATTGAATGGCCTCATGCGCCGCCTCGCTGTCGGGGTGGAAGTAGGCCGACCCGTGGTCTCCCTCGATCACGGTGATCGTGCCGCCCGGCCTGAGCAGGCGACCGAGGACGTCGAGCGCTGCGACCGGGCGGTCCACGTGCTCGAGCAGGAAGCACACGAAGACGTGGTCGAACGACCCCTGCTCGAAGGGCGGCTCGAAGACGTCGGCCTGCATGAACTCGACGTTGGTCACGCCCGCCGCCTCGGCCCGGCGCGCCGCCTCGGCCAGCGACGTTGCCGAGACGTCGATCGAGACGATCTCGGCCTCGGGGCTGCGCTCGGCCAGCGTCAGCGTCTGAGCGCCGACGCCACAGCCCGCCTCGAGCACCCGGCTTTCCGCGGGGTAGGCGGTGTCGTGGTGGAGCAGATCGACGAGCGTCCTTGCCTGGTCGCGCAGGCGCTCGCCGGCGCGGTCGTCGTAGCCGTGGACGTAGCGGGCGTCCATCTAGATCCGGAACACCTGCACGAGGCGCTTCTCGTGCTCGGCGTCGATCTCGGCCACCACCTCGATGTGCTCCTCGATGCCGGAGCCGCGCAGCTTCGTCGCGAGCAGCTCGTCGACCTGGAAGAGCCCCGACGAGTTGTTCATCTCGATCTCGACGCGCACGGCCTTCTCGTCGCCGGGCTCGATCTTGACCGCGTCGATCGCGGCCGCGGAGATCGAGTGGATGTTGGGGCGGCGCGTCTCGAACGGGATGCGTGACCGCCCGCTCGCCATGTCGAGCGCGTCGGCCACGCGCAGGATGCCCGCCTCGATCGTCACCGGATCGCCGCGGCGGCGATGGCCGATCACGGCGTGCAGCGCCTCCGAGAGCACCACGGTCAGCTCGGGCTCCTCGTAGATGCCCTCGAGCAGCGACGGCATGCGGTCGGCGCCCAGGAAGAGGCTGTACACCTCGTGGTCCGTCCGGTGGATCGACATCCCGGTGTCGTGCACCAGGCACGCCGCCGCGATCACGACCTCGGCGTCGCGGGCACCCATGCCGTGGTCGGTCACCATCGCCGGCTCGACGCCCGCCCGGTTCAGCAGCCGGAACAGGCGCAGCGCGATGTTGGCCACGATCTGCACGTGCACGGCCGAGTGGTCGGACATGTCGCGCCTATCGGCGTTGACCTGCTGCATGTACCACCAGGCGCGCAGCCGCATGTCTGCGTTGGCGGCGTCGAACAGCCGCTCCAGACGGCGGTTGCCGCGCGTCGGGGCACGGATCTCGATCTCCGGAAGCTCCACGGCGGATACCCTAAGAAGGGTGACCCTAGAGCCTCTCTACGACGGGCACGGCCGCCGCATCTCAGACCTGCGCGTGTCGGTCACCGATCGCTGCAACTTCCGCTGCCAGTACTGCATGCCCGCCGACGGGCTCCCCTGGCTCGAACGCGACGAGATTCTCAGCTTCGAGGAGATCGAGCGCATCGTCCGGCTGATGGCGCGCATGGGCGTCACGGACCTGCGCCTCACCGGCGGTGAGCCGCTCGTGCGCCGCGAGTTCCCGCGGCTCGTCTCGATGCTCGCCCCGATCGAGGGGATCGAGGACCTGTCGCTCACGACCAACGGCTATCTGCTCGACCGCGACGCCGCGGCGCTGGTGGACGCCGGCCTCAAGCGGGTGAACGTGTCGATCGACTCGCTCCAGCGCGACCGCTTCTTCCAGATGACCCGGCGCGACTCACTCGGTCGCGTGCTGCGCGGGCTCGAGGCGATCGCGGCGTTCCCACAGGTCCGCCCGATCAAGGTCAACGCGGTGGCGCTGCGCGGGTTCACGGAGGAGGAAGCGCTGCCGTTCGCCGAGTTCGCCCGCTCGACGAGCTTCCAGGTGCGCTTCATCGAGTTCATGCCGCTCGACGGCGATCACGCCTGGTCCCACGATCAGGTCCTGCCCGGCGAGGAGCTCCGCGCGATCATCGACCGCGTGTATCCGCTCGAGGAGGTGCCGCGCGAGCCGCACTCGACGGCGCGCGTCTACCGCTTCGCGGACGGCCAGGGCGAGATCGGCTTCATCAACCCGGTGTCCGAGCCCTTCTGCGGCGACTGCAACCGCGTACGGCTGACCGCCGAGGGGAAGCTCCGCACCTGCCTGTTCTCGCTCCACGAGACCGACCTGCGCGCGCTGCTCCGCAGCGGCGCGGACGACGCCGAGGTCGAGCGGGTGATCCGCGACGCCGTCTGGCGCAAGGAGCTCAAGCACCACGTCGGCGAGCCCGGCTTCCGCCAGCCGCCGCGCACGATGTCCGCCATCGGCGGCTGAGCCACCTGACGGCTAGGGCGCCGTACGCTCCCTGCTGTGCCGTACACGCTGACCATACGTAAGGGTCCCAAAGTGGAGCATGAGCGTTTCAGCGACCTGGATGCGGCACTCCGGGCGATCGAGCAACACGGCCACGAGCTGCAGCGGACGGCGGGCACCCGTCCCCGCGGCGGGACCATCATCCGCAGGATCGAGCCGGTCCAACAGGTCGTGGCACGGCTCGAGCTGGCCGGCCCCGGCCGGCTGCGCGCCGGGGTCGATGTCCGCGGCGACGGCTCGAGCGAGGCGTTCACCGGCAGGGTGCGGCGCCGGCTCGTCGAGCAGCGCGGCCCCGAGTCTGCCTACGACGCGCTCCGGCGCGCGCTCGACGGCCGATGAGCGATCCGCGCTGGCGAGTGCCGCTGCCCCGCGGCGCCGAGCGGCCCTTCCGCGTCTTCTTGAACGGTGTCCCGCAGGAGGAGGGCAGGGACTACGAGGTCCGCGGCAGCGAGCTTCTGTTCGCGAAGCCGCTCGAGAAGGAGCGCATCGGCGTGGGTCGCTGGACGGCGATCTTCCTCGGGCTGTGGGGGTCCTACGGCAAGAACGACTCGGTCGACGTCCAGTACCGAATCGGTGCTCGTGAGACCGTCGCAACCGGCCTCGAGATCATCCCGCCCGACCAACCTTGACATAAGTTTGTCAAGGTTGTTAGCCTGCCGTTGCATGCGCATCAGCGACCTGCTCGATCATCGGCGGCCCGTCTTCTCGTTCGAGTTCTTCCCCCCCAAGACCGACGACGGCAGGCAGACGCTCGAGGGCACGCTGGAGGTCCTGAAGGACGACCGGCCGGACTACGTGTCGGTGACCTACGGCGCGGGGGGCACGACCCGCAACAGCACGGTCGAGATCACCAAGTCGATCAAGCGGGACCTCGGGATCGAGGCGATGGCACACCTCTCGTGCGTCGGCGAGCCCACCGACCGGCTCGTCGAGATCCTCGGCGACATCGACTCCGCCGGGATCGAGAACGTACTCGCGCTGCGCGGCGACCCGCCGCGCGGCGAGACCGAGTGGCGCCCGCACCCCGGCGGGCTCTCTTACTCGGTCGAGCTGATCCGCCTGATCCGCGAGCGCTTCGACTTCTGCGTGGGCGCCGCCTGCTTCCCCGAGGTGCACCCCGACGCGCCCGACCGCGATAGCGATCTCCGCTACGCGCGCGAGAAGGTCGACGCGGGCGCGTCCTTCCTGATCACGCAGCTCTTCTTCGACAACGAGCTCTACTTCGACTTCGTCGAGGACGCCCGCCGCGCCGGCGTCGACGTGCCGATCATCCCGGGGATCATGCCGATCACGAACTTCGGCCAGATCAAGCGCTTCACCGAGATGTGCGGGGCCTCGATCCCCGACGAGCTGACGGCGCAGCTCGACGGGCGCGCCGACGACCCGGAAGCGGTTGCAGAGCTCGGGGTCGCTTACGCGACCCTCCAGTGCTCCGATCTCCTGGCGCGGGGCGCGCCCGGCATTCACTTCTACACGCTGAACCGCTCAACCGCAACGCGAGCGATCCTGGCGGCACTGCGCGCCGCGCATCCGTGGACGCGCGCGGGCGCGACGGTCTGAGGCTCGGTCAGAAGCCGCCTACGTCGCCGCCCCCGAAGTCCCCACCCCCGAAGTCGCCGCCGCCGAAGTCGCCACCCGCGTCACCGGCATCGGCGCCCGCGTCACCGGAGTCGCCGCCAGCGTCCGCGTCGGCGCTCTGGTCCGCCTCGCCGCCACCATCACCTTCGCCGCCGAAGTCGCCCCAGAGCGACTGCGCGATCGCCGTGCCGACGAACGCACCCGCGAAGCTCGTGAGCAACAGCCCTCCGGCCCCGCCGAGCACCCCGCCGCCTCCGAATGCCCGCTCGACCGTGCCGGGACGGCTCACCTCGGCGCGCGTTGCCATCCTGGCCAGGGAGCGGGGATCGTCGTCAGTCGCTCGCTCCTGTTCGGGCACCTCCGCACTCAGGTCCTGGAGCGCCTGCTGCCGCTGCTCCGGTGTGAGCGCGGCGAAGGCCTGCTCGTGCGCCTGCTCGATCGCATCGGGAGGGGCGGTCCGGACCAGGTAGCGATAGCGCTCGAGGGCCTGTTCGTCGGTCAGCGTCTCGGGGGCCGCCGGCGGGGCTGGGGACGCCTTGGGCTCGCTGCGTCCGAGAAGTCGATCAAGGAAACCCATGGCTCAATCATCCTCGGTTCGCGCAGCGGTTGCTCGCAGCCTCCACAGCTCACCGTCCGCGCCGTCGGCGACCCGCTCCACCTCACCCGCCAGCTCGAGGTGGCCGAGGTACACGAGCGCCTCGGAGAGCCCCCAGCCGATCATCAGAGGCCCGGGGAGCTCGTAGCCGAGCATCTCGGGGAGGAGCTCGAACGCCGGCCGCGGTCCGTTCGTCAACTGCGCGCGCACGCGGTCCATGCGCTCGTGCACGGCGCGGCGGTTTGCCTCGATCAGGGCCGGCGCGTCGCGGACCGGGCGGCCGTGGCCCGCCAGGATCAGCTGGACATCGAGCTCGTCGACCACGTCGAGGCTCGACAGGAACTCGCCGGCCGGGTCGGGCGAGTAGCCGGCGTCGTAGTAGAGCGAGACGCGGCCGAGCAGGTGGTCGCCCGACAGCAGCAGCCCGCGCTCGGGCTGGTGGAGGACGACGTGCGACGGTGCGTGCCCGGGCGTCTCGTAGACCTGCCAGGCCCCCAGGTCGGTCTGGACCTCGAGGCCGGGGAGCAGGTCGCGGCTCGGCTCCACGATCTCGGCGATGCCGTAGTCGCGCCCGCTGCGCGCCTCGCGGAACTGCTCGAGCGCCTCGGCCGGCACGCCGCTCTGGCGGGCGATCTCGTAGCGGCGCTCGAACGCCTTGCCGGGGTCGGCCGCGGGCTTCGTCATGTGGGCGTGGTTCGGGTGCATCCACAGCTCGCAGCCCGCCGCCTCCATGATCGGCGCGGCCTGGCCGTAGTGGTCGGAGTGCGCGTGGGTGCAGACGAGCAGCCGGATGTGGTCGAGCCGCAGGCCGGCCTGGCCGAGCGCGAACTCGAGCTGGCGCATCGATCCGGGCTCGTGGATGCCGGTGTCGACGAGCACGATGCCGTTGCCGGCCGCGATCGCGTAGGCGTTCCCGTGCGGCACGCCCGGCCAGGGCAGCGGCAGGCGCAGCCGCCAGAGGCCCGGCAGCACCCGGTCGGCGCGGGCCAGTTCTCGCCGCCGCGTGGTCACGGCGCCAATCTTGGCAGCGCTAGGGCGGGCCTATCAGCACGCCGGGGTTGAGCATCCCGGCCGGATCGACAACGTCCTTGGCCGCCGCGAGCGCCGCGGCGAACAGCTCTGGGCGCTGGCGGTCGTACCAGGGGCGGTGGTCGCGGCCGACGGCATGGTGATGGGTGATGGTGCCGCCGGCGGCCATGATCGCCTCCGACGCCGCCGCCTTGACCTCGTCCCACTGCGTCAGCTCGTCGCCGCGCCGGGCCGGAGCGAGCACGGTGAAGTAAGGCGCAGCTCCGTCCGGATAGGCGTGCGTGAGCCTGCAGGTGACCGTTCCCTCGCCGAGCGCGGTCAGGGCGCGCTCGCGGACGTCCTCGACGAAGGCGCTGAGCCGGTCCCAGGTGATGGCGGTCTCGAACGTCTCCGCGAAGATCCCCCCGGCGATCAGCGTGTCGCGCAGGTAGGGCATCTGGAGGAACGCGTCCCGCCACGCGTCGGCCGCCTCGTCGCGGCCGCCGACACGCGGCTCGTCCGGGAGCTCCCCACCGTGGTCGCGGCAGAGCTCGGCAGCGCGAGCCATCCACGCGTCGAGCGGGTGGTCGGCCGACTCGAAGCCGAGCACCAGCAGCGCGCGGCCCTCGGGCGCAGCGCCGGTCAGACCGGCCTCGCCGGGGTCGAGCAGGCGGCAGTTCGAGGGGTACAGACCGGACTGCGCGAGCGCCCGCACGGCCTCGGCACCCGCGCCGAACGAGTCGAAGGTGACGCTGGCGGAGGCCTTGAAGCGCGGCCGCTCCCGTACACGCATCCAGGCCTCCGTGATCACGCCGAGGATGCCCTCGGAGCCGATCAGCAGCCGGTCCGGGCTCGGCCCGGCGCCGGACCCGGGCAGCCGCCTGCTCTCCCAGACGCCACGCGGCGTCAGCGCCCGGACCGACTCGACGTGGTCGTCGATGTGGGTGCCGAGCGTCGCGAAGTGTCCACCCGCACGCGTGGCGATCCAGCCGCCGAGCGTGGAGTACTCGAACGACTGCGGGTAGTGGCGCAGCGTCAGGCCGTGCCCGCGCAGCTGCTCCTCGAGTCGCGGGCCGGTGGCGCCCGCCTGGATCCGGGCCGCCTGCGAGACCGGGTCCACCTCGAGCACGCGATCGAGCCGCTTGAGGTCGATCGTGACCACGCCCTCGAAGCCGTCGCCGACGGCCGCCTCGACGCCGCCCACCACGCTCGTCCCGCCGCCGAACGGGATCGCAGCCGCCCCGGCGCTCTCGCACCAGCCGAGCACGGATTCGAGCTCAGCCTCGTCACCCGGGTGGGCGACCACGTCGGGCAGGTGGTCGAAGCGACCGCGGAAGGCGCGCACGACGTCGCGGTAGGACTTGCCGTAGGCATGCGACGCGCGCTCGTAGTCGTCGCTGCGGCAGATCTCGGCGAGCGACGGTTGGCGGCTTCAGAGCGGGGCGCCGGCAGGTCCAGCGCGTCGAGCTCCACGGGCGCGCTCCGGCTCGGCCGGGCGCGAAGCCGAGATGCGCCCGCGAGCTCGCCGCCAGCGCCGCCACCTGACGTGCCCCGGCTGCTGATCCTCGAAGCCCCAGCCCCAGAACTTGCGGCGCCGCTCGCTTGCACCGGCGGCACGCTACCGGCGGGCACCCGCTGGCGGGCACCCACCGGTGTCGCGTGCTACGGCCGCATGCCCGGGCCCCATTGGCCCGGCGGCTGGTCCCGCTCCGCGGGGGAAGGCGGGAGCGGGGCTGACGGCACCACGCGCACGGGGTCGCTGTCACCGCCGGTCGAGGCCAGCACGATCCCGAGGGCGAGCACCACCGCGATCACCACCGCCGCGACCAGCGCCGCGGTCAGGTGGCGGGCATTCGAGAGGAAGCGCGCGTTCGGGACCGGGGCCGCACTGCGCTGGAGTGTCTTCACGACTGCTCCTTCATCGGGGACGGCGCGAGCGTCCGTCGAGCCGGTTGCAGCCCGGCTGCAGCACGAGAAAACGGGCCCTGCCGCCCGCTTTACCGGCCGTTGCGGCGATGGTACGTTCGCAAAGGACCCGCCAGCGAGGATGCGATGGACTTCCGGATCCTCGGCCCGCTCGAAGTCACCGATCAGGGCCGCACCGTGCCTATCAAGGGGCGCAAGCTCCAGGCACTGCTGACGCTGCTGCTGCTGAACGCAGGCGAAGTTGTCTCCCGCGAGCGGCTGATCGACGAGCTGTGGGGCGACGAGCCGCCTCCCAGCGCCGCAAAGACGCTCCAGGTGCACGTGTCCAGGCTGCGCCGCGAGCTGGGCGAGGCGGTCGTCACCCGTGGCGGCGGATACCTGATCGAGGTGGAGCCGGGCGCGCTCGACCTGGACCGCTTCACGCAACTGGTGGACGACGGCCGTCGTGCGCTGGCGGCGGGGGAGCCCGGACGCGCGGAGGAGCGCCTGCGCGAGGCGCTGCAGCTGTGGCGGGGACCGCCGTTCGCCGAGCTGAGCGACGACGCGTTCGCCCGCATCGAGGGCGAACGTCTGGCCGATCTACGCCTCGACGCAATGGAGGAGCGAATCGAGGCCGAGCTGGCTCTAGGGCGACAGTCCGAGGCGATCGGCGAGCTGGAGGCGCTGGTTGCCCGTCACCCGTACCGAGAACGCCCACGGGCTCAGCTCATGCTCGCCCTCTACCGCGAGGGCCGCCAGGCCGAGGCGCTCGAGGCCTACCGCGACGCCCGCTCTGCGCTCGTGGACGGGCTCGGCATCGAGCCAGGCCCGCGCCTGCAGGAGATGCACCGCGCGATACTGGCCCAGGATCCCGCGCTCGATGGCGTGGAGCGCGCGCCCGCAGCGTCGGTAGCGCCGGCCCCGGCGAGACCGCCGACCGCGCCGCCGCCCCGAGCTCAGAACGCTGATCCTGGCCGGCGCACTCGCTCTGGCCGCGGGCGTTCCTCGTCGCCGCGCTGCTGGACGGCGACGCGCGATGACGGACGGGCCCGCGCTCACCAGGGACAGTCACGCGGTAGTGGCGATCGACCCTGCGACGAACGAGGTCACGGACGTCGCCTCGGTGGGCGCGCGGCCCGGACCGCTCACCTTCGAGCCGAAGTCGGGCTCGCTCTGGGTCGCCAACGTGGACGACCGCTCGATCACGCGGATCGACACGCGCCCGCTGCAGGTGGGTCGCACGATCGGCGTGGGAGCGACGCCCGGGCGGGCTCGCGACGGCGGATGGCGCCGTCTGGGTGGCCACCGCGAACCGCGCCAAGCCCTTCGTCACGCTGAGCAAGATCGACCCGGGCTTCGACGCGCTGGCCGGCTCGGTGAACATCGCCGCTGCGCGCGAGGGAACGGCCGACGTCACCCGCTCCGGCGACCGGCCTCTGGTGGCTCCCCTGCTCGGCCTCCTGACCGAGGTCGATCCGCGTACCGGCGACGTCGCGCGCCCGCGGGATCGAGCCCGGCGGCCTGGCGCCCAGCGCCGTCGCCGCCGGCGCGGGCGCGATCTGGGTGGCCGACGCGGTCGGCAACACCGTCAGCAGGATCGACGCCGACAGCGGCGCGGCCGAGGCGATCCCGGTCGGCAACGGGCCCGCCGGTGTGGCGGTGGGCGCGGGATCGGTCTGGGTGACGCTCGGGCTGGACGACACCGTCGTCCGGATCGACCCCGAGACCGGTGCGGTGCGCGACACGGTGCGCGTCGGCCGGCGCCCCACTGGGAGTGGCGATCGGCGCGGGCGCGGTTTGGGTCGCGAACAGTGGCGACGGGACGGTGTCGCGCATCGATCCGGGCAGCGGCCGGGTGACCGCCAGGATCGCGGTGGGCGCGAGCCCGCAGGACCTCGCGGTCGGCGGCGGTCGCGTCTGGGTCAGCGCTCGCCCCCGGGTCCTCCCAGAGCCCACGCGCCCGGCCGCGACCCTGCGGGTGGCCGCGGGCCCGCAGTCGGGAGCCCGAGGCCTTCACGCTCGACCCGGCGCTCGGCTACTGGTTCCTGTCCTGGCAGGTGCAGCAGGCGACCTGCGCGAAGCTCGTGAACTACCCGGACGAGCCCGGGCAGGCGGGCATCCGCCTGCGCCCGGAGGTCGCGGCGTCGATGCCGAAGCGGTCGGCGGACGGCCTCACCTACACCTTCAGGATCCGGCGCGGCTACCGGTTCTCGCCTCCGTCGGGCGAGCCGGTCACGGCGGAGAACTTCAAGTACGCGATCGAGCGCAGCTTCAACCCGCGCATGCGCGGGCCGATGTCCAACTTCGACATCCCGATCGCGGGCGTGCGTGAGTACGCGACCGGCCGAGCACGGCAGATCTCCGGTGTGACGGCGGAGGGCGACAGGCTGATCATCCGGCTGACGCGCCGGTACGACGACCTCCCGACCCGGCTGGCGATGCCCTTCTTCTGCGCGATCCCGATGGGCACCCCGATCGATCCCCACGGCGTGCGGGCGATCCCCTCGGCGGGGCCTTACTACATCGCGTCCGAGGATCCCGGCGAGGGTCTCGTGCTGCGCCGCAACCCGAACTACGAGGGTCCGCGCCCGCGGCGGTCCGCGGAGATCCGGATCAGCGTTCCGGTGGCGCCGAGGGAGGCCGTCGCACGCGTGGAGGACGGCCGCGCCGACTTCGCCACCGAGGCGGTCACGCCCCGTCTGGCGCGCCGGTTGGCGAGCCGCCACAGCCGGCCCGCGCTACCGGATCGATCCTCTGCTCGCCACCGACTATCTCCTCTTCAACACCGCCCGGCCGGTCTTCTCGTCGCTTCGGCTGCGCCGGGCCGTCAATCTCGCCATCGACCGTCGCGCCCTGGCCGAGGCCGGCGGGATCGCGAATGGCCTGCCGGCGCGGCCGACGGATCAGTAAGTGCCGCCCGGGATGCCGGGCTTCGAGGACGCGGAGATCTATCCGTTCGAGCCCGATCTCCCAAAGGCGCGCAGGCTCGCGGGATCTCGGCGGCGCGCGGTACGCCTCTACACACCCGAGGGCGATTCCACGGAGCAGCTCGCCGAGATCGTCAAGTCCAACCTCGAGGCGATCGGAATGGACGTCGACGTGACGACCATCAACAGCCTTCGAGGTCTTCGAGCGGCCCGGACGAGCCCTGGGACGTCGCCCTCATCAGCTGGTACGCCGACCGGCCGGACCCGATCGACTTCCTACAGTTCTTCGACAGCCGACGGTTCGAGCCGGGCGTGTTCAACCTCGGGCCGCTTCACCGATCCGGACTTCAACCGCCGGCTCGATGCCGCGAACGGACTGACCGGGGCCGAGCGCTCACGTCGCGTTTGGGCGGCTGGACGCTCACGTCATCCGCACAGGGCGCGCCGGTCGCGGCCTTCAGCAACGAGGCCCAGCACAGCTTCTTCTCAGAGCGGGTCGGCTGCCAGATCCACAACCCGGTGATCGGCATCAACCTGGCGGCCCTCTGCATTCGCGAGCAGGACTAATGGGCGGTTCATCGGTTCATCGACACCGGCGGGGCGGGCGAGGGCTACAGTTGAGGTTCGGATGGCCACGCGGGCAACGACCGTGCAAATAACCATGCCCCAGATGGGCGAGTCGGTCACCGAGGGAACAGTCCTCGAGTGGCTCAAGCAAGTTGGCGATCGCGTGGAGGCCGATGAGCCGCTCGTCGAGATATCGACCGACAAGGTCGATGCCGAGGTACCGGCGCCGGCGGCCGGCACGCTCGTGAAGATCCTCGCGGAGCCCGACTCGACGGTTCAGGTCGGCGAGGTGCTCGGGGAGATCGAGACCGGCGGCGAGCCGCCCGCGGACGCCGCGCCCGACGAGCCCGCTGAGCCCGCAGAGCCCGACGCGACTGACGGCGAGCTCGTCGACGTCGCCTTCCCCGAGATGGGTGACTCGGTGGCCGAGGGCACCGTGCTCGAGTGGCGCGTGAAGCCCGGCGACACGGTCGCCGTCGACGATCCGCTCGTCGAGATCTCGACGGACAAGGTCGACGCCGAGGTCCCATCTCCGGTGGCCGGCACGATCCAGGAGGTCCTGGTCGAGGCCGACCAGACCGTGAGCGTCGGCACGATCCTTTGCCGGATCGCGGCCGGCGCCGGCGCAACACCCGCCGCCGCGGGGAATGGCCCCGTCCAGCCGGCGGCTGAGCCCATCGAGCGGCCGAGCCCGGCTCCGGTCTCCGGCAACGGCGCGGACGTCACCCCGGTCGCCGCTCGCATTGCGAGCGCACACGGTGTGGATCTCGCCTCGATCTCCGGCACCGGACCGCGCGGCAGGGTCACCAAGGAGGACGTGCTGGCGGCCGTCGAGGGCAACGGGTCGCCTGCTGAGGCCGCCGCGCCGGCCGAGCCGGGTGCTCCCGCAAGGCAGCCGATCCGCGGGCCCGCCGCGACGCTCGTCAAGTTCATGAACGACAGCCGCTCGATCCCGACGGCCACGAGCTTCCGCACGCTCCCGGTCGACGTGCTGGACGCTCGCCGCAAGGAGCTCAAGGCGAGCGGCAAGAAGCTCTCGTTCACCCACCTCATCGCCTGGGCGATCGTGCAAGCCGCTCGCGACATGCCTGTCATGGGCAACGGCTACGCGGAGGAGGACGGCAAGCCGCAACGCGTCGTGCCCGGGAGCATCAGCCTCGGGCTCGCGGTCGACGTCGAGCGCAAGGACGGTACGCGCTCACTCGTGGTGCCGGTGCTGCGCGACGCCGGTGAGATGGACTTCGCCGCCTTCGCCGCCCGCTACGACGAGCTCGTCATCGGCGCGCGCGACAACACCCTCCAGCCGGACGCCTATCAGGGCGCCAACATCACGCTGACCAACCCCGGCGGCATCGGGACGGTCGCGAGCGTCCCGCGCCTGATGCCGGGCCAGGGCACGATCGTGGCCACCGGAGCGATCGGCTACCCGCCCGGGCTGACCGCCGTCGACCCCGACAAGCTGCGCGAGCTCGGCGTCCAGAAGGTCATGACGATGACGAGCACGTACGACCATCGCGTGATCCAGGGCGCGGAGTCGGGTGCCTTCCTGCGCCGGATCGACGAGCTGCTCCAGGGCGAGGACGGCTTCTACGAGGGCGTCTTCGACGCCGTGGGCCTGTCCGGCGTGGCGCAGGGGCCGGCGAGCGCGGCGGCGGTCACAGCCGCCGAGCCCGTGCCCGCTGCGGCGGTGCCCGCTGCCGCGCCCGTGGCGGACGCCGCACTGCTGCAGGCGGTGCAGGCGGCAACCTCCGTCGTGAAGGCGCATCGCATGCACGGCCACCTGGCGGCCCAGCTCGACCCGCTCGGCTCGCCGCCCGTCGGCGACCCGGCGCTCGACCCGGCGACGGTCAACCTGAGCCCGGAGCTGATGCGCCGCATCCCGGCGTCGGTGCTGCGCGTCGCGGTCCCGGGCGACACCTTCGCCGAGGCGCTTCCCGCCCTGCGCGAGACATACACGGGGACGATCGCCTACGAGATCGAGCACATCTCCGACCACGAGCAGCGCGTCTGGCTGCGGCAGGCGATCGAGTGCGGCCGCTACCGCGAGCCGCTTCCCGACGAGGCCAGGCGCGACCTCTTGCAGCGGCTGTCCGACGTGGAGGCGCTCGAGAACTACCTCCACAAGGCCTTCCTCGGCAAGAAGCAGTTCTCGATCGAGGGCCTCGACGCGCTCGTGCCGATGCTCGACGAGGTGATCGAGCTCACCTCCGCCGCCGGCGCGCGCGAGGTCGTGTTCGGCATGGCCCACCGCGGCCGGCTGAACGTACTGGCGCACACGATCGGGCGCCCCTACGAGGCGATCCTCGCCGAGTTCGAGGGCGAGCAGACACTCTCCGTCGACACCGCCGCTCCCGAGGGCGGCACCGGTGACGTCAAGTACCACTACGGCGCCAGCGGGACCTACGCGACGAGCACGGGTCGCGGCGTGACGGTCACGCTCTCCCCGAACCCGAGTCACCTCGAGTACGTCAACCCGGTCATCGAGGGTCGCGCGCGCGCCGACCAGACGAGCCGCAAGGCACGCGACCTCACCCACGACCCCGCCGCCGTCGTGCCGGTGCTGATCCACGGCGACGCCGCCTTCCCCGGTCAGGGGATCGTCGCCGAGACGCTCAACCTGCAGGCCCTGCCCGGCTACACGACCGGCGGCACGATCCACGTGATCGCCAACAACCAGCTCGGCTTCACGACCGATCCGGAGGAGAGCCGCTCGACGCGCTACGCCTCGGACCCGGCCAAGGGCTTCGACATGCCGATCATCCACGTGAACGCGGATGACATCGAGGCGTGCATCTCCGCGGTTCGGCTCGCGACAGAATTCCGCCAGACCTTCGGCCGCGATGCGCTCATCGACCTGATCGGCTACCGCCGCTTCGGCCACAACGAGACCGACGAGCCCGCCTACACGCAGCCGCAGATGTACGAGCTGATCAAGCAGCACCCGCCGGTGCGCAAGCTCTACGCCGAGCGGCTCGAGTCGGAGGGCATCGTCACGGCGGCCGATGCCGAGAAGATGGCCGAGCAGGCCTACGCGAAGGTGGGCGAGGCGCACGAGGAGCTCAAGCGCTCGATGGGCGGCCCGCCCGAGACCGGCGAGATCGAGCTCGACCGGACGATGAGCCGAGAGCCGCGCACGACGGTCGCCGAGGACACGCTGAGCTCGCTCGGCGAGCAGCTCCTCCGCGTGCCCGAGGGATTCACGGTCCACCGCAAGCTGAAGCCGTTCCTCGAGCGCCGCCGTGCGGTCTTCGAGGAGGGCGCGACGGTCGACTGGGCGCACGCCGAGGCGCTCGCGTTTGCCTCGCTGCTGGCACTCGGGGTGCCGGTGCGACTGACCGGCCAGGACACCGAACGCGGCACCTTCAGCCAGCGCCACGCCGTCCTGCACGACGCGAAGACGGGCGAGCGCTGGGCGCCGCTCCAGCACCTGCGCGATGGCAACGCGCCCTTCGAGCTGCACAACAGCCCGCTCTCCGAGCAGGCCTGCGTCGGCTTCGAGTACGGCTACTCGGTCCAGGCGCCCGACGCGCTCGTGCTGTGGGAGGCGCAGTTCGGCGACTTCGTCAACTCGGCGCAGGTCACGATCGACCAGTTCCTCACGTCCGGTCTCGCCAAGTGGGGGCAGACCTCGCGGCTGTCGCTGCTGCTGCCACACGGCTACGAGGGCTCGGGCCCCGAGCACTCGAGCGCCCGGCTCGAGCGCTTCCTGCAGGCGGCGGCCGAGGGCAACATCCGCGTCGCCAACTGCACGACGCCGGCGCAGTACTTCCACCTGCTGCGCCGCCAGGCGCTCGTGTCGAAGCCGCGCCCGCTGATCTTGATGACGCCGAAGAGCCTGCTGCGGCTGCCGGCCGCCACCTCGACGCTCCAGGAGCTCGCCGAGGGCAGCTTCGAGCGCGTGATCGAAGACCCGCGCTTCGCCGACACGGCCGACCGCGAGCGCGTGACGAAGCTCGTGCTCTGCTCGGGCAAGGTCTACTACGACATCGCCGCGCACGAGGAGCGCGAGCAGGCGGGCCACATCGCGGTCGCGCGCGTGGAGCTCCTCTATCCGTTCCCGGAGACCGAGCTGATCGAGCTGCTCGAGAGCTACCCGAACCTCGAGCGCGTCGTCTGGGTGCAGGAGGAGCCCCGCAACATGGGCGCGCGCGCCTTCATGCGCCGGCGCATGGCGGGCATCCTGCCCGAGCGGCTCTCCTACGACTACGTCGGGCGCCAGCTGCGCGCCGCCCCCGGTGAGGGCTACTCAGCCGCTCACAAGCGCGAGCAGGCGCGCATCGTGCGCGTCGCGCTCGACCTGGAGCACGACAGGCTCGAGCCGGACAGCTCGGCGCAGCGCCCGACGATGTAGGGGTCTAGAGCGCCGGGGCCTCCTGGAGGTCGAGGCCGATCCCGAGCTGCTGTCCGGCGCGGGCCATCTGCGGCGCGAGCCGCGTCACGCCCATCGACCCGGCGTCGATCCCGCCGGTGCCGATCGTGCCCGTGTGCAGGCCGGTCGTGACGATCACGCCGACGGCGCGGCCGTCCGCCGAGATGATGCCGCTGCCGGAGTCACCGGGCACGACGCCACCCGCCGCGTAGACATGGTCCGGATCCGGCATGCCGAGCGCGAGCGCGCTGCGCGCCGGCAGCACCGTCCCCACGCCGACACCCTGGCCGAAGTGATGTAGCACGACCGGGGTCGCTCCCCGGTCTGTGTTGACCCCGATCGGTCCGCCGAAGTGGCACATCTGCGCGTTCGCCGCCACGCCCGGGTCCAGCCGGATCAGGGCGAAGTCCTTCGGGTCCTGCAGGATCGCGTAGGCGAACTCGCCGATGCGGTTGCCGTCGCCGTCGCGTGCCTCAGGCCCGGAGCCCGGCGCCCAGGTCTGCTCGCCGGCATCGCCGCCAAGCGGGTCGTCGCCCAGGATGCAGTGGCCGGCGGTGCCGATGTAGCGCGCGCCGTCCGAGCCCTGGAACAGGAAGTTGAACGTGCACTGGCCGTTGTCGGACTCCACCACCGCGCCGGGCCTGACGCCCGGGCATTCACCGGTCCCGAGCGGCGCCGCTGCCGGCACCTCGATCAGCTCGCACGGCACACCGCCGAGCGTCCAGTCACCCGGGGCCGCGCTCGCCGGCGCGGCTCCCACGAGCACGGCCGCCATGACGAGCGCGGACGCGCAGGCGCGTCTCAGGTTCATCGTCCCCTGCCTCCTCGATGTCGAACAACCGCTCACCCGTCTCCCGAACGGGCGGCGCGGCCGATGCTACGGGGCCGGCGACGGACGTGCGCCGGTTCCCTCCGGCTAGCGCTTGTCGCGCTGGGCGTCGGCCATCTGGGCCGAGATGCGGTCGGATCCGAGCCGCCGCTGCAGCTTCGCCGCCGTCCTGGGCGCGACCGATGAGGCGAGCACGCCGGCACGCAGGCTGAGCGGCGCCACGTCGATCTCGTCGCGCCCCTCCTCGATCCCGCGCACCACCGCCGCCGCGACCTGCTCCGGCGTGCGCGTGGGCACACCGCGCGGGAGCTTCACGCCCGTCTCGGCGAACATGCCGACACCCGCGATGAAGCTCGGGAACACCACCGTCACGCCGACGCCCGTCCCGTGCAGGTCCTCGCGCGCGCCCGAGGCGAACCCGCGCAGGCCGAACTTCGTCGCCGAGTAGATGGATGAGCCACTCGAGGCGACCTTGCCCGACAGCGACGAGACGAAGACGAGGTGACCGCGGCCGCGCTCGACCATGCCGGGCACGAGCGCGCGCGTGAGCTGGATAGGCGCGCGCAGGTTGACGTCGAGCGCCCGGTCGATCTGCTCGTGGCTGAAGTCGTCGACCGCGCCGCTCGCCGGCAGGGCCGCGTTCGCGACCAGCACGTCGACGGGGCCCGCGCGCTCCGCCAGGTCGAGCGCCGCGTCGACATCGGCGAGGTCGGCCGCCAGCACCGCGGCGCGCCCGCCGAGCTCGCTCGCCACCTCCTCGAGCGCGTCCGCCCGGCGGCCGCTGAGCAACACGCGTGCGCCGCGCGCATGCAGCGCACGCGCGATCGCGCGCCCCAGTCCGCCGGAGGCGCCGGTGAGCAGGGCTGTCGAGCCGGCGAGCTGCAGGGCGCGCACGCTACCGGAGCGCGAGCGCGCCGGGAGAGCCTCGACCGCGACCCCCGCGTCCTGCGAAGATTGTCGCCGTGACCCTGATCGCGCACGCCGGCCACTGGCTGACCTCGATCGCCTACTTCGTGCCCGTCGTCGTCTTCCTCGGCTGGCTCGTCGTCACCCAGCTGCGCGACCGCCGCAGCCGCAACTGAGCGCGCTCATCTCACCTCGAACGACGCGCTCATGTCCGCCTTCGAGCTGTTGCCGGCGTACACGTCGATGCGCCCCGGCTCGACGACGAACTCGCCGCTGTTGTCGTAGAAGCCGAAGTCGCTCTTGTCGAGCGTGAACGTCACGGTCCGCGTCTCGCCGCGGGCCAGCCTCACGCGCTCGAAGCCGCGCAGGCGGCGCACGGGCTGCGAGATGCTCGCCACCGGGTCGTTGATGTACAGCTGCACGACCTCGTCGCCGCGGCGGCCGCCCGTGTTCGACACGTCCACCGACGCCTGGAGGCTGCCATTGCGCCCGACGCTGCTGCGGCTCAGGCGCAGGTTCGACACCTCGAACGTCGTGTAGCTGAGGCCGAAGCCGAACTCGAACAGCGGGTCGCACGACGGGATGTCGCGGTAGCGCGAGTTGTACTTCTGGGTCGGGTCGCAGGGACGGCCCGTCGGCTCGTGGTTGTAGTAGATCGGCACCTGGCCCACGCGGCGGGGGAACGACACCGGCAGCTTGCCGCCGGGGTTGACGTCGCCGAACAGGACGTCGGCCACCCCGTGGCCCGCCTGGACGCCCGGGAACCACGCCTCGAGGATCGCCGGAGACGTATCGACGATGTTCTCGAGCGCGAGCGGGCGGCCGTTGAAGAGCACGACCGCGACCGGCTTGCCGGTGGCCGCGACGGCCTCGATCAGCTCCTCCTGCCTGCCCGGCAGGTCGATGTTGCTGCGCGAGGCGGCCTCGCCGCTCATCTCGCGCGTCTCGCCCACTGCGAGCACCACCTGATCGGCGGCCTGGGCGGTCGCCACCGCCTCGGCGAAGCCCGCGTCGGAGCCGCAACCCTCGGGGTCGTCGGTCGGAGGCTCGGCGTTCGAGAGCGTGCAGCCCTGGGCGAAGGTCGCGCCGGGGCTCTGCTCGCGGATGCCGGTGAGCAGGCTGACGACGTCGCTGTCGACGCCGCGGCCCCACCAGGGACCGAGCATGTCGTGCTGGTTGTCGCCGAGCGGGCCGATCACGGCCGTCTTCAGCGAGGGGTCGAACGGCAGGATGCCGTCGTTCTTCAGCAGGACCGTCGAGCGGCCGACCGCGCGGCGCGCCTGGCGCAGCGCGCCCGGGCGCAGCTGCGCGTCGTCGGCACGGTCGGGGTTCACGTACGGGTCGTCGAAGAGCCCGGCGCGGAACTTCACGCGCAGGATCCTGCGCACCGCGTCGTCGATGCGCTCCTGCGAGATGCGGCCGTCGGCGAGCAGCTCCTCGCCGAAGTCGCGGATGTTCGTGCTCACCATCTCCGAGTCGGTCCCGGCGTTCAGCGCAAGCGCGCCGGCCGCCGGACCGTCCTCGGCGACCCCGTGTCCGCAGGGTCCCTCGTCCGGGTTGACCGGCGGGCAGGCGCGCAGCTCCGCCACGGCGGTGTAGTCGCTCTCGATGAAGCCGTCGAAGCCCCACTCGCCCTTCAGGATGTCGTTCTCGATGTAGGGGTTCGCACAGCCCGGCACGCCGCTGATGGCGTTGAACGAGCACATCGACGTGTCGGCGCCCGCGTCGATCGCGGCCTTGAACGGCGGCAGGTACATGTTGCGCAGCCGCTGCTCCGACATGTCGGTCGTGTTGTAGTCACGCCCGCCCTCGGGCTGGCCGTAGGCGGCCAGGTGCTTCGGGCTCGTCACGACCTTGCGCTTGTCGCCGTAGTCCGTGCCCTGCGCGGCCTTGACGCGCGCGGCCGCCATCACGGAGTTGAGGTAGGGATCCTCGCCGGCCGCCTCGGCGATCCGGCCCCAGCGCGCCTCGTGCGAGACGTCGACCATCGGGCTGTAGATCTGCTTCAGACCGACCGCGGCGGACTCGCGCGCGCCGATGCGGTGATCCGCGGTCACGACGTCCGGGTCGAAGCTGCTGGCCGCGCCGAGCGGGATCGGGAAGATCGTGCGGAAGCCGTGGATCGTGTCGAAGGCGAAGAGAATCGGGATGCCGAGCCGCGACTCCTCCACGGCGATGTGCTGAAGCTCGTTGATCCGCTGCGGATCAGTCAGGCTGAAGACGCCGCCGACGCCGTTGCGGGCGGCCTCGGCGCCCTCATCGCCCTCCTCGTTCGGGTTGTCGGCGACCTGCCCGTCCGAGAGCAGCTGGATCTGCTGCAGCTTCTCCTCGAGCGTCATCTGCCCGAGCAGGTTGTTCACCTTGCGCTCGATGGAACGGTCCGCGGGCCCACGTGTGGGTTGGAGGGCGGCCTCGTCGCTCGATTGCGTGGCCGCGACCACTCCTCCGGCGATTGCAGCGCTGAGCGCGACCAGTACAGCCGCGACCGTCGCCTTGAGCGTGAACCTCATGTCTCTCCCCCTTCAGCCGACCCGATGCGCCCGCCCTACCCGGGTTCGTGACGGTTGACACACGGCGGACCCGGGCATCACGCCGACATGCGCCGCGGATGCGTAGCAGCGCTTGCGATCGTGGTCCTCGCACTCGGGCCGGCGGCGAGCGCCGCGGAGCCCGACCGCGCGACGCTCGAGCGCTACGCGAAGGCGACCTGGGCCTCGTTCGTCGCGATGACGGACGAGAGCAGCGGACTCCCCACCGACATCCTGAACGCGGACGGCTCGCGCGTGACGCAGACGTCGACGACCAACATCGGCGCCTACATGTGGAGCGCCGTCGCCGCCGAGCGGCTCCGCATCATCGGGCACACCGAGCTGGTCCGACGCCTGCGGGTGACCATCTCGACGCTTGAGGACATGGAGCGCCACGGGCCGAGCGGGCAGTACTTCAACTGGTACGACCACCGCACGGGCGAGAAGCTGACCGTCTGGCCGCCGACCGGCGAACCGCGCACGCCGATCCTGTCGTCCGTCGACAACGGCTGGCTCGCCACCGGCCTGCAGATCGTGCGCAACGCCGTGCCCGAGCTCGCCGCCCGCGCCGGCGCGCTCTACGACTCGATGGACTTCGGGCTCTACTACGTCCCCGAGCGCAATCAGATCCTCTTCCACTACGTCCCCGACGAGGGCACGGGGCCCTGCTGCTACGACACGGTCGTCTCAGAGAGCCGCATCGCCGACTACATCGGGACCGCGAAGGGGGAACTGCCGGCGAAGACCTACTACGGCCGCTTGCGCACCTTCCCCGACAGCTGCGGCTCCTCGTTCCAGGAGACCCGCCCATCCGGCTTCACTCGCAGCTACGCGGGCGTCGACGTGTACGAGGGCAGCTATCCGTACGGCTCCACACGGCGTCACCCCGAGCTGGGGCGGCTCGATGTTCGAGGCCCTGATGCCGGCGCTGTTCGTGCCAGAGGAGAGCTGGGGTCCGGGCTCATGGCGGCAGAACCATCCGCTCACCGTCGACGCCCAGATTGACCACGGCCTGAACGCGGCGGGCTACGGCACCTGGGGCTTCTCGCCCTCGAACGTCCCGGAGGGCGGCTACTCCGTCTACGGCGTCGACGCGATCGGGATGGACCCGAACGGGAACCCCTCGAACGAGGACCGGACGCTCGTCGACCGCGGCTTCCCGGGCTGCCCGGGCCGGCCCGCCGTCCCCGACCCACCCCAGAGCGCGTACACGAACGGCGTCGTCACCCCGCACGCCGCGTTCCTGGCGCTGCGCTACCGGCCGCGCGAGACGATGGCCAACCTCGCGCGCCTGGAGGCGATCCCCGGCATGTTCGGCAAGTGGGGCTTCGCCGACTCCGTCAACGTCCAGACCCGCGTCGTCTCACCCGCCCACCTGTCGCTCGACCAGGGCATGATCATGGCCGCGCTCGGCAACGAGCTCGGCCGCGACGTGCTTCGGCGCGCGTTCGCCACGCCCGAGCTGCGCCGCTCGCTGCGCCCGGTGCTCGGCGTGGAGGAGTTCAACGTCGAGCCGCGGGAATGCACCATCAGCGGCACCCCGGGTGACGACCGCCTCACGGGCACACGTGGCGAGGACGTGATCTGCGGGCTCGGCGGGGACGACCGGATCGACGCTCGCGAGGCGAGCGACGTGGTCTACGGGGACGAGGGCGACGACCGCCTCAGCGGCGACCTCGGTGCCGACACGCTCTACGGAGACGACGGCGATGACCGCCTCGACGGCGGCCTCGGCGCAGACGTGCTCGCCGGCGGACCGGGCGACGACCGGCTCGACGGCGGTCCCGGTCAGGACCACGTCGAGCAGGGCGGCGGCTAGATCGACAGCTCCGCCGGCTCGCCGATCGGCAGCCAGCGAACGCTCGCCCGGATCTCCTCGGGCGCGCTTGCGAGCTCGCGCTCGATCTCCTCGTGCCCCTGGCGGAAGTGGCTCCAGCCCTCGTAGTGGATCGGGACGATCGTTCGCGGCCGGATCAGTCCGCACAGCTCAATCGCCTCGTTCGCAGTCAAGGTGTAGCGCAGCGGGCCCGTGACCCCGAACTGGACGCTCCCGAGGTGCAGGATCGCGGTGTCGACCTCGAGCCGCTGCGCCACCTCGCGCACCCCGTCGTAGAGGACGGTGTCGCCCGAGATCCATAGGACGCCGTGCTGCTGCCCCTCCCAGCGCAACGCGAATCCGATCACGTCGCCATAGATCGGGTGGAGGAGCCGCGGCCCGTGCTGGCAGGGCGTGGCGGTGATGTCGATCGACGGCCGCCCCTCCGCCTCGAGCCGCGTCGTCGCCCAGTCCTCGAGCCCGCGCGCGCCGCCCCCGAGCCGGCGTGCGCCCGCGGCGGTCGTGATCACGACGCCGGCGTCGGGCAACAGCGCGCGCCCGGCCTCGTCGAGGTTGTCCTCGTGCTGATCGTGGCTCAGGAGCACTGCGTCGAGCGGCGGCAGCTGGTCAGCGGGCAGCGCCGGGCCTGTGAGCTTGCGCGACGACGACCCCCAGCCGAACGAATAGCGCCGGCCGGGGGGATCGAATGTCGGGTCGGTCAGGATCCGCCAGTCCCCGATCTCGAGGAGGACGGTCGGGCCACCGATGTGCGTGACGCGGACTATGGCTGCGGCGCGGGCGTGACCGCGTGTTCGAGCGCCCAGTCGAGGACGAAGTCCGCGATCTCCTCCCAGCCCTCCTGCGCGGGAAGCAGGTGCGCGTAACCCTCGTACAGCTTGACCTCGGTGATCGTGTTCGACTTGTAGTGCTTCGCGTTCGACGCCTGCACCTTCGGCGGCATGAGGTGATCCTCGCTGCCCGACACGAACAGCAGCGGCGGCCGGTTGTCGTTCTTGTAGTCGACCCAGATCTCCTGGTGGCCGGGCTTCACGTTCGCGAGCACGCTGTCAAAGAAGATGCCTCCTGACGCGGGGATGTGGTAGCGCTCGAACAGGCGGCGCGACTCCTCCTCGCTGAAGGTGTTCGTGAACGCGTACTGCCACTGCTCGAACGTGAACCCGACGGCGCGGTGGCGGTTGGCCGGGTTCTTCAGCACCGGAAATGTTGACTTGATCTGCGAGAAGGGGGCCACCGGCACGCCCTCCGTCGGCGCGGAGTTCATCGCGACGCCCGCCACGCCGTTGCCGCGGTCGAGCAGGATCTGCGTGAAGGCCCCTCCCGCCGAGTGGCCGATGATGATGGGCGGCCCGTCGAGCTTCGCGATCTCGGCCTCGAGGTGCTCGATGATCTCGGGGACAGTGACCTCCACGATCGGCGTCGGGTCGGCGTTGAGCGCCTCGACCTCGACCTCGAAGCCGGGATAGGCCGGCGCGATCACGGTGTGGCCGCGCGCTTCGTAGTGGGCCTTCCAGTTCTCCCAGCTGCGCGGGGTCACCCAGAAGCCGTGAACGAGGACGATGGGCGTGTCGGATGGGCTAGCTCAATTCGTCTCCGATGGTTTGATTTGCGAGCCGAGGCGAGGAAACTAGTTCCGGTGAGTTCGGAAGTCAAACCGACCAAGAGGGTCTGCTCAGTGGCCGATGCGCTGGCGGTCGTTGGGCGACCGCTACTCGCTGCTCATCGTCCGCGAGATCGGCTACGGCTACCGCCGCTTCAGCGAGCTGGCGGGCTACACGGGCGCCCCGCGCGACGTCCTCACCTCGCGCCTGCGCCGTCTCGAGGAGATCGGCCTGATCGAGCGCCGCCTCTACTCGGAGCGCCCCGTGCGCCACGAGTACCACCTCACGGCGGCGGGCCAGGAGCTGCGCCCGATCGTGCTGGCGCTGAAGGAGTGGGGCGACCGCCGTTGCGAGCCCGGCCAGGAGCCGGTCGTCTTCGCCCACACCTGCGGCGCCGAATTCCACCCGCTGACGGTCTGCGCCGCGTGCCGCGAGCCCGTCCGGCCGGGCGAGCTCAGGGTCATCGGCGGCACCCACCCCGTCGAGGGCGAGCCCTGGTAGCCGCAGCACCGGCCGGACCGGGGGCGCTCGCGCTCCGGCGGCTGCGCCGCGACCGCTGGGCCCTCGCCTGGGGCGGCCTGTTCCTGCTGCTGCTCGTGGCCTGCCGGTCGGGGCTCAGGGCCTGAGCGGCTCGCTGCGGACGCTGTCGATGACGAACTCGGGCACGTGCCCCTCGGGCGCCGAGTCCGCCCGGTCCGGGAAGTCGAAGACGGCCACCATCGCCTGGATCGGGTAATCGGGCGCCTGGCCCACGGTCTTGACGTGGCGGCCGTCGATCAGGAAGTCGACTCGGCCGGGTCGCCAGTCGGCGGTGTAGGTGTGGAACTCGCTCACGTCGAGCTCCTGGCGTGGGGCGTCCCACTCCTCGCTCAGCGCGGGGTCGCGGAACGGGTGGATGCCCATGCCGACCGCCGCCGTCCTGGTGCCCTTCTCCTCCGCGAGCGCGTCCCCGAAGACCTCGAAGATGCAGATCTCGCCGCAGCGCTCGGGCTCGTCCTCGACACCGACCATCCACACCGACGCCATCGAACGCGGGCTCAGCTCCATGCGCGCACGGATCTCGAGCAGCCCGTAGTGCGGGGTCCAGCCCCACTGCGCCGGCTGGTGCTCGCGGACTACGAGGCCCTCGCGAAACGGCTGCTGACCCCTGGTACTGCCGACCTCGCCCGAGAAGATGCCGGACTGGATGCCCGAGACCCGCAGCGGCGGGTCGTCGTGGACGCCCTCGCACCAGAGGCCCTGCTCGGGCGGGATCGTGAGGCGCAGCGCGGAGTCGGCGACGGCGTAGGTCGCCGCGCTCGCCGCGCGCGAGCTCCACATCGGCAGGTAGTGCGGGATCCAGACCTCGGTGTCGAGTCCTGCACCGTCGAAGTCGTCGATGAAGCTGTCCACGTCGCGATCCTTGCAGGCGGTGCAGAATGAACGAGTGACCTTCAACGTCGCCGGCGACGCCTACGACCGTTTCATGGGTCGCTACTCGCGCGAGCTCGCGCCGCGGCTGATCGAGTTCGCGGGCATTGGGCCGGGCGTGCGAGTGCTCGACGTCGGCTGCGGCCCGGGCGCGCTGTCGGAGCGGCTCGCGGGCGTCGTCGGAGCGGAGCAGGTGGGCGCGGTCGATCCCTCGGAGCCGTTCGTCGCGGCCTGCCGCGAGCGCGTGCCCGGCGCCGACGTCCGCCGCGGCGATGCGGAGGAGCTCCCCTGGGAGGACGACGCCTTCGACGCCGCCGTCGCTCAGCTCGTCGTCAACTTCATGCGCGATCCGCTCGGCGGGGCCTCCGAGATGCGCCGGGTCGTCCGCGACGGTGGCGTCGTCGCGGCCTGCACCTGGGACTACGGCGACGGCATGGAGATGCTGCGCCTCTTCTGGAATGCCGCGCGGTCGCTCGACGAGGGCGCTCCGGACGAGGGCCGGACGATGCGCTACAGAAGCACCGAGGAGCTCGAGGAGCTGTGGCGGGAGGCAGGCCTGGACAGCGTCGAGACCGCCTACCTGACCGTCGAGACGACCTATTCGGGATTCGACGACCTCTGGGAGCCGTTCACGTTCGGCGTCGGCCCGGCTGGGTCCTACTGCGCCGCGCTCGAGCCGGAGCGGCGGCAGCAACTGCGTGAGCGGCTCTTCGAGGGCGTCGGCTCACCCGGCGGATCGTTCACGCTCGGCGCGCGAGCATGCGCGGTGCGCGGCACGAGCTAGCCCGACCGGGTGCCGCCGAACAGCCCCGCCGCCGCCCGGGCCGCTTGCTCGTCGCGGAAGAAGGCCCACCACTCGAGCTTGCCGTCGCGGAAGCTCGCCGCCTGCCAGACCATCTGCTCGACCTCGACGCCGTCGACCTCGGCGACCGCACGCAGCTTGGCCAGCCCGCTCGGGCTCGATCCCTCCAGCTCGATCAGCTCCCAGCGAACGTCCTGAAATGCGCCGGCGATCGAGCTCCACCAGCTGCGCACGCCGGCGTGGCCGCGGAAGGTCTGCCCCTCGACCTCCGCGATCATCGACGTGAACTCGACATCGTCCGCGACGACCGTCATGAAGGTCTCCAGGTCACCGCTGTTGAGCGCTGCCAGCGCGGTCTCGGTGATCTCACGGAGTTCGGCGCTGGCGGGCGGCATCGGGACCACTGTAAGCAGGGGGCCCTCAGGCCGGTGTGACGCGCGCACGGAGCGCGCTCGCGAGCGTGGCATGGCCGCTATCCTCGGCTCTCGCACGCGGGCGTAGCTCAGCTGGTTAGAGCGCCGGCCTGTCACGCCGGAGGTCGAGGGTTCGAGTCCCTTCGCTCGCGTTTCGCAGGGAGCCGCAAACCGCTGCATTCGCGGAACAGCGAGGTCGTCGCCGCTAGCCCAGCGGAGCGCGACCGGCGCTAGCTTGTCGGGGCTCCGAACGCAGCTCCAACACCTTTCGATCATGACCCACTACACCTCACCGACCCCAGTCCCCGACTTCCTGGATCCGGACGATCCGACGCTGTTCCCGCGCCTGACGGCGGCTCAAATCGAACAGCTGGCGGAACGCGCCGAGACCCTGTCGCTCTCCCCGGGAGACGTGGTCTTCGAGCAGGGCCAGCGCGATACGCCCTTCTTCGTCGTCCTCTCGGGGGCGATCGACGTCATCGACCGCCAGCCCGACGGCGACCACTACTTCACCCAGTGCCAGCCGGGCACCTTCGCCGCCGACATCTCCATGTTCACCGGCGAGCCGACGCTGGCCCGGGGTGTCATCGCCGAGGAGAGCTCGATTCTGTCCCTGCCGCCCGATGAGTTGCGCGCGCTGGTGGCCAGCTCCACCGAGCTGGGCGACCTGCTCCTGCGCACGATGATCACGCGCCGTGAGTGGCTGAAGGGTCAGGGCCTTGGCTACGAGCTGCTGATCGGAAAACGATCGTCAGGCGATGCCTTCGCGATCCGGGAGTTCCTCGAGCGCAACCTGATCCCGTTCACCTGGCACGACATCGACACCGACGACGAGAGCCAGGAACTGCTCGAGCGGCTGGGGATCGGCTCGGAGGAGTGCCCGGTGCTCGTCCGCACCCACAACGTGCTGCGGTCTCCCACGGTCACTCAGGTCGCCGACGAGCTCGGCCTGCGCGCCAAGGTGGATGGGAAGACCTTCGACGTGGTGGTACTGGGCGCAGGCCCAGCGGGTCTGGCCGCCGCGGTCTACGCCGCGTCGGAGGGCATTTCAACGCTGGTCATCGAGCGCTTCGCCCCGGGAGGCCAGGCGGGGACCAGCGCCCGGATCGAGAACTACCTCGGCTTCCCGACCGGTCTGTCGGGGTCGGACCTGGCGCAGCGAGCGACGCTCCAGGCGTGGAAGTTCGGCGCCGTCATCTCCAGCGCCCACGACGGCTGCCGCTTCTCCCTGGCCGAGAGCGACGGCCTGCGGTCGATGGTGCTCGCCGACGGCCAGCAGGTGCACGCCCACCTCGTCGTGCTCGCCGTCGGTGCCGACTATCGCCGCCTGCCCGCCGAGGGCGCCGAGCTCCTCGAGGGCTGCGGTCTGTACTACGCGGCCACTCACATCGAGGCCTTGGAGGCCTCGGGCAAGGACGTGGTCGTGGTCGGCGGCGGCAACTCAGCCGGGCAGGCCGTGGTCAACCTGGCCGGCCACGCGCGCCGGATCCACCTCGTCGTGCGGCGGTCGCCTGCCGCGACGATGTCTCGGTATCTCATCGATCGCATCGAGGCGGCCGGCAACGTCGAGCTCTGGGAGGGCTGTGAGGTGACGGCGGTCCACGGCGGCGAGGAGGTCGAGGCGGTCACGGTCGCCTGCCGCGATCAGGAGGAGCATCGACTGGATGCCACCGGTGTGTTCGCCATGATCGGCGCCGCCCCACGGACCGAGGAGTTCGACGGCCTGGTCGGCCTCGACGACAAGGGATTCATCGTCACCGGCGAGGATGCCCGGCGTCATCAGAGCTTTGCCGAGCATCGAAAAGACAGCGAGCGCCAGCCTTTGCTTCTGGAGACCACTCGACCGGGTGTCTTCGCCATCGGTGACGTGCGAAGTGGCTCGACCAAGCGAGTGGCGTCAGCCGTCGGCGACGGCGCCCTCGTAGTTCGCTCGATGCACGAGGCGCTGAATCGCCGACGCGCGACGGCGGACTAGCAGCCGGCACAGCCCCAGGCGACATCCGCCGAGCCCGATCAGGATCAGTGGCGTAAAGGCGACATCGGAACGTCTTCTTGCGGCCGAGGCGGTTGCTGGACAGCTCGCCGCTCCGTAGGCTCGCTCGCGCACCCGAGCAAAGGACCTGTCATGACCGCTTGCCGCGGACTCTTCCTGCTCCTGGTCAGCTGCGCCGCGCTTGCCGTCGCGCCCGCCGCCTCGGCCGAAGTTGAGTGCGATGGCATACCGAGATGCACCACGGCGACCGGCCCGTGGGTGTCCGTCCCGACCATCGACGATCCCTGGGACGTCGTCATCTGGGACGTGCGCTGCACAGGCGGCGCGTCCGCTGCAGGCTCCGACTGGGTCGCCGACAGCACGCGCGCCGGCCTCGAGGTGGCGGTGCAGCAGTTCCCGAGCATCGACCTGTACAGCGGTCCCGACCTCGACTTCATTGGGGTGAACCAGACCCGGACGGCAAGGTCGTTCCAGCCGCTCGTCGGCTGTCAGAGCAACGCCGGAAGCGCGCGAGCGGGAGCTGCAGGCGCCCCCAATGGGGACACGCGTCGCATCGTGACGAGGACCGTGAAGCCCGGGCGGCTCGCCGTCTATCGACATCGTTGCCGGCGCGGAGAGCGGCTCGTTCGCTCGGCCTTGGGAGTCGGCTTCTTCGAGGACGACCCGCCGACGCCGGCCGAGCTCGCCGACATCGACGTGACACGGATGCAGCGGAACGGGCGCATCAGGGTGCGGGTCGAGACGGGCGACAGCGTGGGCGACGACGAGCAGGTGCGGCTCCAGATCCACGCGATCTGCCGCTGACCGTCAGACGGGCTCGGTCCAGACGAGGGCCGAGCCGTCGAGCACGATCGTGCCGTCCTGGTTGGTGATCGTCGTTCGCAGCTTCGTGAGCGGCTTGTCCTCGCGGGCCTCGAGCACCTCGACCTCGGCGGTGATCTCGTCGCCGGGCCGAACGGGCGCCTTGAAGTCCCACTCCACGTGGAGGAAGACGCTGCCTGGGCCCGGCAGGTCCTCGGCCACGACCGCGTTCAGCAGTCCGGACGTCACGCCGCCCTGCACGATGATCCCGCCGAAGCGCGAGTTCGCGGCCGCCCGCTCGTCGTAGTGGAGCGGGTTGCGATCGCCGGTCAGCTCGGTGAAGAGCTCGATGTCCTCCCCGCGGACCGTGCGGGTCCTTGCGGCCTTGTCCCCGACCTGTCGAGGCCCCATCCGCGCAGCCTACGTGGCCGCAGTCAGCGTCGCTCCCCGTAGCCCATCGACGCTCCTTTCGTTCCTAGGCCGGTCGGTGGCGCGGCTCGAGGCTCAGCACGGGGATCCGGCGATTCGCCGCCCAGCGGCGGTAGTGGCTGAACCCGGGGAACATCTCCTCACCGAGGCGGTAGCCGCGCTCGCGCTCGGAGCCGCTCAGCTCACGGGCCACCACCTCGCTCCGGGTGCCCTCGAAGACGATCGTTGCGCGGGGGTTGGCGCGCAGGTTGTGGTACCAGGAGGGGTTGCGGCTGCGACCGAAGTTCGAGGCGATCAGGACCATCCCCTCTCCCGCCGGCAGCGCGAGCACCGGAAGGGTGCGCGGCCTGCCCGTCCTGGCGCCGGTCGTGGTCAGCCACGTGATCTCGACGCCCGCGAGCCATGACGACGCGGTCCCGCGCCCTCGGCTGATCCGGTGGACGAAGCGGTCGAGCGGCTCCTGGATGAGCCCATAGAGAAGGGCCATCGGACGGGTCGCCGCCGTCCTTCGAACCAGCCGGTGCAGGAGTCCGGTCTGGCGGTAGCTCTTCATCTGGCCACCTTACCACTAATGCAACCTCTCGTTGCTTTAGTGCGCGACTAGACGTTCGACTGCGACAGCAGCCAGAGCGCGAGGCTCGTAAAGCCGACCATCACCGCGAGCATCCAGTACTGCGAGCGCACCGCCTGCTTGGTGTCGTCGTAGAGCGCGAGCGCGCGATCGTGGGCCAGCACGAGCGCCGCCACGTGGCCGACCACGACGAAGGCCACCTGGAAGTACCAGGTCGCCTTGCCGCCGATGATCGTGTAGTCGATCTGGTGGTCGGCGGTGCCGAAGATGTCGCTGCCGTCGCCGAGGGGGTCGGAGACGAGGTAGGCCGTCGCCTGGCCCTGGAAGAGCAGCAGCGTGAAGTAGTGCGCCGACACGTACGCGAGCGCGATCGGCACGAGCGAGTGCACGAACTCGGTTGCGAGTCGCGACGCGCTGAAGCCGCCCCCGACGCTGCGCGCCCCGAGCACGCCGAGCCGGTAGAAGCCGAAGACAAGCACGATCGTGAGGATCAGGCCGAGCAGGAAGGCCAGCTCGAGTGAGTGCTGCGGGCTGAGCCCGACGTCCTGGAACCACTGCGCCAGGTCCGGTGAGATGTCCGTCCACGGCTGGGCCTCGGAGGCGCCGTCGAAGGTCACCGAGCCGATCATCACGGCCAGCAGCGGCACGGTTCCGGCGGCCGCCGGCAGCGCAGCGAGCCCCGACAGCAGCTTGCGCACGCCCAGGTCGCGGCCACGCGTCTCGAACACCGAGATGCGCGAGAACAGGTTGAAGTAGACGGAGAAGGCCTCGCCGCGGTCGGACCAAGCCTCGACCCCGTAGAGCGCCATCGCGATGAAGGTGAGCGCCGAGTAGATGAGCACGGCGATCGCAAGGTTCTCGGGCCGGTCGCCGTTCGAGGCGACGAGCTCGATCGCAGCGAACAGGAAGATGCCGGCGGCTGCGGGCCAGCGCCCGAGCCGCTCCGGGTAGGCCAGCGGGGCGGGCAGGTCGCTGCGCGCCGCCATCTTCGCGCCCCAGGCGACACCGCGCCCGATCGCGCGCCACGGGTTGAAGGCCCGGAACACGTCGCCCAACAGCACGCTCGCGGGCACGAACCCGAGCCAGAAGATCACGTAGATGAAGGTGGGCGCGAAGTTGGCGGTCGAGCTCTGCACGCCCTCGAAGCCGGTGTAGACGACGACCCCGAGCAGGAAGATCCCGATCGCGCCGCAGAGGATCTCGACGACCCGGCTGGTGACCGCCCGGCCGAGCCAGCGCGGCAGCGCCCGCCAGCCCTCGTCCTGGAGCTTCGGTTCAGGCCACAGGATGGCCAGGGCGACGAACGAGACGACCAGGACCATTGCGGCGGCCCAGCCGAAGAGCCATTCGGGGATGGGTAGATCGGATCGGGCTACAAGCCCGTGGGCGATCTGGATCACTGGCGGGTCAGGAGGGATTCACCACCAGGCGCGCGACAAGCGGCTCGAGCCCCGCGTCCTCGGCGGTGTGGCTCTCCATCTCGAACACCCCTTCGGCATTCGCTGTGAAGTTGAAGCGAGCCGGTGCGCCCGGTGCGGCCTCGTGCTCGATGTCGTAGCCGTGCAGATGGATCTCGTCGGGGGCGTCGGAGGTGACGATGATCCGCACGGGCTCACCCTGCTCGACCTCGATCGACTGCGGGCCGCCGACGACCTCGCCGCCCTGAACTCGAATCCGCGTGACGGACACCTGGGGCTCCGGCGGCGCCGTCTCGGTCTGAGTCTCGACCGCGGTTTCGGTCTGGGTCTCGACCTCCGTCTGCGTCGTCGTCTGCGCCGCCTGGTCGCCGCCGTCCTCGTCGTCCCCGCCGGGATTCGCGATCACGAAAGCGATGACGGCTACGGCTACGGCCGCGACGACCAACAGGATTCGCTGGTTCCTGGACATCGCGCGGCGGAAGTATGGCAATGACTCGCGGGCATCCGTGTAGCCTGAGCCGCCATGCCCGCGAGGGACCAGCGCCTGCTCGCGCTCTCGGCGGCCGTCGTCGCGGCGCTCGCCTGTCTGCTCGCCCTGGCCGGCCACCCGGAGCTGCTCGCCTACGCGGCGCCGCTGCTCGTGCTGGCGCTGCCCCTGGCGCTGGGGCGCTATCTCGGCGAGGAGACGCTCGAGCGGCTGCGCTCGCGGCCGCGCCGGCGAACGCGGCATCCACGGCTCGCTGCACAAGAGCCTGCCGGTCGCCGCCTCGGCGCGCTCGTCCCCCGCGGCGCGCGCCTGATCGCGCACTCGCTCGCCGAGCGCGGGCCGCCCGCCACGGCTGCGACCTAGCGTCCGGGCGGCCGCAGTCACAGGCGAAGCCCGGACGCCCCACGTCCGAGCCGAGGAGGCTCAGTGCTTCGCCACCTGTGTGTGGCCGCCACGGCGCTCGCCGCCCTGTGCGCGCTCGCACCACCCGCCCTCGCCCACGAGGGCAACCCGAACTACAGATCCGAGGTCCGCGCGATTTCGCCGTCTGTCGAGGGACTCGACGCCGAGGTCCTCAACTTCGACGACCGCATCGAGCTGCGCAACGACAGCGGTGAGACCGTCGTCGTCGAGGGCTATCGCGGCGAGCCCTACCTGCGTTTCGAGCCCGACGGAACGGTGCTGGTCAACCAGCGCTCGCCGACGACGTACCTGAACGAGGACCGCTTCGCCCAGGTCGAGGTGCCGGACACGGCCGACCCGAAGGCGGCACCCGAGTGGCAGACGGTCGCGCGCAACGGCCGCTACGACTGGCACGACCACCGCATCCACTGGATGTCCTCGACGCCGCCCGAGCGCGTCCGGGATGACGAGTCGGCCCGGGTCAAGGTCTTCGACTGGAAGCTGCCGCTGACCGCCGGCGGCGTCGCCGCGACGATCAGTGGCAGCCTCACCTGGGTCGGCAAGGACGGCGGCGGCTTCCCGGTGGCGGCCGCGGTGTCGCTCCTGGCCGTGCTGCTCGCGGGCGTCGCGCTCGTCGCGGTGGTGAGGCGACGGCGCCGGACCGGCGGCCCGCGCGAGAAGGCCGAGGCCTGGTGAGAAGGCTCGCCGCGGGCGCGGCGCTCCTCCTGCTACTCGCCCTTCCGGGCAGCGCCGCCGCACACGCGGTGCTGGTCGGCACGGCGCCGCAGCGCGGGACGAATCCGGAGCGTGCGCCAGAGCGGGTGGTGTTCCGCTTCAACGAGCCGGTCGAGACGGCCTTCGGCTCGGTGCGCGTGTTCGACTCGCGCGGCCGGCGCGTCGACAGCGGTGGTGCCGATCATCCCGGCGGCGATGCCCGGGTGGTGGCCGTCGGCCTCCGGCCGGGGCTGCCGGACGGCAGCTATACGGCGACGTACCGGATCATCTCGGCGGACTCCCATCCCACCTCCGGCGGGTTCGTCTTCAGCGTCGGCGTGGGCGGAACGGCGCCCGCCCAGGCGGTCTCCGACCTGATCGACTCGGGCAACGCCGGCCCGGTGACCGACGCCGCGCTGGGCGCCGCGAAGACACTCACCTACGCGGTGATTGCGCTCGCGGCGGGCGGCCTCCTGTTCCTGCTGTCAGTCTGGCTCCCTGCCCTACGCGAGGTCGCGGGCGCGGACGACTCCTGGCGACTCGCCTCCGAGGCGTTCGCTGGCCGCCTGCGCCGGATCGCCGCGGTGACGGTGACGATCGGCGCGGGCGCGGCGGTGGTCGGCGTCGTGATGCAGGCGGCAAGCGCCGGGGGCAGCTCTGCCTGGGACGCCCTGGACCCGGACGTCATCGGGGACGTGCTCGGCACCCGAGCGGGCACGATCTGGGGGCTGCGGCTCGTCGACTGGGCGCTGCTCGGCGTATTGCTCGCTGCGGTCGCCTCGAGGCAGGCACTGCCCGCGCTGCGACCGGTCTCGCTCGGCGCCGTCGGCCAGGCGCTCCCACGCAGCGGACGACTCGTCGCGCTCGCCCCCGTCGTCGTCCTGCTCGGGTTCCTCGTGCTGTCGCCCGCACTCGCGGGCCATGCGGGCGTCTCCGACCCGACCGCCGTCCTGTTCCCCGCGAACGTCGCGCACGTGCTCGCGATGAGCGCCTGGATCGGCGGCCTTGCGCTGCTCGTGCTCGGGCTTCCGGCGGCCACAAGCAGGCTCGAGCGCCCGGACCGCACGCGCCTGCTGTCGGCCACGCTGCTGCGCTTCTCGCCGATCGCACTCGGCGCGGTCTGCCTCCTGCTCGCCACGGGCATCCTGCAGTCGCTCTTCCACCTCACCGGGGTCGGCGACCTGCTCGACACCGCCTTCGGACGGGCGATCCTCATCAAGACGCTGCTGCTCACGGCGCTGATCGCGCTCGGCGCGCTGAATCGCCGCCGCTCGCTGCCGCGGCTGCGCGAGATCGCCGCCGGCGGTGGGCCGCCCGGCGGCGAGGGCAGGATCCTGCGCCGCACGCTTCGCATGGAGCTGGCGCTCCTCGCCGCGGCGCTTGCGGTGACGGCCGCGCTCACGAGCTACCCGCCGCCCGACTCGCTCGCGGCGGGCCCCTTCTCAACCACCGCGGAGCTCGGCGCGGCGCGCATGGAGCTGACGGTCGACCCCGCGGGGGTCGGATCGAACGAGGTCCATATCTACCTGACGAACCCGCGCACCGGCGCCCAGTTCGACCGCTTCAGCAACCTGGAGGTCGCGCTGACGCTGCCCTCGAAGCGAATCGGCCCGCTCGAGCCACGCGCGGACAAGGCCGGCCCGGGGCACTGGGTCGTCCGGCGCGCCCAGCTCTCGCCGGCAGGCGACTGGCGCCTGACGGTCTCGTCGCGCGTGTCCGACTTCGTTGAGCGGCGAACGCTCGTGGAGGTGCCGGTCGAGTGATCGCCTTCGCGGCCATCACCTCGGTCTGGACGCTGGGGATGCTCGTCCTCGGCGTCAGCGACGCGCTCATCTATCTCGCGCCCGCCCTCTTGATCCTGCTGCCGCTCCTGAGTGGCCGCTATCCGGGCGACGAGGTCCTCGTGCGCGCCGCGCGGCGCACCCGGCCGCGGCGCAGGCGCCCGGCGGTCGCCGAGCCCCGGCAGCGGCGCACGCCGGTAGCCCACCTCCTTCCCCGCGGGGGCCGGCTCGTCGGCGCCGCGCTGGCCGGACGCGCGCCGCCCACATTGGCGCCGTCACACGTCTGAGCCGGCAATCCGAAGGAGAACCGATGAAGTCGATCATCAGGAGAGCGGCGGCGGGCGCAGGCCTGGCCACGCTCGCGCTGGCCGCGCCTGCGGCCGCGCATATCACCACCAACCCGTCCGAAGCGCCCTCGGACGGCTACGCGACCGTCAGCTTGCAGATCCCGCACGGCTGCGAGGAGTCGCCCACCACGCAGTTCAGCGTCCAGATCCCGCCGAGCGTGGCGTCCGCCACACCGGCGATCAGTCCGAACTGGACGATCAAGACGAAGGAAGGCAAGAAGGATCCCGTCGACCTGCACGGCGAGAAGATCACGAGCGGCGTCAGCGAGGTGACCTACACGGCGAAGATGCCGCTGCCCGCCGACCGGCTCGACTTCGTCTACATGAGCCTGAAGATGCCGGCGGGGAAGCCGGGTCAGTCCATCTACTTCCCGACGGTCCAGAAGTGCAAGCAGGGCGAGACGCGTTGGATCCAGATCCCGGCCGAGGGCGAGAGCGAGGATGACCTCGAGAGTCCTGCACCGGCGATTGTGCTGACGGCGGCGGAGGATGAGCACGGCGGCGCCGAGATCAACACCGCGGGCCCCTCCGTCGACGACGACTCGGCCCCCGAGTGGCTCACGATCGTGGCGCTCGTGCTGGGCGCGCTCGGAGTTGCTACCGGCGTCGCCGGCCTCACGGCCGCGCGACGGCGCACGGGCTAGAACTCCCGCGGACGGCCCGCGGGCGGGCGCCGCGACGCTCCCGCCCAGGCCTCCGTTCACCTCACGCGCGCGTGCGCGCGGGTCCGCCTTCGCTTCACGGTTTAGGAGCGCTCGACCGTGCTCGTCCGCATCGTGCGCCGCTTCCGGCTCGCCTAGAGCGCGGAGCGGAGGGCCTCGGCCGCGACCTCGTCCTCGACTTCGTCTGGCGGGCGCTCGAGCGCGGCGATGCCGGCACCCTCCTCGCGGCGCTCCGTATCGAAGCGGTAGCCGACGCCGAAGTGCGTGTGGATGTAGCTCCAGGTCGGCGACGCCTTCTCGAGCTTCTGGCGCACCTTGCGGATGAAGACGTCGACCGAGCGGTCGCCGTGGGCCATCGCATATCCCCAGACCGCCTGGTAGATCTCCTCGCGCTGAAGGACCTTGCCCTCCGCCTGCGCGAGCAACTGCAGGACCTCGAATTCGCGGCGGGTCAGGTCGACGCTCTGCCCGCGTACGAACGCCTGGAACTGATCGGCGCGGATCTCGAGGTCGCCGGCCACGAGCGGGCCGCTCTCGACCCGCGCCGAGGCCCGCTTGCGCCGGCGCACGACGGCCTCCACCCGCGCGAGGACCTCCTCGGGGTGGCAGGGCTTCGTGACCCAGTCGTCGGCGCCGAGCCGCAAGCCGCGCACCCGCTGCGAGACGCTCGAGCGTCCGGTGCAGACGACGATGCCGAGCCCGGGCAGCGCAGCGGACACGCGCTCGAGGAAATCCCACGCGCCCGCGCCGAGCAGTCCCAGGTCCACGACGAGGGCGTTGACACGCATGGCGACGAACTCCTCGGTGCGCGGCGGCGCCTCGAGACGGCGGTACTGCCAGCCGAGATCGCCCGCTCTTTTGACCAGAACGCGGACGAATCCCGAATCCGAGTCAAGGATCGCTAGGCGGAGCTCCGACATCCGGCTCGGAGTCTACGGCAGTCGGCAGCGGAGACATGCACCTATTTACAGCTTTTTCACAGGCCGACAACGGCGCGATAACTGACAATCCGCACATAGCTGGAACAGTCGCCGGGCCATGGAGGCAGCCACCAACCACGGGAACTTCAACATCGGGGCCCTCGAGATCCGGCCCACCGAGTTCATGGCGCTCCTGGACGGCCGCCGCTTGGAGCTGACCGTCCGCGAGCTGGAGCTTCTGACCGCCCTGGCCGAGCGCCACGACCGGATCGTCAGCCGCGAGGAGCTCTACCGGAGCGTGTGGGGCGAGCCCTACCGCAAGTCGGACCGCTCTGTGGACGTCTACGTGGGGAAGCTGCGGCACAAGCTGGAGCAGGCGCGGCCCGGCCGGCAGCTCATCCACACGCACTTCGGCTTCGGCTACCGCCTGTCTTCTGACTGAGACCGGCCTTCACACGTTTTTCACAAGACGGGCACAACCGGATAACAGACTCCCAGCGGGTCACTGAGAGTGTCGCGCCCTCAGTGTTCCAAGACAAGGAGAAGACCCGCATGAGGAAGCTCCTCGTGTTCGCCGTCTGCGGTGCGCTCGCCCTGGGGGCAGCTGCCTGCGGTGATGATGACGACGACAGTGGCGGCGGCGGAGGCGGCGGCGACCTCTCCGGCACGATTCGCATCGACGGATCCAGCACGGTCGCCCCGTTCGCGCAGGCCGCCGCGGAGGAGTTCGCCGCGACGAACCCCAATGTTCGAGTGACGGTCGGCACGTCCGGCACCGGCGGCGGCTTCGAGAAGTTCTGCGCCGGCGAAACCGACATCTCGGACGCATCGCGCCCGATCGAGGACGACGAGATCGCCGTCTGCAAGAAGAACGGCATCGACTACACCGAGGTCCAGGTGGCCAACGACGGCATCGCCGTCGTCACGAACACCGACATGAAGGTCGATTGCATGACGACGGCCCAGCTCAAGGAGCTGTGGAACAAGGGCTCCAAGGTCTCGAAGCTGAGCCAGATCGACCCCAGCTTCCCGGACACGACGCTCAAGCTGTTCGGGCCCGGCACGGACTCGGGCACGTTCGACTTCTTCACTGAGCAGATCAACGGTGAGGAAGGCGTGTCGCGGACCGACTACCAGCCCTCCGAGGACGACAACGTGCTCGTGCAGGGCGTCGAGGGCGAGGCCGGCGGGCTCGGCTACTTCGGCTTCTCCTACTACGAGCAGAACCAGGACAAGCTGAACCTGGTCGGTGTCGGCGAGAGCGCCGGGAACTGCCTCAAGCCGGACTCGTCCAACATCCAGAGCGGCGAGTACAAGCCGCTCTCGCGCCCGCTGCTGATGTACCCGAGCGCCAAGGCGATCAAGCAGCCCGAGGTCAAGGCGTTCATGGACTACGTGCTCCAGAACTACCAGGCGATCGCCGAGGCATCGGCGATCGTGCCGATGAGCCCGGACCAGGCCTCCAAGGCCCAGACCGAGCTCGGCGGCAGCGGGAGCTAGGTGGCAGCACGCTCCACAGCGGTTGCGAAGGGCAGCGCGGAGGCACCCGTCCTCCGCGCTGCCCGGCGCCGTTGGGGCGAGGATCTCATCAAGGGCTTGCTCATGCTGGCGGCCCTGATCTCGATCCTCACGACGACCGGGATCGTCCTCTCGCTCGCCACGGAGACGGTCCGCTTCTTCGAGGAGGTGCCGATCACCGACTACCTGTTCGGCACCGACTGGGCGCCGCTGTTCAACCCCGCCTCCTTCGGCGTCCTGCCGCTCGTGCTCGGCACGATGGTGATCAGCGCCATCGCCATGCTCGTGGCAGTACCCCTGGGGCTTGCGGCCGCGATCTACCTGTCCGAATACGCGCGCCCGGCCGTGCGCAAGACGATCAAGCCGATCCTCGAGCTCCTGGCCGGCGTGCCCACCATCGTGTTCGGCTACTTCGCCCTGACGTTCTTCACTCCCGAGATCCTGCGCGCGATCTTCGGCGACGGCAACGTCGGGATCTTCAACGCCCTGGCCGCCGGAATCATCATCGGCTTCCTGATCGTCCCGACCGTCGCCTCGATCTCCGAGGACTCGATGTCGGCGGTGCCCCAGTCGCTTCGCGAGGGCTCGTTCGGGCTCGGCGCCTCGAAGCTCCAGACGACCATGCGCGTGGTGTTCCCCGCCGCGCTTTCGGGCATCGTGGCGTCGGTCGTGCTCGGCTTCTCCCGGGCGGTCGGCGAGACGATGGTCGTGGTCATCGCCGCCGGCCTCCAGCCTCAATGGGGGCTCGACATCTTCCAGTCGATGGAGACGATGACCGCCTTCATCGCCGCGACCGCGAAGGGGGACGCGTCAACCGGCAGCATCGCCTACAAGACGCTGTTCGCGGTAGGCACGACGCTGTTCGTGATCACGCTGATCATGAACATGATCTCGATCCGCTTCGTCCGCAAGTACAGGCAGATATACGAATGAGCGCCGTCAGCGACGCCAGCGCGGAACCTGTCGGCCGCCCGTCCTCGAAGAACCGCGCGAAGGACCGCGGCTTCCTCTTCGCGCTGCTCTTCTGCGTGGGCGTCTCGATCGCGCTGCTCGGCGTCCTGCTCGTCGACGTCGTGGCGGACGGCGCCGGGAGCCTGACCTGGGAATTCATCACAAGCTTCTCGTCCATCAACGCGGACCAGTCCGGCATCCAGGCGGCCTTCTGGGGGACGATCTGGCTGATGGTGGTGTGCGCTGCGTTCATCATCCCCGTGGGCGTCGCCACCGCGATCTACCTGGAGGAGTACGCGGACGCGACCCGCTGGTACAACCGCCTGATCGAGCTGAACATCCAGAACCTGGCCGCTGTGCCCTCGATCGTCTACGGGATCCTCGGCCTGGCCTTTCTCGTGCGCGGCCCGCTCGACCTCGGCCCGGTGGTCCTGGCCGGCGGCCTCACGCTCGGGCTGCTCGTGCTGCCCGTCGTCATCATCGCCGCTCGCGAGGCCATCCGCGCCGTGCCGCCCTCGATCCGCGAGGGCTCGATGGCCCTCGGCGCGACCCAGTGGCAGACGATCTGGCGCCAGGTCCTGCCCGCGGCGGTGCCAGGGATCGCGACCGGCGTGATCCTCGCCCTGGCCCGCGCCATCGGCGAGACCGCTCCGCTGATCGTGATTGGAGCGGCGACCTTCATCGCATTCAACCCCGAGGGCCTCGACTCGTTCTTCACGGCGATGCCGATCCAGATCTTCGACTGGATCTCCCGGCCCTCCAACGACGTCAACGACTATCGACCGCTCGCAGCCGCCGGAATCCTGCTGCTGATGATCATGCTCGTACTCATGAACAGCGTCGCGATCTGGTTGCGGAATCGTTACGAGCAGAAGTGGTGAGGTGAAATAGAGTGGCGGAGCACATGACCGAGCCGCAGGACATCGAGCCGGCCGAGCGGGAAGAGCGGCAGCGGCAGCGCGGCCTCAGCCAGCCGCTCGAGGTCCGCTCACCGCACGGCGACGCCATCGCGCCGGCAATCAAGGGCGTACCGCAGGCGGAGCGGAAGCCGCGCGAGGCGATCTTCGCGCTGCACGACGTCATGGTCTCGTACAACGGGAAGCCGGCCGTCCGAGGAGTCTCCTTCGACATCGGCAAGAACGAGATCACCGCGCTGATCGGCCCCTCCGGCTGCGGCAAGTCGACGCTGATCCGCTGCTTCAACCGCATGAACGACCTGATCCCGGGCGCGACCGTGGAGGGCGAGGTGCTCTACCACGGCCAGAACCTGTACGCGCCGCAGGTCGACGCGGTCGAGGTGCGCAAGCGCATCGGCATGGTCTTCCAGAAGCCCAACCCGTTCCCCAAGTCGATCTACGACAACATCGCCTTCGGCCCGCGCGTGCTCGGCATGAAGGGGAACATGGATGAGACCGTCGAGGGCGCACTCACCCAGGCGGCCCTCTGGGACGAGGTCAAGGACCGGCTCAAGACAAACGCCTTCGGCATGTCGGGCGGCCAGCAGCAGCGGCTCTGCATCGCCCGCTGCCTGGCGGTCGAGCCCGACGTGATCCTGATGGACGAGCCCTGCTCGGCGCTCGACCCGATCTCGACCGGCAAGATCGAGGACCTCATGCTCAAGCTGAAGAACGAGTACTCGATCGTCATCGTGACCCACAACATGCAGCAGGCGGCGCGCGTCTCCGACAAGACCGCCTTCTTCACGGTCGAGCTCAGCGACGACGAGCACCGCACCGGGCGGGTCGTCGAGTTCGACGACACCGAGAAGATCTTCACCAATCCCGACGACCCGCGCACGGAGGCGTACGTCACCGGCAAGGTCGGCTGAGGCAGCTAGCGTGGCGGACACGACTCGCCTCCAGTTCCAGGAAGAGCTCGCTCAGCTCGAGAAGCAGGCGATGGGCGCGTTGCCGATGGTGGTGACGGCGCTCGAGCGCGCGCTTGAGACCGTCCAGCACCAGGACGTCGAGCTCGCCAGCATGGTGATCGCAGACGACGACCGCATCGACGGCCGCTACCTCGAGGTGCACCAGGGCGTGCTGTCACTGCTCGCGCTGCAGGCGCCCGTCGCGGGTGACCTGCGCCTGGTCGCGGCGCTGCTCCACATCATCAAGCACATCGAGCGCATGGGCGACCAGTGCGTGAACATGGCGAAGCTCGTGCCGCTCGCCGGCCACGAGCCGCCGGCGGACCCCGACATCCTCGACCTGATCGCGCGCATGGGTGCCCAGGCCCGCCAGCAGGTGATCCAGTGCGGGCAGGCGTTCGAGCGGCGCGACGTCGAGATGGCGCGCGACCTCGTCCGCCAGGACGACGAGATCGACAAGCTGAACCGGCAGGTCTTCCACCGCGCGCTCGAGATCGGCGACGACCCCGATCAGCGCGAGTGGGGCATGCACATGATGCTCGTGGCGCGCTGCATCGAGCGCGTAGGGGACAATGCGGTCGACATCGGCGAGCAGACCGCCTTCGTCGTCACCGGCCTGTTTCGCGAGTTCGAGGACGCCTCGCATCCCGAGCTCGCGCCCCCCACTGCTTGATCTGCGCCTGCATCGACATCGGTAGCAACACGACGCGGCTGCTCGTTGCCGACGCCGGCGACGGCGCGCTGCGGGAGCTCGTGACCCAGCGCGCCTTCACGCGCATCGGCAGGAGCATGCAGGGCGGGGGCCAGATCCCCCAGGAGAAGATCGACGAGACCGCCGAGGTGGTGCGCACGCAGGTGGCCGTCGCGAACGAGGTGGGCGCCGAGCAGATCGTCGCGGTGGCAACGGCGGCGATCCGCAACGCCCCCAACCGCGAGGAGCTCGTGGAGGCGGTCGAGGAGGCCGCCGGCACAGAGCTGTCCGTGCTGACGGGCGAGGAGGAGGCGCGGCTGTCGTTCGTCGGCGCCACCCGCACCCTGCTGCGCCCCGTCGAGGGCGCGATCGCCGTGATCGACGTCGGCGGCGGGTCCAGCGAGATTGCGATCGGAGAGTCCGACGGGCGCATGGAGTGGTCCGAGTCGTTCCGGATCGGGTCCGGCTTCCTCGCCGACTCGTACCTGCGCTCCGACCCGCCCTCGGTCGACGAGCTCGAGAAGGTACGGCGCCACATCGACGGGACGTTCGAGGGGCTCGAACCGCCGCCCGCGCAGCACGCCGTCGCCGTCGGCGGCACGGCGACCTCGCTGCGGCGGCTCGTCGGCGCCGAGCTCGCGCACGACACGCTCGAGCGCGGGATCAGGGTTCTCTCGCTGACGCCGATCGCGGAGGTCGCGCGCCGCTTCGAGCTCGACACCGAGCGCGTGCGGCTGCTGCCCGCCGGCATCCTCGTGCTCGAGGCGATCTCGGACCTCCTGCAGCTCCCGCTGCGGATCGCGCGGGGCGGGCTGCGCGAGGGCGTCCTGCTCGAGCTGGTCGAGGGCCGCCAGCTTGCCTAGGAGCGCGCGATCCGCTTGATCTCGGCTGCGCGCATGAGCACGCGCAGCTCACCGGCCTCGATGGCCGCCAGGCCGCCCTTCTTGATGTCCACGTCGCCGCCGGTGAGCTCGCGCACCGCGTTCGAGAAGTCGGGCTCGTGGCCGACGAGCAGCACGTCCTCGCCGGTCTCGGCCGCCAGCTCGAGCGGGTCGAAGCGCCCGCCCGCGAGCTTGGGCTCCTCCTGCGGCTCGATGCCGAGTGGCTCGCAGGCGAGGGCGGCGCTGTCGGCCGCACGCTTCTTCGGGCTCGTCAGGCATGCCTCGAATTTCACGCCGAGCTCCTTCAGGGCGGCACCGGCGGCGCGGGCCTGGCGACGCCCCTTGTCGGTCAGCGGCCGCTCCGCGTCGGGCGAGCCGGGCTCGGCATCCCCATGTCGCAACAACCAAATCACGGCGAAGCACCATAATCGACGCTTGTGGAAGCAGTAACCGCCCCATCCGAAGCACCCTCGCTGGATTCACCCGAGCTCTACAACAACCGAGAGCTGTCCTGGCTCCAGTTCAACGAGCGCGTTCTGGAGCTGGCGGAGGACGAGCGGACGCCGCTGCTGGAGCGCGTCAAGTTCTGCGCCATCTACGCCTCCAACCTCGACGAGTTCGTCATGGTGCGCGTGGCCGGCCTGCACGACCAGGTCGACGCCGGCATCGACGCCCGCGGCGTCGACGGCCTGTCCCCGAGCGAGACGCTCGAGCGGATCGACGAGCGAAATCGCGAGCTCGGCGCCCGCCACTCGCGCGTCTGGGACGAGGAGCTGAGCCGCGCGCTCGCGGAGCAGGGCATCCGGGTGGTCGACTGCGCGCGCTGCAACCCGGAGGAGCTCCAGGCGATCGACCGCATCTTCGCCGAGCAGATCTTCCCGGTGCTGACGCCGCTTGCGGTCGGACCCGGACGTCCCTTCCCCTACATCTCGAACCTCTCGCTCTCATTGGCGGTCTGGCTGCGCGATCCGGTCTCGCGCGCCGAGACGTTCGCGCGCGTGAAGGTGCCGAAGGAGGTGCTGCCGCGCTTCGTGCGGATCGGCGACGACATGTTCGTCCCGCTCGAGGACATCATCGCGCGCCACCTCGACTCGCTCTTCCCGGGCATGGAGATCCTCCGCCATGACTACTTCCGTGTCACGCGCGACGCCGACTTCACCGTGTCCGACGAGGCGGACGACCTGCTGCGCGCGGTCGAGGACGAGCTGCGCCGGCGGCGCTTCGGCGAGGTCGTCCGGCTCGAGGTGTCCTCCTCGATGGACCCGGACATGCGCGAGTACCTGATCGAGCAGCTCGCCGTCGACGAGGCGCAGGTCGTGGACGTCTCCGGCGTGCTCGACCTCGAGGACCTGTGGCAGCTCTACGGGGTCGAAGGCCACCGCGAGCTGCGCGACGAGCCCTGGACCCCCGTGCCGCCGCCTGCCTTCACGGACGGCGATGACGGGCCCGCCGACCTGATGGCGGCGATGCGCGCCGGCGACGTCCTCGTCCACCACCCGTACGACTCGTTCGCGGCCAGCGTCGAGCGCTTCGTCCAGCAGGCTGTCCGCGATCCGGACGTGCTCGCGATAAAGCTGACCGTGTATCGCACCTCGGACGACTCGACGCTGGTCCCGTCGCTGATCGAGGCGGCGGAGAGCGGCAAGCAGGCCGTCTGCCTCGTCGAGTTGAAGGCGCGCTTCGACGAGAGCCGCAACATCGGCTGGGCGCGCGCATTGGAGGAGGCGGGCGCGCACGTGGTTCACGGCCTGCCCGGGCTCAAGACGCACGCGAAGGCGCTGCTCGTGGTGCGCCGCGAGGGCAGCGGTGTGCGCCACTACGTGCACATCGGAACCGGTAACTACCACGCCAAGACGGCGCGCCTGTACGAGGACTTCGGCCTCTTCACGACGGACCGCGAGATCGCCCAGGACGTGGCCGAGCTGTTCAACTCGCTGACGGGGATCGCGCGCTCGCCCGACTACCGCAAGGCGATCGTCGCCCCCGACCACATGCGCAAGTGGTTCCTGCGCGAGGTCGAGCGCACCATCGAGGCGCACGAGGCCGGCCTCGACACGCGCATCGTGCTGAAGATGAACTCGCTCGTCGACCCGCGCTCGATCCGCGCGCTCTACGAGGCTTCGCAGGCCGGCGTGCGCGTCGAGGTGAACGTGCGCGGCATCTGCTGCCTGCGCCCCGGCGTGTCGGGCGTCTCCGAGAACATCCAGGTGACCTCGGTGGTCGGGCGCTTCCTCGAACACGCGCGCGTGTACGGGTTCCAGCGCGGCGAGGAGCGCCGCTACTGGATGGGCTCGGCCGACCTGATGCCGCGCAACCTCGACACGCGCGTCGAGCTGCTGGCGCCGGTCACGGACCCCGGGCTCGTCGCGGAGCTCGAGGACACGCTCGCCCGCTGCCTCGCAGACAACACCTTCGCGTGGGAGCTCGGGGCCGACGGCTCGTGGCAGCGCCGCACCGAGGGCACGCGCTCGGTGCACCGCGAGCTGATGGAGCGCGCGCTCGAGCGCGCCTCAGCCGAGTAGCGAGCGCCCTCGGCGCGCGATGTCGCAGCCGGTTGGAGCGCACATCTGGGGGGTCGACCCGCTTCGCGAGGCGGACGAGCTCGGCGCGGACTGCATCCAGCTGTTCCTCTCCGATCCGCAAGGCTGGGAAAAGCCGCCGCCGCGTGACGACGCCGGCGAGCTGCGCGCCTCGGACGTCGGCATCTACGTGCACGCGCCGTACCTGATCAACGTGTGCTCGCCGAGGCCGAACGTGCGCTACGGCTCGCGCAAGATCCTCAACCAGACCTGCGAGGCGGCGGCGGCCGTCGGAGCGCTCGCGGTGGTCGTGCACCCCGGTCACGCGGAGGACGGGCTCGACGAGGGCGTCGAGCGCTGGGTGCGGACGCTCGAGCGGATGAAGCCGGACGTGCCCGTGTTCCTCGAGAACACCGCCGGCGGAGACCACGCCGTCGCGCGCCGCTTCGACGCCCTGGCGACGCTCTGGAAAGGCGTGGCCGCTGCGAACACCGAGGTCGAGCTCGGCTTCTGCTTCGACACCTGCCACGCCCATGCGGCCGGCGAGGACCTCAGCGACGCGGTCGAGCGCGCGATCGCGATCACCGGGCGGATCGACCTGCTGCACGTGAACGATTCGCGCGACCCTCCCGGCACCGGAGCCGACCGCCACGCCAACATCGGCAGCGGCACGATGGACCTCGACGAGCTCCGTCACATGATTCGCACGGCCGACGCGCCCTCGGTGGTCGAGACACCCCGCGAGCCGGCCGCGCTGAAGGCGGACGTCGACTTCGTGCGCGCGGTGCTGGACGCCGGCTAGCCGCGGCATGCGCCTCAGCCGAGCAGCGACCGCTTCAGCGCAAGCACGCGCGCCGCACTCTCGCGCACGCGCGCGCGGAAGTCCGGATCCGCCCGCGCCTCCGCGAGCAGGCGCGGGAAGACGTCGTTCCAGCTCGCCGATCCGGTGAGCAATACGAGGTCGGCGCCGGCACGGACCGCGCGCACCGAGGCGTCGGCGACACCGGAGCCGGCGAGCACGGCCTGCGCCTCCATGCTGTCGGTCACGACAACGCCGTTGAAGCCAAGCCGCTCGCGCAGCAGGTCCGTCGTGATCGTGCGCGACTGGGACGCGATCGCGTCCGCGTCGAGCGCCGGGTAGAGCGCGTGCGAGAGCATCACGAGCGGCACGCGCTCCGCGATCGCCGCCTCGAAGGGGACCAGGTCGCTGTCGATCTCGCCCTCGACGGTGGCGGATGCGTCGTCCGTGTTCACCTGCGAGCCGCCCAGCCCGGGGAAGTGCTTGGCGGTCGCCGCGACGCGGGCCGAGCGCATGCCGCGGATCGAGGCGCGCGTCGCCGCGGCCACCACGTCCGGGCCGCCCGCGAACGCGCGCCCGTCCATGACCGATGGCACGCCTCCACGGTCCGCGACGTCGGCCACCGGGGCGAGGTTGACGTTGACGCCGACCCCGCGAAGCTGCCTCGCCGCGTCAAGAGCGGCGGCCTCGACCTGCTCGGGAGTGCCCTGGCTCGCCTGTCCGGCGGCGGGTCCTGCGAACGAGACGGTGCGGATGTCGCCGCCCTCCTGGTCGACCATCACGAGCGCGCGCCCGCGTGCCGAGTCCTGGATCGAGCCCGTCAGCCGGCGCCAGTGAGCGGCGTCGCCACCGTTGCGGCCGAACAGGATGACGCCGGCCGTCTCGCCGGCGCGCAGCCTGCGGCGGATGTAGTCGGGCCGCGTCGTCTCGTCGAAGCTCGATATCACGAGCTGGCCGACCTGGCGGCGCAGGCTCAGCCGGTCGACCGTCCGGCGCGCCGCGCGACCGCGTGCGGCCGCCCGCTCGGCTGGGCTGCCGGCGGCCTCCGGCTCGGGCTCGTCGTCAGCGCCGCCCGCGGCCCCGATCACGATGCCCACCACGAGCGCGAGCGCCGCCACGGCTCCGAGCGCCGCGAGCCGCCGCCGCGCGGCCGGGTCTCGCGAGAGCCGCACTCAGCCGGCGGTGGCGGGCGCCATCGACGCGGAGGCCTCGGCGCGCGCCGTTCCCTCCTCGGCGATCCCGGCCCGGGCGCAGCCGTCGGTGAGCGCCTCCAGCCCGAAGCCGTCGACCGGGCCGAGGGCCCCCGTGCCCTGCAGGGCGCCGGCGGCGGCACGCTCGGCGCCCCAGGCGAGCATGCGGCCGGTGAAGGTGTAGCCGCTGACGCCCGTGAGGTGCACCTCGCTCAGCTGATGGCCGGCGTCGTCGTAGGCGATCGCGACGATGTGCGAGCCGGATCCCGAGCGCGCCGTCTCGTCGGGCCCGCCGGTCGAGCCCTTGAGCAGCTTCTCGCCCGCCGCCTTCCAGAGCCCCTCGGCACCCGGCACCTTCATCACCGCGCTCATGCCCGCGGACATCACCTGCATCGCGCGCGACGCGGGGCCGAACCAGCCCAGGTAGGCGTTGACCTCGCGCAGCTGCGGCGCCACGCGCGGCAGTGTGAAGTGCTCGGAGCTGCCGACGGACACGCTTGCGAGCTCACGGTCGCCGACTCGGAAGCTGCGCAGGTCCTTGGCCCCGCGCTCGGTCCGCACGCGCCCATCCCGGAAGCCGAACGACGGCGCAGCCATCACGCCGACCAGCGAGGCGCGCGTGCCGCCGCTCATCGAGCTCGCGTCGGCCACCCCGGTGAGGAAGTAGCCGACGTCGATCCGGACCGCCGCCTCGCCGGCGCGCGCGAGCGCGAGTCCGCCCGCGAGGTTGCCGGGCACCCAGTCGTAGCCGAGCGCTGTCAGCATCCCGCAGCCCGCCTTTTCCGCGACGAGCCCGTAGCGCTCGAAGACCTCGCGGACGAAGGGCGGCTCTCCGGTCGAGTCGATGTAGTGCGCGCCGGCGCGCGTGGCGGCACCGGCCGCGGGCGCGCCCCAGCGCACGAATGGGCCGACGGTGGTAACGAGCACGTCGCCCTTCTCGACGAGCGCCCCCACGCTCGGCGGGTCGGTCACGTCGGCGACGACGGTCTCGAGCGGCTCGCGCAGGCTGCCGCCGAGCCGCTCCGCGAGTGCGTCGAGCTTCTCCTGGCTGCGCGCCGCGAGCACGGGCCGCAGCCCGCGCTCCACCATCGCCTCGGCGGTCAGCTCGCCCGTGTAGCCCGTCGCGCCGAAGAGGACTATGCGGCTGGCCACGGCTCAGTCCTCCGGCGGGCGGCGCTCCTCGATCGTCGCGCGCACGCGCTCGATCGCCTCCGGCACGCTGCGTTCGATGCGCTTCAGGTCCCAGCCCGTCAGGGTCACGATCCGCACCGGCGTCTTCGCCGTGACGGTCGCGTTCCGCAGCGTCTTCTCGAGCAGCCCCATCTCGCCGAAGAAGTCACCCGGGCCGAGGTTGGCGACGTGCTCGCCGTGCCGGGTGACCTCGGCCTCGCCGTCCTCGATCGCCATGAACTCGTAGGAGAAGTCGCCCTCACGCACCAACTCGCGCCCCTCCTCGACCGTGACCTCCTGGGCGAAGGTGGCGATCTTGGCGAGCTCATCGTCCGGTATGTCACTGAACAACGGGATCGACTTCAGGTGGCTCGGATCCAAAAGGACCTCCTCGGGAACGCGGTCGCGGCGACTCTACCCAACTGATCGAGATCGGGCGACCGTACGTAGGGATGGGCGATGTCCAACCGAATTGCGATCGTCGGGGCTGGGATCTCCGGGCTCGTCTGTGCCCATCTGCTGCGCGACGGGCACGACATCACCCTGTTCGAGGCGAACGGCTACGCGGGCGGGCACACGAACACCGTGAGAGTGGACACCGCCGAGACGACACACGAGGTCGACACCGGCTTCATCGTCCTCAACGACCGCACCTACCCCAACTTCCAGCGCCTGCTGGCGGGCGCCCGAGTCGAGACGCAGCCCTCCGACATGAGCTTCTCGGTGAGCGACGGGGGCGACTTCGAGTACAACGGCGCGTCGCCGAACGGGCTGTTCGCGCGCCGCTCCAACCTCGCCCGGCCCTCCTTCCACCGCATGGTCCGGGACCTGCTGCGCTTCAACCGCGAGGCGCCCACGCTGATCGGGCTGAACGGCTCCGGCCCGTCGCTCGGCGAGTTCCTCGCCGAGGGCGGCTACTCACCGCAGTTCGTCAAGCGGCTGATCGTGCCTCAGGTCTCGGCGGTCTGGTCGGCGGACCCGAAGCGGGTCTGGGACTTCCCGGCGAGCATGCTCGCCGAGTTCTTCGCGAACCACGGCATGTTCGGCTTCGCGGACCGGCCCTCGTGGCTGACCGTCAAGGGCGGCTCGGCCCGCTACGTCGAAGCGCTGACGCGGCCGCTCGGGGAGCGGCTGCGGCTGTCGACCCCCGTCAGGCGGATCGAGCGCTTCGACGACCGCGTTGAGGTCACGCCCGCCGGCGGCGAGCCGGAGCGCTTCGACGAGGTCGTGCTCGCCGTCCACTCCGACCAGGCGCTGCGCATGCTCGCCGACCCGAGCGCCGCCGAGGCGGAGGTGCTCGGCTCCATCCCGTACCAGCCGAACGAGACCGTGCTGCACTCGGACCGCTCGCTGCTGCCGCGGCGCCGGCGTGCCTGGGCGAGCTGGAACTTCCACCTCCAGGATCGCCCGGACGGCAGGACGACCGTGACCTACCACATGAACCGGCTCCAGTCGCTGGCCGCCGACCGCGAGTTCTGCGTGACGCTCAACCGCACGGAGGCGATCGAGCCCGAGAGCGTGATCCGCGTGCTCCGCTACGACCATCCCGTCTACACGCCGGCCGGGCTCGCGGCCCAGCGGCGCTGGGACGAGGTGAGCGGCGTGCGGCGCACCCACTACTGCGGCGCCTACTGGGGCTACGGCTTCCACGAGGACGGCGTCGTCTCCGGTCTACGCGTCTGCGCCCGCTTCGGCCGGAGCCTCGCGTGAGCGAGAGCGCCCTCTACGAGGGCTGGGTCCGCCACCGCCGCTTCGAACCGGTCCAGCACGAGTTCCGCAGGCGCCTGTTCATGGCCTACCTCGACCTCGGCGAGCTGCCCGAGGTGCTCGACCGCGTGCCGCTCTGGTCGGCGCGCCGCCCCGCGCCCGCCCGCTTCCGGCGTGGCGACTACCTCGAGCTCGAGCACGACGGGCCGGTACGGCTGCTCACCCACGTGCGCACCTTCGGCCACCACTTCAACCCGGTCAGCTTCTACTACTGCTTCGATCGCGCGGGAGAGCACGTCGAGCGCGTGGTGGCCGAGGTCACCAACACGCCCTGGGGCGAGCGCCACACCTACGAGCTCGATGGCCTGCGGGCCTCGGTCGCCAAGGCGTTTCACGTCTCGCCGTTTCTCGCGATGGGCTCCGAGTACCACGTGAGCCTGACCACCCCAAGCGAGCTGCTCCGGGTGCACATGGAGAGCCGGCGCGACGAGCGCGTCGAGTTCGATGCGACGCTCGCCCTGTCGCGCCGCGAGCTGTCGGCGTGGCCGCTCGTGCGCTATCCGCTGATGACGCTGCGCGTGCTCGCCGGCATCTACACGCAGGCCGCGCGACTGAAGCTCAAGGGCGCCCCGTACCATGCTCATCCTGTCCGATGATCGCCCGCACAGCAGCGTCAGCCATGCTCGGCCGCATGCGCGCCGGGCGCCTCGAGATAGTCGAGCCCGACGGGCGCACGCACGAGTTCGGCCCGCCTGACGCCGACCTCGCCACGACGGTGCGCGCCCATGCTCCGGCGTTCTGGCAAGCGCTGGCGCGCGGCAGCCGGGCGCTCGCCGAGCTGTACGGGGAGGGCGGCTGGGACGCCGACGACATGGTCACCGCGGTGCGCATCGGCGCGCGCGAGATGCCGCGGCTCGACCGCCTGCGGGCGCCGTTCGCGCCGCTGAGGAACGTCTTCACGCGCGTGCCGCGCAACACCCGCGCGCGCGCTCGCCGGCACATCGCGGCCCACTACGACCTCGGCAACGAGATGTTCCGGCTGTTCCTCGACGACTCGATGACCTACTCCTGCGCCTACTTCGAGGCCACGGACATGACGCTGCACGACGCGCAGCTCGCGAAGCTCGACCGCGTCTGCCGCAAGCTCGAGCTCAGCCCCGACGACCACCTCCTCGAGATCGGCAGCGGCTGGGGCTCGCTCGCCCTGCACGCGGCCGGCGAGTACGGCTGCCGCGTAACCACCACGACGATCTCGAAGGAGCAGCACGCGGTGGCGAGCGAACGCGTGCGCGCCGCCGGGCTCGGCGACCGCATCGAGGTGGTGATGGAGGACTACCGCGACCTGCGCGGGAGCTATTCGAAGCTGGCGTCGATCGAGATGATCGAGGCGGTCGGCTGGCAGTACTTCGACGTCTTCTTCCGCTGCTGCTCGAACCTGCTGGCGCCCGACGGGCTGATGCTCCTGCAGGCGATCACGATCAGCGATCGCGCCTACGAGATCGAGAAGGCCTCGCGCTCGTTCGCCAGGGAGCTGATCTTCCCGTCCGGCTGCCTGCCCTCGGTCGGGGTGATCTCGCGCTCGGTCGCCGTGCACACGGACATGCGCCTGCTCGACCTCGACGACATCACGGCGAGCTACCCACCCACGCTGACCGCCTGGCGGGAGAACTTCAGGGCCGCGGCGACCCGGCTAGAAGAGCTCGGCTACGACCGCCGCTTCCGGCGCATCTGGGAGCTCTACCTGACCTGGTCGGAGGGCGGCTTCCGCGAGCGCCGGATTCAGGACTACCAGGTGCTGTTCGCCAAGCCGGCCTATCGCGCGTGGCGCGAGAACGACCGGCTCGCCACGATGTCGAGCAGCGCCGCGGGCCCGCGTGAGGCGAGCTTGGCGAGCGCGAGCCGGCCGCCGGGCCCGAGCACGTGATCGCCGCGCTCGATCGCGCGGACAGCCTTCGCCGCCCACTCCTCCGGAGACTGATCGTCCCAGGCGGCGGCGTTCATGTGGCGGCCGTAGACCTCCCTGGTCGCGTCGAGCATGTCCGTGTCGACGCCCGGGGTCACGAGGTGGAGGACGCCCACGCCGGTGTCCTTGAGCTCGCGCCTGAGCGACTCGCTGAACGCCACCACGCCCGTCTTCGCCGCCGCGTAGGTGCTGGTTGCGGGGAACCAGGCGTAGCCGCTGATGCTCGCGTTGTTGACGATCATGCCGCGCCTGCGCTGCACCATCGCCGGCAGCAGCAGCTTCGTCAGGTGGACGAGCCCGACGAGGTTCACCTGGAACATCGCGTAGATGTCGTCCAGCTCCTGTTCCTCGAGCAGCCCGCCGGTCATCAGGCCCGCGTTGTTGACGAGCAGGTCCACATGCGGCAGTGCGGCCGCGCCGGCGTCGATCGATTCGCGCGTCGACAGGTCGAGCCCGACCGCGCGGACCTCGCGGGCGCCGCCGGGCGGTGGCTGCGGGGGCTCGAAGTCCTCCGGCGAGCGGACGCCGTAGAGCAGCAGGTCGAGCCTGCGCGTGGCGAGCTCGCCGGCGATCGCGCGGCCGATGCCGCGGTTGGAGCCGGTCACGAGTGCGGTGAGTCCGTTGAGGTCCATCGAAGCCAAGTACGTGGCTGCTCCGAGGAAGGATGACTTCTCTCAACCATGTCCGCCGTGGCAGCGGCGAGCCGCTGCTCCTGATCCACCCGCTCGGCGCCGACATCGTCGTGTGGGAGCCGGTGCTCGAGCGGCTCGCCGCGCAGCGAGACGTGATCGCTGTCGACCTGCCGGGCTTCGGCGCGTCGCCGGCGCTGTCCAACGGCAGCGAGCCGACGCCGCAGGCGCTCGCGGCGGCGCTCGGCCGCTTCCTCGACTCGCTCGGGCTCGAGCGCGTCCACGTCGCCGGCAACTCGCTCGGCGGCTGGGTGGCGCTCGAGCTCGCCAAGGCAGGCCGCGCGCTGTCCGCGACCGGGCTCTGCTCGGCGGGCTTCTGGACGCGGCCGCTAGGGCCGCGCGGCGGCCCCGACGTGCGCCGCATCGGCCGCAGGCTGCTGCCGCTCGTGCCGGCGCTGGCGCGCAGCGCCGCTGGGCGGCGCCTGCTGCTGCGCTCCTCGGTCGGCCACCCCGAGCGCGTGCCGCCCGCGGCGGCCGCACGGCTGGTGCGCTCCTACGTGACCTCGCCGGGCTTCGAGGCCGCCAACGCGGCGATGCGGGCGGGCGTGCTCTCCGACACCGACCGGATCGACGTACCCGTCACGCTCGCCTGGGGCGAGCTGGATCGGCTGATCCGCAGGCCGCGCACGAAGCCCGAGCACTGGCGCACCGTGCTGCTGCGTGGCTGTGGCCACATCCCGACCTGGGACGACCCCGCGCAGGTCTCGCGGGCGCTCCTGATGGCGAGCTCGAGCTAGGTCGGCGCGCGGGCAGCCGCCCGCCTGCGTCTCACGCGCCGCCAGCCCGTGAAGAGGGCGACCAGCAGGCCCACGACCAGCAGGAAGGCCAGCACCGGCAGCACGAACGCCACGACCACGAGGAACGCGGAGCCGGCGTCCTCGATCAGCGACAGGACGGGGTTGCCGGCGCCTCCCGTTGTTGCCGTCGAGAGCGGCCGGACCGCCGCGCGGCCGGCGTGTACCGACTCGGCCGTGCCCGCCCCGAGCAACGCCGCCACGACCGTCGGCACGTCCGTGTCGACGCCTGTCTGACCCGTGAACATGACGGCCCCGGAGACGGGCGCGATCACCGAGCCAACCGCGTGCAGCACGTGGTCGACCGCCGGGATCTTGTCGCCGATGAAGTCGGCTGCCGTGAGCACGCCGAGCACGACGATCCATCCCGTCCCGCTCAGGTCGTCGAACGGCGCGGCCAGGTCGACCACGTCGAGCCGGTTGAGCAGCGCCCCGGTGAACAGCGGCAGCCAGGCGTTCAGGCCCGACGCGGCCGAGAGCCCGAACGCGGCGCAGACGCTCGCCAGGTCCATTGCCGGAAGCCTATGCCGCCTAGGATTGCGGGCGTATGAGCGTGAGCGCGCCACCTCCGGTCACCGAGGGAGTCATGAATCGGGTGCGCTTCGACATGCGCTGGATGCGCGAGGCGCGCGGCCAGTTCCCGCCCGGTGAGCTCGGGTTCAGCATGCGCCGCACCCGCGAGTTCGAGCGCGAGCCCCTGCCGCTCTTGCTGCGCATGCGCGACGAGTACGGCCCGGTCTTCACGCTGCGGCTGATGTACGCGCCGATCGTGTTCGCGCTCGGCCCGGAGGCGAACCACTTCATGACCGTCTCGAACGCGGCGAACTTCCGCTGGCGCGACGGCGGTATGGGCGACCTGATCCCGCTGCTCGGCGACGGCCTGCTGACGACCGACGGCGCGTACCACCGGCGCGCCCGCCAGATCATGCTGCCGGCCTTCCATCGGGAGCAGATTGCGGCCGCCACCGACACGATGACCGAGGAGGTCGAGCGTGCGCTGGCGGACTGGCGGCCCGGCTCCCGCCTCAACCTCTACACCTGGACGCGCGCGCTGGCGCTCCGGATCGCGATGCGCGCGCTGTTCGGCTTCGACCCCGACCGCGGCGTGCGCGACGCCCACATGGCCGAGGAGTTCGAGCGCGCGCTCGGCTTCTGGGGCGAGGACTACGCGGTGCAGATGCTGCGTGGGCCGCGCAGCCCCTGGCGCAAGATGCAGCGCGCGCGGGGGCGCCTCGACCAGGTGATCTTCGCGGAGATCGAGCACCGCCGCCGCTCCGGCCAGCGTGGCACGGACATCCTCAGCCTGCTGCTGGACGCCGAGGACGAGGACGGCTCGCGGCTCTCAGAGCGCGAGCTGCGCGACCAGGTCATGACGCTGCTGTTCGCGGGCCACGACACGACGACCTCGACCGTGACCTTCCTCTTCTACGAGCTGGCCCGCAACCCGCAGGAGCAGGTTCCGATCCTGGCCGAGCAGGACGCCGTGATGAACGGGGCGGTGCCGACCTCGGCCCAGCTCGTCCGCGAGCTGCCGCGGCTCGACATGGCCGTGGACGAGACGCTGCGTATGTACCCGCCGGCCTGGATCGGCCCGCGCCGGTCCATCGAGCCGTTCGAGCTGCACGGCGTGCGGGTGCCGGCCGGCGTGCTCGTCAACTACTGCTCGTGGGCGAGCCACCACCTCTCCGAGGTGTTCGCGCAGCCCTGGCAGTTCCGGCCCGAGCGCTTCGCGCCCGACGAGCGCGCAAAGCTGCCCAAGGGCGCCTACGTCCCGTTCGGCGGCGGCTCGCGGACGTGCATCGGCATGCGCTTCGGCCAGCTCGAGATCAAGGCGATCGCGACCACCGTGCTGCGTCGCTTCTCGATCGAGCTGGTCGAGCCCATGCGGCCGCTGTCGATTCGCCAGATGCCGACGCTGTCGCCGCGGGGCGGGCTGCCGGTGATCGTGCGCGAGCGCGGCGCCTAGCGAGCTACGCCGCCGCGGCGACGGGCAAGTGGTCGAGTGCGGCCGCCAGCGCGGCGCGCGAGCCGGTCCCGATCGCGGCGGCCACCGAGCGCAACCGCTCGGTCGCCGTGTCGCCGGCCGCGTACACGCCGCGCACGTCGGTCCGGCCGTCGCCGTCGGTCACGATCGTCCCGCCCTCGGTCAGCTCGCACCCGAGCGCCTCAGCCAGCCCGTTCGGCTGACCGCGACGGGTCCGCACGAACAGCGCGTCGCACTCCTCGAAGGAGCCGGAGGCGAACTCGATTCGAGCGAGGCTGCCGTCGTGGCCCACGAGCCGGCGAATCGGCTCCTCGCGGACGCGCACGCCGGCGGCGTCGAGCACGGCCCGATCCGCGTCCTCGAACTGCGCCGGCCCGTCCGTCAGCAGGACGACCTCGCTGCTCCAGCCGGAGACGACGAGCGCCGAGCGGACGGCCTCGGGTCCATTGCCGTGCACGGCCAGTGCGCGGTCGCGCACCTCCCAGCCGTCGCAGAACGGGCAGTGGAACACGGACTGGCCCCAGAGCGGCTCGATGCCCGGCAGCGCGGGCGGCTCGTAGCTCAGGCCATGGGCCAGCACGAGGGCACGCGCGCTGAGCGTGCTGCCGTCGCTGAGGCTCACCCTCACGCTGTCCACGGTCGCGTCGGCATCGGTCACGGCGGCCTCCCGCAGCTCGACGCTCGGGAGGTCGACGAGTTGCTCGCGTCCGGCGCGGCGCAGCTCCACTGGCGCCACGCCGGACTGACCGAGCAGCCCTCCGATAGAACCGGACTTGACGTTCGCGGGCCGGCCCGTGTCGAGCACGAGCACCTGGCGCCGGGCCCTGCCGAGGACCAGCGCGGCGCTCAGGCCGGCGGGGCCACCCCCGACGACCACGGCGTCCAGCCGCTGGACCCGCGGGCGCGGGCTCCCGTGGCGCATCCGTCTCCGGCCGCCGTGGCGGGCGGGACGTAGCGAGTCGCTGGTGTGTGTGGCGATGTGGCTGGACATTGTCGAGTAAGACCGCGCGGGGCTTCGCGATTCATCGGTATGACGAGCAAACCATTACGCCGATCGGTCCAGTGTGAGAC
>CAVTZF010000029.1:0-158450 GCA_963739095.1 uncultured Thermoleophilaceae bacterium
GCGCGGCCGACCCCAGCCGCCGCAGCCCGGCGGGGGCCGGGGCCGGCTGATCCTCAGGTCACCCTGCCTGACCGAGTCCTGCCGTCTGTGGTACAACGCTGGCGCATCTGCATCAATGTGTCCATTGGTGTGAGACGCGGAACCCATGGTGCTTGCCGCTCGCCATTCAGGCAGCTCGCGGGCTCACGACCCGCCTCGTACCCCGTCAGTCCTCCATTGCCTCCTCGAGCCGTGCCGCCTCCTTCGGAGCGCATCCCTCCTCGAGCCGGCGAACGGCGACCCTCGACTGCCGGCGCAGGGTGGTGCTGCCCGTGGCTGTGCGGAGGCGCGAGTCGGCGCGCAGGCGATCCCAAGCGCGGACGAGGTAGTCGACGTCGCGCCCGACCCGCCTCGCCTCGACGCGGTCGGTATATCCGGCCTCGACCGCGAGGCACTGGTAGAGCACATCCGACACGGCCGCCACGACCCGCGTGGCATCGCGCTGATCCGGAGTCACCTTCGGTTCGTCGCCATCGCAGCCCAGCGGGAGGCCGGTCGAGCAGAGGACGATCGCAAGCGCGCCGGCGCGGACGAGAGCCATGCGGCGCGGCATCTTACCGGTCTGACGGTTTCCCGAGGAACGGGGGTCGGAGAGGCGGTTTTCCACTTTGCCGCCCGGTTCAGACGCCCCTTCCACTGTATTACGGACTACCTGTAATCAGATACCAGTAAGGAGCCAATTATGCGACATCGCTCGCTAGCGATGATCGGCGTGGTCTCCCTGATTGCCGTCGCTTTCGCCGCATGTTCTGCCGTTGCGGCGGCATACAATCCCATCGTTCCCCGGGACGCAGGCAAGACCGTCGTGCTTGACGGCAAGCGCCTGACGATGGACCAGGTTGTGTCAATCGCCCGCTACGGAGCGAAGGTGCAGTTAACCGCTGGCGCTCGGCAACGATCGCTAAACGCGTACCTTCTGCTGCTGGAGGGAGCACGGGAGAATATCCCCATTTACTACTTCAACCGCGGCACGGGGGCCGGCCGCCAAGAGGTGATCTTCGAGGGTGACCCGCTGTCACCTGAGAACAAAGAGTTGATCACGAGGAACCAGCAGGCCGCGTTCCGGTTCGGGACGAGCTTCGGCCTCGGCCCGGAGGTCAACGACGAGGAGATCGTGCGCGCCATGATGGCGGTCCGCGCGAACACCATGACCTACGAGGCCGCGAGCCCGCAGCTCACTCAGATGCTGCTCGACTTCCTCAACAATCAGATCACCCCCGTGGTGTATTCGCGCGGCTCGCCCGGCGAGGGCGATCTCCCGCAGATGTACCAAGTCGCCGCGGCGATGATCGGCCTGGGCGAGGTCTACTACCGCGGCGTTCGCATGCCGGCGTCCCAGGCGCTGGCACAGGCCGGGCTCCAGCGTCTCGAGCCGTTCGGCGCTGACGACGGCGCTCTCGCGAGCACGAACGCGTACACGATGGGCCAGGCCGCGCTGCTGGTGCACGATTCCCGGCAGATGCTCGACTGGGCGGACCTGCTGTACGCGATGGACCTGATCGGGATGAACAGCAGCGTCACGCCGATCTCGGCGCCGGTCCAAGCGGCGCGGCCCTTCAAGTTCCTGAACTCCGCTGCGGCGAGAGCGCTGGACACGATCAAGGGCAGCTACCTGTTCGAGCTCGATGAGTTGTCGGACACCGGAGTTCCCGCTGCGGATCATCCAGGATCCGGAGAGCCTTCGGGCCAGCAGCCAGCGAGCCGGCGGCGCCAGGCAAGCATGGAACGAGCTGAGGAAGGACCTGCGGCTCCAGATGAACTCCTCGGACCACAACCCCGTGGTTGCGGTCGGTTGGTCGCCCGAGGACTCACCCGAGCTCAGCACGCCGTGGTTCATGCAGTACTACGTGAGCGGCGGCCCCAACAATGAGGACTGCGTGGGTGAGGGCTGCGAGCACGGATACATCCTGTCCAACTCGAACTGGGAGGCGGTCAACGTCGACAACCAGATCGAGGCGTTCACGATCGCGGTCGCGCAGCTTGCGACGGCAATCGACCAGCGCACTCAACGGTTCTCGAACACGTTCTTCACCGTTATCTCACCCTCCGACGTGCTCAGTCCGGAGGAGCTGGGCAATGCCGCCCCGGCGGCCAACGATTACAACCTCGCCGACCTGATAGCGGAGATCCAGACACTGGCCAATCCCGTCCCTGCCCAGGGGAATGCGATCGTACGGAACGTCGAGGACCTCCAGGCCGAAGGCCGGATCAAGGTGGCACGGGCCCGGCTCGCGGTGGACAACACGCTCTACCTGCTGGCCGAGAACGCGCTCAACGCGACCTACTGGATGAACGTCCGGCAGGCCCAGGACTCGACGAGGAGCTTCGGCGTCTCGCCGACGGCCGCCTGGAACGCGTTCAGGCGAGTGGTTCCGTGGCAGTTGCCGGCTGACCAGCGGCCGCCGGTGCCGTCGACCCACCTCGCGTACGCCTTCCTGCTGGGCAATCCGGCGTCGCAGTTCTACACACCCGGTGCCAACACCTCGCGCGCAGCCTTCAGGACGAAGCTCCGCGCGAGAGTCCGTAGCGCGCCGGCGAGGACGCGGCGTGCCCAGGAGGGGATGAGAAGCATGCGCAGGTTCCTGGTCAGGCAGGCGAAGGAGCCGGCGAACAGATAGCAGCGGCCACATATGGAGCGCCAACCGCCCCCGGCTCAAGCCGGGGGCGGACGGCGCGCTGGCTGAATCACTCCACGACGCGATCAAGACATCCGGCAACGCCGAGCGGATCGAGCTGCTCCCGCGGGCCTCGAGGCGCGCTGATCACCTTTCCTGCAGGGTCCTGAGGCCAGGTTCCAAAAAGTCATACCCGACTCGCCAGTCGGTTGACGTCGTGCTCGCGGCGTGATAGACCGCTTGTGCTTTTGCGCCAATGGACCCATTGGTACGCAAACCCCCGGCGGAGAGGAGCAGGGTGGCCCCGCATCACAGCGCCGCCCGCTTCAGACGTTCCTGCTCCTAGTCGCTGCGGGGGCCCCAGCGTGCCATCCGGCTGACTGGCCCCGCTAAGTGGTGTGACACAGCTTGCTCACCGCGGCGCCCGTACCTGACCGCGCCCTTCACCTGAAGGAGAGGCAATGACAGGCTGTGCAACCGCTTTACAGCGAAGAGTGCTCTGCGCGCTCTTCACGATGATCCTGGCGCTCGCCGTATCCGTCGGAAGCGCCTCGGCGTACAACCCGATCATCCCGACGAAGGCGGGCGAGACCGTCACGCTGAACGGGAGAAACCTGACCATCGAGCAGGTCGTCGATGTCGCTCGCCATGGCGCCAAGGTGCGCCTGACGAATGGCGCACGGCAGCGCTCGGAGGATGCCTACGAGCTCCTACTCGAGGGAGCCAGACAGGACATCCCGATCTACTTCTTCAATCGCGGCACCGGGTCGGGACGGGAGACCCCGATCTTCTCGGGCGACCCGCTGCGGCCGGACAACCGGCAGCTGCTGCTCGAGCGCCAGCTGCGGATATTCAAGGGTGGCCCGAGGCAGGGCATTGGTCCTGAGGTCGCCGACGAGGAGATCGTGCGCGCGATGATGGTCGTGCGCGCGAACACGATGGTGTACGAGGCGGCGACGCCGGAGATGACGCAGATGCTCCTGGATCTGCTGAACAACTACGTCTCACCGGTGGTGCAGTCGCGCGGCTCGCCCGGCGAGGGCGACCTGCCGATGATGGGCAACGTCGGCGGCACGATGGTGGGTGTCGGGCAGGCCTATCTCCGCGGTCAGCGCATGCCCGCGCGGCAGGCGCTCGCCCAGGCCGGCCTCCAGCCGCTGGTGCCCTTCGCCGCGGACGACGCCGCGCTGGTCAGCACCAACGCCTACTCCGCGGGTCAGGCTGCGCTGTTGCTGTTCGATTCGAAGCGGATGCAGGATTGGTCGGACCTGACGTTCTCCATGAGCATGCTGGGGCTCAACAGCAGCGTGACTCCATTGGCGCGGGTGCCTCAGCGGGCGCGTCCGTTCCCGTACCAGAACAAGCTGGCGCGGCGGCTGCTGGACCTGATCCGCGGCAGCTACCTGTTCGAGTTCGAGACCCCGCCCGGCTTCGACGGGCGGCGCATCATCCAGGATCCGCTCAGCTTCCGCGACTACAGCCAGCGCAACGGCGCGCTCTGGGAGGCGTACGCGCGGCTCAAGAACAACATCCTGATTCAGATCAACTCGTCGGATCACAACCCGGCGGTGGTGCCGGGCTCGAGCCCCGACGACAGCTGGGAGCTCGACACGCCGTGGCTGCGCCGCTATTTCGTCGAGGAGGGCGAGGCCGGCGTGAGCGGGTTCATCCTGTCGAACGCCAACTTCGTTGCCCAGCCGTGGGGTAACGATCTCGAGGCGTACACGATCGCGCTGGCGAACGCGATCGCGGCGCACGTGCAGCGCGTGTTGCGGTTCCCGGACACGTTCTTCACGGTCGTGGCGCCGTCGGATGTGCTGTCGGCGGACGAGCTGGCGCTCGCGCCGCCGCAGGGTGCCAGCTACACGATCTCCGACCTGATGGCGGAGATCCAGACGCTCGCCAATCCGGTGCCCGCACAGGGCAACTCGCTGGTCCGCAACGTGGAGGACATGGAGACCTTCACCCGCCAGCGTGTGGCCAGGGCGCGGCTCGCCGTGGACAACGCCCTGCGGCTGGTCGCGCAGGAGATGCTCTCGTCGAGCTACTGGATGGAGGTCCGCCGGAAGCAGAACCCGGCGCGCTCGTTCGGGGTCGCCCCGGCCAACGCGCTGGCGGCGCTGCGAGCGGTGATCCCGTGGCAGCAGGCCACCGACCTGCGGCCCGAGTTGCCGGCTGGTGAGCTGGTCTACTCGTTCATGCAGGCCAACCCCGCCGCGGCGTTCATGGGCGGAGCGTCGGCTGAGCCGACAGCGGTCCGCAAGCGCACCCGTGGCGCGGTCCACCGCGTGAAGCGCAGGCGCCAGGTTCTGCGGCGCCAGGCTCGCGAGCGGACGCCCGGCCCGCAGACGATGATCGTCCGCAGGCCGTGATCGTCAGCAGGTAGATCGGCAACAGGTCAGGCTGCCCCTGGCGACCAGCCGGGGGCAGCCTGGCGCCGACGTCGGCGCGGCCGCCGCGCCTCAGGAGCGCGGCCGCGTCTTCTCGGTGTCGTAGATGGGGAAGGCGGCAGCGGTGGCCTTCACCGTGCCGTCACCGAGTGCCACCTCGACCTCGGTGCCATCGCTGCTCTGGTCGCGGTCGATTGCCGCCATGGCGATCTGCTTGCCGAGCGTCGGGCTCTCGCAGGGGCTGCGCACGATTCCGACCTCGCGGCCGTCCTGCGTCACCGCTGCCCCGTACTCCGGCGTCTCGCTCCCCTCGATCACGAGCGTGGTGAGCAGGCGCGGTGTCCCCTCCTCGGCGATGCGCTTGAGAGCGGCCTTCCCGACGAAGTCGCCCGGCTTGTCCAGCTTGACCATCTTGTCGAGGCGCACCTCGTAGGGATCCGTCTCGTGCGGGAAGTAGTCGATGTCGGGAAACAGGAGCCCCGACTCGATGCGCAGCGTCTCGATCGCCGACAGGCCGATCGGCAGCATTCCCTGCGGCCTGCCCGCGTCGAGCACGGCATTCCACAGATCCGCCGCCCGCTCGGGCTCGCAGTAGAGCTCATAGCCGAGCTCGCCGGAGTAGCCCGTGCGCGAAACCAGGCAGGGAATCCCGGCCACCTTGGCGTCCGGCTCGAACCTGAAGTAGCGGAGCCCGTGGAGGTCGATCCCCTCCACGAGTGGAGCGAGGATTTCGCGGGACTTCGGGCCCTGCACCTGGAGGTGGGGCATGTTCTCAGTCACGTCCTGGATCTCGACGTTCATCCCGCGGGCGGACGCCACCTGCCGGAACCAGTCCAGGTCGGAGTCGTAGCTCGTGATCGAGAAGCAGTGCTCGTCGCCGAGCTTGAAGATCGTGCCGTCCATGATCATCTGGCCGTCGTCGTCGCAGATCGCGCCGTAACGCACCTGCCCGACCTCGAGCGCCGCCATGTCGTTCGTGAAGAGGACGTCGGCGAGCGCCAAAGCATCCGGCCCCTTCATGTCCCATTTGCGCAGCGGCGACTCGTCCCAGAGGTTGGACGCGTTGCGGGTAGCTTCGTGCTCGGCCGTGGCGTCCCCGAAGTCGCCGGCCCAGGCCCAGCCCTCCCAATCCGTCCATTCGGGGCCGAGCTGATCCTGCACGTCATAGAAGGCGCTCCGCTTGAGCTCCGCCATTTACACTCCCCTCCGGTGGACGAATTTGTGCAGCGGCACCCTATCCCAGCTCGGCGGTGTCGTGCTGCTTGACCTCTCATGCTGCGCCAAGGCCTAAGCTGAGGCGTCATGGCCGTCACCACGCTGGTATCCGGCCTTCGGCCCGTCGACCGGACCTTCGAGTCATGGTGGGTGAGGCCGGGGTCGGCGACGGTCGTCGAGCTGCACGCGGGCGACCGCGTGACGGTGATCGACCCGGACGGCGGCCAGCCGGCTGAGCTCACGGTTCTCGCGCCCGACGGCCGCGAGGACCCTGGCGCGATCGGCGTCGCCGCCGACTCGCCCGCGACCGTCGTGCGAGGCCTGCTCGGCAACGGGGCCGACGACGGCTTCCTCGGCGTGCTCCACGAGCGCGGGCTGCGCCCGGCGGACGCGCGGGCACTGCGGCTGTTCACGCCCGACGGCCCGGCCGGCGCCTCGGAGTCGTTCGACGTCGAGCGTGACGCGCTCGCCATCGTGGCGGCGCCCGGCGGCCGTGTGGTCGACGGGGAGCCGCCCGCCTCCGCGCTCGTCGTGGAGCTGAAGCGGGCGACGCCGCGACCGCAGGCGGAGATCGAGCTACCGCCGGCGCTCGCGGAGCCGCGGCTCGACTTCCGCGTCGACAAGGCGAGCGCCCTGGCCTACGAGGTCAAGGAGGGCGAGTTCGTCCAGATCATCGACGTCCAGGGCAAGCAGTGCTCGGACTTCCTCGCCTTCCATCGCGAGAAGCTCGAGAACGGCCTCGAGCGCGGGCTCGACGGCGTCACCACCCGCACGCTGATGGGCGCGGCGGTTCCGGCGCCCGGCATCTACAGCACGTTCTACGACGTCGACCAGGACCCGCTCGTGCAGGTTGTGCAGGACACCGTCGGACGGCACGACATGTTCGGCCTCGCCTGTTACGCGAGGTACTACGAGGACCTCGGCTACCCCGGGCACGTCAACTGCACGGACAACTTCAACGCCGAGGTCACGCGCTACGGGATCGCCGAGCGCAGGGGCTGGGAGGCGATCAACTTCTTCTACAACACGGGCCTCGACCGCGAGCACCAGCTGCACATGGACGAACCCTGGTCGCGGCCCGGCGACTACGTCCTCCTGCGGGCGCTGAGCGACCTCGTGTGCGCGTCGTCGGCCTGCCCGGACGACGTGGACGCGGCGAACGCCTGGGAGTGCACCGACGTCCACGTTCGCGTCTACTCGCCCGAGAACCGTTTTCAGACGGCGATCGCCCATCGCGTGACACCGGAGGCCGAGCCCGTAATGACCAAGGAGACGGCGTTCCACCCGCGGACCAGCGAGCTCACCGAGAGCTTCGTCGAGTACCGCGGCTACTGGCTGCCGCACGGCTTCAAGAACGAGGGCGGGATCGCCGAGTACTGGGCCTGCCGCGAGAAGGCGGTCGTGATGGACCTCTCGCCGCTGCGCAAGTGGGAGATCCTCGGCCCGGACGCGGAGCTGCTCATGCAGTGGGCGGTCACGCGCGACGTCCGCCGGCTCGGCGTCGGCCAGGTCGTCTACACCGCCGTGTGCAACGAGACCGGCGGCATGATCGACGACGCGACGGTCTTCCGGCTCGGCCACGACAACTTCCGCTTCATCGGCGGCGACGAGTACGACGGGGTCTGGCTGAAGGAGCTCGCCCAGCGGCTCGGTCTGAGGGTGAACGTGAAGCCCTCCACGGACCAGCTCCACAACGTGGCGGTCCAGGGCCCGGAGAGCCGCGAGCTGATGAAGAAGATCGTCTGGACGCCGTCGACGCAGCCCTCGCTCGAGGAGCTCAAGTGGTTCCGCTTCCTGGTCGGCCGCATCGACACCTACGACGGCATCCCGATCGTCGTCTCGCGCACCGGCTACACGGGCGAGCTCGGCTACGAGGTCTTCTGCCATCCGGACGACGGGCCGGCGGTGTGGGACGCGATCGCCGAGGCGGGGAAGGCGCACGGGCTGAAGCCGCTCGCGCTCGAGGCGCTCGACATGATCCGCATCGAGGCCGGGCTGATCTTCGCGGGCTACGAGTTCGACGACCAGGTCGACCCGTTCGAGGCGGGTGTCGGGTTCACGGTCAAGCTCGACTCGGAGGACGACTTCATCGGCAAGGAGGCGCTCGTCGAGCGCTCCGCGCACCCGCAGCGCACGCTGGTCGGCCTCGAGCTCGAGGGCAACGAGATCGCCGGCCACGGCGACGAGGTCTACCTCGGGCGGCAGCGCGTGGGCGTCATCACGAGCGGCACGCGCAGCCCGATCCTGCGCAAGAACATCGCGCTCTGCCGCATGGCCGTGCAGTACTCGGAGCTCGGCACCGCTGTCGAGATCGGCAAGCTCGACGGCCACCAGAAGCGGATCCCCGCCGAGGTCGCGCGCTTCCCCTTCTACGACCCCGACAAGACGCGCCCGCGCTCGTAGCGATGGCCGGCACCTAGGGGGTTCAGCGCCTTGGCCCGGTCAATCGTGGTCGGCATCGTCGGTGACTCCGGCGCCGGCAAGACGACCGTCACGCGCGGGGTCACCCGCGTGCTCGGCGACGCACACGTGACGCACATCTCGGCGGACGACTACCACCGCTTCGACCGCCGCCAGCGCGCCGAGGTCGGCTTGACGCCGCTGAGCCCCGATTGCAACCACCTCGACATCCTCACCCAGCACCTGATCCACCTGCGCCGTGGCGAGCCGGTCCTCAAGCCCGTCTACGACCATCGCGACGGCACCTTCCAGCCGCCCGAGTACGTCCGGCCCGGGACCTTTCTCGTGGTGGAGGGGCTGCTCAACTTCCACACCGAGACGCTGCGCAGCGTGCACGACGTGCTGGTCGCGCTCGCGCCGCCCGAGGAGCTGCGGCGCGCATGGAAGCTGAAGCGCGACTGCACGCGCCGCGGCTACACGACCGACGAGGTGCTGGCCGAGCTCGACCGGCGCCAGCGTGACGCCGAGGCCTATGTCCATCCTCAGCGCTCGCACGCCGACATCGTCGTGTCGTTCGTGCCGGGACCCTCGGGCGCTCCGGAGCACCTCGACGCGGACGTGATCCTGCGCGACACGCTTCCACATCCCGACCTCGGGCCGCTGATCGCCGGCAGCGGCCGCGGGCCTGCGCTCATCAAGCGCGAGCGCGAGTGGCTCCTGCGCATCCCCGGCGACCTCGACCCCGGCCACGCCGAGGAGCTCGAGGAGGCGGTCTGGGAGCGGATGAGCTTCGCCAACCACCTGCGCATCCGGCGGCTCGGCGAGTTCACGGTCGGGACGGACCTGCTGCGCTCCGACTCGCTCGCCCTCGTGCAGCTGCTGATCCTCTACCACGCGGTCACCGCCCGGGCGGCGCTCGCGATCGGCGGCTCGCCGCCGCGCGCCGAGCCGCGCGATGCCACGGGCGCCGACTCGGCTCTGCACACATAGGCGATTGCCAATACATTAGATCGCAGCCATGGCTGTGACTCTCACCCAGCTGACCGCGTTCCTGACCGTCGTGCGGCGCGGGTCGGTGACCGCCGCGGCGGAGGAGCTGGTGGTCACGCAACCCTCCGTGTCGGCCGCGGTGTCGGCGCTCGAGCGCGAGCTCGAGGTCACTCTGACCGAGCGCGCGGGCCGCACACTGCGCCCGACCGCCGCGGGGGCCGCCTACGCCGTCTACGCGAGCGACGTGCTCGGCCTGCTCGAACAGGGGGCGCGCGTGGCCCGCGAGGCGGCCGGCGACGAGAGCCGGACGTTGCGCGTGAGCGCCGTGACGACGGCCGGCGAGTACCTGGCCCCGCAGCTGATCCAGGCGTTCCACGAGAGCCGGCCCGAGCTCGAGATCAGCCTCGACGTCGGGAACCGCGAGCGCGTCTTCCAGCGCGTACTCGACCACGAGGTCGACGTCGCGATCACGGGTCGCATCCCGCAGGATGAGCGGCTCACGGGCGAGGCCTTCGCGGAGAACGAGTTCGTGCTGATCACCGCGTCCGGCGACCCGCTCGCGAAGCGGCCCTGGGTGGCCGTCGAGGAGCTCGCCGGGCGCCCCTGGCTGCTGCGCGAGGTCGGCTCCGGCACCCGCACGATGTGCGAGGAGTGGCTCGCGGGACGCGGGCTCGAGCCGTCGATCCTGACGCTGGGCTCGAACGGCGCGATCAAGCAGGCGGCCCGGGCGGGGCTCGGCGTGGCGCTTCAGTCGCGCGTGGCCGTCGAGCTCGAGCTGTCGCTCGGCCTGCTGGACACGATCTCACCGCGCGGCGGGCTCCCGGAGCGGCGCTGGCACATCGTGCGCTCCGCGGTCGGCCCGGTGCGGCCCGAGGTCGAGGCGTTCATGTCGTTCTGCGCGTCGAAGGCGGCGCGCCACGTGCTGGCGCGCTGACTACGCGAGCGCCGGCGCGCGTTCCTCGGCGAGCACCGCGTCGAGTGCGGCCACGACGCGGTCGGCGGTCTCGACGCTCGCGTTGCGGCCCATCAGCCCGATCCGCCACATCGCGGGGGCCGCTGGGCCGAGCCCGCCGCCGATCTCGATGCCGTGCTCGCGGAGCATGCGCTGCTGCACACGCTTGCCGTCCACGCCCTCCGGCACACGCACGGCCGTGAGCGGCGCGAGCTGGTGGTCGGGCTCGGCGAGCAGCTCGAGGCCGCGTGCCTCGAGCTCCGCCTGCAGGTGCGACCCGGCCTCCGAGTGGCGCTCCCAGCGCTCCTCGAGGCCCTCGTCGAGCGCCCGCCGCAGCGCCTCGTGGAGCGCATAGATCGACAGGATCGGCGCCGTGTGGTGGTAGACGGCCGGCCGCTCGACCCAGTACTGCTCGAGCATGAGCAGGTCGAACGAGAACGGGACCGGTGTCTGGCGCGAGCGGATCCGCTCGAGCGCGCGCTCCGATACCGCGACCGGCGACATCCCGGGTGGTGCGGCCAGGCACTTCTGCGTGCAGGCGTACGCGTAGTCGATCCCCCAGGCGCCCGTCTCGAGCTCGACGCCGCCGAAGGAGGTGACGCAGTCCGCCATCAGCAGCGCGCTACAGCCGGCCATCGCCTCGGCCAGGTCGGCGAGTGGGTGCTCGATCCCCGTCGAGGTCTCCGCGTGGACGACCGCCAGCAGCCGCGCCTCGGGATGACGGTCGAGCTCCGCGAGCAGCCTGTCGTTTGGGATCGACTCGCCCCAGTCCGCCTCCACCTCGACCACGACGGCCCCGTAGCGACGCGCGATCTCGGCGATCCTGCGGCCGAAGTAGCCACACGTGCCCACAACCGCGGTGTCGCCCGGCTCGATCAGGTTGGCGATGCCCGCCTCCATGCCGGCGGTGCCGGTGCAGTGGAGCGGCAGCACGAGCCCTTCCTGCATCCGCCAGGTGCGCCGGAGCATGCCGACCACGTCCAGGAGGATGTCGTGCAGGTCAGGGTCGAGGTGGCCGAGCATCGGCTTGCGCATCGCGTCGAGCACGGCGGGGTCTACGTTCGTGGGGCCGGGGCCGCAGAGCAGCCGCTCCGGCGGATCGAGCACGGGCAGGTCGGGCGTCATGTCTAAAGGGTTACCGAGGTTTGCTTGGACATCAACCTAAGAGTTTCGCGCAAAGAATTGAGCTAACTCTATGTATTGAGCGCCGAGGAGCGGTTAGGAGAATTCGGCTATTCGAGCTTGCGGAAATGGCCGGGTGGCCGCTCTACTGACGGGGATGACGCCGACCAAGACGCGCCTGCACCGCAGCGAGCTCTGCGTTCCCGGGAGCAATGTCCGCATGCTCGAGAAGGCGCCCGGCCTGGGCGCCGACGTCGTGATGCTCGACCTCGAGGACGCGGTCGCGCCCGACGACAAGGAGCAGGCACGCCTGAACATCGTCGATGCGCTGCGTGAGCAGGACTGGTCCGGTTGCTCGGTCTCGGTGCGCATCAACGGGCTCGACACGCACTGGTGCTACCGCGACATCGTCGATGTGGTCGAGCAGGCCGGCGAGCACGTGGATGCAATCGTGATTCCCAAGGTGAGCGGCGCGGGCGACGTTCACCTCGTTGCGACGCTGCTGACGCAGATCGAGGAGGCCATGCGGCTCGAGCGCCGCGTCGGCCTCGCCGTCCTGATCGAGACGGCGATCGGCATGGTCAACGTGGACGAGATCGCCACCGCCTGCCCGGAGCGGATGGAGGCGATGATCTTCGGAGTCGCCGACTACGCGGCGTCGATTCAGAGCCACACCGCCTCGATCGGCGGGGTCGACCCGAACTACGCGGTGCTCACCGATTCGGACGGGCATGCGGATGAGCGGGAGCGTCACTGGGGCGACCAGTGGCACTACCCGCTCGCTCGCATCGCCGTGAGCTGCCGCGCCCACGGGCTGCGTCCGATCGACGGCCCGTTCGGCGACTTCACCGATCCCGAGGGCTACGTGGCGGCCGCCCGCCGCTCGGCCGTGCTCGGCTACGAGGGCAAGTGGGCGATCCACCCCTCGCAGGTCGAGCTCGCCAACGACGTGTTCACGCCGGCGCCGCGGCTCGTGGAGCGCACGAGGCGCATCATCGAGGCGATGCGTGAGGCGGCCACGGAGGGGAAGGGCGCGGTGTCACTCGACGGGCGCCTGATCGATGCGGCATCGATCCGAATGGCCGAGAACCTGCTCGCGAAGCTCGAGCAGATCGAGGCACGCGACCCCGGGAACCGCGTCCGCTCGGTGGCCTAGGCGCGGGCCCACTCGAGCGCACGCGCCTCGAGCGCCGCGACGAAGTCGTCCTTGCCGTCGATGTACGCGAGCCGGTCCTCCGGATGGCGCGCGACGAGCCCGCGCTTCAGATCCTCATAGCGTCCCGCCTCAGCTGAATGTGCGCGCAGGTAGTCCCGTAGCGCGACGTGACGGCGCTCGTGTTCGCTCCCCGCCTCGCAGACGTGCAGGTGGTAGGCCCGCGGACGCTCCGGCGGCTTGGCGAAGAGGTGGTAGTCGGGCGATTCGGGCGCCGGGACGAACAGATAGCCGAGCCGCTCGAGCGGCTCGACGTAGCGCTCCCGCTGCTCTACCGCCGGGACTGAGAGCTGGAGGTCGAGGATGGGCTTGGCCGCAAGCCCCGGCACGGCGGTCGACCCCACGTGCTCGAGGCGGATTGCCAACTCGCCCAGCGCCGCGCCGACGCGGCCCAGCTCCGCTGCGGCGAGCTCCGGCCAGGCGGGGTCGTAGTCGACGATGCGGACCGCCGGGTCGATGCGGTCATCCAGCGACGGATGACGCTCGAGCCCGTCCGCGTCCACTCCGCGCCCCGCTAGGGCAGCTCCGGCAGCGAGGCGAGCCAGCTGCTGCGCCCGCCGTTCTCGTCCCAGAGCACCGGGAAGAACGACTCGTCGAGCGAGAGGTCGCCGCGACGCCGGTAGCGCGAGTAGATCAGGTCGACCTCGGTGGGATGGAAGCGCGCCTCGACCGGGGTCATGTGGGTCACGAGCGAGCGTCGTTCAATGGTCGCCTCGTTCGGCCCGGAGCCGTGGAAGGTCCAGCCGTGGTGGAAGGCGCAGCCGCCCGCCTTCACGATCACCGGCACGCGCTCGGGCTCGACCCCATCGGGGGCCGCTGCCGCCATCGGCGCGAGCCAGTCGTCGGGCGCGTGGAAGCTGCCGCGGTCGGGTGGCGTCTCCGGCCACAGGTGCGAGCCGCGCACGTGCTCCATCGTGCCGCCGCCCGCCTGCGTGTCGTCCAGGGCCACCCAGCAGGTGATCATCGCCTTCGGCACGAGATAGCCGGCATAGGAGGCGTCCTGGTGCATGCCGAGCGAGCGCGCCCCCGGCGGCTTCCAGAGGCAGTTGTCCTGGACCATGCGGGTCCCGCGATAGCCCATCAGCCTGGCGGCGATCCGGCCGGTCCGCTCGCTCAGCACCTGCGCGGCGATCAGGTCGTCGGAGCGCCAGCCGTTGCAGATCTGGCGGGTGCGGTCCTCGGGGTCGCGGCCCTTCTTCCAGTTGACCTCGTCGGGGGCGATGCCGGTGGCGTACTCACCCTCGAAGAGGGCGGCGAAGCGCTCGCGCAGCACCTCGATCGTGCCGGGAGAGACGAAGCCCTCCTCGATGATCAGGAAGCCGTCGCGCCGAAAGCTCTCCACCTGCTCGTCGCTGACGTCCTCGAGAACGCCGACACTCATGGCCGTCGACATCGCACCTCCTCTGTGGACGAATTCGTCCAGCGAGGCTACCGGAATAGGATCGCGCCCGATGGACCAGCTCAGCGGCCTTCCGTTTGGCTCGCTCGTCGACCAGATCGGCGCGCCGACGCCGGCGCCGGGCGGCGGCTCCACGTCCGCCTGCGTGTGCGCGCTCGGGGCGGCGCTCCTCGAGATGGCGGCCGTCATCGAAGGGCGCGGCGAGGGAGAGCGCATGCGCCTGCTGCGCGAGCACGCGCTCGAGCTCGCCGAACGCGAGCTCGGCTCCTACGCGCCGGTCCTCGCTGCGAGGCGGCTTCCCGCCGACGACCCCGAGCGGGCGACACGGATCGACGAGGCGCTGACCGACGCGAGCGCCGCCCCGCTCGCGATCGCCGAGGCGGCGAGCGAGGTCGCAGAGCTCGGCGCCGGCATCGCCGCGGGCTCCGGGCGGGCCGTCCGCGGCGACGCGCTCGCCGGTGTGCTGCTGGCCGAGGCTGCGGCTGCCGCCGCGGCGGCGCTGGTGGAGATCAACCTGGCCGGGCGAGAGGCAGAGGCGGAGGAGCTCACCCGCGCACGCGAGGCGGCGACGCGAGCCGCGGCGGCCCGGAGCACCGCTCTCAGGCCGGCCGGATGACGCTGCGGCGCACTGTCGACCATCCCGGATCATGAGCTCGTGGCTGCAAAGCTCGCTCGCGAACCTGAAGAGCGTGGCCGAGGGCTCGGCCGCGGCGTCGGCGTAGCGGCGGCCACGAATCGCAGCAGGTCCGGTTCGGTGGGCGCCGGCGCGAGCTCGAGCGCCGGCGGCTCGTGATCCGCAATCCAGCCCGCCACGATGCGCAGCTCGTCGACCTCGTCCACGGGAATCACGGTCCGGCCGGCCGGCCGTGAGAGCGCCGCTTCGGTCCGCTCCGCGAGCTCCGTCGCCCCCGGCAGCGGCCCCCAGTCGACGAGCCTTCCCTGGACGATCCAGAACGCGTCGAAGCGATCCTTGACGGGGTGCTGGGCGAGCACGAGCCGCGGCGCCGAGTGCGTCGCGCGCAGCTGTCCGTCGAGCCGCTCGAGCACCCACGCGAGCCGCTCCTTGCGCCGCAGCAGGGCCGCCGCCCGCTCGAAGCGCTGTGAGCGCGCTGCCTCGCGCATGCGCGCGTCGATCTCCTCGATCAGGCGCTCGCCGGCGCCGGGCTCCTCGAAGTGCGCCAGCGCGGCGTCGAGCTGGCGGCGGTAGGCGTTCGGGTCGAGGTCGCCGAGGCAGGGCGAGACGCAGCGGCCCATCTGCCCGTACGCCGAGGGGTGCTCGCGCAGCTTGAGCTTGCGGCCGCACTGGCGCAGCCGGTAGAGCGAGGTGAGCTGGTCGGCGAGCTCCTTGGCGAGCGCGCGGCTGCCGAGCGGTCCGATGTTGACGGCGTGGCCGGGGGCCGGCTCCGCCGCGACGTCGAAGACGGGGAAGGGGATGTCGAGGCGGCAGCGCAGGTAGCAGTAGCGCTCGGTGCGCTTGAGGGCCCGGTTGCCGGCCGGCCGCCACTCCTTGATCAGGCGGTTCTCGAGCACGAGCGCGCCGAGCTCGGAGTTGGTCGAGCGGTAGTCGACGATCTCGGCGCGCTCGGTCCAGCCCGCGGGGGCGCAGAAGTGCGCCCGCGCGCGCGTGCGCAGCGAGATCGACTTGCCGACGTAGAGCGGCTGTCCCTGCTCGTCCCGGAAGATGTAGACGCCCGGGTCGTCGGGGAGCGTCGACAGGTCGGGACGCTGGTCGGGCGGGATGCGCTCGTGCGCCTCCGTCTTGCGCGCCCGCCGCTGGCCGCGCAGCAGCGAGACGGCGTCCCCGATCGTGGGCGCGTTGGCGCACAGGCGCGGGAACAGCGCGCACAGAACCCGCGCGCAGGTGAGCGCGTCCGGCAGCGCGCGGTGAACCTCCTCGACCTCGATGCCGAGCGAGTCCGCCAGCGAGGCGAGCCCGCGCTTGCGCACGAGCGGCGCGAAGCGGCGCGCCAGCGTGACGGTGCAGAGCGCCGGCGGCTTCGGCCAGTCGAGGCCGGCCTTCTCGAACGCCTGGCGCAGCACCGCGAGGTCGAAGCGTGCGTTGTGCGCGACGAAGACGCGGCCCTCGAGCATCTCCGCCAGCTCCGCCAGCACCTGCTCGGGCGGCGGCGCGGAATCGACCATCCCCTGCGTGATCCCGGTGAAGCGCTGGATGCCCCGCGACAGCGGCCGTTCCGTCCGGACGAGCGAGTCGAATGTGTCGTGGAGCTCGCCTCCACCCACGAGCACCGCGCCGACCTCGGTCAGCTCACAGAGGTCGCCCGCCAACCCGTTCGTCTCGGTGTCGACGGCGAGGAACTCGGCACCCGCCAGCGTCTGGTCGCTCAGTCGCGCCACGAACCGACGATCGAACCGCGCGCGTCGGACGGAACGGTTGAGAGCATCCGGGCGGCCTCGTGTCGCCCGGGCCCCGCCCAAGTGAGGCTCTCGACCTTTGTCAACCATAGGTTGACTTTCGTAGTGAGCCTCCGCTCGGGCGGCTCAGGCCCGGTCGAAGCGACAGTCGGCCGGGGCGTCGGCCAGCTCTTCGGCGGACCGGGCTAGCCGGTCAGATCGACGGCTTAGCGCGGCAGCCGGCCGTCCTAGCCGCGACTGAAGTGAACCGGAGCCGCGCTGGCTGCGAACTGGTTTGTGAGGAAGTCATGACCCACAAGACCACACACGGGCAGCACTGCACTTGTCATAGCTGCGCGCCGAAGGCGCAGCCGACGAAGGGCTAGGAGGGCGCGCCGACTCGCTCGGCGAGCAGCTGGTCGAGCTTCGCGTGCAGCTCTCCGATGGAGCGTGCGTCGACGACGACGAAGGCGTCCCCGAACAGCAGCCAGCCGAGCCGCACGTTCGTGACCTCGGCCAGCCGCCATAGCTCGTGCCAGGGGATCGCGCTGTGGCATAGCGACCACAGCCCCCGTCTCCGCTGTCGTGCGATGGTGATCTCGCCCAACGCCGAGGCGCCCCGCCGGGGCTAAGCCGTCCTGCTGCCGCTTAGCCTCGCAGCATGGCTCGATCCGCCACCGTCTTCGCCTGCTCGTCGTGCGGGCACGAGAGCCCGAAGTGGCACGGCCGCTGCCCGGGCTGCGGCGAGTGGAACACGCTCGTCGAGGAGAGGCGGGTGGCGGCGCCGCGCGCGGCAGCCGGGAGCGGGAAAGGCAGCACGAGCCGTGGCCGCGCGCTCAAGCCCGTCGCGCTCGGCGACGTCGAGGCCGCCAGGATCGAGCGCCTCGGCACCGGCATCGGCGAGCTCGACCGGGTGCTCGGCGGCGGCGTCGTGCCGGGCTCGCTCGTATTGATCGGCGGTTCGCCCGGCATCGGCAAGTCGACGCTCACGAGCGCCGCGCTCGGCAACCTCGCCGCCGCCGGGCGCAACGTCCTGTACGTCTCGGGCGAGGAGTCGGCCGCGCAGGTCAAGCTGCGCGCCCAGCGCCTCGGCGCCGCCGCGCTGACCGTCCCGATCGTGGCCGAGACCGACCTCGACGCGGTGCTCGCCACGATCGACGCCGAGCGCCCCGACGTGTGCGTCGTCGACTCCGTGCAGGTGCTCTACGACCCGGCCATGTCGGGCAGCCCGGGCTCGGTCGGGCAGGTGCGCGAGGTGGCGGGCCGGCTGATGCGGCTGGCGAAGGAGCGCGGCATCGCGGTGATCCTCGTCGGGCACGTGACCAAGGAGGGCTCGATCGCGGGACCGCGCGTGCTCGAGCACCTCGTCGACTGCGTGCTCTCGTTCGAGGGCGAGCGCGAGCGCACCTACCGCACTCTCCGCGCGCTGAAGAACCGCTTCGGCTCGACGAACGAGGTCGGCGTCTTCGAGATGCACGAGAACGGCCTCGTCGAGGTCGAGGATGCGAGCGCGCGCTTCGTCACCGAGGCCACGCGCGCGCCGGGCTCGGTCGTGCTCTGCTCGATGGAGGGCTCACGCCCCTTGCTCGTCGAGGTTCAGGCGCTCGTGGCGCCGAGCGAGCTCGTCCCGCCGCGGCGGGTGGCCAACGGCGTCGACCGCAACCGGCTCGCGCTGGTGCTGGCCGTGCTCGCGCGCCACGGCGGCGCGTCGCTCGGCGGCAGCGACGTCTTCGTCTCGGTCGCCGGCGGCGTGCGCGTGGACGAGCCGGGCGCCGACCTCGCGATCGCGCTGGCGCTCGCTTCCGCGGCGCGCGGCACGCAGCTGGGCGGCGACAAGCCGCTGGCCGCCTTTGGCGAGCTCGGTCTGACCGGGGAGCTTCGCCACGTCGGCCACCCTGACCGGCGCCTCGCCGAGGCGAGCAAGTTCGGGCTGACCGAGGTGATCCATCCTGCCAAGGGCGTCGCCACACTGCGCCAGGCGCTCGCCGCAGCCGGGAGCGGCCGGAGCGCCGAGCGTGTCGCCGCCTGAGCGCCTCAGATATCCCGGTTGACTTCCGTGACCTTGCCGGTGTTCGCGTCGATTTGAACCGTGGCGAGCCGCCGGAAGGTGTTCTTCCGCTCACCCGGGATCGACAGCGAAACGATCCAGTAGGGCTTCGAGTTGAGGCCCTGGCGCAGCATCCGGATCTGCGTACGCTCGGGCTCGAAGTTCACCTGACGCTCGGCGATCACGATCGCCTGCTCCTCGCTGATCCGCACCTGCGACTGCTGGCAGCCGCGCCCGACGACGAGCGCCAGCACGAACACGGCCACGAGGACGAGGACGCGCGGCCAGGTTACTCCCGGCAGGGAGCGTGGGCGAGTGGTCTCAGAGGGTTGGACGGAACTCGTTCCCGATGTTCGTGAAGAGCACGACCACAAGGACGATGATCACGCACAGGATCGAAATCGCAAGCATCGCGACCTCGAAGCCCTTCACATGCGTCTGCTTCGGCGGGAACTCGATCTGGTGCTTGCTGCTGCCGTTGTCGATCACAGGGCTCTCCTTCCCCTACGCGCCGGGCTGGGCCGGGGGTGGGTCGTCCGGGGCCGCCGGCCTCCGGCCGATGCGGGCGACGTGGCCGACGAGCTGGCGATTCTCGTAGACGATCCAGGCGATCAACACCAGCACCGTTACGACGATCCCGAGCCACGTGAGGATGTAGTAGAGGGTCTCGGCCGAGCTGCCGTCCTCGCCGTACGTCGAGCCCGGCATGAACGTGCCGAAGCCGGCGCAGTCCGCGTAGCGGTCCTGCAGGATGAAGTCGAGCGAGTCGTCCGGCGGCGTGGCCCCCTCGCGGTGGACGATGCAGTCGGGTGCGCTGTCGATCAATAGCGGCATGTCGCCTCCCTCGGTCGCGTCACCGTCGGATCACCTCGCTGTGTGCCTCGGCAATCACCGCGTCGGCCTCCACGATCGTGCCGTCGGGCTCGATCAGGCGCTCGCTCACGACCGCCACCTCGGGCAGGTAGAGGTCCTGGTGGTACTCGACCACGTCGAGGCCCTCGAGCTCGACCTCCGGCGGCACCCGCAGCAGGTTGAGCTTCTTCAGGATGAACGACGCCACCCAACCGCTGAGGAAGCCGAGCGGCAGGAAGGTCGCGATGCCGATCAGCTGGCCCCAGAGCGAGCTGTCGACGTTGTTGAGCCCGGTCGGGTAGCCGGCTGCGAAGACGCCCACCCAGAGCACGCCGAGGAAGCCCGAGAAGCCGTGCACAGCCACGGCGCCGACCACGTCGTCGACCCGCATCTTCTTCTCGATCCAGTTGCCCGCGTAGACCGCCATCGCAGCGGAGACGATCGCAATCAGGTAGGCGAGCGTCGGCGCGTACACGTCCGCGCCCGCGGAGACGCTGATCACGCCGGCGAGGCCGCCGGAGACGGTCCAGAACGGGTCACCGCGCGAGGCGAAGTAGCCGCCCGTGAACCCGCCGGCGAAGCCGAACGTGATCACCATCGTGATCGTGCCGAGCGTCGTCGGCGACAGGTAGATGTTCGCCCAGCCCGGGAAGACGGTCGACGAGATCACGAGGCAGGCGCCGTAGAAGGCGTAGAAGCCCGTGAAGATCAGCATGAGCCCGAGCAGCGTCCGGTGCAGGTCGTGCGGGCGGAACGCCCGCGCGAGACCGTCCCGGGTGTACTTCCCTATTCGCGGCCCGAGGTTGAAGAGCACGCCGAGCGTGAACGCTCCCGCCACGCCGTGAACCACGCCCGAGGCGATCGAGTCGTGGAAGCCGAAGCGCAGCGTCAGCCAGCCGCCCGCGCTCCAGCCCCACGCGGCGTCGAGGATCCAAACCACCGAGCCGAGCAGGCACGCGAGCACGAGGTAGGCCGACAGCCGCACCCGCTCCAGCAGCGCTCCGGACATGATCGAGGCCGTCGTCCAGGAGAACAGCAGGAAGGCCAGGAAGAAGATCAGGTTGATGTTGTTCGTCAGGTTCGGCCCGAAGGTGTCGGACCAGGGGATGCCGCCCTGGCAGGCGACCGCCGTGAAGTCGCTCGAGTTCGGGCCGATCGGCGGGATTCCCGGCTGGTTGCAGTTGTAGATCCACCAGCCGACGTAGTAGAAGGTCGGGGTGACGACCGCGATCGTGAGGATGTTCTTCATCGCGGTCGCGAGCACGTTCTTGCGGCGCACCACGCCCGCCTCGTAGGTCATGAAGCCCACGTGGATGAGCCACATGAGCACGACCGTGAAGAAGTAGAACTGCTCGCCCAGGATCACGCTGTCCCTGGTGAGGCCCTCGGCAGGAGCCGCCTCGTTCAGGTTCCCCACCTGGGCGATGACGAAGTCGATCATGCAGTCCTCCCGCCGGCTCCGGCCGTCATGTCGTGCAGAGCATCCCTCATGAGGCGGACATCACAGTCACCTGACCGGGCGACCGTAATCGCGCCAGACTCGGGCCGCAATGTGACCTGCGCACAGCTTTGAGGCGCTACGAGTGTGGGATGCTCACATAGGGGCCGCGCGGCGGCCGGGCTACCATGCCGCGACGAAAGGAGGGCTCGCATGACGGTCTCACCGGTCACCGGAGGCGGCGATGTCCTCGACCGCGTGCGCCGCGAGAACGAGACGCTGTACGCGGTCATCAAGACCGTCTCCTCGTCGCTTGCGTTGGAGCGGGTCCTCTCCGGGATCATCGAGATCGCGACCGACGCCACGCGCTGCCATGCCGCCTTCATCTACTTCCTGAAGGGTGAGCGGCTCGTGCTCGAGGCCGCCTCGCCGCCCTACGCGCACCTCGTCGGCAAGCTCGAGTGGGGCATCGACGAGGGGCTGACCGGCTGGGTCGCGCGCACGCGCAAGCCCGAGTTCATCCGCGAGCGGGCGATGCAGGACCCGCGCATGAAGTACGTGCCGGAGCTCGAGGAGGAGCGCTTCCAGTCGATGGTCGCCGTGCCCCTGCTGTACCGCTCCGGAGCGGTGATCGGTGTGGTCGTCCTGCACACCGAGGCGCCGCGCGAGTTCGACGACGACGTTCTCAAGTTCCTCGTCCACACCGCCTCGCTCGCGGCCGGCGCGATCGAGAACGCCCAGCTCTACGAGGAGACGCGCCGGCGCGTCGACGCGCTCACCACGCTCACGCGGCTGAGCCAGGCGCTCGCCGCCGTGACGCTGCGCGAGGACCTGCACGACGCGGTCACGCGCGGCGCGCGCGAGCTGCTCGGCGCAGACACCTGTCAGATCTGGCGGCTCGACCACGAGGCCGACGAGCTCGTGCTTGCCGCGGCCGACCCACCCGAGCCTGACGGGAACACGCCGCGCCCGGGCCGGGCGGCGCTGCTGCTCGACATGGTTCGCCGTGGCGACGCGTCAAGCAGCGCCGACGGCGAGCGGCTGCTCGCCGCGCCGCTCACGGCGGGCGACGAGCAGCTCGGCCTCCTCTGCTGCGGGCTGAGCGGGCGCTCCTTCGGGGAGGAGGACGCCGGGCTGCTGCGCGCGGTCGCCAACCAGACGGCGGTTGGGCTGAAGAAGGCCGAGCTGATCGAGCGCCTGACGGCCGAGAACATCGTCAAGGACATGTTCGAGGCGCTCGCCGCCGGCTCGGTGCAGACGGCGGAGGTCAAGGCCGGCGAGGCGCGCTGCGACCTCAGCCGCCGGCACGTCTTCCTTCACGTCGAGCGAGCGCCGGAGGCCGAGGAGGCGCCCTGGCCGGAGCTCGCCGCCCGGGTGCAGTCGCGGCTGCGACGCCTGCACCGGCGCGCCTTCTTCGACGCCCGCCATGACTCCCTGCGCGCGCTCGTGCCGCTGCCGGCGCTCGACCAGGGCGCGACCGAGCAGCTGCGGCTCGCCTGCGAGGAGCTTGGGATGGAGCTCGGCGTCGACATCGGCGTGAGCGACGCCGAGCGCGGTGCCGCGAGCGCGCGCCGGCGCATGCGCGAAGCGGCGGACGCGGCGCGGATCGCACGCTCGCTGGCCGCCGCGGGTGGCGCCGTCTCCTACGAGCGGCTTGGCGCCTACCGCTACCTCGTCAACCTCGAGCTCGACGAGGCGCCGCGCGACCGCTACGGCCAGGCCGTGAGCGCGCTGATCGACTACGACCGCGACCGCAACGCCAACCTCGTCGACACGCTCGAGCGCTACCTGGCCGCCCGCTGCAGCGTCGCGGCGAGCGCCCGCGCCCTCTACATCCACCCCAACACCGTGCGGCAGCGGCTCGAGCGCATCCAGCAGATCACGAAGCTCGACCTGCGCGAGGAGGACCTGCTCTCGCTCGAGCTCGCGCTGAAGGTGGCGCGCCTTCGGCGAGTGCGCGAGGAGAGCGGCGCGTGACGCCGGGCTCAGGCGCTCCGGCGCCGCCGGCGCGTCGTGAGCCAGATCCAGAACGCGCCGAAGCCGATGACGTTCGTCAGGAACACGAGCAGGACCCACCACGCCTTGATCAGGAACGGGTCCGGCTCGTTGCGCAACTCGACCGCCGTCAGGTAGCACATGATCAGGAGTGCGATCAGCAGGACGATCGGCAACTGGCCGATGAGGACGAACAGGATCACGGCGCGAGTCACCCTATAGCCGCGGGCTGGGCGCCGTGACGATCCGCGCGAAGCTGTATCTCGCGATCGCGCTGACGGTGCTGGGGCCGCTCGCGACCATCGCCGTCGCGCTGCACGGACAGAACACCCTGGACGACCGCTTCGACGAGGTTCAGGAGCGCGCCGCCCACCGCGCGCTCGCGCTCGAGCTGAAGTTCGGCATGACCGACGTGAACGGCTGGCAGACGGCCTGGGGCTACGACGACGGCGCCTCGCGCCCGATCTTCGAGCGCTCCGTGGCCGACTTCCGGCGCGACCTGCGCGAGGCCAACGAGCGCCTGACGGAGCCGCGCGAGCGCCAGCTGCTGCGCGAGTTCGAGGCCGGGTTCGCCGACTTCATGCGGCTCGACGCGCGCTCCTGGAACGCGCTGCAGGACGGGCGCGAGGAGGTCACGAAGCGGATCCTGCTCGGCCCCGAGCTCGAGATCTTCGAGGAGACGGCGGGGACCGCGGAGCGGCTCGCGGCCTACGAGACCCAGCAGGCTGGGGCAACCGAGGCAGCCTTCGACGACGCTCAGGATGACGTGCGCCGGCGGCTGGTCGCCGTCGCGCTCGGCGCCGCCGTCGTGATCGTGCTGCTGCTGCTCACCGCGAGCGACCTCGCGCGCATGGCGCTCGAGGGCGAGCGTCAGAGGCGCGCGCCGCAGGCGTGACGGACGACGTTCTCCTCACGCTCAGCCTGCTGCTGATCGCGGCGCTCGTGGCGCGCCTGCTCGCGTCGCTCCTGCGCGTGCCCGAGATCCTGCTGCTGGTGGCGGTCGGTGCGCTGCTCGGCCCGTCCGTGCTCGACGTGGTCGACGTCCCGTTCGAGTCGCTCGGGGCGCAGCTGATGTTCACGCTGGGCGTGTCGATGATCCTCTTCTACGGCGGCCTGACCCTGTCGCTGCCGCTGCTGCGCAAGGTCTGGATCTCGCTCGGGATGCTCGCCGTGCCGGGCATCTTGATCACGACGTTCGTCGTCGGCGTCGCCGCGCACTTCGCCTTCGACCTGCCCTGGTCCTCGGCCTTCCTGGTGGGCGCCGTGCTGTCGCCGACCGACCCCGCGATCCTGATCCCGCTCTTCGCCCGCTCGCGGCTGCGGCCGAAGGTGGCGCAGACCGTCATCGCCGAGTCGGCGCTCAACGACCCGACCGGTGCGGCGCTCGCGCTTGCGCTCGCCGGCATCGTGCTCACCGGCGAGAGCTCGGTCGCCGAGCCCGTGACCGAGTTCGCCGTGGACCTCGCCATCTCGACCGTGATCGGGATCGTGGCGGGTGTCCTGCTCTCGGCGGCGATCGCAAGCCAGCGCTCAGGGGTCTGGCGGGAGAGCTCGGCGATCGCGGTGCTCGCCGTCGTGACGATCAGCTTCTTCTCGCTCGACAGCGCCGGCGGCAGCGGCTACCTCGGCGCCTTCCTGGCCGGGCTGATCGTGGGCAACATGGAGCACCTCGGTCTCGCGATGCACTCACCGCACGAGGTCGACACGCATGCGTTCGCGTTCAACCTGGCCGACATCGTGACGCTGATCGTCTTCGTCGTGCTCGGGGCGAACATCCCGTTCGAGGCGCTCGGTGACAACCTCCTGCCTGCGCTTGCCGTGCTGGCCGTCCTCCTGCTCATCGCGCGGCCGATCACCGTGCTCGCCTGCGTGCTGCCGGACCGCGGCGGAGGCTGGGAGCGGCAGGAGATCGCGTTCCTGTGCTGGACGCGCGAGACCGGCGTGATCCCAGCGGCGCTGGTGGGCGTGCTCGCCGGCCTCGGGGTTCCGAACATCGACGTGCTCGCCAGCGTGGTGGCGCTCGCGATCGTGCTCACGCTGCTGCTGCAGGCGCTGCCGGCGCCGTGGCTCGCGGAACGGCTGGGGCTCCTGGAACCGCGCACGAAGGCGGTCCCGACGGAGCCGGCCGGGCAGCAGGCCGCCTGAGAACAGCTGCAGGTAGCGGTCGACCTCCCACTTGCTGACCTGGTTGTGCCAGTCGTCCCACTCGTCGCGCTTCGTCTTCACGAAGTAGTCGACGTAGTCCTCGCGACCCGTGTGGCCGAGCGCCTTGCGAAGCACGTCACAGCGCTCGAGCTCCCGCGTCGCGTCGAGCAGGTTCGCCGGCAGCAGCTCGACGCCGAGCTCCGCGCGCCGCTCCTCGGTCAGCTCGTGCAGGTTGAGCTCGGTGGTCGGCTCGCCCGCGTCGAGGCCGCGCTCCATTCCGTCGAGCCCGGCGGCGAGGACCGCCGCGGCGGCGAGGTAGGGGTTGCATGACCCGTCGACGGTGCGGTCCTCGACTCGTCCCGCAGCCGGGATGCGCAGCATCTGGGTGCGGTTGTTGTAGCCGTAGCTCACGTAGACCGGCGCCCAGCTCGAGCCGCTGCGCGTGCCGACGACGAGCCGCTTGTAGGAGCTGATCGTCGGCGCGGTGAGCGCGATGTACGCCTTCGCGTGCGCCTTCAGCCCGCCGATGAACTTGTAAGCCGTGTCGGTCAGCCCGAGCCCGCGCGGGTCGTCCGACGGGTCGCACTCGAAGACGTTCTCGCCGTCCTTCCAGAGGCTCATGTGGAAGTGGCAGCCGTTACCCGTGAGGTGGCCGAAGGGCTTCGGCATGAAGGTCGCGATCAGCCCGCGCTCCTGGGCGAGCGACTCGACCATGTAGCGGAAGAAGATCGCGCGGTCGCAGGTGGTGAGCGCGTCCGAGAACTCGAAGTTCTGCTCGAACTGGCCGTTCGCGTCCTCGTGGTCGTTCGCGTAGTTGTTCCAGCCGAGCTGCGTCACGTAGCGCGACACCTGCGACATGAAGTCGAGGTTGCGCGTGAGCGCGCGCATGTCGTAACAGGGCTGGTCGAGCGTGTCGAGTGGGTCGGCGAGCTCGATCGAGCCGTCGTCGCGCAGGCGCACGAGGAAGTACTCGAGCTCCGCGCCGAGCATGAACTCGTAGCCGAGTTCGCGCGCGCGCTCGAGTTGGCGGCGCAGGATCGTGCGCGGGCAGTAGAGCCACTCCTCGCCCTCGACGTGCACGTCGCAGGCGAAGCGCGCCACGTTCGGCTTCCAGGGCAGCGGCGTGAGCGAGCGGATGTCCGGCATCGCCGCCATGTCGGGGTCGTTCGGCTGCTGGCCGATCGCGCCGGCGGCGAAGCCCGCGAAGCCCGCGCCGTCGGTGAGGAGCCCGTCCAGGTGCGCCGCCGGCACGAGCTTGGCGCTCGGCTTGCCGTGCATGTCGACGAACTGCGCGAAGAGGAACTCGACGTCGTTGTCGCTGAGGTGGCGCTCGACGTCCTCACGGGAGCTCGGCGCAGTGAATGGCTCGGTCATGCGAGGCAACGTATCGCCTGCCCCCGGTGGCGGCCAATGTGCGGTTCTCACACGTTTCGGGCCCGAACCGTGTGACGCCCGACAGGTGTGGGAACCGCACATAGGCGCTCGGGGAATTGTTGGGCTGCCCGCCATGGGCGTATCGCAGGCCCCTGCATAGACTCGCTGGCTCAACTATGTGCGGAATTGCAGGCCTGTTCAGCAAATCAGAGGACGTCAGCGTGTCGCTGGGGCGGCATCTGGGCGACATGCTGCTCCAGCTCGGCGATCGCGGTCCCGACAGCGCGGGTGTGGCGATCTACCGGAATCCGGCCGCGTCCGGGTCCTGCAAGGTCACCCTGCATTCGCCCGCACCGGGCTACGACTGGAACGGCGTGCAGGGCGCGCTCGCCACGAGCTTCGGCGCCGGCGAAGCCGAGGTCCGGGCAAGCCACGCCGTCATCGTCGTCGAGACGGACGCCGAGAGCGCCGTCGCCTGGCTCCGGGAGCGCTACCCCGAGCTGCGCGTGATGAGCGCCGGCGAGGCGATCGAGATCTACAAGGAGGCGGGCCACCCGGCCGACTTCCTCGAGCGCTTCTCATTCTCCGAGCTGTCGGGGAGCCACGCGCTCGGGCACACCAGGATGGCGACCGAGTCGAAGGTCACGACCGACGGCTCGCACCCGTTCTCGACCGGGCTCGACCTGTGCCTCGTCCACAACGGATCGCTCTCGAACCACAACCGGCTGCGCGAGCGGCTGCGCGCCGAGGGGATCGAGTTCCAGACCGAGAACGACTCCGAGGTCGCGGCCGGCTACCTGACCTGGCGCATGCGCGAGGGCGCCTCGCTCGAGCAGGCGCTCGAGGGCTGCCTCGAGGACCTCGACGGCTTCTACACCTTCGCCGTCGGCACGGTCGACGGCTTCGCGGTGCTGCGCGACCCGATCGCCTGCAAGCCCGCGGTGATGGCCGAGACCGACGGCTGGGTGGCGATGGCCTCCGAGTACCGCGCGATCGCGACCCTGCCGGGCGCGGACGAGGCGCGGATGTGGGAGCCCGAGCCCGGTCAGGTCTACTCCTGGGAACGCGCCCCGGTCCTGTGACGGATGGCATCACGGAGGTCGATCTGGCGACAACCTCCCTGCGCGAGCTGAACCAAGCGCTCCACGAACCCGATCTCTCAGGCCGCTGGCGCGTGACGAATCCGCGCGGCGCGCACGCCGTGGCGGTCGGCATCGACGCCCCGGTCGAAGTCGATATCGAGGGCCACGTGGGCTACTACTGCGCCGGCATGAACAAGCACGCGACCGTGCGCGTGCACGGCAACGCGGGCGTCGGCCTCGCGGAGAACATCATGTCCGGCACGGTCGCCGTCGACGGCAACGCGAGCCAGTCGGCGGGCGCCACCGGACGTGGCGGCCTGCTGGTCGTCAACGGTGACGCCTCCGCGCGCTGCGGCATCTCGATGAAGGGCGTCGACATCGTCGTGCGCGGCTCGGTCGGGCACATGAGCGCCTTCATGGCGCAGAAGGGCCGGCTCGTCGTGTGCGGCGACGCCGGCGACGCGCTCGGCGACTCGATCTACGAGGCGCGCCTATACGTACGCGGCGAGGTCGCCGGGCTCGGCGCGGACTGCATCGAGAAGGAGATGCGCGACGAGCACGTCGCGGAGCTGAGCGAGCTGCTCGAGCGCGCCGGCACCGGCCTCGAGGCATCCGAGTTCCGCCGCTTCGGCTCCGCGCGCAGGCTCTACAACTTCGACGTCGACCACGCCGGGGAGTACTGATGGCGGCGAGGCCCGGGCTGCGCGAGTCCGCCCTCTTCGACCGCCACACGATCCACGAGATCCAGCGCGCGGCGCGCGAGGGCATCTACGACATCCGCGGCTTCGGCGCCAAGCGGCCGGTGCCGCACTTCGACGATCTCGTGTTCCTCGGCGCGAGCATGTCGCGCTACCCGCTCGAGGGCTACCGCGAGCGTTGCGACACGGACGTCGTGCTCGGCGACCGTCACGCGAAGAAGCCGATCCACCTGGAGATCCCGATCACGATCGCCGGGATGAGCTTCGGCGCGCTGTCCGCGCCCGCGAAGGAGGCGCTCGGCCGCGGTGCCAGCGCGGTCGGGACGAGCACGACGACCGGCGACGGCGGCATGACGCCCGAGGAGCGCGAGCACTCGAGTCTGCTCGTCTACCAGCTGCTGCCCTCGCGCTACGGGATGAACCCGGACGACCTGCGCAGAGCCGATGCGATCGAGGTCGTCGTGGGCCAGGGCGCCAAGCCGGGCGGCGGCGGCATGCTGCTCGGCCAGAAGATCTCCGACCGCGTCGCCGAGATGCGCGACCTCCCCAGGGGCATCGACCAGCGGAGCGCCTGCCGCCACCCGGATTGGACCGGGCCCGACGATCTCGAGATCAAGATCGGCGAGCTGCGCGAGATCACCGACTGGGAGAAGCCGATCTTCATCAAGGTCGGCGCCACGCGGCCGTACTACGACACCGCGCTCGCGGTCAAGGCGGGCGCCGACGTGGTCGTGCTGGACGGCATGCAGGGCGGCACGGCCGCCACGCAGGAGGTCTTCATCGAGCACGTCGGGATCCCGACGCTGGCGGCGATCCGGCCCGCCGTCGACGCGCTGCTCGAGCTGGGCGTCCACCGCAAGGTCCAGCTCGTCGTGTCGGGCGGCATCAGGAGCGGGGCGGACGTCGCCAAGGCGCTCGCGCTCGGCGCGGACGCCGTCTCGATCGGCGTGGCTGCGCTGATCGCGCTCGGCGACAACTCGCCCGAGCACGACGAGGGCTACGCCGAGATCGGGAGCGCCGCGGGCTTCTACGACGACTGGCACGAGGGCCGCGACCCGGCCGGCATCTCGACCCAGGACGACGCGCTGGCCGAGCGCCTCGACCCCGAGCTGGGCGGCCGCCGGCTCGCCAACTACCTGCGCACGATGGTGCTCGAGGCGCAGACGCTGGCGCGCGGCTGCGGCAAATCGCACCTGCACAACCTCGAGCCGGAGGACCTCGTCGCGCTCACGCTCGAGTCGGCCGCGATGGCCCGTGTTCCGCTGGCCGGAACGGGGTGGATCCCGGGCCTCGATCGGCCGTGATTAGGCTGCAAATAGCCACAAAAGGCGCGCTTCTGAACCAATTCACGTAGAATTGGCCTTCATGCCGTACGCCGGAGACGACGTTGCAGAGCTCGAGGCGCGGCAGGAACCGAGGCTCGTCCGGGCCCTGGAGATGGTGGCCCCGGGCACAGCGGTGCGGGAAGGCCTCGACAACATCGTTCAGGGCAGGACAGGCGCCCTGATCTGTATCGGGGAGTCCGAGGAGCTCTCGTTCCTGCTCTCGGGCGGGGTGAAGCTCGATGTGGACTACACCCCGGCTCTGCTTTACCAGCTGGCCAAAATGGACGGCGCGATCGTGCTTGCCTCGAACGGCACGAAGATCCTCTGGGCCAACGTCCAGCTGATGCCGGATCCGACGATCCTTTCGCTCGAGACCGGCACCCGTCACCGTACTGCGGAGCGCGTCTCGAAGCAGACCGACGCGCTCGTGATCGCCATCTCGGCAAGCCGCAGCGTCGTCTCGCTCTACCTCGACGGCGCGAAGTACATCCTCGAGGACATCCCCATCGTGCTCGCCAAGGCCAACCAGGCGCTGGCGACCCTCGACAAGTACCGCAGCCGGCTCGACCAGGTCTCGACCCGGCTCACCGCTCTCGAGTTCGAGGGCGGCGTAACGCTGCACGACGTGCTGACGGTGCTCCAGCGCGCGGAGCTCGTCACGCGCATGGCCGTCGAGATCGAGCGCTACATCGTCGAGCTGGGCGCGGAGGGGCGCCTGATCGAGATGCAGCTCGAGGAGACGATGGTCGGCGTGGCAGCCGACAAGTCGGCGCTAGTGCGCGACTACATCGCCGAGCCCTCGGAGGAGGGCTTCGCGATGGTGCTGGACTCACTCGCCAGACTGCCGCACCAGGACTTGCTCGATTTCGGACGCCTAGCCGAGCTGCTCGGCTACGACCGGAAGCTGAACACTCTCGATCACCCGGCCTCGCCACGCGGCAACCGCATCCTCGGGCGCATCCCAAGGCTCCCGAAGATGGTGGTCCAGTCGATCGTGAACGAGTTCTCGGGCCTTGACGAGATCCTCGCCGCCGCCGATTCCGAGCTGGAGTCGGTGGAGGGGGTGGGAGATATGCGTGCGAAGGACATCCGCGAGGGCCTTCGCCGGCTGCAGGAGATCAACCTCGTGGACCGTTATCTGCAAACCTGAAGTGGTCCGGTGCTCTCAGATGCACCGGGTCTGAAGTAGGAGGGAACGCCATCAGCGACGCAGTGTTGGAAGAGGAATTCGTTGTAGAGGACCTCGAGATCGCTCGGCCTCCGGCCGAGTACGAGATCGGCGACCAGGTCGTGTACCCCCATCATGGGGCGGGCAAGGTCCTCAAGAAGGAGATGAAGGAGGTGCTCGGCGAGAAGCGCGAGTACCTGACCATCAAGATCCTTCATAACGACATGACCGTGATGGTCCCGTGCTGCAACGCCGACAAGGCGGGTCTACGGCGCGTGATCGGGGAGGAAGACGTACGGAAGGTCCTGTCGGTCCTCCGCGACGACGTCAGCCAGATGCCCAAGAACTGGAACCGGCGCTTCAAGCACAACCGCGAGAAGATCAAGACCGGCGACGTGTTCGAGCTGGCCGAGGTTGTTCGCAACCTCGCCATCCGGGAGACCGAGAAGGGTCTTTCGACCGGCGAGAAGCAGATGTACACCCGCGCCAAGAAGATCCTTGCCTCCGAGCTGATGTATGCGCTCGACATGGAAGAGGACGAGGCGGAGACGCATCTGGAGGAGCTGATCGCCGAGGCCCACGAGAGTCGGAACGGCGCGACGGCCTAGGGACCGAGATAGGGAATTTTGGCTGTCGTCGGGATCATTCCCGCCGGCGGCAGCGGCGAACGCCTTGGTGCCGACCGGCCCAAGGCGTTCGTCGTTTGTGCCGGCCGCCCGCTGATCGAGTGGAGCCTCGAGGTGCTCGCGGCGGTCTGCGAGCGCGTGATCGTGGCCGCGCCCGAGGGCTTCGACGACGGGCCCGACCGGGTGCGCGGCGGCGACTCGCGCTCGGCCTCGGTGCGCAACGCGCTGGAGGCCGCGCCCGAGGCGACCGTGGCGGTGGTCCACGACGCCGCCCGCCCGCTCGTCACCCGCGAGCTGGTCGAGCGCTGCCTGGCCGCGCTCGAGCCCGGGATCGACGGCGCGATCGCCGCCGCCCCGATGACCGACACGGTCAAGGAGGCCGCCCCGGACGGCCGCGTGCTGCGCACGCTCGACCGGCGCGTGCTCTGGCAGATTCAGACGCCGCAGGTATTCCGGGCCGATGTCCTGCGCAGGGCGCTCGACCGGGACGCGGCCGCGCTCGCGGCCGCGACGGACGACGCGGCGCTGGTGGAGGAGCTCGGCGGCACCGTGCGCGTCGTGGAGGCGCCGCCCGAGAACATCAAGGTCACGCGCGGCTCCGACCTGCGCATCGCCGAGGCGCTCCTGTGCTGACCGATTACCACGTACACCTGCGCCCCGACGAGGACGACTCGACGGCGGCGCGCTACTTCACGCAGGCGAACGTCGACCGCTATCGCGAGGCGGCGGAGGAGCGCGGCATCGAGGAGCTCGGCGTGGCCGAGCACATCCACCGCTTCGTCCAGTCGCTCGACGTGTGGACCCACCCCTGGTACCGACACTGGGCGAAGGACGACCTCGACGAGTACTGCGACTTCCTGCGCGATTCCGGGCTCAGGGTCGGCATCGAGGTGGACTACCTGCCCGGGCGCGAGGACCGCATCGCGAGCATGCTCGACGGGCGCCGGTGGGACTACGTCGTCGGCTCGATCCACTTCCTCGCCGACGCGGCCGTCGACCTGCACGGCGAGCCGGACTGGGAGGAGTGGGACGTCTGGCGCTCGGGCGATCCCGAGAAGGTCTGGGCGCGCTACTTCGAGACGCTCGGCGAGGCCGCACGCACCGGAATGTTCGACATCCTCGCCCACCCCGACCTCGTCAAGGTCTGGGGGCCGCGCGTGCCTCGGCCGGACGGCGACCTGCGCCGCTTCTACGAGCGCGCGATGGACGGCATCGGTGATTCGGATGTTGCGGTGGAAGTTTCCACCGCCGGCTTGCGAAAGCCGGCACGTGAGATCTATCCGGCTCGGGCCTTCCTCGAGATGTGCCTCGAGGCGGGGCGGCCGGTGGCGCTCTCGAGCGACGCCCACCTGCCCGAGCAGCTCGGCTACGAGTACGAGCGCGCCCTCGAGCTGCTCGACGACCTCGGCGTGCGTGAGATCGCCGTGTTCGAGGGCCGCGAGCGCAGGCTGGAGCCGCTCGGATGAGCCAGTTGGCGCGCACCGGGATCGGCTACGACTCGCATCGCTTCGCGGAGGGGCGGAAGCTGATCCTCGGCGGCGTCGAGATCGAGGGCGCCGAGCGCGGCCTCTCCGGCCACTCGGACGCCGACGTCCTCACCCACGCGGTGATGGACGCGCTGCTCGGCGCGGCCGCGCTGGGCGACATCGGCGACCACTTCCCGGACAACGACGAGCGCTGGCGCGACGCCGACTCGATCGCGCTGCTGGGCGAGGTGTGCCGGCTCGTGCGGGGCGAGGGCTTCGAACTCGCGAACATCGACTCGACGGTCGTGTGCGAGGCGCCGAAATTGGGACCGTGGCGCGAGGCGATGCGCGCGCGCCTCGCCGAGGCCGCCGGGTTGGAGGCCGCCGCCGTGAGCGTCAAGTTCACGACGAACGAGGGCATGGGCTTCGTCGGGCGCGGCGAGGGCATCGCCGCGCTGGCAGTGGCTCAGTTGACGGCCTAGGCAGCCGCGGCGTGGTGCGTCATGCGGCAGAAGCATGACGAGCTGATCGGGACGTCGGCGCGGGCGAGGGCGACGTCGAGCTGCTGCTTGACGATCCGCGCAGGCTCCGGCTTGTCGAGCCGGACGAGACACTCGTGATAGCCGTGCAGGCTCCACACGTTGCCCGGGTGCCAGGACGAGCGTGGGACCCGGGGGTCATAGCCCAGGTCCTCCGCGTAGACGGCCTCGGCCTCGTCGACGCGACCCTGCTCCAGGAGCAGCGCGCCGCAGGCGTGGCGGGTGGGCTGCATCCAGCCCCACGGCTCGTCGTAGGGCAGGGCGTCGTCGAGCGCGATCGCCCGGCGCAGGTGCTCGAAGGCCCCGTCGTACCGGCCGCGCCGGTATTCGAGCTCGCCGTCGAGCATCGCTCCGGCCACGGCGAGGATGTCCTTGCAGGTGTTGTTGAACAGGTAGCGCGACTCGGGCACGCGAGCGACGGCGGCGACGAACGCCTCGCGCGCCGCCTCGGCTTCCGCGATCCGGTCCGTCGCGGCATGCGCCACTCCCTGCGCGTAATGCATCATCGCCGTCGTGGTGGAGTAGAGCTCGGGGTCGGCGGGCAGCGGCAGCGCCAGGATGTTCTCCCACAGCCCGAAACGGATGAGCACGTGCAGGCGCATGGGGATGAAGGCCTCCAGGTAGTCGGCCATCGGCGGCTGCTCGATCCGCAGTAGCTCCTCGGGCAGCGAGGACTCCAGGTCGGCGGCGACGCGTAGCGCATCCTGCGAGCGACCGAGGAACATCGCGCCGTAAATCGCGAAATGGCGGTCGTGGGCGTGGTAGAGCGCGTAGAACCCAACAAGGCCCTCGCGCGCGACGTACTTCTCGTCGACCTCGATCGCACCCAGGTTGCAGTCCAGCGTGCTCTGGTAGTCGCCGCACAGGACGTCGATGTGCGTCGGCATATGGACCAGGTGGCCGGCGTCGGGGACGAGCGAACGCAGCTCGTTCGCGACCGGCAGCGCCTGCTCCGGGAACGGCGACATCTCCATCAGGTGGACGTAGAGGTGCACCAGTCCCGGGTGCGTGAGGCCGCCGGGCCGGTCGAGCGCGCGTTCGAGCACCTCCTTGGCCTCGAGCGTCGCCGCACCGTCGGGCGGGAGTCCCGTGTAGCGATCCCAGAGCGCCCACGGCGTGAGGTTCATCAGCGCGTCGGCGAAGAGCGCCGCGACGTCGAGGTCGTCGGAATGCTCTCGGTAGACATCGCGCATCGCGTCGGCGTAGTCGGCGTTCCATGCGACGAGGTCAGCCGAGGGGTCGTTCGCCTGATAGCGGCTCCCGAGCGCCTCCACCAGCTCCCGCTCTATCGGGGCGGCGCGATTCACGGACTCCCGCGCGGCCGCGACCTCGGCGCACGCCTTCTCGAGCGACGCCGCGAGGTCGATCGGGTCGAACGCCTCCCACTCCTTGTTGTAGTTCGGCCCGATCGCGTAAGCGATGCCCCAGTGCGCCATCGCGAAGCCAGGGTCGTGCTCGAGCGCGCGCTCGAAGCATCGGATCGCCTCCTCGTGGTGAAACGCATAGGACCAGATCAGTCCGCGGTCGAACCACGTCTGGGCGCTCGTCGAGGCCGTCGACGTCCCGCGCGTGTAGGTGCCGAGGTCGAAGTAGGGCTCCATCGTCTTGGACTTTCTCACGCTGACGCGCCGTCCGCCTGGCGCTCGCGTAGATTCTCCGACCCGATGACCGAGCAGGAGCTTGCATTCGCCGGGGTCGTCCGGCAGGCCGAGTTGATCCGCAGCGGCGAGGTCTCGTCCAAGGAGCTGGTCGAGCTCTACCTCGAGCGAATCGCGCGGATAGACCCCGAGCTGAACGCCTTCCGCACCGTGCTCGGCGAGCGCGCGCTCATCGACGCCCAGCAGGCGGACGCCCGGCGGGCCGCCGGCGAGGACGGCGCGCAGCGGCCGCTGCTGGGCGTGCCGATCGCGGTCAAGGACGTGGAGGACCTGGCCGGCGAGGTCACGACGCTCGGCACGGCGGCCAACTTCACTCCCGCGCGTCAGGACAGCGAGCTGGTGCGCCGGCTGCGGGCCGCCGGCGCCGTGATCATCGGCAAGACGAACCTGCCCGAGCTCGCGATCATGGGCGACACCGAGGGGCCGTCGTTCGGGGTCACGCGCAACCCCTGGAACACCGGCCGCAGCGCGGCCGGCTCCAGCGGCGGCAGCGCCGCCGCGGTCGCCGCGGGGCTGTGCGCTGCGGCGACTGCGTCCGACGGCGCCGGCTCGATCCGGCTGCCGGCCGCGAACTGTGGCCTCGTCGGCCTGAAGCCGACGCGCGACCTGATCCCGCTGTCGCCCCCGGGCGAGCACTGGTACGGCCTGAGTGTCGCCGGCTTCGTGACCAGGACCGTGGCCGACACCGCACTTCTGATGGGTGTCGGGGCGGGCTCGCCCGACCTCGCGGCCGCCGCCGCGAACCCGTCCCCCGAGCTGCGCGTGGGCCACTCGGTGAAGCCCGCACTCGTCGCGCGGGTGGACTCTCAGATGCAGGGGCTCGTCGACGACACGGCCGCACGGCTGCGGTCGCTCGGCCACCGCGTCGAGCAGGACGACCCGGCCTATCCGGTGCTCAGCCCGGTCGTCCAGCGCTACCTCGGGGGAATCGCCCAGGACGCCGAGCGCGTCGAGCGCCCGGAGCGCCTCCAGCGCCGCACGCGTGGCTTCGCCCGCCTCGGGCGCCAGATTCCGCCTCCGCTGCTCGAATGGGCGCGGCGCAACGACGCGAACGACAGGACCGGCCCCTACTTCGAGCGCCACGACGTCCTGCTCACCCCGACGACGGCGCGCCCGCCCGTGGCCGCGGGCCAGTGGGAGGGGCGCAGCGCGCTTGCGACGCTGCTCGGGATGATCGCGGCCTATCCATTCACGGGCCACTGGAACCTGACGGGCCAGCCCTCGATGTCGGTGCCGGTGGGCATGAGCGACGACGGGCTGCCGCTCGGCGTCCAGCTCGTCGGCCGCCATGGGGCGGAGGCCACTCTGATCGGCCTGGCCGCCCAGCTCGAGGCCGAGCTCGGCTGGGCGGAGCGCCGCCCGCCCGTCTCGTAGCCTTGGGGCCCGTGCGGACGATTCGCATCCACGACACCCTGCGCGGCTCCGTGATCCCACTCGAGCCGCGCGAGCCCGGCAAGGTCGGTATCTACGCGTGCGGCCCCACGGTCTACGGCCGCGTGCACGTCGGCAACGCCCGCCCGTTCGTGGTGTTCGCCCTGCTCAAGCGCTTCCTCGAGCACGAGGGCTACGAGACGAGCTTCGTCGCCAACATCACGGACGTCAACGACAAGATCTACGACGCCGCCCGCGAGCGGGGCGTCGCGAGCGCCGAGCTCGCGCGCGAGATGACCGACGCGTACATCGCGGACACCGACGGGCTTGGCCTCGGCAGGCCGGACTCGGAGCCGCGCGCCACCGAGACGATCGGGCCGATCGTCGAGCTGATCGAGGCGCTCGTCGAGTCCGGCCACGCCTACGAGGCCCGAGGCGACGTCTACTTCCGGGTGTCGTCCTACCCGGACTACGGCAAGCTCTCGAACCGCCCGCTCGAGGAGATGCAGCAGGGCGAGGGCGACGATGCGGCCGCGGTCAAGGAGGCGCCCCAGGACTTCGCCCTCTGGAAGGCCCGCAAGGACGGCGAGGACACCTTCTGGGAGGCGCCCTGGGGCGAGGGCCGCCCCGGCTGGCACATCGAGTGCTCCGCGATGGCCGAGGAGATCCTCGGCGTCGACTTCGAGATCCACGGTGGTGGTTCGGACCTGGTCTTTCCGCACCACGAGAACGAGATCGCCCAGACCGAGGCCGCGCGCGGGAAGCCGCTCGCGCGGGTCTGGATGCACAACGGCATGGTCGAGATGGGCGCCGAGAAGATGGCGAAGTCGGTGGGGAACATCCGGCTGCTGCACGGCGCTCTCGAAGAGTTCGGGCGCGAAGCATTCGTGATGTGGCTGGTCGGCGCCCACTACCGCAAGCCGCTCGCGTACACCGAGGAGGCGCTCGCCGACGCGCGCCGCGCCGCGGATCGGGTGCGCGAGCTCGTCCGCCGGCTCGACCCGGACGCCGAGGCGCCCGGCATGGATGAGTACGCGGAGCGCTTCTTCGACGCGCTCGCCGACGACTTCAACACTCCTCAGGCACGCGCGGTCCTGTTCGACTGGGTCAGCCGAGGCCAACCGGCGCATCGACGCCGGCGAGACGCTCGGCCCCGGCCGGCTCGGCGAGATGCTGTACCTGCTCGGCCTCGAGTCGCTGCTCGAGAGCGGCGACGAGGAGGCGCCGGACGAGCTCCGCCGGCTCGCCGAGGAGCGCGACGCCGCGCGCGCCGCGCGCGACTTCGAGCGAGCGGACGCGATCCGCGACCAGCTCGCCGAGGCGGGCTGGCAGATCCGCGACACGCCGGACGGAGCCAAGCTCGTACCGCTCGGCTCGGCGTGATCGTCTACGGGCGCAACCCGGTCCGCGAGGCGATCCGCGGCAAGCGCCGCGTGAAGAGCGTCTACGCCACGGAGCGCGCCTCGCACGAGGTGCTGCTCGCCGAGGTCGACTCGCGCATCGTCTCCGTCGAGGAGGTCGAGCAGCGTGCCGGCTCACCCGACCATCAGGGCATCTGCGCGGAGGTCGAGGCCTACACCTATGCGGATGCGGACTCGCTGCTCGAGTCGGACGACGCGCTCGTGCTGGCGCTGGACGAGATCCAGGACCCGCACAACCTAGGCGCCGTCTGCCGTGTGGCGGAGTCGGCGGGCTGCTCGGGAGTCGTGCTGCCGGAGCGGCGCTCGGCCGAGATAACGCCCGCGGTGTGCAAGGCCTCGGCCGGCGCCGTCGAGCACCTCGAGGTCGCCCGCGTGCGCAACCTGGCCGAGTGGCTCGGCAGCGCGAAGGAGCACGAGGCCTGGGTCTACGGGGCCGCCGCGGACGCGCGTGTCCCTTACCACCGGCCCGACTATCGCGGCCGCGTGGTGCTCGTTCTGGGCTCCGAGGGGAGGGGATTGCGCCCGCGCGTGGCTTCGGCATGTGACGAGTTGATCCACCTGCCGCACTCGGGCCGCGTCGGCTCGCTCAACGTCTCGACGGCTGCCGCGGCGCTCGTGTACGGAATCTTGCACTTTCGAAAGGGCCTTGACAGGGCTCCATAACAAGGCAATACTGCCCGCCAGATCAGGCTGAAGTCGAGCTTTAGGGCTCGCCTTCAGATACAACCTGACGCCAGGGGAGGTAGTGCGTCACGAGCTTCAAGGGCCCTTGCCGGCCCGAAGAGGAGCTTTCGATGGCTGCTTCCGTCACCTCCCGCCCGGCGGGGTTCAAGTCTCACTCTCAGGTCGAGCTAGATGATCACTATCTGATCGCGCTCGCCAAGCAGGGCAAGAAGGACGCTTACGACCGCATCGTCAAGCGCTACTACGGCTTCGTACGCCTCAAAGCCTCCTCGTACTTCCTGATCGGCGGCGACGCCGACGACCTCATCCAGGAGGGGCTCGTCGGGCTCTACAAGGCGGTGCGCGACTACCGCACGGACCGCGAGTCGAGCTTCCGCAACTTCGCCGAGCTCTGCATCACGCGCCAGATCATCACCGCGGTCAAGACCTCCACGCGCAACAAGCACACGCCGCTCAACGAGTACGTCTCGTTCTCGCAGACGCCCGCCGCCGGCGGGGGGGACGGCGACCCGACCCTCGACGAGCTGCTGCCCGGCCCGAGCGCGCACGACCCGGTCAACCAGGTGATCTCCTCGGAGGAGCTCCATTGCCTGGTCGCCTGCCTGTCGAGCGTCCTTTCCGACCTCGAGAGCTCGGTGCTCTCGCTCTACCTCGACGGCCACAGCTACGAGGCGATCGCCGCCCGGCTCGAGTGCGACACGAAGACCGTCGACAACGCGCTGCAGCGCGTGAAGCGCAAGGTGGGCGCGCACCTGAGCTCGCGCCAGGTGCTGCTGTAGGAGGAGCCGGAGGCGGGATTCGAACCCGCGACATCCGCTTTACAAGAGCGGCGCTCTGGCCAACTGAGCTACTCCGGCGAAGGATCTCGAAGCGAGTCTAGGACTCGGTGGCACCGACGGCGGCGTGCTCGAGGTTCCCGTGTCCGTTGGACGAGGCCGGGACCTCCTCCAGCGGCTCGAACTCGCCGATGTCGTTGAGGCGGCGCTCGAGCTCGGCGAGCGTCACGCCGAACAGCAGGTGGCGCCAGGTGGCCTGCGCGAGGGCGCGCCGGTTGCCGGTGAGCGGCTCCAGCTCTGCGCGGGCCGGGTGCACCCGGTCGATGACGCGGCCGAGCGGCCAGAGCGCGAAGTTCTCGCCGAGTGCGGCGGCGACGCCGGTCACGAGCGGCGGTGCCGGCACCACCGGGCGCACGAGCGCGTAGACGGTGCCGAAGAGCGCCCCGTTGAACATGTGCAGCGCGAGGCCGGCGGCGGTGGCGGCGGGTCCGCGGGCGACCAGCTTGCCGAGCAGCTGCACATCGTCGTAGTCCGTGCCGAAGACGCGCTTGTCGAGCGGTTGCTGGGCGGCCCAGACCCCGGCTGCGGCGGCGCCGGCGATCGCACCGTTCAGCGGTCGTCGCAACTCCATCGTCCACCAGCGTAACGAGCCTGGCGGCGGTGGGGTAGGGGTTCACATGCCCGCGGAGGAGGGACAGTGACGCCCCGCTCGCTCGACGTCTACCACGAGCGGACGCGCCGGCGTGGGGTCTTCAAGCCCGTCTACTGGCCGATCCGCATGATCATCAAGCCGGCGATCCTCCTCTACTTCCGCGTCCGCCGGCTCGGGCGCGAGCACGTCCCGGCGGGCGGCGTCATCCTCGCGTCCAACCACCGCAGCTTCCTGGATCCGTTCGCGATCGGCTGCTCGGTCAAGGCGCCGATCTTCTTCATGGCCAAGCGCGAGATGTTCCGGAACCCGCTGATGGGCTGGGTCCTCAACTGCATGGGCGCCTTCCCGGTGCGCCGCGGCGAGGCCGACGAGGAGTCGGTCGCCACCGCGCTGGCGCTGCTCGAGAACGGCCACGCGGTCGTGCTCTTCCCCGAGGGAACGCGCATCCGGACCGGCTCGCTGCAGCGCCCGAAGCGCGGCGTCGGCCGGCTCGCGCTCAGAGCGGCAAGCCGGTCGTCCCGATCGCTGTCACGGGCTCCGAGCGTGCACGCGACGGCTGGCTGATCAAGCCGGTCAAGGTGCATCTCCGCTTCGGCGCCCCACTCACCTTCCCGCGCGTGGAGGACCCGTCACCGTTCCTGGCCGGCGAGGTCACGGAGCGCATCTGGCCCTGCGTCCAGCTCCAGTGGGAGTGGCTCGGCGGTCTGCCGCCGCTGAGGACCGCCGCTGTCGTCGGCGGCGGCCGCATGGGCACCGCGGCGTCGCTCGTCCTGGCGCGCGCGGGACTTCAGGTCCAGCTCGGCTGCCGTACCGCGGCGCAGGCGGCACGCGTCGAGGCCGAGCGCGTGAACGGCGCGTACCTGCCCGGTGTCGAGCTCGACTCCGCCATCAAGGTCCGGACCGTCTCCGAGCTCGACCTGACCGGCGTCGACATCGTCGTGCTCGCCGTACCCTGCGCGAGCCTGGCGGCGGTGCTCGGTGAGGTCGGCACCCGGATGCACGACCGCTCGTCGGTGCTCGTCGCCTCGAAGGGCCTCGTGCCGCCGCTCGGCACGACGCCGGCTGCCTTCGTTTCGGAGCGCGTGCGCGCCCGCGCCGTCGCCACGCTCGCCGGCCCGGCGCACGCGCGCGAGATGATCGAGCAGGGCGCCTCCGCGGTCGTCGCCACCCGCGACCCGGATCTGCGCCGGCAGCTGCGCGACGTGCTCGGCGCCGGCGGCCTCAGCGTCGACGCCACCGACGACGTCACCGGCACCGAGTTCGCCGCCTGCGCGACCGACGCGGCTGCGCTTGCCTCCGCCGCGGCCGCGCGGGGCGGCGCGACACTCGCAGGGGCGGCCGCAGAGCGCGTCTTCTCGGAGGTGCACGAGCTCGCCGTGGCGAGCGGCGGCCGCAGCGAGACCTTCGCCGGCCGCGCCGGCGCGGGCGACCTCGTGGCGAGCGCGAAGGCGGGCGGCCAGACGGCCGACTCGCGCGCCACACTGCCGCTGCTCGGGCTCGCGTTCGAGCGGCGCGGCATCGACGCTCCTGTTACCGCCGGCCTCAGCGAGGTGCTCGATGGAGAGGCCTCGCCCGACCAGTGGCTCGAAAGCGTGCGCTCCGCTCGCGCCCTCGGCCACAAGAGCCACGCCGCCTGAGCGGGAGTACGCTCCGATGACGGGTGCCCGAGTTGGCCGACAAGCAGCGCCTCGACCGCGACTTCACGGAGCTGTACCGGGCGCATCTGCGCGACGTCTACTCGTACGCCTACTACCGGATCGGCAACCACCACGACGCCGAGGACATCACCGAGCAGACCTTCGTTCAGGCGTATCGCCACTTCGAGCGTGCCCAGCGCGAGTCGAACGGGCGACCGCTGCGGCCGTGGCTCATCCGGATCGCCCACAACCTGGCGGCGAACTACTACCGCGACCGCTCGCGCAAGCCCCAGACCAACCTCGACGACGCCGCGATCCTGACCGCGCCGCTCGACACGGAGCGCGTGGTGGAGGGGCGCGAGGAGGTGAAGGAGGTTCTCGAGGGCGTGTCGAAACTTCCCGACGATCGCCGCGAGGCGCTGATCATGCGCTTCGCGCTCGACATGGACAACCGCGAGATCGCACGGGCGCTGGGCCGCTCCGAAGGGGCCACCAAGGTGTTGATTCACAGAGCCATACGGCAGCTCGAGCAGGGGCTGAACGAGGAGGACCAGGCCGATGAGTGACGTCGATCGTGTGGAGCAGCTGCTGCGCTCGGCCCTCGTGCCGATTGAGCCCCCCGAGCGGCTCTCGGACAGGCTCGAGCGCGGTCTCTCGGAGCTGACCGAGGCGGCGGCCGACGAGCTCGCGGACTGGGAGCTGTCCGCCATGCGCGATCCGCGCAACTGGGTGCCGACGGTCACGGCGATCGTGGTCGGCGGGGCGGCCGCCGGCGGGCTCGTGCTCGTTCGCGCGCGCCAGCAGCACAAGAAGCGTCAGGTGACCGGGGTCAAGGCCCTCCAGCGCAGCATGCGCGGCGTCGCCACGGACGTGCAGAAGCGCCTGCGCCGCTAGGCCGTCGCGACGCTGGGCGGCTCGACGGCCGGGGTCGCGAGGCCGGCACCGAGTCCGGCGATCCCGATCAGCACGTGCAGGAAGTTGTCCTCGGTGTTGACGGGGATGAGACCGACGAGCTCGCCGCCGTCCCCCGCGATGAAGCCCGCCACGGCGACGAGGATGTAGACGGCTCCGCCCACGATCGCGAACAGCCGCGCGCCGTCGTACGAGCCGACCAGCGCCAGGCCGATCACGCCCGTGACGATGTGCAGGACGTTGTGCCAGCCGTTGACGTCGAGGATGCCGATCACGGCGTCGCGCGGCAGGTCTTCGCCCGTCTCGAAGCTCGCGTTGTAGAAGAAGCCGGCGATCCCCGCGACCACGAGGGTCAGGCCGATTACCAGCGCGAAGACCTGTGCGGGAGACCGTTCTTCCACGGCGAATCCTTCCGTTAGCTGATCTTGCATTCGCGGCTGATCCAAAGGGACCTGCGCCGCGTAGGAATACACCGCCATGGCCAAAGACATCCGCGACCTTGCGGACGAGGAGGTGATGCAGCTCGTTCAGAGCGGGAACCCGCGGGCATTCGAGCTGCTGTTTGACCGCCACGGCGGCGCGGCCTTCTCGCTGGCCTATCGAATGGTGGGCAACCGCGGGGCCACAGAGGACATAGTCCAGGAGGCCTTCCTGTCGATCTGGCGGAGCCGGTTGCGCTACGACCAGGCGCGGGGAAGCGTCCGGACCTGGGTGCTGGGGATCGTCCACAACCGGACGATCGACGCGTTGCGCCGGAGCATGGTCCACGACCGCCGGCGCGAGACCATGGAGGGCATCGAGGAGCGCCAGGAGGCACCCGAGCGCACCGAGGTGGAGGTCGCCCGCCGGGAGGAGGCGCGCAACATCCGCGACGCGCTGGAGACGCTCCCGGACGAGCAGCGCAAGACGATCGAGCTCGCCTACTTCGGCGGGTTCAGCCACAGCCAGATAGCCGAGTTGCTGGAGGAGCCCGTGGGCACCATCAAGGGCCGCATGCGGCTCGGCCTAGACAAGATGCGCCGTCAGCTCTCCGAGGGCTACGCGGCAGGGGGATTTGCATGATGGACAGGGATCACACGAGTTATCGAGAGGAGATCGGCGCCTACCTCCTGGGCGCGCTTACGGACGACGAGCGCGAGGCCTTCGAGCAGCACCTGGAGGACTGCTGGGAGTGCCGCGCCGAGATCGAACAGCTGCGCCCGGCGGCCGACGCCCTGCCGCGCTCGGTCGAGCAGGTCGAGCCGCCGGTGGGCCTCAAGACCTCGCTCATGGAGATCGTCGAGCGAGAGGCGCGCGAGGCGGCTGCAGGCGAAGGCGAGCAGATGTGGGCGGCGCCGCCGGCCCGGTCCCGCCCGCCGCTGCGCGAACGCCTGCGGCTGCCCTCGCTGCGTCCGGCCTTCGCGGTCGCGGCGCTCCTGCTGGGACTGGTGGCGGGCTTCGCCGTCGCCCAGCTCGGCGGCGACGACGGCGGCCGTACGGTCGTGGCGACGGTCGATCAGGAGCGCATCCCACAGGGGACCGGCAACCTCAGGGTCGAAGGCGACGGACAGGACGGCGCGATTCTGCGCGTGAACGGCATGCCCGATCTGCGCGGCCGCGAGGTCTACCAGGCCTGGGTCCAGCGGGACGGGATGATCATCCCGCAGCCGACCTTCGAGGTGAGCCCGGACGGCAGCGGCGCGGTCGCCGTGCCTGAGGACCTGAGTGGCGCGCAGGCCGTGCTCGTGACGCGCGAGCCGCGCGGAGGAGCAACGGCCCCCAGCGAACAGCCGATTCTGAGCGTCCCGCTGTAGCTAATCTGGGCCTCCGCTCCCATGGAGGTCTGCTACCGCCATAAGAACCGGGAAACCGGCGTCCACTGCTCGAACTGTGGAAGGCCGATCTGCCCCGACTGCATGACCACGACGTCGGTCGGAATGCGCTGCCCAGAGTGCGCGAACCAGCGCACCAAGGCGCGCACGCTGCGCTCGACCGCGCGCTCCGACGAGCCGACGCTGACCTACCTGCTGATCGGGATCAACGTGCTCGTGTTCCTGGGCGGGGCGCTCGGCGGCGCGAGCGCGACGGGCGGCGGCGGCCTGGGCGGCAGCCGGCTGCTGACCGACGGCGCGCTGTCGGCCTCCGCGGTGGCGGACGGCGAGTACTGGCGCATCGTCACGGCGGGCTTCCTGCACGCCGGCTTCTTCCACCTGCTCTTCAACATGCTCTCGCTCTGGATCCTCGGCTCACTGCTCGAGCCGGCGATCGGCCGGATGCGCTTCGCGTTGATCTACTTCGTCTCGCTGCTGTGCGGGTCGTTCGGGGCGTTGCTGCTCGAGCCGGACGGGCTCACCGTCGGTGCCTCGGGCGCGATCTTCGGGCTGATGGCGGCGGCCGCCGTCTACGCGCGCAACCGCGGACTGAGCCTGATGGAGAGTGGGCTCGGTATCTGGATCGTCCTCAATCTGGTCATCACCTTCACCGTGCCGAACATCTCGATCGGCGGCCACATCGGCGGGCTGATCGGCGGCGGGCTCGCGGCTCTCGTGCTGTTCGACCTCGGCGACCAGGTGCGCATGCCACAGTCGGTGGCGCCGCTCATCTGCGGCGCGCTCGGCCTCGTCGCGCTGGCCGGGTCGATCGCGGTCGCCAGCGGCTAGACGCGCGCCGGCGGCTGCAGGTCGAGCTCGATCGAACGGCGCGTGGGCGGCGCCTCGAAGACGTCCGGGTGGAGGATGTGGGCGAGCAGCTCGATGCCGTCGACGAGCCGCGGGCCGGGGCGGGAGAAGTAGGCCGCCGCGTCGACGGCCACGACGCGCGCGCCGAGCGCCGCCAGCCGTTCGCGGTGGCGCATCGTCTCGGCGGCCGCCTGCTCGGCGTAGAGCCCGCAGGGCATCGAGATCACGATGTCGGGCGCCGCCGCCTCGATCTCTGCCCACTCGACCGTGCGTGACTTCTCGCCGGCCAAGCCGAGCACGTCCTCGCCGCCCGCGAGCTCGATCATCTGAGGGACCCAGTGCCCGCCCACGAAGACCGGGTCGAGCCACTCGAGCGCCGCGATGCGCGGGCGCGGGTCGCCCGCGATGGCGAGCTCGACCTCCTCGATTCGCTCGGCCGCCTCCTCGGCGAGTGCCTCGCCCGCCTCCGGGACGCCCGCCTCCTCGGCGAGCCGCGGGATGTCCGCGAGCACTTCGCCGAGCGTCGACGGGTCGAGCGAGATCACGCGCGGCTGGGTCGGCAGCCGCTCGGCGACGGCGCGCACGTCGTCGTAGGAGACCGCGCACACCTCGCAGACCGCCTGGGTCACGATCAGATCGACGTCGAGGTCCGCGAGCGTGTCCTCGTCGAGCTCGTAGAGCGCCTCGCCGCGGCTCGTGCGCTCACGCACGGCGGCGTCGATCGCCGCCGGCTCGAGGCCTCCGGGGATCACGCTGCGCGTCAGGTGGGGGAGTTGCTCGACCCCCTCCGGGTAGTCACACTCGTGAGTGACGGCGACGACGTCGTCACCAAGGCCGAGGGCGAAGAGCATCTCGGTGGCTGATGGGACAAGGGAAGCGATTCGCATCGGAAACGAGGATGGCATGTCTGCCGCTAACATCGTTTCGTCCGCCTGATGAGCGACGACGATCCACCTCGAAGTAGGAACTCACAAGCAGCAGGGGCTGCCGGTCTGAGATGACCGAGCTGCTCTTCCTGGTCGGCGTGCTGCTGCTCGTCGCGGCAAACGGCTTCTTCGTTGCCGCTGAGTTCGCGCTCGTGCGCACCCGCGAGGGGCGGGTCGAGGTGATGCGCGACGAGGGCCGCCGCAGCGCGGCGCTCGTGCTCGCCCAGATCGACAAGATCGACGAGTACCTGTCCGCCTGCCAGCTCGGCATCACGATGGCCTCGCTCGGCATCGGCTTCCTCGGCGAGCCCGCGATTGCGAGCCTGATCGAGAATGCGTTCGGCAGCTCGATCTCGCACGGGCTGTCGCTGGCGATCTCGCTCGCGATCGCCTACCTGATCACCACGGCGCTGCACATCACCGTCGGCGAGCAGGTGCCGAAGATCTACGCGATCGTCCACGCCGAGCGGACGGCGCTGCGCGTGGCGCGCCCGCTGCAATGGTTCCGGGTCGCCCTCAGCCCCCTGATCTGGCTGCTGAACACGGCCTCGAACGCGATCCTGCGGCTCGTCGGCGTCGACCCGAAGGCCGAGTTCGAGGAAATCTCCTCGTCCGAGGACCTCAAGCTCCTGATCGCCCGCAGCGCCCACGGCGGCAAGATCGACCCGGGCGAGGCGGGCATGCTGTCAGGCGTCTTCCACCTGCACGAGCAGCAGGTGCGCCAGGTGATGACGCCGATCCCGGCGGTCGTGACGGTCGACATCTCCGAGACCGTCGAGCTGGCCCTGCGGCGCTGCGTCGACTCGGGCCACACGCGCCTCGTCGTCACCGAGGAGGGGAACACGGACCGCATCCGGGGCGTCGTACACGCCAACTCGCTCGTGCGCAAGCTGCTGAACGAGGGCCCGGACGCCTCGATCGAGGACTCCGTGAAGGACGCGCTGATCGTGCCCGAGACCAAGCCGCTCGACGACCTGCTCGCCGATCTCCAGCGCGAGCGCGCCTCGATGGCCGTCGTGGTCGACGAGTACGGCCGCACCGCCGGCATCGTCACGATCGAGGACATCATCGAGGAGGTCGTGGGCGAGATCGCCGACGAGACCGATCCGGCGGTCGCCGGCGTGCGCAGGCTCGCGAACGGCGACTGGTGGGTGCGCGGGCACGTGCCGATCACCGACCTCGCGGACTACGGGCTCAACCTGCCCGTCGACTCGGATGCCTACAACTCCGTCGGCGGCTTCGTGTTCGCCAAGCTCGGGCGCCTCCCCAAGCGGGGCGACATCATCCAGGTCAACGGCTACTCGCTGCGCGTCGAGGCGGTCCGGGAGAACCGCGTCGAGGCCGTCCGCATCCGCGATCACCACGCTCGCGGCGAGAGCGGGCCGGCTCCGGGCCTCGAGCGGCCGGTGGAGCAGGCCGCGGCCGGGCAGCGCGGCTCCGGCGAGCGGCGCCAGCGCGACGAGAGCGCCTGAGCGATCCGTCCGCCTCGAGGGCTAGCTTCGAACCCAGGCTGGTTCTCCCTCTAGGAGGTTTCCGGGGCATGTGGTGCGTGAAGCTCAGCGACTCCCAGTGTGACGCCCTGCGTGCGTTGATCAAGGACCAGGAGGAGCCGCCCGCTGCACTCGCTGCGGCGCTCGAGGCGCTCGAGCTGGCGCGCTGGGACGACCTGCCCGAGGCAAGCCTGCCCTGGGAGCGCGTCTCCGAGCTCGCCGAGCGCCAGGGCATCGGCGAGGCCGACGTCGTCTGGGACCTGGCCGCCGGGATGTCGACAGCGCCGAAGCGGCTGCGCGCCTAGCGCTGGCCGTAGTCGTAGAAGCCCGCGCCCGCCTTGCGTCCGAGCCGGCCCTCGGCGATCAGCTCGCGCACGCGCGGAGGGATGTCGGCGCCGATCGACTCGCCGATCGCAACCGCCACGTCGAGGCCCACGAAGTCGAGCAAGGCGAGCGGGCCCATCGGATGGCCGGCGCCGAGCCTCATGCAGGTGTCGATCGACTCCGGGTCGATGCCGTTGCGCTCCAGCAGCCGCACGGCGTCGAAGAGGTAGGGGAAGAGCAGCTTGTTGACGACGAAGCCGGCCGAATCCGGTACCTCGACGGCGGTCTTGCCGAGCGCCTCGCACAGGCCGTGCAGACTCCGTCTGGTCTGAGCGGAGGCCTCGTCGGGGAAGGACAGCTCGACCAGCTTCATGCGCTCGACCGGGTTGAACACGTGCAGCGCCCCGAAGCGGTCGGCGCGCCCGCTCGCCGCGGCGAGCTCCGCCACCGACAGCGAGGAGGTTGTGGTGGCAAGCACCGTCTCCGCGGGAAGCACCTCGCCGAGCCGGTTGTAGAGGCCGCGCTTGGCGTCGAGCTCCTCCGTGATCGCCTCGACGATCACCCCGCAGGCGGCGAGCTCCGAAAGGTCGGTCACGACCTCGGCGCCGTCCTCGACCTTGGCGCAGGCACGGTCGCGCGAGCCGTTCGAGCGGGCCCACAGTACGACGTTATGGGTGTCCGCGGCGGCGCGCGCAAGCCCGCAGGCGATCGCCCCGCTTCCTGCGATTCCAAGCCGGTCTTTCATGCTGTGAGAGCTCCAGAGGGCCTTGGTTGACTAGTCAGTCAATCGAGTAGGCTTTTACCACATAGCCCGTGACGAGCGCCACAGGCGGCCTCGCGGGATTGGGTGTGCCACAACGGAGGAAACGCTGAGATGCAGAACGGAAACGGGCGCGAGGTTGTGATCGTCGAGGCGGCACGCACGCCGATCGGCCGCGGGCACCCGGAGAAGGGCTACTACAAGGACACCCACCCGAACGAGCTGCTCGGCAAGACCTACACCGAGGTCATCGAGCGCGCGGGCATCGACGCGTCCCAGGTGGAGGACGTGATCACCGGTTGTGTGCAGCAGTACGGCGAGCAGATGTTCAACGTTGGCCGTAACGCCTGGCTCCAGGCCGGCCTCCCTGTCGAGACACCCGCCACCACCGTGGACCGCCAGTGCGGCTCGGCGCAGCAGGCGGTCAACTTCGCCGCCGCCCTGATCTCGTCCGGCGTGCACGACGTGGCGATCGGGTCGGGCGTCGAGCACATGGGCCACATTCCGATGGGGATCGGCTTCAAGTGGGTCGACGAGGTCGGCTCGCCCTGGCCGCCCGAGCTGATGGAGAAGTACAACCTCGTCCCGCAGGGGATCTCCGCCGAGATGATCGCCGACAAGTGGGAGATCCCACGCTCCGAGCTCGACGAGATCGGCGTGCGCTCGCATCTGAACGCGCATCGCGCGACCGAGGAGGGCCGCTTCGAGCGCGAGATCATCCCCTTCCAGGTCAACGGCAGCACCTACGTGACCGACCAGGGCATCCGGCCGGACTCGAACCTCGAGACGCTCTCCCAGCTGAAGCCGGCCTTCAAGGAGGACGGCAAGATCACGGCCGGCAACTCGTCGCAGATCTCCGACGGCGCCGCCGCGGTGCTGCTGATGGAGCGCCAGAAGGCCGAGTCGCTTGGCCTCAAGCCGCGCGCCAAGGTGGTCGACCAGACGACCGTCGGCGTCGACCCCGTGATCATGCTCACCGGCCCGATCCCGGCGACGAAGAAGCTGCTGGAGCGCAACGGCATGGCGATCGGCGACATCGACCTGTTCGAGGTCAACGAGGCGTTCGCCTCGGTGCTCGCCGCCTGGCGCCGTGAGCTCGAGCCCGACATGGAGCGGGTGAACGTCAACGGTGGCGCGATCGCGCTCGGGCACCCGCTGGGATCGACCGGTGCGCGCCTGATCACGACCCTGGTGCACGAGCTCGAGCGCTCCGACAAGGAGATCGGGCTCGTCACGATGTGCTGCGGCGGCGGCCTGGGCACGGGCACGCTCATCCAGCGCCTCTAAAAACAACAGCGCCTCCGGTTAGGCCCGGGGGCTGTGCGGGTACCACCGGGCGAGTGCCGGCATCGACGCACGGACCGCTGCTGGACGGGCGCTACCGAGTTCTCAGGCACCTGGGCTCCGGGGGAATGGCTTCCGTCCTGCTCTGCCAGGACGAACGACTTGACCGCCAGGTGGCGGTCAAGCGGCTGCATGCCGACAGCCCGGCGGATGTCGAGCAGCGCTTCGTGCGCGAGGCGAAGCTGGGCGCGTCGCTCAACCACCCCAACCTTGTCTCGGTCTACGACACCGCCGTGGACGACGAGGGCGTCCTCATCGTCATGGAGTACGTCCCGGGCGAGTCGCTCGCGTCCGCGCTTCGGCACGGCCCGCTGGGGCCGCGGCGGGTGGCGCGCATGGCGCGCGAGCTCGGCGGGGCGCTCGACCACGCCCATGCCCACGGGGTGGTCCACCGTGACGTCAAGCCGGCCAATGTGCTGCTGCGCGACGACGCGGTCACGAAGCTCGTCGACCTCGGCATCGCGACGGCGTCCGACAGCACACGCATAACGCGTAGCGGCACGGTGCTCGGCACGGCCGCCTACATGGCGCCCGAGCAGCTCGAGGGCCGCGAGCCCGGCCCGTCCGTCGACATATACGCGTTGGCCGCGGTCTGCTACGAGACACTCGCCGGGCGTCGGCCCCGTGACGGCAAGACCCCGGTGGAGATCGCGCATGCGATCTCGTCTGGGCCACCGCCCGACCTGCGCGACCACTGGCCGGCCGCCTCGCCCGGGGTCGCCGAGATCCTCCGCCGCGGCATGGCCCGCGATCCCGCCGAGCGCCCGGCGTCCGCCGGGGAGCTGGCCGGCGAGCTGGCGCGCGCCGTCGAGGAGGAGCCGCGCACCGCCGCGACGAGGCGCCTGCCGCGCCGGGCCGCCGCGCCGGCGCCGGACCCGGCGCCCGCATCAGCGGCCGAGCCGCGCACGCCTGCCCGGCCGCGGCGAGTGGACGATTCCGGACATCCAGGTGCCGGAAAACGCCACTCGGTCCCGTACGTGGTTGCGGGACTGTTGGTGCTACTGGCGATCGCAGTGGTGGCCGTGGTGCTGGCGTCCGGGGGCGACGACGGCGGTGGCGGTGAGCGCTCAGACACGGTCGCTCAGCAGCAGCCGCAGCGCGACCGGGAGCGCGGCAACGAGAATCAGCGAGCCGAGCGCCGGCAGGCCCAGCCCGCCCCCGCCCCGGCGCCCGAGCCCGAGGCCGAGGAGGCGCCCGCCGAGCCGGCTCCGGCGCCCGAGCCCGAGCCGCAGGAGGAGGCGCCCGCCGAGCAGCCCGCCGGCGGCGCCGACCTGGGTCAGCAGGGCTTCGACCTGATGAACCAGGGGCGCTACGACGAGGCGATCCCCGTGCTGCAGCAGGCGGTGGACGCGCTCAGCGGTTCCGGCGAGCTCGACTACGCCTACGCGCTCTTCAACCTCGGCCGCTCGCTACGGCTCGGGGGCCGCCCGGCCGAGGCCATCCCGATCCTCGAGCAGCGCCTCGGGATCCCCAACCAGCGCGGGGTCGTCAAGCGCGAGCTCGAGGCCGCCCGCCAAGCGGCGGGCCAGGGCTAGGCGGGCGACCTTCGCGAGCGAGCGCCGGGCCGGTCGCGGGTCTGGGCTGGGGAAGAGGGTGTTGGTCAGCGGTTGCCGCTGACTTGAGCGCGATCGAACATCGTTCGGCGATGGACCGCGCGCGGTCAGCGCCACCATCCTGACTTGAGTCCCGAGCCCAGGAGGGCCCGAGCCGACCCGGCTGACAGAGAACCATCCCGGCCGCTCCCGCAATCGGCCTAAGCCGCCGCGACCGCAGCGGCAAGCTCATCAACGATCGCCCTGCGGTCGCCGAAGGGCAGCACCACCAGCGTGTCCGCGCCGGCCTCGGCGTAGGCGCCGAGCCGCTCGTCGAGCTCGCCCGGCCGGCAGCAGATCGCCGTGGCATCGATCAGCTCGGGGCTGAGCGCGGCCGCCGCACCGGCACGGTCGCCGGCAAGGAACAGCCGCTGCACCTCGCGCGCAATCTCGCCCTGCCCGAAGCGCTCGGCCGTCTCCACGTAGAAGTTCTTGCCGCGCGCGCCCATGCCGCCCAGGTAGACGGCGAGCCAGGGCCGGGCGAGGTCGCGGGCGCGCTCGAGGTCGTCGTCGACGCAGGCCATCACGACGGGTGCGATGTCGGCGTCACGGCCCTCGAACGGCCGCAGCAGCTCCGCCGCCGTGTCGGGCGTGAACATGAACGGCATCCAGCCGTCGGCGATCTGCGCCGCCTGCTCGATCGCCTTCGGGCCGATCGCCCCGAGATAGATCGGGATGCGCTCGCGCACGGGATGGATCAACAGCTTGAGCGGCCTGCCGAGGCCCTCCGGGTCGACCGGCAGCCGGTACTCCTGGCCCTCGTACTCGACGGGTCCCTCGCGCGCCAGGATGCGCCGCACGATGTCGACGTACTCGCGCGTGCGGGCGAGCGGCCGCGCGAACGGCACCCCGTGCCAGCCCTCCGACACCTGCGGCCCTGACAGACCGAGGCCGAGCCGGAAGCGGCCTCCGGAGAGCGTGTCGAGCGTCGCCGCGGTCATCGCGGTCATCGCCGGGCTGCGTGCCGGAATCTGCATGAGCCCCGCGCCCAGGTCGATGCGCTCGGTCACGGCGCTCAGGTGCCCGAGCACGGAGACGGCGTCCTGCCCCCAGGCCTCGGCCACCCACAGCGAGTCGAGCCCGGCGCGGTCGGCCTGGCGCGCCAGCTCGATCTGCTCGTCGGGCGAGAACCAGGGCCAGTACGCGAGATAGAGCCCGATGCGCACGGTGGCATCCTATGCGGCCATGACCACCGCGACCGAGGCTGTGCTCCCACTGGTCCCGACCGAGGAGGAGCGCCAGATACGCGCCGCGGTCCGGGGTATCTGCGACGGGTTCCCGGATGACTACTCGCGCCGGAAGCACGCCGCCGGCGAGCCGCCGACCGAGCTGTGGGGGGCGCTCGCGGAGAAGGGCTATCTCGGGATCAACCTGCCCGAGGAGTGGGGCGGCGGTGGGCTCGGCATCGCCGGGCTGGCGGCCGTGGGCGAGGAGGTCTACGCCTCCGGCAAGTCGCTCATCCTGATCATCGTCTCGCCCGCGATCGTGGGCAACATCCTCGCCCGCCACGGCAGCGACGCGCAGAACGAGCGCTGGCTGCGTGGCATCGCGGCCGGGACCACGAAGGTGGCCTTCGCGATCACGGAGCCGGACGCCGGCACGAACTCCCACAACCTCGCGACCTCGCTCGAGCGCCGCGGCGACGGCTTCGTGCTCAACGGTCAGAAGACCTACATCTCGGGCGTCGAGCACGCCGATGCGGTGCTCGTGGTCGCGCGCAGCCGGCTGCCCGACGGCTCACTGGGACTGCCGTCGCTGGCGATCGTCGACGTGGACTCGCCCGGATTCACCCGCGACGAGATACCGATGCCCTACCTCGGCCCGGACAAGCAGTGGACGCTCTTCTTCGACGGCGTCGAGCTCGAGGAGGAGCGGCTGATCGGCGGCGAGGGAGGAGGGCTCGGGCCGGTGTTCGACGGGCTCAACCCGGAGCGCATCATGGGCGCCGCGATCGGCTGTGGCACCGGCCTGCGCGCGCTGGCGAAGGCGTCCGCGTACGCGAACGAGCGCAAGGTCTGGAGCGCCCCGATCGGCACCCACCAGGGCATCGCGCACCCACTGGCCGAGGCCAAGGTCGAGCTCGAGCTGGCCCGGCTGATGATGCAGAAGGCGGCCGCCCTCTACGACGCCGGCGCGCCCGGCGCGGGCGAGGCGTCGAACATGGCGAAGTACGCGGCCGCCGAGGCGGCGATCCACTGCGTCGACCGCGCCATCCAGACGCATGGCGGCAACGGCTTCGCGCTCGAGTACGGGCTGTCCGACATGTGGTGGGGAGCCCGCCTGATCCGCACCGCGCCGGTGTCCAGGGAGATGATCCTCAACTACGTCGCCGAGCACTCGCTCGGCCTTCCGAAGAGCTACTGACCCAGATCGGCGGAGCGGGCCGCCACCTCGGGCCCGGCGAGCAGCGCGACCTGCAGGTAGCGCAGGATCGGCTCCAGCCGCAGCAGGTCCTCCGCGCCGCCCTCTCTGATCTCGCGCACGACGATGTCGTCGACGGCGGCCACGACCGCGTGGAAGATCTGCGCGGGCAGCTCGGGCAGCTCGGGGAAGTCGGCGCGCGCCTCCGCCTGCAGCCGTCCGATCAGCTCGGCGTAGCGGTCGCGCAGGCGTTCGCGGCTCTCGGCGGCACGGGGGCCGGCCGCTCCCACCTCGATCAGGAAGACGCGCGCGAGCGCGGGCTCGGCCGCGAGCCAGCGCAGGTAGGCCACGATGCCCGCGCGGGTGCGCTCGAGCCAGTCGTCGTCGGGGTTCCGCAGCTGCGCGTCACGGACACGCTCGAAGAGCTGCTCGGCGGCGGCCTCGTAGGCCGACACGAAGCAGTCCTGCTTGTCGCTGAAGTGCTCGTAGAAGGTCTTCTTCGAGACACCCGCGCCGCGGACGATGTCGTCGATGGTCGTGTCCGCATAGCCCTTCTCGGCCACGGCGCGGCCGACCGCCTCGAGCAGCCGCGTGCGCTGCGAGGCGAGCACCAGCCGGCGGTCGAGGCCGTGCGTGCCGCGCGGCAGTCGGCGGGGGATGTCGGGAGTGGCGGCCACGTTGTGTACTCCTTGGTACATTACCGCCCATGGACCTGACGCTGTCGCCGTCCGAGCTGTCATTCCGCGACGAGCTGCGTTCCTGGCTTGCGGATAACCACCCAGGCGATGAGCCCCCGGGCGAAGACCCGGCCTTCGACCACCGACGCGCCTGGCAGCGGAAGCTGTTCGACGCCGGCTACGCCGGCTTCTCGTGGCCGAAGGAGTACGGCGGCCGCGGCGCGTCGCTCGTCGAGCAGGCGCTCTTCGGCGAGGAGATGGCGCGCGCCCGGGCGCCGCAGCCGGCCAACGTGCTCGGCATGGTGATGGGCGGCCCCGTGCTGATCCACCACGGCACCGACGAGCAGAAGGACCGCTGGCTGCAGGCGATCCTCACCGGCGACGAGATCTGGTGCCAGGGCTTCTCGGAGCCCGAGTCTGGCTCTGACCTCGCCTCGCTGAAGACCCGGGCCGTCAAGTCGAACGGCGAGTGGGTCGTGACCGGCCAGAAGGTCTGGACCACGTTCGCGCACAAGGCCAAGTGGTGCATGCTCGTGGCGCGCACGGACCCGGAGGTGCCGAAGCACCAGGGCCTCACCTACTTCATCATGGACATGGAGCAGGAGGCGGTGCAGGTCCGCCCGCTCCGCCAGATCACCGGCCAGCCCGAGTTCAACGAGCTCTTCATCGAAGAGGCGCGCATCCCGGACGAGAACGTCGTGGGGGGCGTGGGAAACGGCTGGGGGGTCGCGATCACGACCCTCATGAACGAGCGCGCCGGCCTCGGCGCAGCCTCCGCGGCCGGCCTCCGGATCGCGCTCGAGGACCTGAAGGAGCTGGCGCAGGAGCGCGGGGTCGCGGACGACCCGGTGATCCGACAGCGCATCGCCCAGCTCACGATCGAGGTGGAGCTCCTGCGCCTGAACTCGTGGCGCGGCCTCACGCAGATCATGAAGCGCGGGGTGCCGGGCCCGGAGGGCTCGCTGCCGAAGTGGCAGTGGGGCGAGATCAACCAGGCGCTGACCGAGCTCGCCGTCGACATCCTGGGCGAGGACGGGGCGGCCTGGGACTCACCCTGGACCTACCGCCTGCTGCGCTCGCGCGCAAACTCGATCGAGGGCGGCACCACAGAGATCCTCAAGAACATCATCGCCGAGCGTGTGCTCGGGCTGCCGAAGCTGCGTTAGGAGAGGCTCCGACATGAACTTCGACTTCACCGACGACCAGCAGGCGATCAAGCGCACCGCCAAGGATCTGCTCGCCGACCGCTTCAAGCCCGAGCGCGTTCGCGAGCTCATCGAGGCGAAGGCCTACGACGACGAGGCGTGGAAGGAGATGTGCGAGCTCGGCTGGGCCGGCATCTTCATCGACGAGGCGCACGGCGGCCAGGAGCTCGGCACTGTCGAGCTGGTCATCCTCATGGAGGAGCTCGGGTACGCGCTCGCGCCCGTGCCGTTCCTCTCGAACTCCGCCGCAGGCCTCGCGATCCAGGCCGCCGGCTCGGACGAGCAGCGCGAGCGCTGGCTGCCTGGGCTCGCGTCCGGCGAGCTGCGCGGGACGGTCGGCCTGCTGCGCGGCGGCGAGGCACGGCTGGTCCCGGATGCGGGCGACGCCGACCTGATCGTCCTGGCGAGCGAGGACGGGGCCGTGGTCGCCGAACGCGGCTCTGCGGAGGTGGAGCCCTTCGAGGCGCTCGACCCCACGCGACGCTTCGGCCGCGTACGCGCGGACGGCGGCGACGCCCTCCCCGGCGACGTCCAGCCCGCGCTCGACCGGATCTGCGCGGCGCTCGCGGCCGAGAACGTGGGCGTGGCCCAGCGCGCCATGGAGATGGCCGTCGACTACGCGCGCGAGCGCAAGCAGTTCGACCGGCCGATCGGCGCCTACCAGGCCGTATCGCACCGCTGCGCGCAGATGCTGCTCGAGGTCGAGGGCTCGCGCTCAGGCGCCTACTACGCGGCCTGGTGCGCCGACGCCGAGCCCGACTCCCTCGGCCAGGCGGCCTCGATGGCCAAGGCCTACGCGTCGGACGCCGGCTGGCGCGTCTGCACCTCGTCGCTCCAGGTCCACGGCGGCATCGGCTTCACCTGGGAGCACGACCTGCACTTCTATCTGAAGCGCGCCAAGGCGAACGCGCTGATGTTCGGCTCAGCGGCGGAGCACCGCGAGCGGGTGGCGGCCCTGAGCGGGCTCGCATCGGACCTCAGCGTCGCGTAAACGCCGCCGCGAGGGGCGACAGCACCCCGTGGGTCTCGCGCTTCGGCGCGGGACTCGTCTGCAGCTCGACCTTGGGGGTGGAGACCACATGCGTGACGGGGACGGACGTCAGCTTCTCGAGCCGCCGTGGCAGGTTCGCCTCGAGCCAGCGCGAGCTTCCGGTGGGGAGGGTCGAAACGAGGATCTCGTCGAACTTCATCGGGTCCCAAGCCTCCATCACGGCGACCACGGGGTCCTGATCGCCGACCTGTCCGGACACGTGCTCGAGCCCGGCGCCGCGTATGCGCTCGAGCGCAGCCTCGAGCCGCCCGCGCGCCTCCGCGCCGCCTGCCGGTACGAGCAGCGTGAAGTGACAGGAGCTCTGCTCGGCACGCTTACGGAGGGCGTCGAGAAGCTCGTCGGAGCCCGCGGTCACGTTGGCTACGACCAGCACGCTGAACTCCCAGGCCATTGTGTCCCCTTCCTCGTGGCGCCTGTCACGAGAGTAGCGCGGCCCGGGCGGCTCGGGAAGGCCGTTCAGTCCGGGCCGCGGTAGCTCGGCAGGCCGTGCTCGCCGGCCTGGATCGGGCCGCGGCGCTCGGCGCCGAGCGCGATTTGATCGAGACGAGCGATCTCGCCCTCGCCCTCGATGCGCGCGGGGTGGTCCTCCGGAAGCTGTGCGATCAGCGTGCGGATGCGATTGCGCAGCTGCAGGGCGAAGTGAGGGGTCGACGCGCCCATCAGCTGGCGCACGTCCTCGATTGTGGGCTCGCGCTCGGAGCGGTCTGGACGTTCGAACTCGGACATGCGGCCCGAGATCCTACGGGGCGTTCGCCTGGACGGGAATCAGCTCGGTGATCGCGTCGACCTGGGCCTGCTCCTCGACGGAGACCGCGTCCTCGTCACCAAGGACCCAGGCGCGGTTGTAGACCGCCTCGCCGGGGTCGTCCTCGTAGCCCGGCTGCACGCTCAGCAAGTACTCCTCGAGTGGCTTCGGCAGGCGGGCGGCATCGTCCGTGAGGAGCAGCGGGGCGAACACCCCGCGCGTCGCAAGCGCCGCCGCAGCGGCGGCGTCGAGCGGCCGCGTGACGTTCGCCAGCGTGAAGTTGTAGCCCGGCACCACGACGCCCCAGCCGAAGTCGCCCTTCTCGTAGCGCGCGAATGCGATCGCGTTCTCCACCGGGGTGGGGCCCTCGATCCGTTCGACCGAGCGGGCGAGGCCGCCGTTCGTCTCGCCCTTCTTCTTTCCGCCGCCCTGCTGCTGCTCGCCCTCGAGCTGGCGGATGACCTTCTCCGAGATCACCTCCTCGCTGCCCAGCACGAACACGTTCGGGTTCTCGTGCTCGCGGATCGCGTCCAGCACCGGCGCCGGGATCTCGTCCTTGCGCACCGGCAGGACGGCGTCGCCCGAGCGCGCCGCCCAGGCGGCCGCCGGCATCGCCCACTCCGGCTGCTCGCCCGAGTAGAGCAGGATGTCGTTCGAGGGCTCGCCGCGCGCCGCCGAGAAGAAGCGGTCGATCGCCGCCGCGCGCTCGAACGGCGTGTTGCCCTCGACCACCGCGGTCCGGAAGCCCTCCGGGCGGGGCACGTCCGGCCCGAGCCGGATCACCTGCGCATCCTCGGAGAGGTCCGAGCCCTTCGGGTCGAGCCGATCCAGCGTCTCCTCGGTCGCCGCCGGCAGGTCCGAGCCGTCGGAGAGCAGGATGGGGGCGCCGATCGGCGGCCCTGCGAGCACCGACGCCGCGACGCCCGTGATCCAGTCCTCCTGGTCGACGAGCACGACGGCCGTAGGCCGGTCGGCGTCGCCCGTGGCGGGGTAGAGAGCGTTCGCGACGCCGGCTGCGTCCGCGGCGGCGTCCGCGCCGCCCACCCTGACGGTGTTGCGTGTCGCGGTCGCCGGGAAGCCGAGCTTCTCAGCTGCCTGCTCGTCGTCGGCCTGCACGCCGACCTGCGGAGTGGGGCTCGACTCATCCTCGCCGAGGTCACAGCCGGCGAGGACAAGGGTGAGAGCCAGAAGGAGGGCGAGGGAACGGGAATCGCAATGGCCGAGGCGAGCGGACGATAGCCAGAGGCGCAGCGGAAAGCCGGTTCGTAGCGTACGATTGACTAGTCAGTCAATCGCTGTGGAGGCGCCGATACCAGTGGATTTCAGGCTCAACGACGAACAGCTCGAGTTCCAGCGGACCTGCCGGCGGTTCGCGGAGGAGGTCATCCGCCCGGTCGCGGCGCAGTACGACCGCGATGAGGGCGTGCCGTGGGACGTCATCAAGGCCGCCCGCGAGTGGGGCCTGCACGGCATGGACCAGATCACGAAGGTCGGCTCGGACCCGGACGGCATCCTGGGCTGCATCTACGCCGAGGAGCTCCACTGGGGCTGCGCCGGAATCGCGCTCGCGATCTCGGGCGGTTCGCTCGCGGCGGCGGGAATCGCCGCCTCCGGCACGCCTGAGCAGATCGGGCGCTGGGTGCCCGAGTGCTTCGGCACCGGCGACGAGATCAAGCTCGGCGCCTACGCGGTCACCGAGCCCAGCGCAGGCTCCGACGTGCGCTCGCTGCGCACGACCGCTGTGCTCGACGGCGATACCCATGCGGGCACAGGCGAGTGGGTACTGAACGGCACCAAGGTCTTCATCACGAACGGCGGCATCGCCGACGTGACCGTGGTCGTCGCGACCGTCGACAAGGAGCTTGGCCACCGCGGTCACGCATCGTTCGTCGTCCCGAAGGACACGCCCGGCCTGTCGATGGGCAAGAAGGAGTCGAAGCTCGGCATCCGCGCCTCGCAGACGACCGAGGTGATCCTCGAGGACTGCCGCGTCCCGATGGACCACCTGCTGGGCGGCTACGAGAAGCTCCAGCGCAAGCTCGAGCGCGCGCGCTCGGGTGAGTCGACGGGCCGCTCCTCGAACGCGCTCGCGACCTTCGAGATCACGCGTCCGCTCGTGGGCGCCTCGGCGCTCGGCATCGCGCAGGCAGCCTACGAATGGACGCTCGGCTATCTCGAGGGGCGCTCCGAGAACGACGTGCCGCTGCTCGAGCAGCAGCGCATCCAGCAGACGCTCGCCGACGTCGCGACCGAAATCGAAGCGGCGCGCCTGCTCGTCTGGCGCGCGGCCTGGATGGGCCGCAACGGCGTGCCGATGACGGCCGGCCAGGGCTCGATGTCGAAGCTCAAGGCCGGTGACGTCGCGATGTGGGCGACCACGACGCTGATGGACCTCGTCGGCCCCTACGCCCAGACCACCGACTGCCCGCTCGAGAAGTGGTTCCGGGACGCGAAGATCTACCAGATCTTCGAGGGCACGGCCCAGGTCCAGCGGCTGGTCGTCTCGCGGATGCAGCGTGCCGACTACCAGCGCCGTCTGGAGGAGGCCGCGGCGACGCTCGAGGAGGCCGCCGCCTAGCGGCCTCCGGGGCAACCACCCGGGCGTATCCTCGGGTCCAGTGGTAGCCCCGCTCGCTCACGTTGGGAGCGGCGTCTTCGAGCCGCTCCAGCTGCTGCCGCCATTCGTGGCGCTGCTCGCGTACGCGCTGCGGGCGCGCACGCTGCACGACCAGGGACGGCCGGTCCCGCCGCTCCGCATGGGCTCCTTCGCGCTCGGCGTCGCGCTCGTCATCGCCGGCCTCACGACTCCGCTCGCCCACCTCGGCGGCGAGCTGGTCCTCGCGCACATGGGGCAGCACCTGCTGATCGCGGACCTGGGCGCGCTCTTCATCGTCCTCGGGCTCACCGGGCCGGTGCTGCAGCCGCTGCTCGCGACGCGCCTCGCCCGCAGCCTGCGCTTCCTGGCGCACCCGGTCGTTGCCTTCACGCTCTGGGCGCTCGACCTCTACGTCTGGCACATCCCGGCGTTCTACGAGGCGTCGATCAACTCACCCGCCGTACACGCGCTGCAGCACACGACCTTCGTGTTCTTCGGGATCACCATGTGGTTCGCGCTGCTCGGGCCGCTGCCCCAGCCGGCCTGGTTCGGCAACGGCGCCAAGCTTCTCTACATCGTCGCGGTGCGGCTCACCGCTGCCCTGCTCGGCAACGTCTTCGTGTGGTCGGAGAGCGTCTTCTACCCCGACTACCGCCCGGGTCAGGCGAGCTGGGACATCACCCCGCTCGAGGACCAGGGGATCGCCGGCACGCTGATGATGATCGAGGGCAGCATCGTCACCATCGTGCTGCTCGGCTGGCTCTTCCTGAAGGCGGCGCGCGAGAGCGAGGAGCGCCAGGAGCTGGTCGAGCTCGCGAGCGCGCGCGGAATCGAGCTGAGCGAGCGCCGCGTCGCGCGCGCCGTGGCGGCCGGCCGCGGCGACGAGCTTCGCCGCCGGCTCGACGAGGGCGCGCCGCTGCCCGGTTAGGTGGTCTCCGCCGGCCGGGCCAGGGCGCCACCGTCCTGACTTATGCGCCTTATGGCCGCCAAAGTCAGGACAGCTCGCGCCTTGCCGAGGCATGCTGCCGAACGAACTTCGATTGCCCCGGATCATCGGGTCGACGGAACGAGCCCCTTACCCAGCCCTTGTGCGAGACCGGTGCCCCGCTGCCCGGCTAGACCAGAACTCGTCGCTGTACGCGGGCAGCGCATCGACCATCCAGAGCGTTGTGACCCTGCCGTCGCTGACCTCGGCGAGGAAGGCCGCGAAGTTGTGGAGCGCCCTGCCGTCGCGCTCGGCGCGGATCTCGACCATCGTCATCACGCGCTCGTCGTCGACCGGCAGCACCTGCGTGACCCGCAGGCTGCCGCCCGCCGCGTGCAGATCGGGGAGCCGGCTCAGGTACTCGTCGCGACCGCGGAGCTCGTCGACGCCGGCGGCGGCGTTCGTGACGTATGCGGTCAGGTCGTCGGCCAGCAGGTCGCGGAAGCCGTCGAGGTTGCCCGCGCCGTAGGTCTCGAAGAGCCGCCGCGCGAAGGCGGTGAGGTCGTCAGAGGTTGTCACCGGTCTCCAGTTCCCGTGCTCGCCGTTCGTTGACCTCGACTGCCATCTCGAGGAAGCGGCTGATCGTCTGGATGTCCTCGTCCGTCAGCTGCTCGATGTAGTCGCGGGCGTACGCGGCGACCGGGCCGTAGGCCTCGAACGCGAGCTCGCGCGCCTTCGGCGTGAGCTCGACCAGCACTCGCCGGCGATCGGCCTCGTCGCGCGTCCGCGTGACGAGCTCCATGCTGCTCCAGCCGGTCGAGCACGGTCGTGACAGCTCCGGGGCTGAGGCTGGCGGCCACGGCGAGCTCGCCGGCCGTGAGCCCCTCGTGGACGTCGAGCAGGTCCAGGCAGCGCCCGTCGGTCAGGTTGATCCCGGTCATCCGGCTGAACGCGTCATCCATCTTGTCCGACGCGATCTGCTGGAGCCGTGTGAGCCGGACCATCTCCTGGAGGGCGGCCTGGCGCTCCTTCGTCATGGGTGTCGGAATTTCATTTGACATTCGAACGTTTCGATGTTTAAATCATTCGAAGTTCGAATCATCTTACACCCGAAGGAGTCAAGGAGCAAACGTGACAAGCGCCATCGAGGCAGAGGGCCTCGTCAAGACCTATCCGGGGGACGTGCGGGCGCTCGACGGCCTGTCGTTCTCGGTCGAGGAGGGCACCGTGTTCGGGCTGCTCGGACCCAACGGCGCCGGCAAGTCCACCGCCGTCCGGATCGTGACAACGCTCGCGCGGCCGGACGAGGGCCGGGCCCGCGTCGCCGGGAGCGACGTGCTCACCGATCCCGCCGCGGTGCGCAAGGCGATCGGCGTGGTCGGCCAGCGGGCCGGCGCCGACCGCGAGGCGACCGCGCGCGAGAACCTGCGTCTCAGCGCCCGCCTGTACGGCATGCGCGCTGCCGAGCGCGAGGCTCGTATCGACGAGCTGCTCGAGCGCTTCGGCCTGACCGAGGCGGCGGACCGCATCGTGCGCGGCTTCTCGGGCGGCATGGAGCGCAGGCTCGACATCGCGCTCGCGCTCGTCCACCGGCCGCGCGTGCTGTTCCTCGACGAGCCGACCACCGGCCTCGACCCCGAGGTGCGTGCGGACATGTGGCGCGAGATCGAGCGGCTCGGCCGCGACGAGGGCATCACCGTGCTGCTGACGACGCACTACCTCGAGGAGGCCGACCGGCTGGCGGCCCAGCTCGCGATCGTCGATCGCGGCAAGGTCGTCGCGACCGGCTCGCCCGACGAGCTCAAGCGCGAGCTGAGCGGCGATGCCGTTCAGGTCGAGCTCGAGCAGCCTGGGCTGAACGGGGCGCGGCCGGCGCTCGAGGGGCTCGCGGGCATCCGCGAGGTCTCGGTCGAGGGCCGCACGGTCCGCGCCCGTAGCGCCGACGGCGCGCGCGCCGTGCCGGCGGTGCTCGCCGCGCTCGAGACCCATGGGGTCGGCGTGGCCTCGGTGACGGTCGCCCGGCCGTCGCTGGATGACGTCTACCTGCGCTACGCGGGCCGGCCGTTCGCGAAGCACCCGGCTCGGCCGGGTGCGCACGATTCCATGTCCTTCGGGGCGGCCGACGAGGAGGAGGTCTCCTGATGACTGCCCTTCGGCACACCCGCTACATGACCGCGACCCACCTGCTGCAGCTCTGGCGGCAGCCGTGGTGGATCGCCGTGACCCTGGTGCAGCCGGTCGTCTGGCTGCTCCTGTTCGGCTCGCTGTTCAAGGTCGTCGCGGACATCCCCGGCTTCGGCAGCGAGTCCTACATCGAGTACCTGGCTCCCGGGATCGTCGTGATGACGGCGTTCTTCTCCGCCGGCTGGAGCGGCATGCCCGTGATCGAGGATCTCGACCGCGGCGTGACCGACCGGCTGCTGACGACCCCGATCAGCCGCGGCGCGCTGATCGCGGGCCGCGTGGCGCAGAACTCGGTGACGATCGCGATCCAGTCGTTCATCATCGTCGGCATCGCGCTCGCCGCGGGCGCCGGCTTCCCGAACGGAGTCCCCGGCGTGCTCGCGTTGGTGGGCGTGGCGGTACTGATCGGTGCCTGCTTCGGGACGCTGTCGATCGGCTTCGCGCTGACGGCGCGCAAGGAGGAGACGCTGATCGCGACGCTGACGTTCCTGCAACTGCCGCTCACGTTCCTGTCGTCGACGTTCATACAGCCGGGCCTGATGCCGGACTGGATGCGCACCGTCTCGAACTTCAACCCGCTCGAGTGGGCGGTCGAGGCGGCACGCGCGGCGGCGCTCGGGCACGGCGGCTGGGACGTCGTCGTCACCCGCTGCGGCCTGTTGCTCGGGTTTCTCGCCCTCTGCGCCTGGTTCGCGATCCGGGCACAGGAGCGCTACCAGCGCTCGCTCTAGCCGGGCCGGCGGTGCGCCGGGCGTAACCTCAGAGTGTGCGCCCGGCGCACCTCATCGCCGTAGTTGCCCTGCTTGCCGCCCTCGCGGGCTGTGACTCCGGCTCTTCCGACGCCTCCGACGAGCACGGGACGAAGACGGACGAGGGCCGGCTCATCAGGGACTGGCTGATGGCCCTCAACAACGGCGACTACAACCACGCCGCCGACTTCTTCGCCCCGCGGGCGCTCGTCGACCAGGGCATTCCCTACCGGCTCCCCAACCGGGCGGCGGCGAAGCTCTTCAACTCCGGCCTGCCCTGCCGGGGCGAGCTCGTAGAGGTCGACGACGAGGGCGAGCGCGTGCTCGCGACGTTCCGGCTGCGCGACGGCCCCGGCGGCTCCTGCGACGGCTTCGTGAGGGTGCGCTTCGCCTTCCGCCACGGCCGCTTCAGCGAGTTCCGCCAGCTGGAGCAGGAGGCAGCCCCGCCGGGCGAGACGATCTAGTCGCGCGCCCGGTCGGCCTCGATGCGCTCGCGCTCGGCGAGCCGGTTGTCGCGCCGCAGCTGCGCCTCGCGCGCGCGGCGCATCTCGTCGGCCGTCTCGGGCTTGAGCGGTGGGATCTCGATCGGCCGGCCTTCCTCGTCGATCGCGACCATGGTCAGGTAGGCAGCCGAGGTGTGGGTGATCTCGCCGGTATGGACGACCTCGGCCTCCACGCGGACGCCGACCTCCATTGAGGTCCGCCAAGCGGCGTTCACCGTGGCCCTCACGGTCACGAGTTGACCAACGTAGACCGGATGACGGAACGTCATCCGGTCCATGCCCGCCGTGACGCAGCGCCGGCGGGAATGACGGACCGCCGCTATGCCGGCCACCTCGTCGCACAGGTGCAGGATCACCCCGCCGTGGACGTTGCCTGCCGCGTTGGCCTGACCGAGCGCCATCCACCGGCTCATCGTGGCCGTCGAGGCTGAGGGAGGCTTCGGCTGCACAATCGGGAGTCTCGCGGATCCCGCGGCCATTACTCTTGGAGGCTCTCCACACGAAAGTTCCCAAGGAGGAGTCGCATGGCAGGGCTTGGCGGGCGCATGTCCACCGTAATCAAGTCGAAGATCTCGCGGATGCTGGACCGCGCCGAGGATCCTGGCGAGACCCTCGACTACGGGTACCAGAAGCAGGTCGAGATGCTCCAGAACGTCAAGAAGGGCATCGCCGACGTCGTGACCGCCAAGAAGCGCCTGCAGATGCAGTCGACCAAGATCGAGCAGCAGGTCGTGAAGCTCGACACCCAGGCGCGCCAGGCGCTCTCCCAGGGGCGCGAGGATCTCGCCCGTATGGCGCTCGAGCGCAAGACGCTCGCCCAGACCGAGCTGCAGACGCTCGACACACAGATCACCGAGCTGCAGGGCCAGCAGGAGAAGCTCACGGAGAACGAGCAGAAGCTGCGCACCAAGATCGAGGCCTTCCGCACCAAGAAGGAGGTCATCAAGGCGCAGTACTCCGCCGCCGAAGCGCAGGTCAAGATCTCCGAGGCCGCGTCCGGCGTGGGCGAGGAGATGGCGGATCTCGGGCTCGCGATGCAGCGCGCCGAGGAGAAGACCGAGACCATGCGCGCTCGCGCGGGCGCAGTCGAGGAGCTCGAGGCGGCCGGGACCTTCGACGACATCACGCAGCTCGGCTCCGGCCAGGACGACATCGAGCGCGAGCTCCAGGAGCTCACGAGCGGCGCCCAGGTCGATGACGAGCTGGCGAAGATGAAGGCCGAGCTCGGCTCGGGCGGCGGCGACTCGCCCGCCCTCGAGCAGGGGAAGGAAGACGCGTGATCGTCCGGGTCTCGGGGGAGGGGCAGTTCAAGCTGCCGGACGAGGACGCGGAGCGCCTGAACGAGCTCGACAACGAGGCGGTGGCCGCCGCGGAGGACGGCGACGAGGGCCGCTTCCAGGAGCTGTGGTCGCAGATGCTCGCCCTCGTTGCGAGCGACGGCAACGAGGTCGACGGTGACGAGCTGGTCGAGTCAGACGTGATCCTGCCCCCGCGCGACATCTCGTTCGAGGAGGCGCGGGGCGAGTTCACCGGGGACGGCCTGATCCCGGACTGAGGGGCCGTCAGTCGTAGCGAAGCACCCCGTCCGCGTCGATCCGCGTGTCGGGGATGCGCACGATCTCCCAGGGGATCCCGGCCGGGTCGGCGAAGTAGGCGGAGCGGCCGCCGAAGGGCCGGTACGCGGCCTCGCCGACGACCGTAGCCCCCGCGGCGCGGGCGGACTCGATCCCCTCGTCGACGAGCTCGTCGCTCTCGACGGCCACCGCCAGCGTGAAACCGGGGAATTGGAAGCCCGCGCGGCGGAGCGGCTCGGCGATCTCGTCCCGGGCCTCAGTGGCGTTCCAGATCGAGAGCGCGGCGCCGGCGGTCTCCATGCGGGCGTAGTCGTCGCGCGGCGCGAGCGGCGTCCGCCAGCCGAGCGCCTCGTAGAAGCCGCGGCGGGCCATCACGTCGTCGGTCACCAGGGTCACTGCGCTGAGTCGTGAAGGAAGCATGGAGTCCATGTTCCTCGGGCGCGGCCGGGCGGTCTTGAACTTTTCGGCCTACCTGGCCGCGAGCAGCTCGACGGGCGTGAGACCGGAGAGCTCGCGCACCTCGCGCGTGAGGTGCGCCTGGTCGGCATAGCCCAGCTCGGCGGCCGCGGCGGCGAGACCACCCTCCCGGCGCAGCGCCGTCAGGCTCAGCAGGCGCCGGAAGCGGATGATCCGGTCGAGCCGCTTCGGGCCGTAGCCGATCGCGTCGTTGAAGCGGCGCCGCAGCGCCCGCTCGCTGATCGCGAGCGTCCGCGCGATCTCCGCGACGCTGCTCCCGCGGCGGCCGAGCAGCGGCAGACCGGCGAGCACGAGCTCGTCCGGCTCCGCCTCGCGTGCAAGCGGCCGCACGGCGTCCTCGAGCAGCTCGCGGCGATGCGACGGGTCGGCAAGAGCGATCCTTTCCTCGAGCCGGGCCGCGTCCCTGCCCCAGAGTGCGCTGAGCTCCGGGCGCTCGTCACGCAGCTCGGAGGCGGGCAGTCCGAGGACGCTGCCCGCGACGCCGGGCCGCAGCCGCAGGCCGGCGGCCGCGTAGTCCCGTTCAACCGGGTAGACGACCGGCCCGGTGTCCGGGCCGGCGAGCACCAGCCCGCCCCTGGTCGACCAGACGAGGTCGACGCAGCCGTCCGGCAGGACCCGCACGGCGCCGTCCGGCTCCGGCCCCTCCGCGCGCTCCCAGGTGCACGCGACCAGCTCGGCGAGGTCCGGCGGCGGCGGATGCTCGCGGTAGTGCGCCATGCCCCAGGGAGGTTAGAGCGATGCCGATACCGTGGAAGCCGTGCGGATCGCGACCTGGAACGTCAACTCGGTCAAGCAGCGGGTCCCGCGGCTCCTGCCCTGGCTGGACGAGCGCCAGCCGGACGTCGTCTGCCTGCAGGAGACGAAGCTCGCGGACGACGCCTTCACCGAGCTGCTCGGCGACGCCCTGGCCGAGCGCGGTTACGAGACCGCGCTCCACGGCGAGGCCACCTGGAACGGCGTGGCGATCCTCTCGCGGGCCGGCCTGGAGGACGTCGTCGCCGGAATCGAGGGCGCTCCCGGCTTCCCGGATCCGGAGGCACGCGCCGTGTCGGCCACCTGCGATGGCGTGCGCGTCGTCTCGGTGTACGTGCCGAACGGGCGCGAGCCCGACTCGGAGCACTACCGCTACAAGCTCGAGTGGCTCGCGGCGCTCCGTGAGATGGTCGCGGCGGGTCCCGACGCGACCGTCGTCTGCGGCGACATGAACATCGCGCCGACGGACGACGACGTCTTCGACCCCGAGGCATACGTCGGCCAGACCCACGTCACGCAGCCCGAACGCGATGCCCTCGCCGAGCTCGAGGCGGTCGGTCTCCACGACGTCGTGCGTGACCGCTGGCCGGGCAAGCGGGTCTTCAGCTACTGGGACTACCGCGCCGGCATGTTCCACCAGGACCTCGGGATGCGGATCGACCTCGTGCTCGCGAGCGACCCGGTGGCCAGCCGCGTCGAGGCCGCATGGATCGACCGGCAGGCGCGCAAGGGCAGCGGCCCGAGCGACCACGCGCCCGTGATCGTCGACCTCGACGAGGCGCCGGACGGCGACATCGGTCCGGTCGTGCCGCCGCCCTCGAACCCGGTGACGAAGCGCGGCGCCAAGAAGCTGCCGCAGGCGCCGCCGCCCTAGCGGTCGCGATCGCGCGAGGGCTGTACGCGCTTCGGCTCTCCCGGCATCTTCGGATAGTCGGGCGGGTAGGGCATGTCGCCCTCGCCCTCGCTCTCATCGCGCTCGTACATGTCGAGCAGCGGTTGAAGGGAGTGCGCGACGCCGTCGATCTCGGCGTGCCGGTCGCCGACGTCGGCGAAGCGCGCGGGCATAGTCGCGACGGTGAAGTCCTCCGGCACGACCTCGGTCAGCTCGTCCCACGTCACGGGCGCCGAGACGGGGGCGCCCGGCTTCGGCCGCACGCTGTAGGCCGAGGCGATCGTGCGGTCGCGGGCGTTCTGGTTGTAGTCGACGAAGATGCGCTCGCCGCGCTCCTCCTTCCACCACTTGGTGGTGACCTCGCCGGGCAGGCGCCGCTCGAGCTCGCGGCCGAAGGCGATGGCGGCGTGCCGCACGTCCGTGAAGGTCCAGCGCGGCTCGATCCGGACATAGATGTGGACGCCGCGACCGCCGGAGGTCTTCGGGAAGCCGGCGTAGCCGAGCTCGCCGAGCAGCTCGCGCGCCACGCCCGCCACGCGCACCGCGTCGTCGAAGTCCGTGCCGGGCTGGGGGTCGAGATCGAGGCGCAGCTCGTCCGGGTGGTCCACGTCGTCGCGCCGGACGGGCCACGGGTGGAAGGTGATCGTGCCCATCTGGGCCGCCCAGGCGACGACGGCCGGTTCAGTGGGGCAGATCTCGTCGGCGTGACGCCCGGACGGGAACTCGATGCGCGCCGTCTCGACGTAGTCCGGGGCGCCCTTCGGTATGCGCTTCTGGAAGAAGGCATCCCCGCCGCCCTTCTCGCGGGTCGACACGACGATGCCCGGATGCACGCCCTTCGGCCAGCGCTCGAGCGTCGTCGGCCGCCGGCCGAGCGCGCGCATGATGCCGTCCTCCACGGCCAGGTAGTACTCGACGACGTCGAGCTTCGTGACCGCGGGAGTGCGCTCGGTCTCGGGGAAGATCACCCGATCGGCGCTCGACACGCGCACCTCGCGGTCTCCGGCGTCGACGGTCACCGCTTCGGACTTAGCCATGCCCGGGAGTTCTACGGCACCGGCGGCGCGGGCATTGAGGCCACGGCATCGGCGAAGGCGGCCGCCTTCAGCGACCCGAGGCCCGTCGCCATGTCGTAGCCGGGCTGGGCGGCGCCTCCCGCCGGGCTCTGACCCACGGGCGCTGAGCTTAGAGCGGCACGTCCCAGAGCGGGAACCAGCGGCCGATGTCCTGCTCGAACGGGAGCTCCGGGCCGAGCTGCGCCTGCAGTCGCAGCTCGCGCTCGTTGTCGCGGGCCTTGTCGCCGGGCGCCGGGACGAACGGGTAGAAGGCGCCGCGCTTGAAGTTGTAGATGAAGTAGATCGGCTTGCCCTTCTCCTCGAACGCGAAGACGGCGGCCAGCAGCCGATCGCCGTAGCCTCCGCCCTGGAGCTGCACCGAGACGGTGTTGAGCGCCACGACCAGGTCCTCGAAGTCGGGATCCTCGAGCACGAGCCAGCGGTAGCCGAACTCGTCCTCCTTGTTCGTGACGGTGCTGCCGGTCTCCTCGGCCGTACCCGCCAAGAGCTCCTCGGTCTCATCGAGAATCGACTGGAAGTCGGCGGTCGCGATCGGCTGGAAGACGATGCCGGCCGTGCCCTTGTGGGTGAGCCCGAGCGACGTCTCGAGCGTCACCCAGGCCGTCGTCATCGCGAACAGGCGGTCCGCGGCGGGCCCCTTCAGCCTGCCTTTCGAACCGAAGATCGCGTCGAGAAAGCCCATCAGCTCGCTGCAAACCTTCGCCCGGCCGCGTCCTCGCTCGCTCGCGTGCTCAGCACGCGTCGCTCCCTGCGTCCTTGCCGGACTCGGTTTTCGCGGCTGAACACGACCGTGTTGACGACCTAGGCCGCGATCGCGCCGCGCTGGAGCTGGGACTCGAGCTGCTGCAGGCGCTCGATCCGCTTCTCCATCGGCGGGTGCGTCGAGAAGAGATTCCGGACAGAACCCTTCACGCTCGCCGGCACGATGAAGAACGCGTTCAGGCGCTCCGCCTCGCGCAGGTCGTTGGTCGGCACGGTCTGCATCGCCCCTGAGATCTTCACCAGCGCCGATGCGAGCGCGCTCGGGCGTCCCGTGACGATCGCTGCGCCCCGGTCGGCCGCGAACTCGCGGTAGCGCGACAGGGTCATCATCAGGAAGAAGGAGAGGATGTAGACGAGGAAGGACACGAGCAGCACGACCAGGATGCTCGGGTTGTCGTCGTCGTTGCCACCGCCGAAGAAGAAGCCGAACTGCAGCATGATCGCCGCGAGGCTCGCGAAGAAGCTGGCGATGGTCATGATCAGCACGTCGCGGTGCTTCACGTGCGAGAGCTCGTGCGCCATCACGCCCTCGAGCTCGCTGGGCGACAGGACACCCATGATCCCGGTGGTCGCGCAGACGGTGGCGCTCTTCTGAGAGCGGCCGAGTGCGAATGCGTTCGGCATCGGTGTGTCCGCAACGGCGATCTTCGGCTTGGGGAGGTCAGCCTGGATGCAGAGCCGCTCGATCATGGCGTGCAGCCCGGGGGCCTCCTCGGGCGAGACCTCCTTGGCGCCCATCGCCGAGAGCGCGATCTTGTCCGAGAAGAACAGCTGCGCGGCCGACAGCGCGCCCATCACCACGACGATCGTGACGACGCCGGCGCCGGCGGCGATCAGGACGACGATGAACACGACATACAGGAGGCCCAGGAGGAACAGCGTCAGCAACATCCGAGCCTGGAGACCTGTGTCGCGAGGGAAGACTGCCTTCTGGCGTGCCATTGCGTTGAAGGTTAGTGAGTGGCTGCACGCCGCCTTGCAAGTCGAGGAAAACGCCTTGCGGAGGCGACCTCCCTTGCTATTCTGCCCGCGTTCCGGGCGCTCATTTTCCCTGCATAGAACTGAAAACGGGGGGAACCCGACGGCGCCCGGCCTCCGATGAAGAAGACCTTCCTGCTTCCCATAGCGCTGACCCTGTGCGCCTACCTGCTGCTGCCGATGCCGGGGCTCTCGGCCCCCCTGTCCGATCGGATTGAGAAGAAGCAGGCCCAGATCGAAGACAAGAAGCAGCAGGAGGGCGTTCTCACGACGACGATCCAGCGCTTCAACACAAGGATCGCCGCCGTTCAGGGCGAGATCGGCGCCACCCAGAAGCGGCTCGACCGCGCGCAGGCGAGCCTCGACGCCCAGAAGGCGGAGCTGCTCGAGGTGCGCGACCAGCTCGAGGAGGCGCGTGACCGGCTCGAGCGGCTGCGCTCCGAGCTGGCGACCGCGCGCAAGGTCCTTGCGGCGCGGCTGGTCGAGATCTACAAGGCCGACTCGCCCGACGCGCTGACCGTCGTCCTCGAGGCCGACGGCTTCGGCGACCTGCTCGAGCAGGCGGAGTTCTTGGAGCGGATCTCGGAGCAGGACCGCGAGATCACCGACGACGTGCGTGTGCTGCGCGACCGCGCCGAGGACCAGGCGATCAAGCTCGCGAAGCTCGAGGAGCGCGAGCAGCTCGCGGCCGAGCGGATCCTGCGCTGGCGCGATCAGATCGCGGCCGTCCAGGGACAGCTCGTGAGCTCCCGCGACGAGCTCGCCTCGGCGCGCTCGAACAGGCGCAGCGCGCTAGGCCAGGTGCGCAGCAGCCGGGTCGCGCTCGAGGGCGACCTGCGCGCGCTCGAGGCGGAGCAGGCGCGGGTGACCGCCGCGCTGCGGGGTGCGCCGGCGCCCGGGCCGATCCGCCAGGGCAGCGGTTCGCTGATCTGGCCGGTCAACGGGCCGGTCGTGTCGCCCTTCGGCATGCGCTGGGGCCGTCTGCACGCGGGCCTCGACATCGCCGTCCCGAGCGGCACGCCGATCCGCGCGGCGGACTCCGGGCGCGTGGCGCTCATGGGCTGGGTGGGCGGCTACGGCAACTACACCTGCATCCAGCACAACGCGAGCCTGTCGACGTGCTACGCGCACCAGTCGAGCTTCGCGACCTCGAACGGCGCGAACGTGAGCCAGGGCCAGGTGATCGGCTACGTCGGCTGCACCGGCCACTGCTTCGGCGACCACCTGCATTTCGAGACCCGCGTCGGCGGCTCGCCGGTCGACCCGCTCGGCTACCTATAGGGGTCGATGACCCGGCTCTTCACGGGCGTCGCGGCGGTGCTCGCCGTGGCGACGATCGTGGGCTGTCGCTGAAGGGCCTGGTGCTCGCGGGCATGCTGATCGGTGCGCTCGGCGTGCGCACTGAGTCAGGGACGGAAGCGGCCGAGCCGCTTGATGCCGCAGTTGCCGTTGCGGTCACAGGCGGTGGCGACCAGCACGTTGGCGCGCGTGCCGCGCAGGCGTACGTCCCTCGAGATCGGAATCCGCCGGCTGCGCGTCAGGGAGTCGAAGCTGCGGCCGCCGTTGCGCGAGACGACGAGGCGGTAGGTGATCCTGCCGGCGAGCTCCCGGCCCTGCTCGGTGCGGTCGGTCGTCGTCCGCATCCGCACACGCACCGTGTCGCCGACGCGCCGCGCGCTGCCGCGCGCGACCGGCGCCGTCACGTCGTAACGGCGCGCGAGCGCCGTGGCGGCCGCGCCGTCGACGACGCCGGCGCCCGTGAACTCGTTCCAGCCGCTCGCGATCGTCTGGCGCGCCGAGCGGGTCATCACCTCGGCGACCTGCTCGGAGGCGAGTCGCGGCTCGACCTGCCAGACGAGCGCCGCGATCCCCGAGACGATGGGGGCGGAGAAGCTCGTGCCCTCCGCGTACGCGTAGCGCCCCTCCGCCATCGGGAAGATTCGCGAGCAGGACAGCGGGTCGTCCCAGGCGGTCCCGGCCCCGGCGGGCAGGGTCGACAGCACGCCGGTCTCGCAACCGGTCGGGCCGGCCCCCGGTGCGGCGATGCTGACGAACTCGTTGTGAGTCGAGAACGGCGCGACCGCCCCGTTCGGGCGCGTGGCGCCCACCGACAGGCCGATGCCCGTGTCGCCGCGGCTGCCGCCGATGGCCGCCGCGGGGAATTCGAGCGGGTTGCCGGAGAGGCCGTTGTTGCCGGACGCCGCGACGGGCAGCACGTCGTTGAAGAAGGCCGCGGCGAGCGCGCGCGCCTGGCTATGGGTGAACCCCCGACCGGCGAGGCTCATGTTGATGATGTCGGCGCCGGCCCGGATCGAGAACTCGATGCCGCGAATCAGGTCGCTGACGCTGAAGCTGCCGTCGCGCGAGGCTCGCACCGCCACCAGTCGCGTGGTGCCTGCCACGCCCTTGCCGCCGATGCCGTTGCCGTCGACCGCGGCGATCAGGCCGCTGACGAAGGTGCCGTGGCCGACGAAGTCGCTCACGTCGGCGTTGCGGGTGCGTGTGTCGAAGGTCCGGGCGATGCGGCCGGCGAGCTCCGGATGGCTCACGTCCACGCCGGTGTCGATCACGGCCACGGACCGCTGCGAGCCGCCGCCCGCGGTGGCCAGCGCCTCGGCCGCCCGGACGTCGTCGTAGAACCAGGTGAACTTGACGCCGGTGGCCGGATCGACCGCGTCGAAGGGGTCGGCGCTGACGTGCAGGGTGCGGTCCGGCTCGACGTAGGCGACGCGCGGGTCGCCGCGCAGCGCCGCGACCAGGGCTGACCCGGAGGGCGCGCGGGCAGCCAGCACGCCGACCGTCCCGAACGGCTCGGGGTCGGCGCCCAGCCGCCGCAGCTTCGCGGCGAGGGCCGGCACGTCGGCGTGCGAGCGCGCCCCGACCAGCACGCGCGCGGGCCGGTTCGTACGCGCGATGGCGGCGGCGGCGTGCGCTGCGGCGGTGCGGTCGGGGAGTGGCAGCGGCACAGCCGCGCCGCTCGCCGCACGCGCCTGCCGGCTGACGACCTCGCGCAGGGCGACCCGGTCCTCGACCGCGTCGGATGCCTCGGCTACTGCCGGCGCCAGCGGCGCCGCACAGGCAAGAATGGCCAGCAGCGCCCGTCGCACCGATTGCATGGTAGGGGAGCGCAAGCGCCTCGCTAGCCTGCCGCACTGGTGCAGCCTGAGATCCATATCGGCCCGCTCGACCTGCAGACATTCGGCATCTGCTTCGCGTTCGGGTTCCTGGCTGCCGGCGCGATCGTCAATCGCCGGCTGCGCGAGCTCGGCAAGCCGCGCGATTGGGCATACGAGATCGTCTTCGCGTCGCTCATCGGCGGCCTCGTCGGGTCGCGGCTCGACTACCTGTTCCAGAACTGGGACCAGGTCTCCGACGACCTGCTCGGGAACATCTTCTCCGGCTCAGGGCTGGTCTGGTTCGGAGGCCTGGTGGGCGGCGCGCTCGGAGTGATCCTCTGGGCGGCCTGGCGGCGCTGGCTGACCTGGCAGATGTTCGACGTCAACTGCGTGCCGCTCGCCGTGGGCTACGCGATCGGCCGGATCGGCTGCCAGCTGTCGGGCGACGGGGACTACGGCATCGCGTCCGACCTGCCGTGGGCGATGGCCTACCCGGACGGAACGGTCCCGACAACCGAGGAAGTGCACCCGACACCGGTGTACGAGACGGTGGCGATCGGGATCGGGGCGCTCGTGCTCTGGCACCTGCGCGACCGCTTCGCGCCCGGCGTGCTGTTCGGCCTCTACCTGATGCTGGCGGGCGGCGAGCGCTTCCTGGTCGAGTTCATCCGCCGCAACGACGCGGTGGTCGCCGGCCTCACGCAGCCCCAGCTGATCAGCCTGGCGCTGCTGGCGCTCGGCGCGGCGATCGTGATGGTGCGCCGGGCCGCGCCGCGCGTCGTGCCCGCGTAGGCAGGGCGGCCCCGAGCGCGGCCGCCGCGCAGAGCGCGAGCGCGACCGACGCGCCGGCGGCGCTGTCGGCGTGGAACGAGATCTCGATGCCAACCGCCCCGGCAACCACGGCGAGCGCGGCGCCGGCCAGCATCGCCCTGCCGGGGGTGCCCGCGTGCCGGCGCACCGCGACCGGCGGCGCGACGAGCACGGCGAGCACGAGCAGCGCGCCGAGCCCCTGGACCGCGACCGCGACCGCGAGCGCGAGCATCGCCAGCAGCGCGAGCCGCAGCAGCGCGGGGCGCGCGCCGAGCGCGGCCGCACCCGCGCTGTCGAACGCGGCGAGCGAGAGCGGGCGGTGCAGGGCCGCGAGCGCCACGCCGCCGGCCATGAGCAGGAGGGCGGCGGCGACGAGGTCGCCGTCCGTCACGCCCAGCGGGTCGCCGAAGAGCAGCTCCTCGAGCCGTTTGGGGCTGTCCGGCAGGAAGGCGAGTAGCGCGCCCAGCCCGACCAGCCCGGTCACGGCGACCGCCGTGCCGGCGTCCGGCCCGATCCGCTCGTCGCGGAGCGCGAGCGCAAGCAGCGCGGCGGCGGCGAGCGCGCCACCAACGGCACCGAGCAGGAGCGGTGCCCCGGCGATCGTCGCGAGCACGAGCCCCGGCAGCAGCCCGTGCGCGAGCGACTCGGCGCTGTAGGCGAGCCGCTCGGTCACGACCCAGAAGCCGAGCGCGCCGCAGAACGCGCCGATCAGCGCGACCTCGAGGAGCGCGCGCCGGCCGATGCCGGACTGGACTGGGCCGAGGATGAAGTCGAGCACCTCCATCTCAGTGCTCGCCGTGCTCGTGGTGCTGGATCGTGACCGCCCGCTTGGGGCCGCCCTCTTCGAGCACGATCATCTCGCTCCCGTAGGTGGCCTCGAGCGTGCGCCGGTCGAGCACCTCGGTGGGCGGGCCGAACGCCACCTGACGGCCGTGCAGGCATAGAACGCGGTCGAAGGTACGGGCGCTCTCGACGTCGTGGCTCGACACGAGCAGCGTCCGGCCCTCGGCGCGCAGCTCCTCGAACACGCCGGCGATCAGCGCGGCGCTCCCCGGGTCGACCCCCGACAGCGGCTCGTCGAGCAGCAGGAGGCGGGCGTCCTGCACGAGCGCGCGTGCCAGCAGGGCGCGCTGGCGCTGGCCACCGGAGAGCTCGCCGAAGCGCGTGCGGGCGCGGTCAGCGAGGCCGACGCGCTCGAGCGCGGCCGCTGCCGCCGTCCGGTCGGCGCCGCGCGGCGGCAGCCACCAGCGCCCGCGCGCGAGCGTCCCCATCAGCGCGACGTCGAGCGCCGAGACCGGGAAGTCGAGCCGTGTGCGCTCGGTCTGGGCGACGTAGGCGGGGCGGCCCGCGCCCTCCACGTTCCCGGACTCCGGGGCGAGCTCGCCGAGCAGTACGCGGAAGAGCGTGGTCTTGCCGCCGCCGTTGGGGCCGAGGACGCAGACTGTCTGGCCCGGCTCGGCCTCGAAGCTCACGTCGCGGAGCACGGGTGGGCCGCCGTAGCCCGCGCTGAGCCCCGCGACGCGCAGCGCGCTCATCGCGTGCTCACCAGCGCGATCACGAGGTAGGTGCCCGCGCCCAGCAGGGCGACCGGCGGGCCGGGCGGCACGTCGAGCCAGTAGGCGAGGTAGAGGCCGAGCACGCCCTCGGCCAGCGCCAGCGCGAGCGCCAAGCCGATCAGCGCCGGCACGCTCTTCGCCACGAGCCGCGCGGCGGCCGCGGGCAGCACGTAGATCGCCGTGACGAGCAGGACGCCGACGGCGGGGATCGCCGCCACGGCGGCCACCGCGACGAGTGCGAGCAGCAGGAAGTCGGCAATCCCGGCCGGCAGGCCGAGCGTGCCCGCCGAATCGGGGTCGAAGGTCAGCGCCGCCCACGCCCGTCCGAGCGTGAGCGTGGCGATCGCCGCCAGCGCCGCGGCGGCCGCCGACAGCGCGATGTCGATCCCCTCCAGCCCGAGCAGCGTCCCGAACAGCAGCCGGTCGACGGCGGCGCCGGATTCGAACACGTCGCTGGCGAGGATCACGCCGCCGGCGAGGCAGGCGACCAGCAGCAGCGCGGTGGCCTCGCTCGGCTCACGGCCGGCGCGGCCGGCGCGCTCGACGCCGCCCGCGTAACCGAGCGCCACCGCGACGCCCGCCAGCGTCGGGCTCACGCCCGAGGCGTCCGCGGCGACGAGGCCGGGGAAGGTGGCGGAGCCGACCGCGTGCGAGAAGAACGCGAGCCGGCGCAGAACGATCCACGCGCCCAGGATCCCACCCGCGATTCCGAGCAGGACCAGCTCGACGAGCGCGTCGCGCAGGAAGGGGAGATCGGCGAGATCGAGGGGCGACGGCACCGGCCACAGCCTAAACGAGAATGATTCTCACTTCCGGTTTGGGCCGTACTGACCGCTGGGTAAGTTCGCCTCACGCCATGAGGGCAACGAAGGCCTACATCGCCGGCCTCGGAACGACCGGAATCCTCATCACCTGCTTCCTGCTGCTGCTCACGGTCGGCAGCGCGCTGGTCGCGTTCGAGGGCTGGCCCGGCGTCGCCTCCGGCGACGGGCTTCAACGGGTCGTCGTGAAGAACCAGGCGCAGCGCGCCGCGTCGCAGTCGCGGCAAGCCGGGACGGCGCGACGGGGCGAACCCGCCGTCGACCGTCGCGGCGAGCGGGCCGCGGAGCGCTCCGAACGCGGCGTCCGGCGCGGCAGCGCCCGGCGCGCCGAGCAGTCACGCACGGGCGGGCTGAGTCCCGCGACGGACGATCGCTCGAGCTCAGGCCCGGCCGCCGGCCAGCCGGGTCCCGGCGCAGGCGACGCGCACACGAGTGCCGGCGGCGGCGCCAAGCGGACGCAGGCTCCAGTCCCGGCTCCGGACGTCGGCAACAACGTCGAGCAGGCGACCGGTGGGCTGGGCGAGACCGTGCAGGGCGCGACGGGCGGGCTCGGCGACACCGTGCAGGGCGCGACTGGCGGCGTCGGCGACGCCGTGGGCGGCGTCTCGCCCGGGCTCGGCGAGACCGTCTCCGGGACGGGCGACGCGGCCGGACAGGTCGTGGACGGCGCCGGTCAGGGCGTCGGCAAGGTCGTCGAGGACACCGGCCGGACCGTGAACGGCCTGCTGCCCTAAGCGGCTGCGGCTGAGCGGATGAAGCGCCGGCTCACGCCCTGCAGCTCGAGGTCGTGCTGCAGCGAGCGGTGGTGCCCGCCCGGCAGGACCAGCAGGCGCTTTGGCTCGCGCGCCCGCTCGTGCAGGTCCTCGCTCACCGTGTAGGGGATCTGCTCGTCGCCGCGGGCGTGCAGCAGCAGCAGCGCGGTCTGCGGTCCGAGCCGCGCGACGGCGTCGTAGATGTCGCTCGACTCGAGCCAGGCCTCGCTCGCCGCGAAGTCGCACTCGAAGTGGCGGATCTCACCTGAGCGCAGGCCGCGCAGGAGGATGTCCTCGGGCGCCGGGCAGACCGCGACGACCGCGACGGGCGCCGGCTCGGCGCGCGCGGCCGCGTGGATCGCCTGGAAGCCGCCCATGCTCGAGCCGCGCAGCGCGACCTGGGGCGCGTGCTCACGTAACAGGGCTGCCATCGCGAGCACGTCGTCGATGGCGCCCGGCCCGAAGGCCCCTGCCGAGCGGCCGTGCCCGCGGGCGTCGTAGACGAGCGCCGCCATGCCCTCGTCGCGGCAGCCGCGCGCGAAGTCGAAGTGGCTCTCCTTCGCCGAGCCGGCGCCGTGGAGGATCACGACGCCGACCTGCGCGGCCCGTTCGGGCAGGAAGAGCGCGTATGACAGGCCGTCATGGGTTCCGAGCTCCGGCGGCGTGGGTGAAGCGCGCTTCACGCCGCCGGAGTCTCGCAGTGCTTCGGCGCGCGGCCCCGGACAAGTGTCGTGCGCTTGACACTTCGAGTGTCGCGCCTGCGCACGACGGAGCCCCGCTGATGCGAGACCGTGGATGCCATGAACCTCAACCGCATCCCCCTCGCCGCCCTCGCCGCTGTCGCCGCCGCCGCGCTCGTCGCGCCCGCCGGCGCGTCGGCCTCCACCCTCGCCGGTTCGCCGGCAATCCCGGCGGACACCTTCAAGGATGAGGCCGCCATCGCGGCGGCGGTCGGCGGATCGCACTCGACCCAGACGGTCGCGTTCAAGGATGAGGCCGCGATCGCGGCGGCCATCGGCGGATCGCACTCGACCTACACCGTCTCGCTCAACGACCCGGCCGCCCTCGCCGCGACCATTCGCGGCATGGCGCTCAACTACCAGCTCGACGCGCTCAACAGGCAGAGCGAGACGCACACTCAGTTCGCCGCGCGCATGAACCAGACCACCGCGCAGCTCGCTTAGCGAATTCCGCCCCGACACAGACGCTCGGAGGTCGCACGCCCCGGCTGCCGCCGGGGCGTTTGCGTGCGTTGGCCCGGCCTCGCCGCGTCCGTTAACGTCGGTCTATGCAGTGGGCGATCCTCGCCGGGCTTCCCGAAGAGGACGCGCGGCGAGTACTGCAGGTCGCGCGGCGCCGGACGTTTGCGCGCCGCGAGGTCGTCTTCCACCGCGGCGATCCCGCGGACACGCTCCATCTGGTCCACGACGGGCACTTCGCGGTGAGCATCGCGACGCGGCTTGGAGACACGGTGATGCTTGCGATGATGGGCCCGGGCGAGACCTTCGGCGAGATTGCGCTGCTCGACGACACGGCGCACCGCAGCGCGACCGTGCTCGCGCTCGAAGGCGGCGAGACCCACTCCATCCACAAGCTGGACTTCGACGCGCTGCGCGCGAGCCACCCGGACGTCGCCGTCGTGCTGGCGCGGGCGCTTTCGCTGCGCGTCCGGCGCCTCTCCGAGCTGCTCGTCGAGGCCCATCACGAGCCCGCCGACAGGCGCGTCCTGCGCCGGCTGTTGGAGTTCGGGGAGGAGGGCGGTGTCGTGCCGTTGACACAGGAGGAGCTCTCCCATCTCGCCGGTACGTCGCGCGCGACGGTCAACCGGATCGTCCGCGACGCCCAGTCACGCGGCGAGCTGGCGCTGCACCGTGGCCGCATCGAGGTGCTCGACTTCGCCGCGCTGTCCGCGCGCGCGAACTGAGGTCCTTCATAATCGCCGCCGACCATGGCAGCGGTTGGGGTCTCGCACGTATATCCAGCGGGTTCGCGCCTGAACGAGCACGGGCGGCTCGAGGTCGGCGGCTGCGACGTGCTCGAGCTGGCGCGTGACTTCGGCACGCCCGCCTACGTCTACGCGGAGGACGACATGCGCGCTCGTGCGCGCGCCTACGTGCAGGCGTTCCGGGCCAGGACCGACCGCTTCGAGGTCATCTACGCCAGCAAGGCGTTCCCGTGCACAGCGGTTTACCGGCTGTTCGCGGACGAGGGCCTGTCGGTCGACGTGGCGAGCGGCGGCGAGCTCCACCTCGCCCTCGCCGGCGGCGTCGACCCCGCGCGCATCTACATGCACGGCAACAACAAGTCCCCGGCCGAGCTGGACTACGCGATCGAGTCCGGGGTCGGCTGCATCGTCGTCGACTCCTTCGACGAGATCGAGCGGCTGCGCGGCCGCCGCGTCCGGGCGATGGTGCGCGTGACCCCCGGGATCCGGCCGAACACGCACTCCTACATCCAGACGGGCCAGGAGGACTCGAAGTTCGGCTTCGGCTCGGCCGATGTGCCGCGCGCGGTCGAGGCCTGCCGCGAGGCCGGCCTGGAGCTGCTGGGGCTGCACGCCCACATCGGCTCGCAGGTGTTCGACCTCGAGGCGTTCGAGCGGCTGACCGAGGTGCTCGCGAGCCTCGGCGACTGGCCGCTGCTGAACCTGGGCGGCGGGCTCGGCATCGCGTACACGTACGACGACCAGCCGCCCGCGATCGAGGACTACGTAGATGCGCTCATGCGGCGCGCGCCCGAGGGGATCACGGTGCTCTGCGAGCCGGGCCGCTCGCTCGTCGGCAACGCGGGCGTGACGCTCTACACGGTCGGGACGGTCAAGCGCATCCCGGATGTGCGGACCTACGTCTCGGTCGACGGCGGCATGTCCGACAACCTGCGCCCGATGCTGTACGGCGCGCGCTACGAGGCCGAGATCGCCGACCGCTTCGGCGGCGACGAGCTCTGCACGATCGCGGGCATGCACTGTGAGTCCGGCGACATCCTCGTCCGCGACGTCCCGCTCGACGACCCGCGGCCCGGTGACGTGCTCGTCATCCCCGCCACCGGCGCCTACGGCCACGCGATGGCGAACAACTACAACGCGGTGCGGCGCCCGCCCGTCGTCTTCTGCAAGGACGGCGACGCCCGGCTCGTGGTCCGGCGCGAGAACTACGACGACCTGACGGCCCGGGATGTCTGAGGCAGATTCGACATTCAGGGTGGGGCTGCTCGGTCGCGGGACCGTCGGCGGCGCCTTCGCCGAGCTGCTCGAGGCGCGCGCCGACTCGATCGAGCGCGAGACGGGGCTGCGGCCGGAGCTGTCGGGCGTGCTCACGCGCAGCCAGGGCGACTTCGGAGACATCCTCGAGCGCAGCGATCTGATCGTCGAGCTGATGGGCGGCATCGACCCGACCCGCGAGTACGTGCTGCGCGCGCTCAGCTCGGGGCGTCACGTGGTGACCGCCAACAAGCAGCTGCTCTCCCAGCACGGCGAGGAGATCTTCGACGCCGCGCGCTCGGGCAAGGTGCAGCTGCGCTTCGAGGGCGCCGTCGCAGGGGTCGTACCGGCGATCCGGGTGATGGGCGAGACGCTGGCCGCGGCGCACATCGAGCGCGTGCACGGGATCGTCAACGGCACGACCAACTACATCCTCACCGAGATGGCGCGCACGGGCGCCTCCTACGCGGAGGCGCTCGCCGACGCGCAGCGGCTCGGCTACGCCGAGGCCGACCCCACCGAGGACGTGACCGGGAAGGACGCCGCCGCGAAGATGGCGATCCTGGCGCGGCTCGCCTTCAACGCGGCGGTGCGGCTCGAGCAGGTGAGCTACGAGGGCATCGAGCGCCTGACCGCCGACGACATCGAGTACGCGAAGGAGCTCGGCCTGTCGCTCAAGCTGATCGGCTCGGCCGAGCGGATCGACGGCGGCATCGCCGTCCACGTGTACCCGGCCTTCCTGTACGCCGACCACCCGCTGGCGTCCGTGAACGGGGCGTTCAACGCGGTCACGATCGAGTCGCCCGCGATCACCGAGATCACGCTCTCGGGGCCGGGCGCAGGCGGCATCCAGACCGCGAGCGCCGTGCTCGGCGACATGATCTCGGCGATGATCCCGCCGCCCTCGCTCCCGGCGCCGGCGCAGGACGTCCCGGTGGTGACGGATACCGAGTTCTCCTTCTACCTCCACCTCGAGGTCGCCGACCGCCCCGGCGTGCTCGCCCAGGTCGCCGAGCTGCTCGGCCTGCAGGGCGTCTCGATCAAGTCGGTGGTGCAGAAGGGCCTCGGCGACGAGGCGCGGCTCGTGATGGTCATGCACCCCGTGCTCGAGTCGAAGTTCCGGGCCGCCGTCGACCTCATCTCCCGGCTCGACTTCGTGCGCGAGCCGCCGCGTGTGATCAGGGTCATCGAGGAGACGTTCTAGGTGTCGCTCTGGCGCTACCGGGAGCGGCTCCCGGTGGAGCCCCTGGTGACGATGGGCGAGGGGGACACGCCGCTGGTCCGGGCCGGCCACCTGTCCGAGCTCACCGGCGCCGACGTCTGGCTGAAGCTCGAGGGCGCGAACCCGACCGGCTCGTTCAAGGACCGCGGCATGACGGTTGCGGTGTCGGCGGCGCTGGCCGAGGGCGCCGAGGCGGTGGTGTGCGCCTCGACCGGCAACACCGCGGCGAGCGCGGCCGCCTACGCCGCGCGCGCCGGGCTGCGCGGCGCCGTGATCGTGCCCGAGGGCAAGATCGCGACCGGCAAGCTCGCCCAAGCGCTCATGCACGGCGCGCGCGTGATCGCCCTGCGCGGCAACTTCGACGAGGCGCTGGCGCTCGTCCGCGAGCTCGCGCGCCGTCATGCGATCGCGCTCGTCAACTCGGTCAACGACCTGCGCATCGAGGGCCAGAAGACCGGCGCCTTCGAGGTCTGCGACGAGCTCGGCGAGCCGCCCGAGGTGCTCTGCATCCCGGTCGGCAATGCCGGCAACGTCACGGCCTGGTGGAAGGGCTTCCAGGAGTACGAGGTCGCGCCGCGCCTGCACGGCTACCAGGCGGAGGGCGCCGCGCCGCTCGTCCGTGGAGCGCCCGTCGAGCACCCGGAGACGGTCGCTTCTGCGATCCGGATCGGCAACCCGGCGCGCTGGGAGAACGCGATGAACGCCTTCACCGCCTCGCGCGGCGAGGTGCGGGCGGTCTCCGACGCCGAGATCCTCGACGCCTACTCGCTGCTCGGGGCGCGCGAGGGCGTCTTCTGCGAGCCGGCCTCGGCGGCGTCCGTGGCAGGGCTGCTCAAGTACGGCGCCGAGGGCCTGGTCGTCTGCGTCCTCACGGGCCACGGGCTGAAGGACCCGCAGACCGCGATGAACCGCGCCGCAAGCGTCGTGCCCTGCGAGCCCGACATCGAGAGCGTGGAGCAGGCGGTGCTGGGGTGAACCGGCGGCGCGTGGTGCGCGTCCCGGCGTCCTCGGCGAACCTGGGCCCCGGCTACGACGTGCTCGCCGCCGCGCTCTCGCCCGTGCTCGAGCTGGAGGTGGAGGAGGGCGCCGAGTTCTCGGTGACCTGCGACGTGCCCGGGGTCGCGCTCGACCGGACGAACCTGTGCGTGCGCGCCTTCGAGCGGCTCCACCCCGCCGACGGGCTTGCGTTCACGATCCGCTCCGAGATCCCGCCCGCGGCCGGGCTCGGGTCGAGCGCGGCGGCGATCGTGGCCGGTCTGGCCGCGGCAGACCATCTATACGAGCTCGACGCGCCGCTGTTCGAGCACGCGCTCGCGATCGAGGGTCATCCCGACAACGTGGCCGCGGCGTTGCTGGGCGGCTTCGTGGTCTGTGCGGGCACCGATCCCGTGCGGCTCGAGCCGCCGCCGGAGCTCGAGGCCGTGCTGGTCGTGCCGGACGACGAGGTCGTGACGGCGGAGGCGCGCGCGGCGATGCCCGCCGAGGTGCCGCTGGCGGACGCCGTCGACAACGTCGGGCACGCCGCGCTGCTCGTGCTCGGGCTCGCACAGGGCGACCTCTCGCTGATCGCGCGCGGCCTGGCCGACTCGCTCCATCAGCCGCGCCGGCGCCATCTCTACCCGCGCTCGATGGAGCTCGTCGAGGGCGCGGCCGACACGGGCGCGCTGGGGGCGACGATCTCCGGAGCCGGACCGACCGTCCTTTTCTGGTGCCACTGGGAGCAGACCGGCGCCGTGGTGGAGCGCCTCCGCGGTGAGGCGGGCGGTGCGCGCATCGAGCGGGTTGGGTTCGCGGCCGGCGGAGCGGACGTGAGCGAGCTGTGAGCGCCAAGGTCGAGGCAGCGGGAGGGGTCGTGCTCGACACCGAGGGCCGCATCGCCGTGGTGCACCGGCCGCGCTACGACGACTGGTCGCTCCCCAAGGGCAAGCTCGAGGCCGGCGAGTCGTTCGAGGACGCCGCGCTGCGCGAGGTCGAGGAGGAGACCGGGCTGCGCTGCTCGCTCGGCGACGAGCTCGATCCCGTCCACTACCGCGACAACAAGGGCCGCCCCAAGATCGTCCGCTACTGGCTGATGACCGTGGAGGACGATCCCGGCTTCATGCCCAACGACGAGGTCAACGAGCTGCGCTGGCTGGCGCCCGGGGAGGCGGCTGCGCTGCTCACCTACCCGCACGACGCCGAACTGGTGCGCGGGATCTGACGTTTCGGCTGCACCGGCCCGGGGGATCTCGCAGTCAGCGGCGATGGGCTCCCGAGAGGCGACAGAGCTGGTCATCGCGCGGATGCGCGCTCGCCCTGGCATTGTCGGCGCCGCCGTCTTCGGGACCGCCCTGACCGTCCCCTTTGCCGCCTCCGCCGCCTGGGCGACCAACACCTGTGCCTGCGGAGGCGGATCCGCCACAGCCGCGCCGTCGCCGCCCACACCCGACGTCCGCGGGATGTCGGCGGACGCCGCCGAGCACTGGCTCGAGCCGCCGGAGGCCGCGGAGCCGCCGCCAGCGGCGGCGCCTGCCCCGCCGCCGCCTCCTCCGGCGCCTCCGACGGGGACCACCACGACCACGACGGCGCCACCCCCGCCTCCACCCGAGTCGCCGCCGGACGTGCGTGGGATGTCGCCGGATGCGGCCGAGCATTGGCTTGAGTCGTCGTCCGAGCCGGAGCCGGCCGAACCGCCTTCCGCGCCTGCGGAGCCGGCGCCGCCGACCGGCACGACGACCACGACGGAGCCGCCGCCACCACCACCTCCCGAGCCCGCACCGCCTCCGCCGCCGGACGTGCGCGGCATGTCGCCCGATGCGGCCGAGCGCTGGCTCGAGCCCGACCCCGACCCGCCCGAGCCGCAGATCCGCGAGGACCCGGAGCGCGAGCAGCGTTTCGACCCGGCGCCCGGCTGCATCCCGGTCCAGGGCCCCTACCTGAACGAGGCCGACCGGCCCTGCGCGTTCCCCGACGGGAGCCAGATCCCCGCCGGCTCGATCGGCACCCAGCCCGAGGAGGCGCGGCCGTGCGTGCCCGTCCAGGGCCCGTACCTGAACGAGGGAGACCGGCCCTGCGCGTTCCCGGACGGTCGCGAGATCCCGTCGGGGCTGGTTGTCGAGCCCCCGCCGCCCGAGCCTGCGGATTGCACGACGGTCGAGGGCTACGACGAGGACGAGGCCGGGCTCTGTGCCTACCCGGACGGGCGCACGGCGACGACCGGCGACCCAGAGCGCACGCCCGCCCCACCCGTGGAGAACTTCGAGGACCTCGCCGACGGCGGCCGCGGCGAGGAGCTGGTCGGCGAGCTGCTCGAGCCGACCGACGAGGAGTTCGGGCAACTCGTCGACGAGGGCACCATCGGCGAGGGCGCCACGAACCGCAGCTACTTCCCGATCGAGCCCGCGCCCGGGGACGGCGTGGTCGTGCTCGATTTCTTCATTCCGCAGGACCGTTCGGTGTTCCTGCGCGGTGACGATCGCGAGCTGCAGGACCCGGTCCAGGCGGACCTCGAGCCGACCGACTCGCGCGTGACGGTCGTTCTCGACCGCGGGAGCGGCCGAGGCGTGCTGACCCAGAGCGAGACCTGCACGGTGGGCATCGAGGTGTGCCAGGCGCCGCGGCCGATCGAGCTCGGTTCGGAGGACGACCGCGAGCAGGCCTACCCGAACGACCCGAACGAGTTCGACGTGCAGACGGACGAGGAGACGATCTCGCTCAGCTACGACGCGCTCAACTCGATCACCCCTGAGGGCTACTCGGTGGACGGGACCGTCAGGCTCCGGCGCCGCCCCGACGGCCTCTACCAGGTCGTGCACGACACGCGCGACGACTATCCGGCCATCTCGATCTGGCAGTACCGCCCCGGCGACACACCGCGGCTGATCGACTACGACCGCGGCGAGCACGTCCTCCGGGGAGCCGTGCCGGACTGCGATCTGCCCGACCTCCCCGATGGGCCCGACCTGCCGGACCTGCCGGAGATCGACCTGCCGGGATCGTGGTTCGACTGGGACATGCCGGACCTGCCCGACCTTCCCGACGGCCCGAACCTGCCGAACGTCCCGCCGATCTACGGCGTCTGCCGCTAGGCGGTGGCGAGCGCCGGCCGGCGGTGCGCCCAGGGCGCGGCCGCCTCGAGCTGCGCCGACAGCGACAGCAGCGTCGGCTCGTCCGCCGGGCGCCCGGCGAGCTGGATGCCGACGGGCAGGCCGTCGTCGCCGTGGTAGAGCGGCAGCGAGATCGCCGGCTGGCCGGACGTGTTGAAGAGGGCGGTGTAGGGCGTGAATTCGCCTGAGCGCCGGAAGTCGTCCCAGGGGTCGTCGCTGCACGGGTCGAGCTCGCCGATGCGCAGGGGCCGCTGCGCGAGCGACGGCAGCAGCACCACGTCGTAGTCGTCCCAGACGGCGACGATCTGGCGGGAGAAAGCGCCCAGCTGAGTGCGCGCCAGGTAGTAGTCGACCGCCGAGCGCTCCTGGAGGCCCTCCCAGAAGGTCCACGAGAGCGGCTCCAGCAACTCGGCGCTCGGCTCGCGCCCGGTGACGAGCCCGCCATAGAAGGCCGCCGCGGCGATCGGGGTGCCGAACACAGCCGTGAAGACGCGCAGCACGTCGTCGCCCTGCCAGGGTGCCTCGAACTCCTCGACCTCGTGGCCGAGCGAGGCGAGCAGCTCCGCGGCGTCGCGGACGCCGCGCTCGCAGATCGGGTCGAGCTCAGCCTCGATCGGAGCAAGCGTCGACACGCCGATGCGCAGCTTCCCCGGCTCACGCGCGGCCGCCGTCGCAAAGGTCTCGGCCGGCGGCGGTGCCCAGGTGGCATCACCCGTCTGGTAGCCGGCGAGCAGGTCGAGCAGCTCGGCGGTCTCGCTCACCGTACGCGTGAGCACACCGTCCTGCACGAGGAAGTCGTCCGCCTGCTCGGGCCCGCGCGAGATGCGCCCGCGCTGCGGCTTCAGGCCGACCAGCCCGCAGCAGGCGGCCGGGATCCGGATCGAGCCGCCGCCGTCGCTGCCGTGGGCGATGGGGACCATGCCGGCGGCCACGGCCGCGGCCGCTCCGCCGGAAGAGCCGCCGGGCGTCCGGCCGGTGTCCCACGGATTGCGCGCCGGGCCGAAGCGGCGCGGCTCGGTCACCGGCAGGATTCCGAACTCCGGCATGTTGGTCTTGCCGACCAGCACGAAGCCGGCATCACGCAGGCTGCGGACGACGAACGCGTCGTGCTGCGGGACGTAGTCCCCGAACATGTCGGAGCCCATCGTGTACGGCATGCCCGCCACGGCCGCCGTGTCCTTGATGGCGATCGGCACGCCGGCGAAGGGCCGCGGATCGCCCGCGCCGATCGCGTCGGCCGCGGACAACGCTCGCTCTGCGTCAAGGTGGACGAACGCATTGAGCTCCGGCTGAAGAGCCTCGATCCGCTGGAGCGACTCTTCGACGAGCTCGCGCGAGCTGAGCTCGCCGCTCCGCACCAGGCCCGCGAGCTCGCCGGCGGGCTTGAACATCAGCTCGGACACAGCGGCAGACCCTACGCCATTCCTCACCGCGCGGGTGCACTTTGCGGCGAGGCCGCGGTCGCCCGCGACCCCGCCGCTCGGTCAGGTGCCGGCGTCTAGGGGTTGACCGGCTTGACCCGGAAGAGGACCGTCCCGGCGCGGCCGCGCTTGAACGTGCCCGTCTGCACGTCGAGCACCCACGGCCTCGGCAGCACGCCGCTGGGGTCACTGAGGAACTGCGCGAAGAGCTGACTGGAGCGCGGGCAGCTGAGGCCCTTGACCCAGACGTTGTAGTTGCCCTTCTTCAGGCGCAGCTTCCCGATGCGGTCATTGTGCAGTACCCGGAACGTGGCCGGGCACTTGGACTGACCGCCGCTCGGGTGCTGTCCTTGACTGCCGCCCTGGGCGGCCCTCGCATCGATGCCGGCCGTCGTGGTCTCCGCGACGTACGGCTTGATGCGGAAGCCGATGTGTCGATGGCCTCGCGTGAACGTTCCGGTGCCGGCGTCGAGTAGCCACGGACGGGGCAGCACGCCGTCGAAGTCCTGCAGGAACCGCTGCAGAAGGCGCACGGCCCGCTGACAGCTGACGCCGCTGTAGGACAGCAGCGTGATGCGGTAGCGGCCCTTGGCGATCCTGAAGCCGCCGATCCGATCGTTGTGCAGCACCGTGAAGTAACCCGGGCAGTCTCGCCGCGAGGGCGGGGCCGGCGGGTTCGGAGGTATCGGGTTGGTGCTCGGCGCTATGCGGAAGCCGACGCTGCTGCCGCGGCCGGCGCGGAAAGTCCGGCTGGCGTTGTCCGCCACCCACGGCCGCGGTAGCCTGCCGTCCCAGTCCTCGAGGAACTCAGCGAGCAGGCGCGAGGCCTCCGTGCAGCCCATCGTGGTCGAGTCGAGGACGGTGATCACGTACGGGCCCTTCGGGAGCTGCATGTTGCCGATGCGGTCGTTGTGGTCCACGTCGAAGCTGCCGCCGCAAGTGGCCTCCGCGGCGGACGCCGAGGGGACCAGCGCGAGGGCGATCGCGACGGTCGTGACTACTCCGGTCAGATGTCGCTTCATTTCTGGTCCGCCTTGTTGCACTGGTCCTGGATCGACTCGAGCTCTGCGACGGCGGCATTGGCGCCGACCTTTGCACTCGATGCGTTGAAGACCTTGTCGATCGCGTTCACCGCGCCCTGTACGCACACCGATGCGAGCTGCGCCTGCTGCCGGACGGTCTTCAGCTGGGCAGCCGCCTTCTGGTCCTCGCTCTCGGCCGCGCTCACCTGGTTGCGTGCCTGGTCCAGGTCTGAGGCCTCCTTCTGGATCGTTGCGTGGAGGTTGCGCGCCTGCGCCTCCTCGCGGATGAAGCGCCGCTTGACGCGCTGGAAGGCCGCGCGCTCGCGGGCGCCGAAGGCCGTCAGTCGCTGTTCATCGGACTGCGCTGCCTGCTGCTCGCTGGTCTGCGCCTGTTTCTGTGCGTCGAGCTGGTCGTTGGCGTCGTCGAGGTCGGACTTCGTCGTGAAGGCCCAGATCCCGAGCCCGATGGCGACGAGTGCCAGGACGCCGGCGATGATCATCCAGGTGGTCGCCCGCGAGTCGCGCGCGGGAGGATCACCCGGCGGCGGCCCGCCTGCGGGTGAGCTGGTCAAGGCGTGAGTCCTTTCGCTGGAGGACCAGAACGGGGGAACTATCCCACGACTGGGGGATGGCAGGCAATCAGCCGGGGGCAGGCGCCAGCTCGGCGCGCAGCGATGCCACCCGTGCGGCGGGCTCCTCGAAGCCGCCGAGCCGATCCAGGACCTCGGCCGCGAGGCTCACATAGTCGGCGCCCAGCGACGGCGAGTAGTCGAGGATCGAGACGCCGCGCTCGGCTGACTCGGGGAAGCGGACGCTGCGCCGGATCACCGTGTCGAAGAGCTTCTCGCCGAAGCGCTCGCGCAACTGCGCCTGGGCCTCGCGCGCGTGGACGAGCCGCATGTCGGCGATGTTGAGGACGACGCCGAGCCAGTTGAGCTCCGGGTGGAGCGACTCCTTGGCCAGTTCAATGACCTCGAGCGCCTGTTCGACGCCCTGGAGCGAGAAGTACTCGGCCTCGCTCGAGATCAGAGCATGGTCGGCGGCGACGAGCGAGTTGACCGTCAGCAGCCCGAGCGCAGGCGGGCAGTCGATCAGAACCAGGTCGTAGTCCTTGCGAAGCTCGCGCAGCGCGCGCTTGAGAGTCAGCTCGCGGCCCATCTTCCCGCTCAGCACGAGCTCGGCCTCGGCAAGCCCGAGGTTGGCGGGCAGCACGCCCTCGTAGACGGCGTCGGCCGCCTTCGCCTGGCCGGCGAGCACGTCGGCCACCGTCGGCGACACATCGGGCGGTACGTCGAAGTAATCGGACAGGTTCCCCTGGGGGTCGAGGTCGGCCACGAGAACCTCCATCCCGACCCGCCGGAAGACGTCGGCGAGCGTCCGCACCATCGTGGTCTTGCCGGTGCCGCCCTTCTGGGAGAGAACCGTGATCGTGGCGCCCACGGGGCGACCTTACCCAGGCCGCGGCGCGACCCGCATGCAGCCTTCGAGTTATGGCCTGGTTCTCGGTATCTTTTTGCGCCCCCGTCCCCGTCGCGACCGCCCAGCCGAAAGGGCGGAAATCACTAAGAGGAGGTGACCCCCGCTGCAGGCAGCGCAAGGCCTGTACGACGCGAGCTACGAGCACGACGCCTGCGGCGTCGCCTTCGTGGCGCGGTTGCGAGCGCCCGCCTCCAACGAGGTGGTCGGCCGCGCGCTGCTCGCGCTCGAGCACATGGAGCACCGTGGCGCGGAGGGCGCCGACCCTGACACGGGCGACGGCGCCGGCATCCTGCTGCAGATCCCCGACGCCTTCCTGCGTGCGGAGGTCGACTTCGAGCTGCCGCCCGCCGGGCGCTACGGGGTCGCGATGTGCTTCCTCCCGCCGGGCAACCCGGCCGAGGCCATGCGGCTGCTCGAGGAGACGGTCGAGGACGAGGGTCAGCACGTGCTGGGCTGGCGCGAGGTGCCGATCGCGGAGGGCGCGTGCGGGACGACTTCGCGCTCGGTGGCGCCGCGCATCGCCCAGCTGTTCATCGCGGCGGACGATGCGGTCGCCGACCAGGATGCGCTCGAGCGGCGGCTGTACGTGATCCGGCGCGTCGTCGAGCGGGCGAACCTCGCCGACCTGTCACTGCCGAGCCTGTCGTCGCGGACGGTCGTCTACAAGGGAATGCTGACCGCGCCTCAGCTGCCGCGCTACTACCCCGACCTGCGCGACGAGCGCGTCGTGAGCCGGCTCGCGCTGGTCCACTCGCGCTTTTCCACGAACACCTTCCCGAGCTGGGAGCTCGCGCACCCGTACCGGATGCTCGCCCACAACGGTGAGATCAACACGCTGCGCGGCAATCGCAACTGGATGCGCGCCCGTGAGCTGCAGCTCGCCTCGCCGCTGTTCGGCGACGACGTGGCCAAGATCCGCCCGCTCCTGCGTGACGACATCTCCGACTCGGCCTCGCTCGACGGGCTGCTGGAGCTGCTCGTGCTCGGCGGCCGCTCGCCGGAGCACGCGATGTCGATGCTGATCCCGGAGGCCTTCCGCGGCCGCCCCGGGCTGCCCGACGAGGTGCGCGACTTCTACGCCTACCACTCGTCGCTCGTCGAGCCCTGGGACGGGCCGGCGGCCGTCGCCTTCTCGGATGGGCGCGTGATCGGGGCGACGCTCGACCGCAACGGCCTGCGACCGGGCCGCTGGCTCGTCAGCAAGGACGGCTGGGTGGTGTTCGCGTCCGAGACGGGCGTGCTCGACTTCCCGCCCGAGGACGTCGAGGCGAGGGGCCGGCTGCTCCCCGGCAAGCTCTTCTTCGTCGATCTCGAGGCGGAGCGCGTCGTGCCGGACGACGAGATCAAGCGCGGGCTTGCGAAGCGGCGGCCCTACGGCCAATGGCTGTCCGACCGCGTCGTGCACATCGAGGACCTGCCGGAGAAGACGCCGCGCGTGCCGCGCGTCGAGCCGATGCGCGCCAAGCAGCTCGCCTTCGGCTGGACCGAGGAGGACCTGCGCGTGTCGCTCGTGCCGATGGCACGCGACGCCACCGAGCCGACCGGCTCGATGGGCAACGACACCGCGCTCGCGGTCATGTCGGACATGCGCCCGCCGCTCTTCTCCTACTTCAAGCAGCTCTTCGCCCAGGTCACGAACCCGGCGATCGACCCGATCCGCGAGTCGATCGTGATGAGCCTCGAGGCCTGCATCGGGCCGGAGATCAACCTGCTCGGCGAGACGCCCGACCACTGCCACCAGCTCGTGATGCCGCAGCCGCTGCTGCGCAGCCCGCAGCTCGAGAAGCTCCGCCAGGTCGACCACAGCGTGTTCGAGGCGCGCACGATCGACATGACCTGGCCGGTCGCCCAGGGCGCGATGGGGATGGAGCGCCGGCTCGAGGAGATCTGCGCCGAGGCCTCGGAGCTCGTGTCGCGCGGGGTCAACATCATCATCCTCTCGGACCGCAACGTCGGCGCCGACCGGGCGGCGATGCCCTCGCTGCTCGCCGTCGCCGCAGTCCATCACCACCTCGTGCGCGAGGGCACGCGGCTCCATATCGGCCTCGTGGTCGAGACCGGCCAGGCCAAGGAGATCCACCACATCGCCTGCCTGATCGGCTACGGCGCCGCGGCGGTCAACCCGTACGTGATGTTCGAGTCGCTCTACACGCTGCACCGCGAGGGGCGCCTGCCCGAGGGAATGGACCCAGAGGAGGCGGTGCAGCGGACGATCAAGGCGATCGGCAAGGGCCTGCTCAAGATCCTCTCGAAGATGGGGATCTCGACGATCCGGTCGTACACGGGCGCGCAGATCTTCGAGGCGGTCGGGCTCGAGAAGGAGATCGTCGACAAGTACTTCACGGGCACGCCGTCGCGCGTCGGCGGGGTGGGCCTGAACGTGCTCGCCTGGGAGTGCCTCGACCGCCACCGGCGGGCCTACCCGGCCGCGAGCTCGGAGCTGCTGCCCCCCGGCGGCGTCTACGCCTGGCGCCGCGAGGGCGAGTTCCACGGCTGGAACCCGGAGACGATCGCGACCCTGCAGCAGGCGGCCACGGGCGAGGGTGGGGCGGACGCCTACGAGCGCTTCGCGACCTACGTGAACGAGGTCGCCGTGCCGAAGTCGTCGCTGCGCGGGCTGCTGCGCTTCCGCGAGACCGGCGAGGGCATACCGCTGGACGAGGTCGAACCGGCATCGGAGGTCGTCAGGCGCTTCAAGTCCGGCGGGATGTCACTCGGCGCGCTGTCGCCGGAGGCGCACGAGACGCTCGCCGCGGGCATGAACCGGCTCGGCGGCAAGTCGAACACCGGTGAGGGCGGAGAGGATCCCGAGCGCTTCCGGGACGAGCGCCGCTCCTCGATCAAGCAGGTCGCCTCGGGCCGCTTCGGCGTGACCGTCAACTACCTGGTGAACGCCGACGAGCTCCAGATCAAGGTCGCGCAGGGCGCCAAGCCCGGCGAGGGCGGCCAGCTGCCGGGCCACAAGGTCGACCGCTACATCGCCCGCCTGCGCCACTCGACCCCCGGGGTCGGCCTGATCTCGCCGCCGCCGCACCACGACATCTACTCGATCGAGGACCTCAAGCAGCTGATCTACGACCTGCGCTGTGCGAACCCGCGCGCCCGTATCTCGGTGAAGCTCGTGGCCGAGGTGGGCGTGGGGACCGTCGCAGCCGGAGTCGCCAAGGCGAACGCCGACCATGTCGTGATCGCCGGCCACGACGGCGGCACCGGCGCCTCTCCGCAGGCCTCGATCCACCACGCCGGCATCCCCTGGGAGATCGGGCTCGCCGAGACCCAGCAGACGCTGCTGCGCAACGACCTGCGCTCGCGCATCCTCGTCGAGGTCGACGGGCAGATGCGCACGGGCCGCGACGTCGTCGTCGCGGCGATGCTGGGCGCCGACGAGTTCGGCTTCTCCACGGCCCCGCTGATCGCGCTTGGCTGCGTGATGATGCGCGTCTGCCACCTGAACACCTGCCCGGTGGGCGTGGCGACGCAGGACCCGGAGCTGCGGGCGCGCTTCGAGGGCCAGCCCGAGCACGTCGTCAACTACCTGTTCATGGTCGCCGAGGAGGCGCGCCGGCTGATGGCTCAGCTCGGCGTGCGGACGGTCGACGAGCTGATCGGCCGCACGGACCTGCTCGAGACGGAGGACGCCGTCGATCACTGGAAGGCGCAGGGCGTCGACCTGAGGCCGCTGCTCGCCGTGCCCGAGAACGTCCGCCCGGACACGCCGCGGCATCAGGTGCGCCGCCCCGATCCGGTGCTGTACGACTCGATCGACGTCGACCTGCTGCAGCGCTGCCGGCCCGCGATCGAGGAGGGCCAGCCGGTCCGCCTGGAGCGCCGCATCGAGAACAAGAACCGCGCGGTCGGCGGGCTGCTGTCCGGCGAGATCGCGCGCATGCACGGCGAGGAGGGCCTGCCCGAGGGCAGCATCGCGGTGCGGCTCACGGGCTCGGCGGGGCAGAGCTTCGGCGCCTGGCTGGCCAGCGGGGTCGAGCTGCTGCTCGAGGGCGACGCGAACGACTACTGCGGCAAGGGGCTCTCCGGCGGCACCGTGGTCGTGCGCCCGTCCGCCTCCGCGACCTTCGTGGCCGAGGACAACGTGGTCGTGGGCAACACCGTGCTCTACGGCGCGACCTCGGGGCGCGCCTTCTTCCGCGGCCTCGCGGGCGAGCGCTTCGCGGTCCGGAACTCGGGCGCGATCACCGTCGTCGAGGGCGTCGGCGACCACGGCTGCGAGTACATGACCGGCGGCCGCGTGGTTGTGCTCGGCCCGACCGGCCTCAACTTCGCCGCCGGCATGAGCGGCGGCATCGCCTACGTGCTCGATGTCGACGGTGCCTTCCGCGGCCGCTGCAACACCGAGCTCGTGGGGTTCGACGCGATCACGCCGGACGAGGAGGAGGAGCTGCGCGCCTGGATCGGAGAGCACCTCGAGCGCACCGGCTCGAGCGTCGCGGAGCGCGTGCTCTCGGACTGGGCCGGCTCGATCAACTCGATGGTCAAGGTCATGCCCCACGACTACCGGCGAGCGCTCGCCGAGGCCTCGGCCGAGGGCGAGGCGGAGGTGGCGGCCGCCGCAGCCGGGCCGATGGCCACGCCGGGCTATGCGGCGGCGGCGCCGCAGGCCTCGCCCGTCCCCGCCGAGGCAGCCGCGCCTGCGAAGAGCGCGCGCTGATGGGAGAGCTCGGCGGCTTCCTTCGCCTCGAGCGGGTCGGCTTCGAGAAGCGCGACCCACATGAGCGCGTGCACGACTACCGGCAGTACTTCGGGCTGCCCGACGAGCGCGTCCTGCGTGACCAGGGCGCACGCTGCATGGACTGCGGCGTGCCCTTCTGCCACGAGGGCTGCCCGCTCGGCAACCTGATCCCGGACTGGAACGACCTCGTCTACCGCGACCAGTGGCGCGACGCGCTGATCAAGCTGCACGCCACCAACAACTTCCCCGAGTTCACCGGCCTGATCTGCCCGGCGCCCTGCGAGTCGGCCTGCGTCCTCGACATCAACGACGACCCCGTGACGATCGAGCAGATCGAGCTCGCGATCGTCACGCGCGGCTTCGAGGAAGGCTGGATAGCGCCCGACCCGCCGGAGCTGCGCACCGGCCGCAGCATCGCCGTGGTCGGGTCCGGGCCGGCGGGCCTGGCCGTGGCCGACGAGCTCAACAAGCTCGGCCACCGCGTCACCGTCTACGAGCGCGACGAGGGCCCCGGCGGCCTGCTCCGCTTCGGGGTGCCCGACGCCAAGCTCGAGAAGTGGATCATCGATCGCCGCGTGAGCCTGCTCGAGGAGGAGGGCATCGAGTTCCGCTACGACGTCGACGTGGGCGTGGACGTGAGCGCCGAGGAGCTGCGCCGCACTCACGACGCGCTCGTGGTGGCGATCGGCTCGCGGGTCCACCGCGCGCTGGCGGTGCCCGGGCGCGAGCTCGACGGCGTCCACTTCGCGATGGAGTACCTCTACCAGCGCAACCGCGCCGTGGCCGCGATGGACGGGCGCCCGCACCGCTCGACCCCGCCCGAGCAGACGATCAGCGCCGCCGGCAAGCGCGTCGTGGTCGTGGGCGGCGGCGACACCGGCATGGACTGCATCTCGAACGCCGTGCGTGAGGGCGCCGAGGACGTGCTGCTGCTCGACGTGTATCCGCAGCTCCCGCAGAAGGGGCGCCCGGCCGGCACACCGTGGCCGCTGCCGCCGAAGCGCACCCTGTCGACCTACGCGCTCGACGAGGGCGGCGAGCGCCGCTTCGGCACGCAGGTCGTCGAGCTGCGCGGGTCGGACGGGCGCGTGACGGGCGTGCTTGGGCGCCGGGTCGAGGGTACGTCGTCGCGCGATCTGCACGTGATCGCCGGCAGCGACTTCGAGGAGCCCGCCGACCTCGTGCTGATCGCGATCGGCTTCGACCATCCCGAGCACGAGGGCCTCGTCGGCGAGCTGCGACTCGACCGCGACGCGCGGGGCAACGTCAAGGCGCCGGTCTACGGAACCAAGATCGAGGGCATCTTCGCCTGCGGAGACGCCCGGGTGGGCCAGTCGCTCGTGGTCACCGCCATCGCCGAGGGTCGTCGCTGCGCCCGCGTCGTGGACCAGTACCTGGGCGGGTCCGGCGAGATCCGGCGCGTGCCCGCCGAGGCGATGTTCGCCTTCGAGGACGGCGACCCGTACTCCCTCCGTCACCAGGCCGAGATCGCCCGCACGGTGACGGTCGGCGACGCGTTCTGGTCGGGCCCGCGCGACCAGCGCTAGCTTCGCCACGGGCGAACGACGGCTATGAAGGGGGTGGGACGGTCGCGCGGGGCGTTCACCCGCCACGTTGCCGGATCGATAGTCCCAGAGACCACTAATCCGGCGCCCTTGGGTCACTGTGGCGATTTGCTGTCGTCAGACGACACCAAAGGGCCACGGTGGCTGGCCTTCCGCCAGGTGCGCCCCCCTGGTAGCTGTCGTTCGCCAGCGCCACACCCAGTGGCGCCCTTCCGCGGCGCGATCTAGGCTCCGCCGATGGCGGACTCGCGCCAGCCGGACTCGTTCCGGCGGACGGTCGTCGACGCGCTTGCGACGGCCAGCCTGCGCCGCCTACAGGCGAGCTGGGCGCTGAGCTCTTTCGGCCAGTGGGCCTTCCAGGTCATCCTTGTCGTGTACGCCTACGACGTGGGCGGCGCCACGGCGGTCGCGCTGGCCACGCTCGTGACGATGGTGCCCGCCGGCCTTGCGGCGCCGCTCGCGGGCATGCTCGTCGACCGCGGTTCGAGGCGCGACGTGCTGCTCACCACGGAGGTGGCGAGGGCGCTCGCGCTGGCGGGGGTCGCCGGCGCGGTCGCCGTCGACGTGCCGCTCGCCCCGGTGCTGGTGCTGGGCGCGATCTTCACGGTGCTTCAGACGTTCCACCTCCCGGCCCAGTGCGCGCTGCTGCCCGCGCTGGCGGCCACGCCGCGGCAGTTGGCGGCGTCGAACGCGCTGACCACGTCCGTCGACAACGCCGGGGTCCTGGTCGGGTCGATCATCGGCGGCGCTCTCGTGGCGGCGGCGAGCGCGCAGACCGCGTTCTTCGTCACGGCGGCCCTGTACGCGGTGGCGGCCTGGCCGCTGGCGCGGGTCCCGCGCGACCCGGTGCCCGCGCACAGGGAGAGGAGCGACGAGGACGGGCCGCTCACGGAGCTCGTGTCGGGCCTGCGGGCCGTCGGCGGCGAGCCGAGCCTGCGGCTCGTCGTCGGCCTGATGAGCGCCGGGTCCTTCGTGGAGGGAGCGGTCGACGTGCTGATCGTGCTGCTGGCGGTCGAGCTGCTCGACATCGGCGGCCAGGGCGTCGGCTGGCTGAACGCGGCCTGGGGCGTCGGTGGGCTGGTGGCGGGCGCGGCCGCCATCGCGCTGCTCGGGCGCGGCCGGCTCGCCGCCGGGCTTGCCGGCGGCGGCCTGCTGGCCGGCGCCTGTCTGATCCTGCTCGCGGCGGTCCCGGACCTGACGTTCGTGGCCCTGGGCCTGTTCGTACTGGTGGGGATCGGCTACGGCCTGATCGAGATCGCGGGCGTGACCCTGGTTCAGCGGATGACGTCGGACGACCTCCTCGGACGAGCCTTCGCGGTCTGGGAGAGCGGCTACTGGCTCATGTGCGGTCTCGGCGCGATCACCGCACCGCTGCTGATCGAGCTGTTCGGCGTGCGCGGAGCGCTGGTCGCGCTCGGTCTGCTGCTCCCCGCGGTCGTCCTGGTGCGCTGGCGGGCCTTGGCGCGCTTCGAGGCGGGGGTGTCCGTGCCGGAGGAGGCGTTCACGCTGCTGCGGGCCGTGCCGATGTTCGCGCCGCTGGCGCTCGGCACGGTCGAGAGCCTTGCCAACAGCGTCCACCGCATCGACCTGCCGGCGCGGACCGCGGTGGTGAGCGAGGGCGAACTGGGCGACCGCTTCTACCTGATAGCGAGCGGCGACTTCGACGTGACCAACAGCGATGGCGACTTCCCCCCGCTCGGCGCCGGCGACGTGTTCGGCGAGATCGCGCTGCTGCGCGATGTGCCGCGCACAGCGACCGTCACCGCCCGAACACAGGCGCGCGTCTACGCGCTCGACCGCGACTCATTTCTCACGGCGGTGAGCGGACATCGGTTCAGCACGCGCGCCGCGAGCAGCATGGCCGACGAGCGCGCGGGCAATACGCCCGAGCCGCACCGCGCGGAGGCGTGAGCCCTTACCGGGCGCCCCGCCGGGCGGCCAGCAGATAGGCCACGAGCGAATCCAGCGCTTGAGAGTTCATCCGCGCGCCGAAGTTGTCCGGCATGACGCTGAACGTGCCCGCGGCGGACCCCGGCGGGGTGACGATGGTGGCGCGCAGCGACCGCCGGTCGTAGGCCGCCAGGCGCTCGTCGAGGTCGGGCCCGATCACGCCGGTCGAGCCGGCGTCCGCGAAGCGGTGGCAGCTGCCGCAGCCCATCTGGAAGAAGAGCTCGCGGCCGGCCTCGGGGCGCACGGCTGCCGCCGTCTGGCCGGCGCCCCCGCGCTCGTCGTCGCCGTCGACCGCCGTGATCACGACGAACGTGGCGGCCGCCGCAACGAGGCCGGCGACGGCCGCGAGCGCGAGGGCGCGCGGCTTGTTCACGTGTCGAGCGCCGGCTCGCCTCCGGCCCTGCCGCGGCGGCTCAGCAGCATCAGCACGAGCCAGGCCGTGAGCAGGCCGACGCCGGCGGCCAGCACCAGCGCCAGCGGCACCGAAGAGCCACCGTCGGTGGGCGACTGGGTCGCGGCCGGCTGCGCGGCAGGCGGCTCGGTCGGTGCGGGGGAGGGCACCGGGTCGCCGCCGCCGTCTCCCAGCGTCACCGGTGGGAACGTGTGCCGCTGGCTGTAGCCGTCGTCGATCACGTACTCGTAGCGCCCGCTTTCGGGGAAGACGACCTGGGCGCGATAGAGCCCGCTCTTGTTCACGAGCCGCGCCGGGAACGTGTCGACGAGCTCGCCGCCGGAGTGCCGGACGGTCACGGACGGGTGTCCGTCGAGGAACGGCGTGCGCCCGTGGGCCAGGACCGTGAACTCCGCCGTCCAGGTCTCGCCGGGCTCGATTCCCTCGGGCAGCGACTGCAGCCCGAGCGTCGCGTAGCCACCTCCGAGCGTCGTGGCCGGGAATGCCAGCACCAACAGCAGCACGAGTGGGCCGATCCAGCGGGTCATCGCTCCTCCTTGTCTCGACATCCACCCCTGGTACGTCTGCCGAGCGGCTGAGGTTCCCGGGAGCGGTAGGTTCAGGCAATGAGCACGGCATTCGTCACCGGCGGCTCGGGCTTCATCGGCGGCGCCCTGATCGAGCGCCTGGGGCGCGAGGGCTGGAACGTCCGCGCGCTGGCGCGCTCGGACGCCGCGGCCGCGCGCGTGGGCGAGCTCGGCGCCGAGCCGGTGCGCGGCGACCTCGAGGACCGGCGCGCGCTCGAGGAGGGCGCGGCGGGCAGCGAGGTGGCCTTTCACTGTGCCGCCAAGGTGGAGGAGTGGGGCGACCCCGAGGACTTCGAGCGGCTCAACGTGTTCGGCACCCAGAACGCGCTCGACGCGTGCATCGCGGCCGGCGTCAGGCGCTTCGTGCACGCCGGCACCGAGGCCGCCCTGTCCGCGGGCCAGCCGCTCGTGAACGTGAACGAGGACGCGCCGCTGCGGCCAGACTCGCCGATCCTCTACGCGGCCTCGAAGGCACGCGCGGAGCAGCGCGTCCGGGCCGCCAACGGCGACGGCATCGAGACGGTGGTGATCAGGCCGCGCTTCGTCTGGGGCCGAGGCGACACGACGCTGCTGCCCGCGCTCATCGAGCTGGTCGAGTCAGGCCGCTTCCGCTGGATCGGCGGCGGCGCTCAGCTCACCGACACGACGAACGTCGACAACACCGTCGAGGGGCTCTGGCTGGGGGCCACAAAGGCGCCGCCGGGCGGCGTGTACTTCGTGACCGACGGCGAGCCCGTCGTGTTTCGCGAGTTCGTGACGAGCTGGCTCGGGACCCAGGGCGTCTCCGTGCCCGACAAGAGCGTTCCGGGCGTGGTGGCCGATGCGGCCGCTGCCGTCTCCGAGCGCGCCTGGCGGCTGCTCAAGCGGCCGGGCTCACCACCGCTCACGCGGATGGCCGTCTGGGCCTCCTCGAAGGAGTGCACGCTCGACATCACGCGCGCGCGGCGCGAGCTGGGCTACCTGCCGGTTGTGTCCCGCGAGCAGGGACTCGCGGCTCTGTCGGGCTAGCCGGCCGTGCCGGCGGTCGTCTCCTCGCGCTCGGCCACGAGGCTCACGAAGAAGAGCCGGAAGCGGCCCACCGCAATCTCGTCGCCGTCGTCGAGCTCTGCGAGCTCCACTCGATCGCCGTTCCTGAACACGCCGTTCAGGCTGCGGTCGTCGAGGATGCGCGCACCCGCGCTGTCGCGATACAGGAGCGCGTGACGCCGCGACACGGTCGGGTCGTCGAAGCGCACGTGTGCCGACAGGCTGCGGCCGATACGGGTCCAGCCGTCCTGGAGCGGGACGACGCGCACGCGCTCGGCGTCCTCGAAGGCCAGGTAGTCGCCGGACCGAACCAGCGCGTCGCGGGCCTCGTCCAGCCAGTCGGGCGCGCCCTCGACGTCCTGGTGACGCGGGGCCCTCACGTCCTCGCCGAACAGCGAGGCGCGGCGGAAGCTGTCACCGCCGCACTCGGGGCAGGACGGCACCTTGTCCCGTTCGTGCAAAGCAACCGCGAAGCCACAGGAGTCACACCGAAACGAACCAGCTCCCGCGAGGGTGCCGGAACTGAAGGCTTCCATCGGAATTTCTCTCCTCAGGGGTGGGGGTTGTGGGGATGGTAACGAGCGAGGCTCCAATTCCAAGCCAAAAACGCGCTAATTGCGGGCTTTTTGGCCCACCTGGGCAGGACTGCCCGCCGTCTCGGCGAACGGTTCCCCCGTGCCTGACATGGACGCACTGCTCGTTCGCAGCTTCATCGGGGCCCTGCCCTCGACCGCCGCGAGCTGCGCCGACTGCCGGCGCACACCGCTCGCGGGCGAGACGGTTCACAGGCTCGACAGCGGCCGTTTGATGTGCGACCTGTGCTTCGCGGCGCTCCCCGCGGACCGCCGGCTGGCGGTCTCGAGTGAGCGCGTGCACGCGAGCGAGCGGCGGCTCTCCGTCGTCCCGAAGGCTGCCTGAGCCCGCCGCGCCGGGAGAACGGCGGCAGGTAGGATCCCGCCGCGATGCGCGAGGTCACCGTCTCGAAGATCATCTCGGCCGACCGCGAGGCGATCTTCGATCTCGTCTCCGACCTCGCCAGCCGTCCCGCGTACGCCGACCACTACATGCGCGACTACCGGCTGGCGCGCGTCAACCCCGTCGGCGAAGGCGCGGCGGCGCGCTTCCAGATGAAGAAGCCGTTCGCAAAGGAGTACGCCGAGCTCCAGCTGAGCGAGGTCGACCGGCCGCGCCGGATCGTCGAGACGATCGCGCTCGGCCGTCGAGGGCGCAACCGCTTCCTGGCCGTCTACGACTTCGGCAAGGAGGCGCCGGGGGTCACACGCGTGGAGCTGACCACCTACGGGGAGCCCGCGACCTTCGTCGACCGCATGAAGCAGATCGGCGCCGCCGGCTGGACCAAGAGGCAGACCGCCAAGCAGCTCGAACGCCTGCGCATGATCTTCGAGGAGCCCGGCAAGGAGCCGCTCAAGCGGGCCACGATCGCGGGCTACGAGCCCTCCAAGGCGCCCCGCTTCGGAGCTCCGCGCGGCACCGATCCGGCCCGCATGCCGCCCCATTAGACTGCCGGACCGGATGCGCCCCCTGACCCGCCTTGCGCGAGCACTCGGCTGGGCCGAGTGCGCAGCGACCCGTTTAACGCTGCTCGCGTGCCTGGCCGCGCTCGCCGTGGGGGCCGCCGCCTGCGGGGACGACGAGCCCGGCGTCGACGAGCCCGCGAGCGAGGGGCTCGCGCTGCCGCTCGGAGGCGTCGACTACAACGTCTTCATCACGCGCCAGCTGAACCCGGCGATCCCGCCCGACAACGCGTATGTCGAGGGTCGTCCCGAGCCGGCCCCGGGCGAGACGCTCTACGGGATCTTCGTGCAGGCTTGCAACCCCTCCGGCGACCGGCTGACGACGGTCGACGACTTCAAGGTCGTCGACAACCAGGGCAACGAGTTCGAGCCCGAGGAGCTCTCGGAGAACAACCGCTTCGCCTACCACCCGCGCGAGCTCGACCCCAAGGAGTGCATCCCGGAGGCGGGCAGCGTGGCCCAGCTCGGGCCGACCGCCGGCTCGATGCTGCTCTTCAGGCTGCCGCTGCAGACGACCGAGAACCGCCCGCTCGAGCTCGAGATGCGTGGTGAGGGCGACGAGCACCTCACCATCGAGCTCGACATCTAGCGCTTCAGCCCCTCCTCGAGCACGACCTTGGCCGCCGGCGCGGCCGTCGAGCCGCCGGCGCCGGCGCGCACGAACATCACGCCGACCGCGATCTTCGGCCGGGCCACCGGCGCGAACGCCGTGAACCAGGCGTCCGTGTTGTTCGGATCGGAGGCCTCGGCGTCCGGGCCGCGCGTGTCCTCGAGCTCCGCCGTGCCCGTCTTGCCCGCGACCTTGACGCCGCCGATCGCGGACAGCGTGCCGGTCCCGTAGCCGACGACGTCCACCATCAGCGAGGTGATGATGCCGGCCACCCGCTTCGACGTCACGCGCGTGCCGCGTTCGCCCTCGCCCGCCGCGAGCGTCGGCGGGTAGCGCACGCCGTCCGCGGCGATCACCTGGGCGACGGATGCGAGCTGGAGTGGCGTCGCGAGCGTCTTGAACTGCCCGATCGCCGTCGAGCCGATCTCGAGCGGCGTCTTGATCTCGTTCGCGGGCGGCAGCGTGCTCGGAACCTCGCCGGGAATCGACGCCTCGGCGTTCCAGCCGAAGCGCTCGGCCGTCTCGACGAGCTTCTCCGAGCCGACCTTGACGCCGAGCGGGGCGAAGACCGAGTTGCAGGAGTGCGCGAAGCTCTCGCGGAAGCTGCCGCCGCAGAACTCGCCGTTCGCGTTCTCGAGCTCGACGCCGTCGATCACCGCATGGCTCTCGACGGGGAACTCGGTCGACGGCTTCACGATTCCCTCCTCGAGGGCCGCCGTCGTGGTGACGATCTTGAAGGTCGAGCCCGGAGGCTGGGGCGCCGAGAAGGCGATGCCGGCGAGGGCGAGGATCTCGCCGTTGGTCGGGTCGAGCGCGGCGATCCCGCCGAAGCGGCCGGCCAGCCCGACCACGGCGGCCTCTTGGACCCTGGGCGAGATCGAGGTGCGAACCGCGTCCGCTTGGCGTGGTCGCGCTCGTGCGAGGACCCGCTGGCCGGCGTGCAGCTCGCCTCCGGGTTGCCCCCGCAGGCGCTCCTCGAATGCTTCCTCGAGGCCGCTCTGCCCGACCGGCCAGTCGCGCGGGAAGCCGAGCGCGTACAGGGCCTGACGCTCCTCCGCCGTCTCCTCGGGCTCCATGCTGCCCGCGATCGAGTCGGCGATACCGACGAGCGGCGACGTGCGCGCGTCCGCCGGGCCCTTGGCGAGCACGCGCCGGTTGCGCGACAGCAGCGTCCCGCGCTCCGGCGGAACGCTGCGCCGGCTGAGCCGCTCGTCGTCGCGCAGCTCGGGGAAGACGAGCCGCGGGTCCCAGTCGACGCGCTCCTCCGAGACCGGCACGAGCAGCTCGCCGGCCTGGCGCCCGAACACGCGCGTGTCGACGACAACCGGCACGACCATCTCGCCGTCGCGCTCGCCGCTCGGGTCCTCAACCTCGATCGCGGTCTGCGTGGCCGTGTCAGCGGCGCGCCGGTAGGCGGCGCGGAAGCGGCGCAGCGGATACGCGCGCTGCGCATCGTCGCTCAGGAGGGTGTACATGCCACGCAGGTCGCCACGCTCCCAGGCCTCGGTGAAGTCGGCGGCCGTGCGCTCCGACGCGCTCGTCGCGGACGACCCGACGAGCGCGCCCGCGAGCAGCGCGACGCCCGCCAACCCGCCCAGGGCAGGCAGCGCTCGATGGGTCAGACGGCGACGTCGCTCGGAGGTCAGCTCGTTCACGGGCGAAGGGGGACCCGAGCGATGGTAGACAGCGGTGAGGCCACTAGCCTGCCTCGCCCGTGACCGCGCTCGACTGGATCATCGTCGCCTTCACGGTGCTGATGGCGACATGGGGGTACGCCCAGGGGCTGATCGTCGGGGCGCTGTCGCTGGGCGGATTCGCCGCCGGCGCCGTCCTGGGCTCGCGGCTCGGGCCGCTGGTCCTGGAGGAGGGATCGAGCTCGCCGTACGCGCCGCTGTCCGCCCTGGTCGGGGCGATCCTGCTGGGCGGGATCCTCGCCTCGCTCGCGGAGGTGCTCGGCTTCCACCTCCGTCGCAGGCTGGGCGACGGCCTGGGCGTGCTCGACGGAGCCGGGGGCGCGCTGCTCGTCGGCTGCCTCGGCCTGTTCCTGTTCTGGGTGGGGGGAGCGGTGGCGCTCAACACTCCCGGCGCGAGCGAGCTGCGCGAGCCGATCCAGCGCTCGAAGATCCTCAGCGAGCTGAACACGGTGCTGCCGCCGTCCGGGCCGCTGATCCAGGCGCTGGCGCGCTTCGACCCGTTCCCGGCGATCGAGGGGCCGGCGGCCGACGTCCCCCCGCCGAACTCGCGCATTGCGCGCGATCCGCAGGTGCGGCGCGCCGGCGACAGCGTCGTGAAGGTGCTCGGCACGGCGTGCGGGCTGGGAGTGCAGGGGAGCGGCTGGATAGCCCCGGACGGCGTGGTCGTGACGAACGCTCACGTCGTGGCCGGCCAGGACGACACGACGGTCCAGCTGGGAGGGGAGGGCGAGCACATCGACGCGCAGGCGATCTGGTTCGACGCGCGCAACGACCTTGCGATCCTGCGCGCCCCGGGCCTCGGTGACGTGCGGCCGCTGCGGCTCAATCCGAACGGCCGCGAGGGCGACTCGGCAGCGATCCTCGGCTTCCCTGAGAACGGCCCCTACGACGTGCGGCCGGGCCGGCTCGGCCACACCTCGACGGTCGTGACGCAGGACGCCTACGGACGCGGCCCGGTCGAGCGGAGCATCACCTCGCTACGCGGCCTGGTGCGCTCGGGCAACTCGGGCGGCCCGATGGTGGACGCGTCGGGCCGCGTCGTGACGACGATCTTCGCCGCCTCGGTTTCCGACGGCGGACGCGCCGGCTTCGGTGTGCCGGACGAGATCGTGCGCGACGCGCTGCAGCGCGCGGGCGGTCCCGTCGACACCGGCCCGTGTGCGTGAAATTGCAAGATCGGGCGCCCTGACGCGCTACAAATGGTCCGGGTGCGTGTCGTGCGAACAGTCTTGCTCCAGCTGGGGGCGGCGGCGGTCCTGGGCGTCTTCGCTCTCCCGGCGGGAGGCCAGGTCCCCTCTCTGCCATCGCCGCCGAGGGGTACGCCACCCGACCGCGCGCAGGTCGACCCGAACCCGTGCATCGGCCCAAACGCGGCCCGGCTGCGCTGCCCGGACCTCGTCATGCGGCGGCCCTACGGGCTGTACACGGACCGGCTGACGAAGCCGGGCAGCACCGTCCTGCGCGCCGGCAACGTGATCGACAGCATCGGGCGCGGGCCCGCCGAGCTGCGCGGGGAGCGGGCGACCCGGCGCACGATGAACGCCTATCAGCGCATCCACACCGTGGGCGGCGGGCTGCTCTCGATCGACACGCACGCCCGTCTCCAGTTCAAGTTCGCGCACCAGCAGCGCTACTGGTGGAAGTTCCACGACGCGGCTCGCTTCGAGCTCTGGCGCGTCGACTCGCGCGGCCGGCGCACCGTCAAGGTGCGCACCGGCCCGAAGGTGTCCTACTGCCTGCGTGATCTCACGCGCACGCGTCCCCAGCTCAGCCACTCGCCGCGCCGTCCCGTCTACCCCTCCTGCAGCAACAACAGCAGGGCGGAGGGCGTGACGCTCGGCACCTCGCCCGGCTGGGCCGACATCTACCCGCCCGCCTATCCGGAGCAGTGGATCGACGTGACCGGCCTGCGCGGCTGCTTCGCGTACGTGCACATCGCCGATCCCGAGAACGGGATCTTCGAGTCCAACGAGGACAACAACGAGGCCCAGACGATCGTGCGGCTGCCCTTCGAGGCGAGGAGTCGCCGGCATGGCTGCAAGGGCAGCGACCGCGGCCGGACCTTCGATCCGACCGACGACTACTACACGGTCGGTTAGAGCGCGCGGCGACAGGGCATGTTTGGCTAGTGGCGCGGCCGCGGGCCGCGTGGAGGGAGTATGCCGACATTTCGCTGCACATCCTGCGACCGCCGGGTCGACAGCCCCGTGGTAATCGGGGCGGGCGACTGCCCGCATTGCGGCGGCGATGTCGTGTACGACATCCACGGCGAAGGCTCGTCCGGCCGCGGGCGCGACGGGGCTGATGAGCCCGGGGAGACCCCCCGGTACGGGCGGTTGCTGCGGCGCATCCTGCGCAGGTGACCCAGGTACCCCTTTTTGGGGTATTCAGTTGAGCCTCAGGGACGCCGATCACGCGTGGGAATGCGAAATCGCGTGCCCCACCTCAGCCTGCTGACGCAGTTCAGCATTCTCAGCCTGCTGTGCGTGGTCGCTCTCGGCGCGGCGCTCGTGCTCGTGCTGCGCGATCAGATCCACGATCGCGCCGCGGCGAACTCGCGCGTGAGCGCGCGGAGCATCGCGAACGACATCGCCGACCAGCACGTGACCGGCCGCGACATCGAGCGCGGCCTCTCCAAGGAGAAGCTGAACGCAATCGACCGGCGCATCGAGACGCTCGTGCTCCGGGGCAGGGTCCAGACGGCGAAGATCTACGACCCGGAGGGGCAGATCGTCTACTCCTTCGATCACCGCGAGATCGGGCACCGCGACCTCAGCGAGGAGGTACAGCTGGCGCTCGAGGGGCACACGCAGGCCGCCTTCGAGGGAGTGCACGACGCGCCCGCCGCGATGGGCCGCGTCTACGAGGTCTACGTCCCGCTGCACCTCATCGGCGACCGCGAGCCGGCCGGCGTCTTCGAGGTCTACATGCCTTACGCGCCAATCGCGGCACAGATCGACAAGGACTCGCGCAGGCTCTACCCGGTCCTGATCGCCGGGCTTGCGCTCCTCTACCTGGTGCTCTTCCCGATCGTCGCGCGTGCCTCGCGCAAGCTGCGGCGGCACGCGGAGACGAGCCACCACCAGGCGCTCCACGACGACCTCACCGGCATCGCGAACCGCCGCCAGCTGCTGCGCCGGCTCGAGCACGAGATCGAGAGCGCATCGGCGGTCGATCGCAGCTTCGCGCTGCTCATGCTCGACCTGGACCGCTTCAAGGAGGTCAACGACGCGCTCGGCCACGGCCACGGCGACCGGCTGCTGCGCGACGTCGCGGCCCGGCTCGCGACGACGGTGCGCCACGGCGACCTGCTGGCTCGGCTCGGCGGCGACGAGTTCGCGCTGCTGCTCGCGGACGTGTCCGGCGCGGCCGGCGCGATCGAGGTCGCCGGCCGGGTCAAGGACGTGCTGCACGACGAGTTCGTGCTCGGCGGCGTGCCGCTGCTCGTCGAGGCGAGCGTCGGAATCGCGATCTTCCCGGAGCACGGCGGCGACGCCGAGACGCTGCTGCAGGCCGCCGACATCGCCATGTACGCGGCCAAGCGCTCGGGGACCCACTTCGAGCTCTACATGCCCGAGCGCGACCGCCGCGGGCCGGACCGCGTGACGCGGCTTGGCGAGCTGCGCAGGGCGCTCGCCGAGGAGGAGCTCGTGCTCTTCTACCAGCCGAAGGTCGACCTCCGGCGCGGCGAGGTGTCGGGGGCCGAGGCGCTGATTCGCTGGCAGCACCCCGAGCTGGGATTGATCCCGCCGATGGAGTTCCTGCCGCTGGCGGAGCAGACCGGCCTGATCGGACCGCTCACGACCTACGTGATCAGCGCCGCGCTGAAGCAGGCGCGCGAGTGGGCCCTCGAAGGTCTCGACGTGCCGGTCGCTGTCAACGTGAGCGAGCGCAGCCTGCTCGACTCGCGCTTCCCGGTCGAGGTCGAGTCGCTGCTCGAGCGCTGGGGCGTGCCGGGCGAGCAGCTCCAGCTCGAGCTCACCGAGCGCGGCCTGATCGCCGACGTCGTGACCGCCATGGACGTGATCGAGCGCCTCTGCGCACTCGGCGTGCGCATCTCGATCGACGACTTCGGGACCGGCTACTCGTCGCTCGGCCGGCTCGTCGAGCTGCCGATCCAGGAGCTCAAGATCGACCGCAGCTTCGTCATGGACATGGACGGCGACGGCCCGGGCGCGGCGATCGTGCGCTCGACGATCGACCTGGGCCATCACCTCGGCCTCGAGGTCGTCGCCGAGGGCGTCGAGACCGAGGAGCAGCTGCGCGAGCTGCGCACCCTCGGGTGCGACGGTGCGCAGGGCTTCCACCTGCTGCGCCCGCTGCCGGCCGATGAGGTCGCAGCCTGGCTGCACGAGCGCGCCCAGGCGCTCGGCGGCCGTTCCGCCGAGCCGGTCTGATCAGGGCCGCGTCGGCGGGCCCGAGGGCGGCGTGCCGGGCACGCGCGGGCAGTTCTGGCCCGGGATGCAGTTGCTCGGGGGCGGCTCCTCGGGCGGCGGGTCCACTATCACGGGCGGCTCCGGCTCGGGCGGCTGAGGCTCGGGCGGATCGGGCGGCGGGTCGGTCACGACCGGCGGGTCGTCACCGCCGAGGCGCTCGCCGCCGCCTCCGTCCTGCTTGCGGGCGGCGCCGTCGTCGCTGCCGCCCTGGGTTCCGCCCCCGCCACCGCCGCTGGGTGTGGAGGGCGAGTTGCCGGACGCCGGCTGCGACTCGTCGTCCGACTGCGGCTCGCCGGGCGCCGCTGCGGGGGCGCCCTGAGGGCTGCCGGCCTTCTTCTTGGCCGGCTGCTCCTTCTTCGGCTTCTCCTGCTTGGGCTCGGGGGCGGGTTCCTCCGCGGTCTCGGCGGGCTGCTCGTCCGCCACCGGGACGGCCTCCTCGACCTTGGTGCCGTCACCGAGGCCGGCCGCGAAGCCGACCAGCAGGAGCACCGCCGCGAGGGCCCCGACCAGCGCCAGATCGCGCCTGCGATGACGGCTGAGCGAGGCGCGTGCGCTGCCCGGCTGCGCCCCGCCGGCGGCGCCACCACCGGCGGCCGCCTTGAGCCGGGCGCGCAATCCCTGGGGGGCGCTCATGCGCGCCTCGTGGCGCGCGATCACGTCGCTCCAGTCGGCGCCGACGGCCTCGGCCGCGTTTGCGACCGTCTCGCGGAAGAGGAGCGGGCCGGCGGCCACCGGCAGCCAGGCGCGGTACGAGATCCCGGCCTCCTCCATCGCGTCGCGCGCGAGCGGACAGGTCTCGCACGAGCGCATGTGCTCGTCGAGCCACCCGTCATCCTCGCTCGCCTGGCCGTCCTGGCGCGCCGCCAGCAGGGCGAGCGAGCGCTCGCAGTCCGCCGACGAGGTCGCGACCGACGCCAGCGCCGTGCCGCGTAGCGCGTCGCGCAGGCTGATGCGCGCCCGCGAGATCAGCTGCGCCACGGAGTTGCGGTTCATCTCCATGAGCTCGGCGATCTCGTCGTAGGAGAGGTCCTCGAGCTCGCGCAGGACGAGCACCTCGCGCTGGCGCGCGGGCAGCTGGGCGTTGGCGTCGCGGATCTCGTCCTGGCGCGCGGCGAGCAGGACGTTGCGCTCCGGGTCGTCGTGCGGGTCGCCCGGCTCGAAGCCGATGCCGCCGCCGCCGACCCCGCCGCCGACCGGCACGGCACCTTCGGCGATGTCGTCGCTCGGTTCGGCGCGCTTGCGGCGCTCGATCAGGTCGTAGCAGGCGTGCCGCGCCGAGGTGAACAGGTAGGAGCCGAAGGCGAGGTCGCGGCCCTCGAGCTTCGGCAGCCGCTTGAGGACGTTGACGAAGGCCTCCTGCGTGGCGTCGGCGGCGTCGTCCTCGGAGCCGAGGATGCGCAGGCACAGGTTGTACGCGCGCTTCTCGTAGCGGCTGTAGAGCGTTGCGAACGCGTCGCCGTCACCCGCAACGGCGCGCTGAGCCAGTCTCGCTTCGTCTGCGGAGCGCTCCTCCGCGGGGGCCATTCTCTTGAAGGTACTACGGGTTCGCCCGGAATCGAGGACGGGCGCTCTGCACGGCTGGATTGCGATCGCCATCGACCCTCCAACCGGCGAGCCGACGGCGAATTACGCTCAGCGGGCCAAATGCATCCCGAGCGCCCGTGGCGCGGCCGCCGCGGCGGCGCTGAGCGCGTCCGGGCGCTCGCCCCTCTCCTTGGCCGCCTCCACCCGCAGGAGCGCCGAGCGCACGGCCGCACCGCCCAGCCAGGCGAGCGGCTCCGGGGGCACCCAGGCGCCCGCGTCCGCGCCCACGATCGGCAGGCGCGTGAGCTCGTCGCGGCGGTCGAGCGCGAGCGAGGCGAGCGTGCGCCCGGCGAGCTGAGAGGGGCCGACGCCGTTGCCCGTGAAGCCGAAGGCGTAGTGCACGGGGGCGTCCTGGAAGCTGCCGATCTGCGGGATGTGCGAGGGGGAGACGTCGATGGGCCCACCCCACGCGTGCGTCAGGCGGCGACCCTTCACCCCCGGGAAGATGCGCTCGAGGCCGGCGGCCACCTGGCGAGCGACGTCGGCGTCGACCTCGACGCGGCCGTTGACGCGTGCTCCGCAGGCCAGCCGCCCGCCTCCCCAGCCGAGCACGATGCGACCGTCGGGCGTCGTGCGGAAGTAGTGCAGCAGCAGGCGCCCGTCGGTGATGCACTCGCCGCCGGTCCAGCCGACCTCCTCGAGCACGTCCGGCACCGGCTCGGTCATCACGATGTGGGAGGAGGTGACGGTCAGGCGCGAGCTGAGCCCGTCGACGGCGCGCGTGCGCGGGCCGACGGCCAGCACCGCCGCGGACGCGCGCACCGAGCCGCCGTCCTCCGTGCGGGCGACGACGCCGCCGCGGTCGCCGCCGACCCCCGACACGCGCGAGCGCTCGAAGATCCGCACACCGCGCTCGAGCAGCTTCGCCCGCAGCCCGAGTGCCAGCCGCGCGGGCTGGAGCGTCGCGAAGTCCGGAACGAACACCCCGCGCCGGAAGACGGGTGAGTCGCAGCGCGCCCGCACCTGCTCCTCCGTGAGCTCCTGGACGGCCTCGGGCGCTCCGAGCTCGGCGGCGGCGCGCACCGAGCTGCGGCCGGCCTCGTCGAAGGCGGCCGCGGTCGAGACGCAGATGTAGCCGGCCTGCCGGAACCAGGCGTCGACGCCGTTCTCCTCGCACCAGCCCCCGATCTCGGAGACGCTCCGGCTCGCAGCGTCGAGCAGCGCGCGCGCCGGTGCCGCGCCGAAGCGCTCCTTGAGCGCGTGCGCGGCCAGCCACATCGACTCGCAGAAGCCACCGTTGCGCCCGCTCGGACCGTGGCCGCATAGGCCGCTCTCGAGCAGCACGACCCGCGCCGAGGGGTCCGCCTGGAGCACGTGCCAGGCGCTCCACATGCCCGTGTAGCCGCCGCCGATCACGACCACGTCGGCGTCCAGCGAGGCGCTCAGCGGGGGGAGTGATTCGACACGCCCGGCCTCCTCCAGCCACCACCCCATCGCATCGTGGCGGCCTATGTGCGTATCGTGGATACCCATCCCGTGGGCAAGACCCTAGTCATAGCCGAGAAGCCATCGGTCGCGCGCGACCTTGGCTCAGCCCTGCCCGGATCCTTCAAGAACTCGAAGGACAAGACCTATCTCGAGGGCGACGACTACGTGATCACGTGGGCCGTCGGCCACCTCGTGGGGCTGGCCGAGCCGGACGCGTACGACCCCAAGCTGAAGAAGTGGCGCTTCGCCGACCTGCCGATCATCCCGGACGAGTTCAAGCTCGTCCCGAACGACGACCGGGCCAAGAAGCAGCTCCACGCGATCCACCGCCGCATGGCCGACGACGAGGTCGAGCTCATCGTCAACGCCTGTGATGCCGGCCGCGAGGGCGAGCTGATCTTCGCCTACCTGTACGAGGTCGCCCCGGTCAAGAAGCCGGTCCAGCGGCTCTGGCTCTCGTCGATGACCAAGACCGCGATCGCCGAGGCGTTCAAGGACCTGCGCCCGGGCGAGGAGATGAAGCCGCTCGAGGAGGCGGCGCGCTCGCGCTCCGAGGCGGACTGGCTCGTCGGCATGAACGCCACGCGCGCGGCCTCGATCCGGCTGCGGGCGGCCTTCGACGGCGCCGTCTCGCTCGGTCGCGTTCAGACGCCGACGCTCGCGCTCGTCGCGCGCCGCGAGGAGGAGATCCGCGCCTTCAAGCCCGAGCCCTACTGGCTCGTCGAGGCCAAGTTCGCCGCCAGCGGCGAGCGCCTGTACGCGGGCCGCTACCTGGGCGGCAAGCGTCTGCCGAGCGAGGACGAGGCGAAGGCGATCGTCGAGGCCACGACCGGCAAGCCCGGCCTGATCACGAAGCTCGAGAAGAAGGAGGAGGTCGAGCGGGCCCAGCTCCTCTACGACCTGACCTCGCTGCAGCGTCACGCGAACACGCTGCTGGGCTTCTCGGCGCGGCGGACGCTCGCCGCGGCCCAGCGCCTCTACGAGGAGCACAAGGCGCTCACCTATCCGCGCACGAACTCGCGCTTCCTGACCGGCGACATGATCCCCGAGATCAAGCCGATCGCGGAGCTCGTCGGCCACAACGCGGCCTACCGGCGTGCCTCCGAGTACGTGACCTCGCTGGAACAGCTCCCGCTCGGGCGCGTCGTCAACGACAAGAAGGTCGAGGACCACCACGCGATCATCCCGACCCGCTCCGAGCACGACCTCGGCAAGATGGGCCAGGACGAGCTGAAGATCTACGACCTCGTCACGAAGCGCTTCCTCGCCGTCTTCCACCCGGACGCGAAGTTCGAGCGCACGCGCGTCGAGACGGACGTCGAGGGCAACGTCTTCCGCACCAGCGGCAGGCGGCTCGTCGAGCCGGGCTGGCGCGCCGTCTACGGCGACCAGGCCGAGGGCGAGCCCGGCGAGGACGACTCGGGCGGCGACCAGCTGCTGCCGAAGCTCGAGCAGGGCGAGTCGGTCGAGACGCGCTCGGTCGAGTTCATGCGCAAGGAGACCCAGCCGCCGCGGCGCTTCAGCGACGCGTCGCTGCTCGGCGCCATGGAGACGGCCGGCAAGGAGATCGAGGACGCCGAGCTGCGCGAGGCGATGAAGGACTCCGGAATCGGCACGCCCGCCACGCGCGCGGGGATCATCGAGCTCCTGATCGGGCGCGAGTACATCGAGCGCGAGGGCCGCTCGCTCGTCGCGACCGAGAAGGGCATCCAGGTGATCCGGCTCCTGAACGGCCATCAGCTGACCTCGGCCGAGCTCACCGGCAACTGGGAGAAGAGGCTCGGGCTGATCGAGCGCGGCGAGGACAGCCACGACGCGTTCATCGCCGACATCGCCAAGTTCACGACAGCGACCGTCGAGGAGCTCGACAAGCTGAAGGGCGTCCAGATCGAGCGCGCCAAGCTCGGCCCCTGCCCGATCTGCGGCCGCGAGATCACCGAGAACCGCAAGGGCTATTCGTGCTGGTCGCGCGAGGACCCTGGCTGCGGCTTCGTGATCTGGAAGCGCAAGGCGGGCAAGTCGCTGCCCGTGTCGGTCGCGAAGGAGCTGATCGAGTCGCTGCGCCAGTCGGTCGAGCGTGGCGACGACCCACCCGTCGGCCGCACCGCGAAGCCGGTCACGGGCTTCCGCAGCCGCGCCGGCCGCACCTTCCGGGCCAAGCTCAAGCTCGAGCAGAACGAAGAGGGCAAGTGGCGCGTCGACTTCGACGAGGAGTGGGCGAAGGAGCCGCCGAAGGGCGAGGGCGAGGAGGAGCGCGCCGAGACGGAGGCGGGCGCCACAGACTCCGAGAACGCCGGGGTCGAAGCGGCGTAAAGGCGGCAGTGAGGGGGTCGGGTTCGGCCGCCTCCGGTCATCCGTGGTCGATTGGCATTGATAATATGCCGTCAACGCACCAGGCGTCACGTCCGATACTCCCTTGACAGCCGCCTTACCAGCCGGTAGCCTACTCGCGGTAGGTGGAACCCAGCGAGCGCCCGCATAGAGGACTTCGCGCACGGCCGCGTGCCGCGCGCGAGATGCGCGAGCGGCAGATCGTCGAGCTCGCGGAGGAGCTCTTCACGGAGCGCGGCTACCAGGGCTCGTCGATGGACGAGCTCGCCCGTCGCGCCGGCGTGACAAAGCCGGTGGTCTACGAGCTGTTCGGCAGCAAGGACGGCCTCTTCCGCGCCTGTCTCGAGCGCTCCGCCGAGCGGCTCGCAACGCTGGTCGCCGCGGCCGTGCGCGCGGAGAGCGAGCCGGAGGCGCGCGTGCGCGCCGGCGGGCTCGCCTTCCTGCGCTTCGCGGCGGACAACCGCGTGGCGTGGGAGCTGATGATGGAGGGGCGCTTCTCCGACGCCGCGATCGAGGTGCGCCGCCGCCAGGCGGCGCTCGTGCACGAGCTGCTGCTCGAGAAGGCGCCGCCGGACGCCGACCCGCGCGAGCTCGAGCTCGCCGCTCACGCCGTCAACTCCGCCTACGAAGGGGTGGCCCACTGGATGTGGGAGCACCCGGATGTGCCAATCGAGCGGCTTGCCGACTGGACCGTCGAGCTCCTGCTGCCGGGACTGCGGAGGTTCACGTGACCCACCATCGGATCGTCATCGTCGGCGCCGGCTTCTCAGGGCTCGGGATGGCAATCAAGCTGCGGCAGGAGGGCGAGCTCGACTTCGCGGTGCTCGAGCGCGCGTCGGACATCGGCGGCACCTGGCGCGACAACACCTATCCCGGCTGCCGCTGCGACGTGCCCTCGCACCTCTACTCGTTCTCGTTCGCACCGAACCCGAGCTGGTCGAGCACCTTCTCGCCCCAGCCGGAGATCCTCGACTACCTGCGCGACTGCGCCGAGCGCTACGGCGTGTTGCAGCACATCCGCTTCGACTGCGAGCTGAACGCCGCCGAGTGGGACGACGACGCTCAGCTGTGGCGGATCGAGACCTCGCAGGGCGACCTGACCGCCGACGTCGTGATCGCCGCCCAGGGCCCGCTCAGCGACCCCAGCTATCCCGACGTGCCCGGCCTCGAGAGCTTCGAGGGTGCGACCTTCCACTCCGCCCGCTGGGATCACGAGCACGAGCTCGCCGGCAAGCGCGTGGCCGTGATCGGGACGGGCGCGTCGGCGATCCAGTTCGTCCCCGAGATCCAGCCCAAGGTCGAGCAGCTGCACGTCTTCCAGCGCACCGCGCCCTGGGTCGTGCCGCACCCGAACCGGCCGATGACCCGCTGGGAGCGGGCGGTCTATCGCGTCTTCCCGCCCGCACAGCTCGCCATGCGCGCCGGCATCTACTGGGCACGCGAGATGTTCGTGCTGCAGTTCCGGCGTCCCCGGCTTGGCCGCTTCGTCGAGAAGATGGCGCTGCGGCACCTCCACGAGCACGTCGAGGACCCGGCTCTGCGGGAGAAGCTGCGGCCGCACTACGCGATCGGCTGCAAGCGCATTCTGCCGACCGACGCGTGGTATCCGGCGCTCGTCAAGCCGAACGTCGAGGTGGTCACGGGCGCCGTCCGCGAGGTCCGCCCGCACTCGATCGTCGGCGAGGACGGCGTCGAGCGCGAGGTCGACACGATCATCTTCGGCACCGGCTTCCACGTCACGGACATCCCGATCGCGGGGCGCATCCGCGGCCGTGACGGACGGACGCTGTCCGAGACCTGGGGCGGCTCTCCCGCCGCCTACAAGGGCTCGGCCGTGGCCGGCTACCCCAACCTGTTCTTCCTGGTCGGCCCGAACACGGGGCTCGGCCACAACTCGATCGTGTTCATGATCGAGGCCCAGATCCACTACCTGATCGGCGCGCTGCGCTCCCTGAACCGGAACGGGACCCGCACGCTCGAGGTGCGCCCCGAGGCGCAGGCCGCCTACAACGTCGAGATCGACCGCATGACGGAGGGCACCGTCTGGGTCTCGGGTGGCTGCAAGAGCTGGTACATCGACGCCAACGGCCACAACTCGACGCTCTGGCCGACGTTCACGTGGCCCTTCCGCCAGCGCCTGCGGGAGTTCGACGAGGCCGCCTACGCGCTCGGCGCCGCGGCGCCTGAGCCGGTGCCGGCGGCGGCGTAGCGCTTCAGCACGAGGACTCGTTCAGCACGGCACGGTGCCGGATTGATCGTCTCTACGACTAGCAATCCGGCAACGTAGGGCGGTGATCCCTCACCGTGTCGTCTTGGTGTCGCGTGGCGACCTCAAGTGCCACGGTGCCGGTCAGTCGGTGCGGCGACGCTAGCATCGGCAACGGGGCGGGATCTCACCGTGGCCGGCGAGCGCGTTCTCAATCCGCGGCGGCCCCTCGTCGTCGACCGTCAGGACCGTCCCCGGCAGGTAGGGGTTGTCGATGTCGCCGTCCTGGATGAACGCCGACTCGCGGAACCAGGTGCCGGAGTTCCACAGCCGTGAGCCGGACAGGGTCGTCCACTCGGCGAGGTCGTCGTCCGCAAGCGGGCCGGCCCGGTGGGTGTGGCCGAACACGACGTGCTCGGCCTCCGGCGCGAGCGTGTCGGCCACGCGGGCCATCGCAGCCAGCCCGGCCCTGCGCAGCTCGACTCCCGTGAGCTCGGCTCGGAACGGGCCGAGGCCCAGCTGGTTGAGAGCTGCGACCGCGCTTGGGATCGCAACCCGACCGAGCAGCACGCGGCCCGCCGCCCCCTCGCCCGTGACCCGCTTCCAGACCGTGCGCGAGAGCGTTCCGCCGCGGCTGAGCGCCTCCGGCCCGGCACCGTCGGCCAGCCGCTCGTAGAAGGCGTAAATGGGGCCGAGCACGGCCTCGTAGTCGGCAGCGGACGCGCAGTTCCGGCCGCGCCCCGTGAGCCGCCCCATCACCGACGCCGCGATCGACTCCAGCCGCGGGATCGTGAGGTCGAGGTCGAGGTAGTGGCCGTGGGTCGCGTAGACGTCCGGGCGCAGCCACAGGCCCGGGTAGGCGAGCCGCAGCTCTACCTCGGGCATCGCCGCGGCGAGCCGGCCCATGGCCCCGTCGCCCGGATCCACGCCCCAGTCGCCGTCGGGCGCGAGCTCTTCGCCGTCGAGCCGCAGGCGCGCGAGCCAGGGCTCGGCGAGCGCGTGGTCGTGGTTGCCCGGCACGAAGACGAGCGTGCGCCCGGCGAGCGCCGTGGCCAGCGCCGCAACCAGGGGCTGGGCCACCTCGAGCGCCTGGGCCAGCGGGCGCTCGCGCAGCTCGAGCGCGTCGCCGAGCAGGACAACGCGGTCGGCGCCGCTGAGCGCCTCGACGAGCCGCTCGCGCACGCCGGGGTCGCGCGCGATGTCGGCACCGCCGAGCGCGCCGAGGTGAAGGTCCGAGACCACCGCCGTCCGCATGCGCGAGATGGTGGCAGCCCCGCGGCCGGTGAGGAGGTGGAGGCAGCTAGATTTCAACGCGGTGCCCACCTTCTGCCGCCACAACCGCTTCACGGCGGATTGCCCGATCTGCTCCAAGGGCACCGTGCTCGATCCGAACCTGAGGCCCGGCCGCCCGCGGCGGACGACCACCAGCAGCGCCCGCAAGGGCGGCAGCGCGCGCAGCAGCGCCTCCGGGGCGCCCGCGCGGGTGTCGCGGGGCGAGTTCGCGTCCGCGGGGCCCTACCACGACGGCCGGGAGATCCGGCTCGAGAAGGTGCCCGGCGGCCTGCGGCTGGCCGGCTGGCAGGCGGGACAGCTCCTGCGCGAGGCGCCCCTGCTCGAGCTGCGCGACCTGCCCGCGCTGCTGGCTGAGGCCGCCCAGAAGGAGCTGCTCGCGCCGGTCGGCCTCGATGCCGTCGCCGAGCCTCGGGAGAACGCCCAGGGGGCGAGCGCCGGCCGCTCCGGCGAGCTCCGCGACGAGCTGCGCGTCGAGCGGCTCGACGGTGAGCGCGTGCGGATCGCGCGCTGGATCATGCGCCCCAACCGCGGCTGGGAGCTGCAGGAGGCGCCCGTGATGCTGCCGCCCAAGCGTTTTACCGAGGCCCTCGAAGCCGCCGCCGCGGCGGGCGCACTCGCGGCCGAGCCGTCTGGCGCAAGCACTCGGCTCGGCCGAGAGCGCAGCGATCCGCTCCCGTCACAGCTCCTCCCGTCAGATCCGGCTGCCTGAGCGCGACACTTTCTCCGTCGTGACCGCGCGCTACCTCTATCGGTCGTGCCACTCACGCTCGTAACCGGACCCGCGAACGCCGCCAAGGCGGGCGAGGTGCTGGGCGGGCTGAGGGCGCGGCTGGCCGATGATCCGTCTGGCGCAAGCACTCGGCCCGGCCGAGTGCGCAGCGATCCGATCCTGCTCGTGCCGACGTTCGGGGATGTCGAGCACGCCCAGCGCGAGCTCGCCGAGCGCGGCGCCGTCTTCGGCGCGCATGTGCTGCGCTTCGGCTGGCTGTTCCAGGAGATCGCCCGCCGGGCGGGGTACGGCGAGCGCGTCGCGTCCGAGGTCCAGCGCGAGCTGATCGTCGAGGAGGCGGTCGAGGCCGCGAGCCTGGACGTGCTCGCCGAGTCGGCGGCGCACCCCGGATTCGTGCGCGCGGCGGCCCGCTTCGTTGCCGAGCTTGCCCGCTCGATGGTCGACCCGGCGCGCTTCACGCGCGCGCTGCGCGACTGGGCGGGCGACGGTCCACGGCGGGCCTACGCCGAGGAGGTGGCGGCGGTCTACCGCGGCTACCGGGCCGGGCTCGACCGCGCCGGAGTGGTCGATGCGGACGTATTCGCCTGGCGCGCGCTCGATGCGCTGCGCGGCGACCCGGACGCCTGGGGCGGCACGCCGCTGTTCGTCTACGGCTTCGACGACTTCACGCCGCTCGAGCTCGACGCGCTGGAGACGATCTCGGGCCGCTGCGGCGCCGACGTGAGCGTGTCGCTCCCGTTCGAGCCGGGCCGCGAGGCGTTCCGCGCCACCGCGAGCATCAGGCAGGAGCTGCTCGCCCGCGGCGCCGAGGAGCTGGCCCTCGAGCCGGTCGACGTGCACTACGCCGAGGGCTCGCGGGGCGCGCTCCACCAGCTCGAGCGGCGCCTCTTCGAGGAGCCCGGCGAGCCGGTGGATCCCGGCGCGGCGATCGTCTTCCACAGCGCCGGCGGGGAGCGCGCCGAGGTCGAGCTCGCGGCCGCGCGCATCCTCGAGCTGCTGCGCGAGGGTGTCGTGCCGGGTGACGTCGCGGTCGTCTTCCGGCGGCCGAGCTCGTACGCGTCGCTGCTCGAGCAGGTCTTCGGCGCCTACGGGATCCCGTACTCGATCGACCGCCGCGTGCCGTTCGGCCACACGGGCATCGGTCGCGGGCTGCTGGCGCTGATCCGCTGCTCGTCGCTTGGCGGCAGTGCCGACGACCTGCTCGCCTACCTCCGCACCCCGGGTCGCCTCCGTGTTCCCGGCCTGGCAGACCGACTCGAGGCCGCGGTGCGCCGCGAGGGAGCACACAGCGCCAGGCAGGCACGCGAGCTTTGGGAACGCGACAACTTCGAGCTGGGCGAGCTCGATCGGCTCGGGCGCGCACGCGACGCCGCCGCGTTCGTGGCGGAGCTCGAGCAGCGCCTCGGCAGCCTGTTCGCGGCGCCGCACGAGCGCCAGGCGGCGGTGCTGCACGGACCCGAGCTCGACGAGGCGCGCGCGCTCCGCGAGGGCCAGGCGGCGCTGACCGCGCTGCACGACGTGCTGCGGCCGGGCGCGGCGGGTGGCGGACGCGTCGACGCCGCGCGCGTCCACCGGGTGCTCGAGCAGCTCGAGCTGCACGTGGGCGAGAACCCACAGCCCGACCGCGTGCAGGTCGCGACACCGGAGGCGATCCGGGCGCGCCGCTTCGAGGCGGTGTTCGTGTGCGGCCTCCAGGAGGGTGAGTTCCCGCGCGGCGCTGCGCCCGAGCCGTTCCTGTCCGACGAGGACCGGCGCGCGATCGCGAGCGCGACCGGCCTCGTGCTGCCCGTGCGCGAGGACGCCCTCGACCGCGAGCGCTACCTCTTCTACGTCTGCGCGTCGCGCGCCGAGCGGCTGCTCGTGCTCTCCTCGCGCTCGAGCGACGAGGAGGGCAACCCGCAGGCCGAGTCATTCTTCGTCGAGGACGCGCGCGAGCAGCTCGCGGAGCCGCAGACGCGCACGCGCTCGCTCTCCGACGTGACCTGGACGCCCGAGGCCGCGCCGACCGCGGCCGAGTGGGACCGGGCGCTCGCGGCCGCCGGCCCGCGCCGCGAGGAGCGCGTCGCCGGGCCGCTCACGTGCGCGTCGCTCCTCGAGGAGCTCGGCCGGCGCAAAGCGGTGTCCGCAGGCGCGCTCGAGCGCTTCGCCGACTGCCCGGTCAAGTGGCTCGTCGAGGATCTGCTGCGCCCGGATGCGCTCGAGCCCGACCCCGAGGCGATGGTCCGGGGCGACTACGCCCACACCGTGCTCCAGCACACCTACCTGCGGATCCGCGAGGAGACCGGCGAGCGGCGCGTCACGCCCGCCAACCTCACGCGCGCCGAGCGCATCCTGCTCGAGGAGCTGCGCGAGCGCCGCTCGTCATTCACCATCTCGCCCAAGGAGACGCGCGTAAAGGCCGCGGCGCGGCGGCTCGAGTTCGACCTGCTTCGCCACCTGCGCGCCGAGGCCCGCTCGGACAGCCGCTTCCAGCCTGAGCACATGGAGCTGCGCTTCGGCTACGGCGAGGGCCACGAGCCGGTCGAGATCGCCGCCGGGCTGCGCGTGCGGGGACGCATGGACCGCGTCGACACCTACGACGGCCTGGCGCTCGTGATCGACTACAAGAGCGGCAAGCGCGTCGACCGTTACAAGGTCGCGAGCTGGGAGAAGGAGAACCGCTTCCAGGCAGCGCTCTACATGCTGGTGGTGGAGCGGCTGCTCGAGCTGCGCGCCGCCGGCGGCGTGTACGTGGCGCTCGGGAGCGACGACCCGCGCCCGCGCGGGATGGTGGCCGCCGAGGTGGACGCGCTCGGCTCGGGCTGGGTGTCCGGCGACCGGCTCGAGCCGGACGAGTTCCGCGAGACGCTCGGCTGGGCACTCGGGCGCATCCGCGCGACCGACGCCGAGATGCGTGCGGGGCGGCTGTGCCCGGCGCCCGAGCGCTGTGACTGGCAGGGCGGCTGCAAGTACCCCTCGATCTGCAGGAGCGAGGGATGACCGCCCTCACGCCCGAGCAGACGCGCGCGGTCGAACGCCGCGACGCCTCGCTGCTCGTCCGCGCCGGGGCCGGCACTGGCAAGACGACGGTGCTGGTGGAGCGCTTCGTGCGCGCCGTGGTCGAGGACGGCGCCGCGGTCGAGGCGATGCTCGCGATCACGTTCACCGAGAAGGCCGCCGCGGAGATGAAGACGCGCGTGCGCCGCCGCTTCCTCGAGCTCGGCCGCCGCGCCGACGCGCGCGCCGCCGAGGGAGCCTGGATCTCGACCATCCACGGGCTGTGCGCGCGGATCCTGCGCGCGCACGCGCTCAGCGCCGGCATAGATCCGGATTTCCGCGTGCTCGATCAGGTCGAGGCCGACCGGCTGGCGCTCGAGGCGTTCGACGCAGCCCTCGAGGAGTTCATGGCGGACGGCGCCGACCCGGAGCGGATCGAGATGGTGGCGGCGCACACCCCCGACCGCCTGCGCGACATGGTGCGCACCGCCCACTCGCACCTGCGCAGCCGCGGGCAGCGCCGGCCTGCGCTCGAGCCCACGGTGGCGCCGCTGCCGGCCGGCGAGGCCGAGCGGCTCGAGACGGCGGCGCGCGCCGCACTGGAGGAGCTCGGCCGTGGCGCGGCGTCGGCCACGGTGACGGCCGGGATCGAGAGCCTCGAGGCCGCGCTCGACCTGCTGGGCGACGACCGCATCCCGGACGGCGCCGAGCTCAAGCGCATCGAGCTCAAGGGGCGCTCGAAGGCGCTCTCGACGCAGGCCTGCGAGGAGTACAAGTCCTCCTACGGCGAGTACCGCTCGTTCGTCCTCGCCCGCCAGGAGCAGCGCGATCACACGATGCTGAGCGGACTGCTGGAGCTCTTCGGCGAGCGCTACGAGCGTGCCAAGCGAGAGCGCTCCGGGCTCGACTTCGAGGATCTCGAGCTGGTCGCTCGCGACCTGCTTGCCGGCGACAGAGGCCTGCGCGAGGCCTACGCGGAGCGCTTCGCTCACGTGCTCGTCGACGAGTTCCAGGACACGAACCCGCTCCAGAACGAGCTGCTCGAGCTGCTCGCGCGCGACAACCTGTTCCGCGTAGGCGACGAGAACCAGTCGATCTACCGCTTCCGCAACGCCGACGTCGGCGTCTTCCGCAGCCACTGGGACGACGCGGTCGAGGCGGGCCGCGCCGAGAGCATCACCGTCAACTTCCGCGCGCGCGGCGAGATCCTCGACGCGATCGACCTCGCCTTCGGACGCACCTGGGGGCTGCGCTTCGAGCCGCTGCGCGAGGCGCCGGACGCACGCGCGGCCACGCCGCGGACAGATCCCTGCGTCGAGCTGATGGTCGTCGACAGGCCGCGCAAGCGCTGGGACGAGGCCCCCGGCCTTGGCGACGCGCCCTTCGGCTCGACGCTCGCCAGCGCGCCGCCCTGGCGAGCCGCGGAGGCGCGCCTGCTCGCCAAGCGGGTCGACGAGCTGACCCGCGGTGGTCCCTACGACTTCGGCGACCTCGTGATGCTGTTCCGGGCCACGACCGCGATGGGCTTCTTCGAGCGCGCGCTCGAGGAGCGCGGCATCCCCGTGCACGTGGTCGGCGGGCGCGGCTACTTCGCCCAGCAGCAGGTGTCCGACCTCCGCCACTGGCTGTCCGCGCTCGCCAACCCGCTCGACGGGCTGGCGGTCTACTCGCTGCTCGCGTCGCCGCTCGCGGGCCTCTCGCTCGACGCGGTCGCGCTCATTGGCCTGCACGCGCGCCGCTCACGCCGCGACCCCTGGTGGGCCGTGAGCGAGCCGGCCGACGAGCTGGTCGCCGTGCTGCCGGACGAGGACCGGCGACGGCTCGCGGCGTTCGTGGAGCGCTTCGAAGCCGAGCGGCGCGTGGCCGGCCAGGTGGCGCTCGAGACGCTCATCGACCGCGCCGTGACCGGCAGCGGCTACGACCGCCATCTGCTCGCGTTGCCGGGCGGAATCAGGCGCATGGCGAACGTGCGCAAGCTGATGCGGATGGCGCGCGAGTTCGAGGCCGACGAGGGGCGCGACCTGCGCGGCTTCGTCGACGCCCTGGCCGAGCTGGACGCGCTCGAGGCGCGCGAGGGCGAGGCTCCGCTCGAGGCCGAGGCTCTCGACGCCGTGCGCATGATGACCATCCACCGCGCCAAGGGGCTCGAGTTCCCGGTGGTGTGCGTGTGCGACCTCGGCAAGGACGGCCGCGACGACGAGGGCTCGCTGCGCATCTCGGAGGACGGCACGGTCGGGCTGCGGCTCGCGGGCCTCGGCGGCGCGGTCGACAGCGAGCGGCTCGAGAGCCTGAAGGCGCAGGGCAAGGTCGACGCCGAGGAGGAGGAGCGGCGCATCTTCTACGTGGCCGCCACGCGCGCCCAGGAGCACCTGATCCTGAGCGGCGCCACCGATCTCGAGCGCCGTAACGAGCCGGCCGACCTGAGCGAGCCGATGCGCTGGGTCTGGCGCGGCTTCTGTGCCGGGCTGCCGGCGGAGGGTGCCACGGGCATCCACGAGGACGAGCTCGAGGGCCGGCCCCTGCAGGTGCGCTGGACCCGGCTCACCCCGGCGACGCTCGACGAGCTGCTGCCCCCCGCGGACCGGACCCCCGTGGCTGCGGCGAGCGAGGTCGAGCCGCGTTACGAGCAGCCGGCGCTCGAGCTCGGCCTGCCGCCGGCGCCGCGCGCGCTGCCCGTGAGCCGGTTGAGCTACAGCGGGCTCGAGGCCTACCGGCGCTGCGGCTACCGCTTCTACCTGCAGCGCTCGCTCGGGCTGGCGCCCGTGGAGTCGCCGCTGCCGCCGGACGAGGCCGTGGCCGAGAGCGGCATGACCGCCCTCCTGCGCGGCTCGATCGTCCACGGGCTGATCGAGCGGCTCGACTTCCGGCGCCCGCTCGTACCGCCCGACGAGGAGATCGCCGCCGACGCCCAGCGCTGGGGGGTCGAGCCGCTTCCCGCCGACGTGGTGGACCTTCGCGCGATGGTCGAGCGGGTGGCGGGCTCGCGGCTGCGGGAGCGCATCGCCGCCGCACGCCGGGTGCGCAGCGAGCTGCCCTTCACGTTCACGCTCACCCCACCCGGGGCGGGTGGGCGCAGCCTGCTGATGAACGGGGTCGTCGACGTCTACGCCGTCGAGGACGCCGGCACGCTCGTGGTCGACTGGAAGAGCGACGTCCTCGACGGCCGCGAGCCGGCCGACGTCGTGGCGGAGGGATACGCGACGCAGCGGATCGTCTACGCGCTGGCGGCGCTGCGGGCGGGTGCGGAGCGCGTCGAGGTGGTGCACTGCTTCCTCGAGCGCCCGGACGAGCCCGCCGTGGCGGTCTACGCGGCAGCCGACGCCGAGCGCCTCGAGCGCGAGCTCCTCGAGCTGGCGCGCGGGGTGGTCGAGGGCAGCTTCGTCCCGTCGGACGAGCCGCACGCCGGGCTGTGCGCGGACTGCCCGGGCCGGGCCGCGCTCTGCGTCCACCCGCCGGAGCTCACACTTCGGGCACCCTAAGGACGGTACGCTCACCGCGAAGAGGGCCAGCAGACGTGAATCTGGGTACAAGGATGGCCCGGCGCGACCGGGCGGGCTTCGTCGGGCGGGCCGGCGAGCTCGAGGCGATCTCCGAGCTCTTCGTCGACGACCCACCGGCGAGCGTGGTGCTCGTTCACGGCCCCGGCGGCATCGGCAAGAGCGCGTTGCTGCGCCAGGTCGCCGACCGTGGCCGGGAGGCCGGCTGGTCGCCCGTCCTCGTCGAGGGCCGCGAGCTGCCGCCCGTCCCGGACGCGATCGAGGAGGCGCTGGCCGAGGCGCACGAGCACGAGCGCCCGCTGATCCTGATCGACACCTATGAGCGCATGACCGCGCTCGGCGGCCACCTGCGGCGCGCGCTGCTGCCCGCCCTGCCCGAGCACACGATCGTCGTCGTGGCCGGCCGCCAGGCGCCGGAGAGCGGCTGGTTCGAGGGCGGCTGGGAGACGATCACGCGCGAGATCGAGCTCGGTCCCCTGTCGCTCGCCGAGTCCGAGGAGCTGCTGGGCGCGCACGGGCTTAGCGGCGCCCGCCGGGACGAGCTGGCCCACTGGGCGGGCGGCTCGCCGCTCGCGCTGACGCTCTCGGTCGCCGCCGTACAGGACGGCGGCTGGAGTCCGGAGGCGGGCGAGACCGGCGAGATGGTGAGGACGCTCGTGCGCCGGCTCGCCGAGGCCGAGATCGAGGGCCGCTACAGCGACGTGCTCGGCGTCGCATGCATCGCGCGCGTGACCACGCTCGAGCTGCTGCGTGACGTGCTCCCGGAGACCGACCCGGCAGAGGCCATGCGCTGGCTCGAGTCACGCAGCTTCGCCGAGGCGCTCGGCGGCGGGCTGACGCTCCACGACCTCGTACGCAGGGCGCTGCGCGCGGACCTGATGCAACGCGAGTCCGAGCGCGAGCGCGAGCTGCGCCGGCGCATCGCCGACAGCCTGCACTCGCGCGCCGTGCGTGGCCAGCCGATGCTGACGGTCGACCTCGCCGAGCTCGTCCAGACCCCGCAGATCCGCGCGTTCTACGGCTGGGAGGGGAGCGTCCGCAACCGCGTCGACGGCGCGCGCCACGGCGACGCGGAGCAGGTGGCGCTGCTGCTCGGCAGCCAGGGCTACGCCGAGTGGTGGGACCTGACGCGGCCGTTCTTCGAGGAGGCGCCCGAGACCGTCGCGATCGCCCGCGACGCCGGCGACGCGCTCTGCGGCTTCGCGATCTCCGTGACCCCGGCGAACGCGCCGCCCGCCGCCGAGCACGACGTGCTCCTCGGGCCCTGGCTCGGCCCACGCGCGCGAGCACACACCGGACCGCAACGCGATCCTCTGGCGCGACGCCATCGACTTCACGCGCGACACCGACTCGCAGATCCAGGCGATGATCAACATGGCCGGCGTCCTTCGCTCGGGGCTCGACAACCCCCGGCACGCCTACCTGCCGATCGATCCCGAGCTCGAGGAGCTGAAGGGCTTCCTGCGGGCGATCCAGGCGCGCCACCTGTCGGAGCTCGACATCGAGGGCTACGGCCACAAGCGCGTCGAGTGCTGGCTCGTCGACTACGGCCCGGGCGGCCTGCTCGGCGCCCAGCGCGACACGGTCTACCTCGAGCTCGGGATGGCGCCGCCGGGCGCGGCCGAGCCGCCCCCGGCACCGGCGCCCGCGCCGCGCGCGCCGGCCGACGCCGAGGTCGTCCGCGACGCGCTCCGCAACCTTCGCCTCCCGCACGCGCTCGCCCAGTCGCCGCTCGCCAGCGGGGAGGGCGTCGAGGAGCGCGCAGCGGCCGTGCGCGCGCTGCTCGAGGACGCCGCCGGCCGCGCCTTCGGCGACACCGAGTCGGAGCGCCTGATGCGGCGCGTCCTCGAACGCGGATACCTCGATCCGGCTGCCAGTCACGAGCAGGCCGCGGAGGAGCTCAATCTCAGTCGCGCTGCGTATTTCCGCCGTCTCAAGCTCGCCTCGGAGCGGCTTGCAGAGGTGCTCGGGTCGTAGATCCGCCTTCGCGCTGTCTTTCCGTCAGGACCGCGTCTTACTCTCTGACTCGTCAGCCATGCAATCCGGAGGAGAGCAAAGGCACATGCCTCTCTGCTTCATCGAACCACAGGAAGCGATCAGGGTCGTCGCCGAGAGCGTCGGGCGGGAAGCCCGCCGGCAGCTGCTGGGCGAGGTCGTGCGCGCCTGGGTCGACGAGATCCCGGATGACGAGTTGCAGGTGCACTACGCCAAGGCCGTCGAGGAGCTCGACGACGACGACCTGTCGATCCTCGCCGCATGGCACGCCTCGCTCGAGGTCGGCCAGCCGATCGCCAACAAGGAGTTCCTGCTCGGCGCGTTCGCGCGCCTCGGCGAGCATCGGCGCGAAGCCCTGCGGATCGCCGCCGGTTTCAAGGGCGACGACGCCTTCGAGGCGGGCGTCAGCGAGGAGCAGGCGCTCGGGACCGTGCTGCCGTGGCTGTCCAACGAGCGCCTGATTGAGCTCGCCGCGGAGGCGGTCGAGCTCTACTGTTGGGACCGATTGGGCAGCGACAATTAGCGGCCCGCATAGCGGCGCCAGGCGGCGTCCTCGGTCGCTCGCGTGCCTGCGCACGCGTCGCTCCCTGCGTCCTTGCCTGGCTTGCTCTGCGGACCGCTAATTGTCGCTGCGGGCTCCGGGTTCTTGCGCCGCTCCTCGTCGGGCTCGCTCTTTCGGGCTGCTCCGAGAAGGACCTCTCCAGCGGCGAGCCGACCGCCACCTCCGCGCGAGTCCCCGCCGGCGCCGTCGGCGCCGAGCTCACGAAGCACACCGACGGCGACACCTTCTATCTGTCCGGCATCGGCAAGGTGCGGCTCATCGGGATCGACACGCCGGAGGTCTACGGGGAGCAGGAGTGCTTCGGGCGCGAGGCGTCGGGCTTCGTCGAGCGGACGGTGCCGCTGGGCGCGCCGGTGCGCTACCGGCTCGGCGTGGAGGAGCGCGACCGCTATGGCCGGGCGCTCGCCTACGTCTGGCTCGACGACGGCCGGTTCCTGAACCGGTTGCTCGTGGCGCGCGGATTCGCCCAGCCGCTGACCGTGCCGCCGAACGTCGAGTACGAGGACATCTTCGTGCGAGCGGCGCGGCGCGCGCGTGAGGCCGGGCGCGGCTTGTGGGGCCGTCCCGGCTGCGCCGGGTAGCCTGCGCGTCGTGCTGGAGCGGGTGAGGACGCCGGACGGGGTCGAGATCGCGTGCGAGGTCTCCGGGCAGGGCGCGCCGCTCGTGCTCGTACACGGAGCCGGCTCGGCGCGCTGGGGCTTCTCGATGCTGCGGCCGTTCCTCGAGGAGCGCTACACGGTCATGGCGGTAGACCGGCGCGGCCGCGGCGACTCGACCGACGGCGACGGCTACGCCGTCGAGCGCGAGTTCGAGGACGTGGCGGCGGTCGTGCGCGCGGCGGCGGCGGACGGCGCCGAGCCGCTCCTCTTCGGGCATTCCTACGGAGCCCTCGTGTCCGCCGGCGCGGCGCCCCTGATCGAAGGGCTGCCGCGACTCGTCCTGTACGAGCCGCCGATGGGCGGGGTGCTCACCGAGCCGCCGGTGATCGATCGCCTGGAGTCACAGGTCGCGGACGGTGACCGCGATTCCGCGGTGAGCGAGTTCCTCCGCGACATCGCCGGCTACGACGACGCCGAGATCGAGGAGCTCCGCCGGTCCCCGGTATGGGAGCAGCGCAAGGCCGTGGCCCATACGCTGCCGCGCGAGCTGCGCGCGGAGTGCGACTACGAGCTGAACCGGGCGGCGCTCGCCGAGCTCGACATCCCGGTGCTGATGTTCATTGGCAGCGAGAGCCCGGACTGGGCCAAGCGCTCGACCGCCGCCTACGCCGAGGTGCTTCCGAACGTCACCGTGCACACGCTCGAGGGCCAGGGCCATGGGGCGCTGGCCGCGGCGCCGGAGCTGGTGGCCTCCGAGCTGCCCTAGGCTGACCCCTCCTACTGCTCGGGCGACGCCGTCGCCGGCACCTGCTCGTTCTGGCGCGCCACGCGCCAGGAGGCCTGCACGGGGTCGAGGAAGTACGGGGGCTCGCGGTAGCGCAGCCGGTCGTTGTACTCGTAGTCCTTGCGGTAGCCGGTCGCGATCGAGGTGCCGTTGACCGTGCCGACGGGTCCGCGGAAGCGCTGGGCGATCGCGCCGTCCACGATCAGGCTGCCGGCGGGCTCGCCGCAGCCCCAGTTGTCCACGATGAACGAATGGCGCAGGGCCAGGATGGCGGCCTGGATGCGCAGGTCGCGGATGTAGCCCGTCGCGTTGTGGGCGCAGTCGCTCGAGACCGGGTGGTAGACGCGTACGAAGTTGTTCGCGATCAGACCGAACAGGAGCCCCTCGCTGTTGCGGTCGAGGTGGCCGTTGACGACGATGTCGTTGTCGGCCGCGACCGTGAGGTCGCGCGAGTAGTTGCCCTTGATCCAAACGTCGCCGCAGTTGACGGGCTGGTTCTGGTAGTCCTGGTCGCGGTCGTATCCGCTCGTGCAGCCCGCCTGCATGTTCGACACGTAGATCACGCCGTTGGTCGGCAGCGGCATCGAGCGCGGCAGCAGGTCGCCGAAGCGGCGCTGGTTGATGACCAGCATCGTCTGTCCCTGGAGCGTGATCGTCGTCTTGCCCTCGAAGATGTAGGACGGCAGCGTCACGTCCTTGATCGCCCGGTTCGACGGCGGCATCTCGAGCGGCCCCGCAGGGTGATCGAGGAAGCCCTTGAGGTCGGGGTTGTTGCCGCAGCCCGAGGAGGCCTCGAACGGCGTCGGGCCGTTGATCTCGATCACGTCGCGCTTCGTACGGCCGAAGGTCGGCGTGCCGCATACGAGCACGTTGTCGTTCGTATGGAACGGACCGAACACGTCGTCGTTGTCGGCGAAGCGGATCTCGGTGCAGCCGCGGCCGGCACGCTGGGCGCGGTAACGGGCGCAGTTGATCTCCATCTGCGCCGGGTTCGAGTACGCCGCCGGGTCGAGCGTCTCGAAGTCGGTGAAGTAGATGAAGTCGATGAAGTTGCGGCGGCGCAGCGTCGCGATCACGCTGCGCGTCTCGCCGCGTGAGCGGCCTGTCACACGCAGCCGCATGTTCCCGTTGGGGTCGACGACCGAGTACTGGTTGTTCGGGACACAGGCGGGGAACCCGGGCGCCGGGAGGAGCTCGACCGTGTAGTCAGCCTTCTCGGTCGCGTCGATCGTCCGCCAGATGCGCGGGTCGGGGCCAGTGCCGGTCCACTCCTGGTTGACCGGAGCGGCCTGCCCGGGCGTGGGCTGCGGCAGCCCAGTCGTGCAGCGCACGTAGTAGTTGTTGTCCTTGCCGAGGCTGTTCAGGTACCACTGCAGGCCGGACTCGGCCGCGCCGTAGGCCTGCTTGTAGTCCTGGTCCTCGCGCGACAGCGAGATGTCCGGGTCGACCGCCGCGAAGCCGGCCGCGACGAGCAGGCCGCCGACGACGAGGACGCCCATCAGCGTGACGGTCGTGAAGCCGCGCTGGCAGTCGTGAAGCTTGCGAAGTATCAGATGCATGCGGGTCCCTCCGCGGGCCTCGACGGGTCGGCGATGCGAACGTAGATGTCGCTCTCCATGGTCAGCGCGTCGCGATCACGCGGGCGCTCTCGATCGGGCAGGACGACGAAGCCGACCTTCACGAGCACGGTGCTCGCCTTCTGGTCGGCTGTGAGGTCGTTGCCGCCGTTCGCGAGCTGCTCGAGCTCGCCCGGCCCTCCGCCCAGCTTGAAGCCGTAGTAGCGGAAGAAGTCACGCGGCCCGCCGGCGTCCCTGATCGGCTCGACGCGGCTCGCCAGGACGCGCTCGGAAGCGGGCGTGTTCGAGAAGGTGAGCAGCGGATACTCGCCGTCGCCGGGGTAGATCTGCTCAACCAGCTGCTTGTCGGGCGCGTCGTAGAAGATCGTGCGCCGCTGGATGTTCTTGCTGCCGTTGCTCAGGTCGGCGTAGAAGGTCACCTGGTTGCCGGTCGCCCAGGTGATCGGCTCCTCCTCGTCGCCCAGGCAGACCTGGGAGCGCAGCTGCCGCTGGATCAGCTCCATCGCCTGCCGGCCTCGCTGGACGGCGTCCTGGCGGTCGATGATCTCCTGGGAGGCGGAGCTCGCGCGGTCGAGCAGCGTGAAGGCCGCGATCAGCAGCACGATGCCGATGCTCATCGCGGTGAGCAGCTCTGTGAGCGTGAAGCCCGACTGGTCCGGGCCGAGGGTGCGCAGGCGCCGGCGCATCATGTGTTGGGGCAGGCGGTGAAGCTGCCGCTGGTCGGAAGCGTGATGTCGACGGTCGGCGTCATTGCGCTCGGAGGCGCAACCCGCACGTCGCGCGGCGCCGTCGGCGTGCCGGTGCCGGCGGGGCCGACGGATTCGCGGCGGCGCAGCGTGCCGCTCACGTTGTTCGCGCAGATGCGGTAGGTGCCGAACGGGACGACGAAGGTGTGCTCGCCGTCCGAGCCGGTGTTGCTCACCCACGCCGTCAGCGAGTTAACCGTGCAGCCCGTCTGGTTGTCCTGCTGGCGCAGCGTCACCCGCGAGTCGACGAGCGGGGTGCCCGTCGAGCCGCTGCGCACGCGCACCCGGAGCGTCCCCATCTGCACGTTGACCGGCTCGAGGAAGTCGCCCGGGTCGAGCACGACCGAGCCCTTGCCCGAGGTCGTGAAGTAGGTCGCGTCCCAGAACGAGGGGTTGTTCGCGCGGCAGGTCCCTGCATAGACGCCGTAGCCGTCGAGGAACGGGAAGAGCCCGTTGCTGTCGATGGTGGGCACCGCGCTGGCGCTCGTGAAGGCCTTGGTGCCGCCCGGGAGCTTGGCGTTGGCGACCGTCATCGAGGTCCAGGAGGCGGCCGTGCCGTCGGGGCGCTCGAAGCGCGCGCGCAGCGAGCCGGGCGGCTCGAGCTCGAGGTGCTTGAGGCTCGTCTTGGCCGGCTGGACGGTCACCTGGTCGGTATTGCCGTCCTCGCCGCCCCAGCCGACGAGGCCGTTCACGTTCACTTCGTAGTTGCCCGTCGGGATCATCCCGAAGATCGCGCAGCCGACGTCGTTGGTCGAGTCGGAGAAATCGCTCGCGCCGTCGAGCGACACGCCGACGCTGGCGTGGGGGTTGCCCTCGCGATCGGTGAGCTTGATCGCCGCCGTCCCGGCCGTGGCGCTGAACGCGCCCGGTGCCGGCGTCAGCAGGCTGACCTCGCGTACGGGGCGCTCCTCGGAGGCCGGTGACCAGGCGGTCGAGGTGACCTTCAGGTACTCGGCCTTGGTGTCGTCGTTGGTGCAGCTGATCAGGCCGCTCGCGTCCCGGACCCAGTCCGTCCTCGAGACGACCGTGTAGCCGACGCCGCCCATGTTCACGCTGCGCGTCTCGCGGTAGTTCGAGAGGTCGGTGATCTCGAAGGAGCGCAGACGCTCGATGTCCTGCTGCGCGAGCGTCGCGGCGACCGACCGCTGCCGGTTGCGCTCACCCGTATCGGCGGCCCCGCTCATGCCGTCGAGGACAGCGAACGTGACGATTGCGAGGACGACGGCGCCGACCATCACCTCGACGAGGAACGAGCCTCGCTCCGAGGACAGCGAGGGTCGGCGCGAAGCCGCGGTCGGTCGGCGGCGGAGAGCCATCGCAACCGCTATCGGCCGCCCCAATGCCTCGCGTGAGCAGACCGACCGCGCCCTGGACGATCTAGCCTTTGCGCCAGCCCATGACCGCCTCACTTCCAGACGAGATCAAGCGGGTCTTCGAGACCTTCATCACGAGCGAGTACACGACGGTCGATCGGCGCGGCCAGCCGGTCTGCTGGCCAGTCACGCCGTACTACGAGCGCGGTGGCCAGTGCCTCGACGTCTGCACCGGGCTCGGCTACCCGAAGAAGGCAAAGGACGCGCGCCTCAACCCGAAGGTCGCGATGCTGTTCTCCGATCCGACCGGCTCGGGGATCGAGAACGCGCCACAGGTGCTCGTGCAGGGCACGGCCGACGTCGACGACGCCGATCTCGAGGCGAACCGGGAGCGCTACCTGCGCGAGTCGGCCGCGAAGCTGCCGGAGACCATGAAGATGGCGCCGCCGAAGGCCTTCCAGCGCTATTTCGACTGGTACTACACGCGCATCTACGTCCACGTGCGGCCGGAGCGGATCTACGTCTGGGCGGGGGGCGACGCGACCAGCGAGCCACAGCTGTTCGACGCGCACATAGAGGAGGTCCGCTCAGGCCACGTCGAGGAGCCGGCGGCCCCGCTCGCGCCGGCCGAGGGCGGTGCGATGGTCTGGGACGAGCGCCTGGACGAGCTCGGCGGCCGCTACCCGGAGGCGGTGCTGTCGCTGGTGGCCCCCGACGGCTTCCCGTTCAACCTCCGCCTGCCGATCTCGGTCGACCGCGCCGCGCGACGGATCCGCCTGGGTGCCGGTGTCCTCGGCCTGCCCGTGCAACCCGGACTCGCGTGCCTGACCGCCCACGACCACCACCCCGAGTTCCTGTGGCAGCGCAACTTCCAGGTGCGCGGCGACCTCGTCGAGGAGAACGGCGGCTGGGCGCTCATCCCGCACCGGCTGATCGGCGGCTTCGAGCTGCCGCCGAGCTCGACGATCGCGAAGTACCGGCTCAACGCCGGCAAGATGATGCGCTACCGCAAGAAGGCGAAGCAGGAGCTTCGCGAGCGGGGTCGCTGACCCCCGAACAAATACGAGACGCGAACTTCGCGCTTGAGGTCCTCTCCCCGGTGCCGAAGCTCCGGTTCTGCGGGGCGAGCCTTACAACCTCTTGGCTTCGCTCTTTGCGCTCCGTTCGCGTCTCTGCGGTGCAGCTAACCAGCGCACCAATTGCCGGTCAAGACCGTCTTGCACGACTTCCCCGCTGTTTACGGGGAAAGATCGCTGCCGACGGCTACCTTCCTCGTCGCTTGACCTTGATCGTCGCGGTCATGTCGACCGGGTGGAGGCCGCAGAAGAGCTGGTAGGTGCCGGGCACCGTGAGCTTCTGCTTGAACTCGCGCCCGTCCGACAGGTTGGGCGACGAGAAGCCGCGCGGCCCGTTGGCGAGCGTGATGTTGTGGATCGTGTTGCCGTCGAAGCGCCAGGTAACGGTGCCGCCGGCGCGCAGCGAGACGTTGGGCCTCTTGAAGAAGAGGTCGCCCACCTCGACGGTGCCGCCCCGGCCGAGCGACACGCGCCTGCCCGGCGGGGCGGAGATGTTGACCGCCTTGCCGCCGCGCCTGCCGACGATCGGCACGCGGAAGGGCGGTGGCTTCGACCGGCCCTTCGGCTTCTTCAGCGACACGAAGTCGTTCGGCACGGCCCCGCAGCGCTCCGTCACGGAGGCGTCGGGCGCGACGAACACGACCATGATGCCCATCACCCGCGTGTGCGGCTGGGCCGCGTCGTAGTCCGCCTCGAGTACGACCTTCTCGCCCGCAGCGAGTGGGACACCGCGTGCCGAGTAGAACCCGGTCATATGGATCGGGCCCGGCTCGTGGAGCACGGGTCTGACGTTGTAGAAGGGGTGGTTCTTCCCTCCCCAGACCGGGCGCGACGTGTAGATCGCGCTGTTCGGGCACTCCGGCCGGCGCAGCTTCAGCGCCTGCCCGCCGCCGTGCACGTGCCCGCCGCCCGCGACGAGGCGGCCGGCTTCCGGCAGCGTCCAGACCATCTTGCGCTTGTTGACCGAGCCCTTGCGGCCACCGCCGGGGACGTCGTAGACGGGGTCGACCTTGCAGTTGGCGACGTCCAGCCAGTAGGGCTTGACCGGTGTGACGTTCGGCCGCGTGTCGACGGTCATGTTGTACTCGACGAAGGCCCGGTCGGTGACGGCGCGGTGGTTCATGAACATGTAGGTCATGAGCCACGTGTCCTGCTTGGACAGCGGGTAGCCGTAGCCATCCGGCAGCTGCATCTCGGCGCGCTCCTCACCGGCCGCGTAGAAGCGCTCGGCGGCGTTCGGCAGCGCCGACATCGTGTTCCACGCCTCGAAGCTGTCGCCGCAGGTCGGGTCGCGCTTCTCGCCGAACGACTTGCCGAAGTTGAGGAAGACGATGTGATGCAGCATCAGCCGGTTGATCGGCACCGGCTTGCCGTTCGCGTCCACCACGTTGACGTTCATGCTCGTCACGTATCCGTCGACGTCGGGCTTCGGGACGCTGAAGATCAGCTCCTTGGTCAGCACCTGGAAGGGCGCGACCGTGACCGGGCCCATGCGGCAGCGGTAGTCGTGCTTCGTGCCCTGCGACCCCACCTCTACGCACGAGCCCGAGTTGTCCTGCTGAGCCGAGGCGACCCCGGGCGCAAGGGCAAGTACGAGGCAGGGGAGAACGACGGCGAGGAGGCCCGACCGGAATCGCATCACGGGCGGCAGTATAGGGAGGTTCTTGCAGTGCGGGTGCAGGGAACTAGACTTGGGCAATGAGCTCGCAGACCACTGGCGCGAAGGACGGGCGAACCGTCCGCGCCGAGCGCACACGGCAGGCACTCGTCGACGCTCTGTTCGCCCTGCTCGACGAAGGCGAGCTGCGCCCGACGGCCGAGCGGATCGCCAAGCGCGCCGGTGTCTCCGAGCGCTCGGTCTTCCAGCACTTCCCCGACCGCGAGGCGCTTTTCGAGGCCGTAGCGCGCCAGCAGTACGAGCGCGTCTTCTCGGGCCTCGAGCCGGTCGACAGCTCGCTCCCGCTGCCGGAGCGCCTCGACGCATTCGTCGCCCAGCGGGCCCGCCTGCTCGAGGAGAGCAGCTCGCTGCGCCAGGCGGCGATCCTGCTCGAGCACGACTCGGAGGTGGTGGCGGGTTGGCTCGAGTCGTGGCGGCGCGCCGCGGCCACCGAGGTCGAGCGCGTCTTCAGGCGTGACCTGGAGGGCCATGAGCGCGGTGAACGTGCCGTGCTGCTGGGCGCGCTCGTGTCGGCCGCCTCGGGCCCCGTGTGGGAGGGCTACCGGCTGCACCAGCGCATGAGCATCGAGCGCGCCCGCGCCGCCATGCGGCGCACGCTGGCCGCGCTACTCGGCGAGCGCTGACTCGATCTCCGGGATCGCCTGCTCGGCGTCCACGAAGCGCACCGCCGTCATCCCGAGCGCCCGTGCCGCCTCGCAGTTGACATCGAGGTCGTCGACGAAGACACAGTCGCTCGCCTGCACGTCGCCGCCGAGCCGCTCGACCGTCAGCTCGTAGATCGCCGGGTCGGGCTTGCGCATCCCCACGAACGCGGAGTCGACGACCACCTCGAACAGCTCGTCCACCTCGGGCAGCTTCGCCCGCCAGATCGGTTCCCACTCGCGCACGTTGTTGGTCAGCAGTGCGGTGCGCGTGCCGCGCCCGCGCAGCTCGGCGATGAAGTCGATCATCGTGCGGTTCGTGGTCAGGCGCTCGAAGTAGAGCGTGCGCAGCCTCGTGAGATCGAAGCCGGACTCGAGATGCGCCTCGATGCGCTCGCGGAACTCGAGCTCCGTGATCTCGCCGCGCTCGAGCACGAACAGCGGGTGGTCACCGTGCTCCTCCGTCGCCCTGGCCATCGCGATGCCGAGCTCTTCGAGCGAGACGCCGGACTCCTCCTGGTAGGCGAGGAAGCCCTCCTGCAACGGTGACGTGAGGACGCCGCCGAAATCGCTGATCAGGGCGCGCGTCATGCGGCTGAGGGCGGGTCGCTGCGTGACATCAGCTCGTAGCCGCCGATGCCGTCGCGGCCGTCGAGGCGCCAGCGGAAGACGGCGGCGTGCACCTCGACCTCCTCGAGCTGCAGTGACGACCCGGCGACCACGACGCCGGAACCGCGCCGCGGGTACTCCTCCCCGTGCAGCCACAGCTCGAGGCCCGCGCTGCGCTGGCGCCCGTCGCCGTCGTAGACGGTCGACAGCCGCGCCTCGTCGACCGGCAGGAAGCGCCCCTCGTCGAGCAGCACGGCGCCGATCTCCTCGTCGCCGTGGCCGTGCGCGTCGCGCGGCCGACGGGCGAGCGCCAGCAGCGCATGCTCCTCGTCCACGATCGCCGAGACGGTGCGCAGGGCGTCGAGCTCCTCCCAGCGCGGGGCTGAGCGCGTCTCCGCGAGTGTGCCGAGGGAGTCGACGCGCCGGCCGGCGGCGTCGCCGCTCACGCGCACGAGCCGCACGCTGACGCCACCCAGGTCGACCGCGTCGGAGGCCACCTCGGCGTGGAGTGCGAGCTCCCCCTCGAGCTCGCAGCTCCATCCGCCCTGCCCCGATGCCTCGATCGACGCTCCGTCAAGGGCCCGTGGGCGGCGGCCTTCGAACAGGATCGACGCGCCCGCTCGGGCCGTCCCGTAGGTCTCGTGGGCGGGGTCGAAGAACGAGAGCGCGAGCGCGGGCGCGCTCACCCCTCGAGCCTCCTGGACGGGGCGTCGGACTCCGTCGCACTGCCCTCGACGTCGAAGTCATGGCCGTTCTGTGGCGGTCGCCGGCGTGGCGGTCCGTCGGCGCCCACCACGCCGATCGCAATGCGCCTGCCGAGTCGTCGCACCACGAGCCGGCGGATCAGCGCGCGGGTCGGCGGGATCAGCAACACCAACCCGACGATGTCGGTGAGGAAACCGGGCGTGATGAGGAAGGCGCCGCCGAAGACGACGAGCACGCCGTCGATCACCTCGCGGTGCGGCATGCGGCCCTCGCTGAGCGTCGCGTTGAAGCGCCTCCAGACCGTGCGGCCCTGGCTTCGCAGCAACAGCGCGCCGATCAGCGAATCCGCCGCGAGCAGCAGAATCGTCCAGGCCGCGCCGATGGCCTCGCCCACCTGAAGGATCACGTAGAGCTCCGCGAGCGGAACCACGATGAAGAGCACGATGAGCGCCGCCAGGGGCATGGTTTGACCCTACTATCCTCGTGCCATGACGACCTTGACAGTCGACGACGTGCAGGAGGCCCTGACCAACGTCATCGATCCCGAGCTCGGGCTCGATTTCGTGGAGCTCGGGCTGATCTACGGGGTGGAGATCGAGGGCGGCGACGTCTTCGTGAGCTTCACGCTCACGTCGCCGGGATGCCCGATCGGTCCTCAGGTCTCGGAGCAGATCGAGGAGTTCGTGAGCGAGCTCGACGGGGTCGGCGCGGTCCACTCCAAGATGACCTTCAGCCCCGCCTGGACGCCCGACATGATGAGCGAAGAGGCGAAGTTCGCGCTCGGCTACTAGCTGGTTGAGCACGCTCCGGCTGCTTCGCGACTCCTTCGAGGGCGATCCGGCGCTCGACACGGCCGTGTCGCGCGCGGTGATGCTGCGCGTCGCGGCCGGCGAGCTGCCCGAGACGCTGCGGATCGCCCGGCCGGGCGCCTTCGTGGCCTTCGCCAAGCGCGACGCGGTCGCGCACGGCTACGACGAGGCGGTGGCGGCCGCGCGCGACAGCGGCTTCGACGCCGTCCTGCGGCTGGCCGGCGGGCGCGCGGCGATCTTCCACGAGGGCACCATCGAGATCGGGCACGCCCGCCCCGACCCCGAGCCGCGCGCCCACATCCACGAGCGCTTCGCCGACACCGCCGGCCGCCTGGTCGCCGCGCTGCGCTCGCTCGGCGTGGATGCGCGCGTGGGGGAGGTGCCGGGCGAGTACTGCCCCGGCCGCTACAGCGTGAACGCCCGCGGCGCGGTCAAGCTTGCGGGCATCGGCCAGCGCATCGTCGCCGGCGGCTCGCACACCGGCGTCGTGCTCGTCGTCACCGGCGAGGAACGCATCCGGCAGGTGCTCGAGCCCGTCTACGAGGCGCTCGGCCTGGCGTGGCGGCCCGAGGCCACCGGTTCCGTCCAGGCCGAGGACCCGGCGCTCGACTGGGAGCGCGTCGCCGACGCGCTCGTCGACGAGTACGCCCGTCACTACGAGCTGGTCGAGGCGGAGCTGGACGACGAGACGCTGGCGCTCGCCCGCACGCTCGCGCCGGAGCACCGGCCGCTCGTCGGTTAGGCGGGGGCGGCGGCGCGCTCGCTGTTCTTCGCGAGCGCCTCGTGGAACTTCGGCCAGACCTCCCGGGGCATGTCGTGGCCCATGCCGGGGATCGCGACGAGCTCGGCGCCGGGGATCGCCCGCGCGGTGGCGACGCCGCCCCGGAACGGGATCAGCGGGTCGTCGGTGCCGTGGATCACCGTCGTCGGCACCTGCAGCCCGCGCAGCGCAGGGGGTCCGGTCGCCAGAGGCGAGGATCGCCGCCAGCTGGCGCGCCGTTCCGGCGGGGTTGTGGGCGCGGTCGATGGTGGCCGCGGCCAGCTCGCGCACGCGCGGCTCGTCCTGTGGGAAGCCGGGCGAGCCGATGATCCGGAACATGCGCACGAAGTAGTCCTGGAAGGCCTCGCGGTCGGCCGGTGCGCGCCGCATCAGGAGGCTCCAGACGCGCAGCTTCGGCATGCCGGCCCTGCGCTCCCCGGTCGTCGACATGATCGACGTCAGCGACAGCACCCGCTCGGGACGGGTGACCGCCATCGTCTGGCCGATCATGCCGCCCATCGACACGCCCATCACGTGCGCGCGCTCGATGCCGAGCCCGTCGAGCAGGCCGAAGCTGTCGTTCGCCATGTCCGTCAGCAGGTACGGCGCGTCGATGTGGAAGCCCGCCATCGCCCGCACGATCGGAGGCACCGGGGCGTCGATGTGAGTCGACAGCCCGGCGTCGCGATTGTCGAAGCGGATCACGTGGTGACCGCTCTCGGCCAGCTCCTCGCACAGCTCGAGGTCCCAGTGGATCAGCTGCATCCCCAGGCCCATCACGAGCAGCAGCGGCGGGTCAGCGGGATCGCCGAGCGTCTGGTAGGCGATCTCGATGTCGCCCACGGTGAGGCGTCCCTCGTTCACGGCAGCGTCACGATACTCCCGCGCGCTAGCGGCCGGGCAGCTCCACGCCGATGCGCGACGCCCTGACGCTGAAGGCGAAGTTGCTCGGACGCAGGTAGCCCGGGTCGCTGCCGACCAGCTCGAGCTTCGCCTGGTGGCCCGGTGCGAAGCGCCAGCCGTTGCCGAACAGCTGGAAGACGATCCGGCCCTTCTGGTTGTCCTCGAGGCGGTAGATGCCGCGCGCGACGAGCGTCTGCTGGCCGTTCGCGACGTCCCACAGGCGCGCGGCGATCATGCCGCCGCGGCCGCGCGTCTTGACCTGTGCACGCACGGTCGGGAAGCCGAGCAGCGTGAACGGCTTCGTGACCGAGCGCTGCACCACGGCCGTGCCGGCCGCCCGGGCCGCCGGCAGCGTCGCGCAGGCGCCGCCGCCGCCGATCGGGTCGATCGCCGCCGCGACGGCCGGGTCGCCGCCGTCCGAGCGGATCGTCTGGCCGGCGCGCGCGCCGAGGCGCAGGCTGCGCGGATGAAGCGCGTCCCAGTTGCGCGCCCTGAAGGGGCCGCCGGCGGGCTGCGTGGACGGACACGTCTGGGTGTACGCCACCACGCTCCCGTCGCGCGGCGCCTTGCCCTGGCGCTTCAGGACGGCGGCGAAGAAGCGTGCGCCCTGGTCCTGCAGCGCCCGGTCGACCGCCGGCTTGTTCTGACCGCGCGCGTGGCCGAGGTCGCCGACCTGCAGCGCCACGTAGGTGCCCTCCTGACCCTCCAGCGAGCGGTAGGCGCGCACTCCCTCGGTGACGGGGAAGAGGTCGTCCGTCCAGCCGTTCTGGATCAGCATCGGGGTGCTCTTGCCACCCGTTATGCCGGCGAAGCTGTGGTAGCCCGTGAACTCGCGCCCGACTGCCAGCGCCTCGCGGCGGGCGGGCTCGCCGAGGTCGGTCAGCTCCTTCCACCTGGTGATGTCGGCGTTGAACGGCCCCCCGGTCGGTTCGTAGTAGCCGGACAGGTTGCCGGCCAGGTAGAGGCCGTCGTTGTAGCTCTTCTTCGAGACACCGCCCGGCGTGATGCTCTGGCCGACCCGGTAGGGCTTGAAGTCGAGATAGCGGCCGTTCGGCTGCAGCGCGTAGGTCATGTCCGAGCCGCCCCAGCGGGGGTAGGCCGCCGCGATCTTCATCGCCTTGCCGCGCGGGCTCTTCCAGGGCCGGTAGCGGCCGTTCTCGAGCCGGATGCGATCGCGCAGGCGGCCGAGCGAGAGGCTCTGGATGCCGCCGTAGGAGATGCCGGTGACGCCGATCGTGTGCGGCCTGATCACGCCCTGGTCCGCCAGCAGCCCGAGGAGGTACTGCGTGTCGCGGATCTCGTAGCGGTGGTCGGCGAGATGGATCCAGCCGCGGTCGCAGGCGGGTGACGTGCGCGAGTCAGGGGCGCCGCACGAGCGGCCGAAGCCGCGAGCGCTGGGCGTGATCACCGCGTAGCCCTGCTGCGCGAAGTAGACGTTGTTGTAGTGGTAGCCAGAGCCGCCGTTGCCCTCGGGCGTCGTCGCCTCGAAGGAGCGCTTGTTGCCGCCCCAGCCATGCATCATCACGATGGCCGGGAACGGTCCGTCGCCGCTCGGCGGCAGCGTCACGTCGACGTCCATCGGCACGCCGTCGAAGCTCGGCACGCGATCGGGGTCGGTCGCGGTCGGGCAGAAGAGCACGCCGTTCTGGGGAGCGCAGGCGTGTCCGAAGGGGTTGGGCGGGGCGGCCTGGGCGGCGCCCGGGACAGCCAGGAGCGCGGCGGCGGCGATCAGCAGCTTCTTCATGAGGCGCGGGAGAGTAGCTGGCGTCAGCCCTTCTCCGGCGCGGGTGCCTGGGAGGCCTTGGAGGCCCTGCCAGGCGTGCCCTTCTTGGAGCCGTTGGAGCGCGCGGCCGAGGCGCTCTTCTTGCGGGCCGCCTTCTGGAGCTCGGCGAGCGACTGCTCGAGGTAGTCGCCGATTGCCTCGAGGTCCGGCATCGCGTCGTAGTCGGCGAGCAGGCCGAAGTCGACCTTGCCGTTGTAGCTCATGATCGCGATCGCGAGCGCGTGATCCTCCGGCAAGAACGCGATCGGGACGATCCGCTCCATCTCGCGGCCGAGCAGGTAGAGCGGGAACTGCGGGCCCGGCACGTTGGTCACGATCAGGTTGAACAGCCGCGTCGAGAAGTTGAGCCGGGAGGCCTGCGCCAGCAGCGTCGGCGGCGCGAAGTCCTGCAGCCCCGCGATCACCTCTGCCCCGAGCGCCTGCTTCGACTCCTTCAGGCTTCCCATCGACTCCTGCACGATCGCGAGGCGCTCCACCGGGTCGCTGACGTAGACCGGCAGCGGCCCGCGCATCGCGGCGATGCGGTTGCCGAGCTCGCCGCGCTCCTGGTCGGAGCGGATCGACACCGGCACGAGCGCGCTCAGCTCGAGGCCCTCTGTGCGCACGCCGCGGTCGTGCAGCCAGCGACCCAGCGCGCCGGCCACCACTGCCAGCACGGCGTCGTTGACCGTGCCGCCGAGTGCGTCCTTGATCTCCTTGAAGTGCTCGAGCCGGCTCTCGACCCACCAGACGCGGCGGTGCGGCCCGATCTCGACGTTGAGCGGCACGTCCGGCGCCGGGTTGAGCCCGGCCCAGATGACCTCGCCGAGACCCTCGGCTGCCTCGCGTACCCGCTCGACCGTATGCCGCGGATGCTGGGCGGCGCCGATCGCATCGCCCGCGAGGTCGAACGGCGTTCGCAGGAGCCCCTTGACCCCTTCGGCCACCAGATCGGCACCCGACGGCTCCGGCTCGGCGCTCCAGCCGTCGTCCTCGGGTAGCTCGGCCGGGACGGGGGAGAGGTCGAACAGCACCGTCGCGATGTCGACGCCCGACACGCCGTCGACGAGTGCATGGTGGGTCTTCGAGATGAGCGCGAAGCGGCCATCCTCGAGGCCCTGGACCACCCACAGCTCCCAGAGGGGCTTCGAGCGGTCGAGCCGCTGCGAGAAGATCCGCCCGACGAGGTGGCGTAGCTGCTCCTCGCTGCCAGGGTGCGGCAGGGCGGTGTGGCGCACGTGGTAGTCGAGGTTGAAGTTCGAGTCGTCGACCCAGAAGGGCCGGCCCATCTCGAAGCGCGGGAAGGCGAGCTTCTGGCGGTAGCGCGGCACGAGCCGCAGGCGCGACTCGATGTGCGCGCGGAAGTCATCGCGCGGCGGCACCGGTCCCTCGAACACGACGAGCGCGCCGACGTGCATGTGAGAGGCCTCCTTCTCCTGGTGAAGGAAGGAGGCGTCGATCGCGCTGAGGCGGTCCTTGTGGCCCTGCGGCGTCACCGTGCCAGCCTACCCGGGGTGATCTGCCGTGTGAACCCGGAAGAATCGCGTCTGTGAAGCTGTTGGTGATCGTGCTTGTCGTTCAGGCCGTGATCGGCCTCACCCTGATTGCGCTTGTCGCCACCGACAACCTCCCGTTCACCGACGGCGAGGCTGACGGCGCTGCGCGCAAAGCGCCCGCGCCGATGGTGGACCGCTTCGACGGCTCCGCGGCGTGGGACCTGCTGGTCGAGCAGGTCGAGATGGGTCCGCGACCGGCCGGCTCGGAGGCTTCCAGGCAGCTCGCCGCCCGCCTGCGCGAGCTCGTCCCGAACGGCCGCTACCAGCCCGTCCCGGGAGGCCTCCAGAACGTGATCGGCACGGTCCGTGGGCGCGAGCCCGGCTACATCGTGGTCGGCGCCCACTACGACACGAAGGAGCTGCCCGGCTTCGTCGGCGCGAATGACGGCGCCTCCGGCACGGCCGTCCTCGCGGAGCTCGCGCGGACGGTCAAGCGGCCCAAGCACACGATCCAGTTCGTCTTCTTCGACGGGGAGGAGGCTCCCCCCGGCGCCTCGGACGCCCAGTTCGAGCGCTTCGGGCTGCGCGGCTCGAAGGTGGCCGCGCGCCGCTTCGACAAGGCCCGGGCGATGGTGCTGCTCGACTTCGTCGGCGACAGGCGGCTGCGCATCCCGCGCGAGGCGAACTCGAGTCCGGACCTCTGGCGCGACCTGCGCGCCGCGGCCAAGCGCGTCGGCGCCCAGCGGATCTTCCCGGACGTGACCGAGGGCGCGGTCTCCGACGACCACGTCCCGTTCCTGCGCCGCGGCGTCCCCTCGATCGATCTGATCGACTTCGACTTCCCGTGTTGGCACAAGCCCTGCGACGACCTGGACGTGGTCTCAGAGCGCAGCGTCGACGCCGTCGGCGAGACGATTCTCGATCTGATTCGCCGCCTGTAGGCCGCTAGCCTTGGCCGCGATGGCCTCCGCCCCCGATCGGCTGCTGCTCGCTGCCCCGCGCGGCTACTGCGCGGGCGTCGACCGTGCCGTCCAGACGGTCGAGCGCGCGCTCGAGCTGTACGGCGCGCCCGTCTACGTGCGCAAGGAGATCGTCCACAACAAGCACGTCGTCGAGCAGCTGCGCGAGCGCGGCGCGATCTTCGTCGAGGAGGAGACCGAGGTACCCGAGGGCGAGACCGTGGTCTTCTCCGCGCACGGCGTGTCGCCGGCGGTGCACGCGAACGCCGAGGCGCGGCAGCTGAAGACGATCGACGCCACCTGCCCGCTCGTGACCAAGGTGCACGTCGAGGCGAAGAAGTTCGCCGCCGAGGGCTACACGATCGTGCTGATCGGCCACGAGGGCCACGAGGAGGTCGAGGGCACGATGGGCGAGGCGCCCGGCCACTTCGTCCTGGTCGAAACCGAGGACGATGTCGATGCCCTCGAGCTCGACGACCCCGGGCGCGTCGCGTACCTGACGCAGACGACCCTCAGCGTGGACGAGACGGACCGCATCATCCGCCGGCTGCGCGAGCGCTTCCCGAACATCACGGGCCCGAAGTCCGATGACATCTGTTACGCCACCACCAACCGCCAGATGGCCGTCCGCCAGATGGCGCGGGAGTGTGACCTCGTCCTCGTGATCGGCTCGCGCAACTCCTCGAACTCGAACCGCCTCGTCGAGGTCGCCCGCGACCACGGCGCCGACTCGTACCTGATCGACAACGAGACCCAGGTGGAGGAGGGGTGGCTCGAGGGCAAGCGCATCGTCGGCATCTCGTCCGGGGCGAGCGCCCCCGAGGAGCTCGTCCAGCGGTTGGTCGACTTCTTCCGCGAGCGCGGCACCAGCGACGTCTCCGAGTTCGAGGTGGTCCAGGAGGACGTGCGCTTCATGCTCCCCAAGGAGATCCGCCGGGCGCTGGCGGCCCGGCCGCTCCCTACCGCGGGCTGAGCGCAGCAGCCGCCGCCACGAGCTCGCCGTTTCCCGAGGCGAGACGGCCGTCCGCCAGCACTGGCGTGTCCTCCAGCCCGGTCCGGATCCCGTGCCCGCGCGCGGCCGCGCGCGCGTTGACCGCCCACGAGGCGATCCCGTCTCCGTGGTGTACCTGCTCGAGCTCGATGCGGGCCTCGGCGAGCACCGCCTCCATCGCCGCGGCGTGTGCGATGGCGTCCTCGGACACTGCATCGAGCGGCTCGATCATCGCGCGCGCACAGCGCGGCGCGAGTCCGGACGCCACGAACGCGCGCGCGTCGTCCAGCGACAGCAGGCCGGCCTCGACGCCGATGCCGCGCTCGAACAGCAGCCCGCACAGTTCGCCGATGCCCTCCTCGCCCTGGTTGGCCGTCACGAGCTCGGGCAGGTCGGTCCACGCCGCCACCAGGGCGTGACGCCGCTCGGGATCGGGCTCGATGTCGGCGGACGTGCTGAGCGAGATCGGCGTGCCGGGGCAGGCGGCCCGCACGGCGCGAAGCGCGGCGGCGCACGGCTCCGCGGCAAGGGTCTGTCGACCCTCGTCGTCGTACGGGTGCAGGTGTAGGACGAGCGCGCCGGCCTCGACCGCGGCCCTCGCCTCGGCGGCAAGCTCGTCCGGCGTGCGCGGCAGCGCGGGATGATCGCGGTCGCCGTTGAGGGCGGCCTGGAGCATCACGGGTCGCTCGGTCCTCCGGGCGTGAACTGCACGCCGTGGAGGCGCAGCCCGGGCGCCTCTGCCTGGACGGTGCCTTCCGACTCGTACAGCCCGGGCTCGAGCCCGGCTCCGGACAGCACCGCGTAGGCGCCGCCCGCGTTGAACGAGAAGGTTGCGGCGGCGCCGGCGTCGGCCGCCTCGATCCAGTCCTCGCCGTCGGCCCAGTCACGCACCAGCTGAACCCGCGCGCGGTCGGCGGGCAGTGCGATGTCCGCCGTCTGCGGGGCGAACAGCCGCCCGGGCTCGTCCTCGGCCCGCACCGGCGCCATCGGCTCCACTTCGATGCCGAGGGAGTCGCCTATCGCCAGCTCGGTGTCGACGTACTCACCCTCGCCGTAGTGGACGAAGACGAGCCTGCCGGTCCTGTCGAACAGGTAGCGCCCCGGCCAGCCCTTGTTGCCGTACAGGCGCCACACCTCGAAGGCGGGGTCGAGCAGCACGGCGTAGGGGACCTCGAGCCGCTCCACCGCCGCGGCGACAGTGTCGTGGTCGCGCCCGAACGAATAGCCGGGCGAGTGGATCCCGATCACGCGCAGGCCCTCGTCGGCGTAGCGGGCGTGCCAGCCCTTGAGGTAGGGCATCGTGCGCAGTGAGTTCACGCGCGCGAAGTCCCAGAACTCGACGAGCACCGCACCGCGTCCCATCAGCGTGTTCATGCGCAGGAACGCGACGTTCAGCCAGTCCATGCCCGGGGGGAATTCGGGCGCATAGATCTCGGCTTCGGGGGGCGGCCGCACCGCCCAAGAATGCCCTATCGAATCGCTTGCAATAACCGCAACTACCGCGGCCAAAGGTGTTATAGGGTGGTCCCGGCTCGCTCGGACCTCAGATGCGGAGGTCCGGTCGACGAGTTCCGGGCAGTCGGTCTTCAACCCCGTACCACCCTCAGGAGGAGGAATGCGAAAGCGTTTGATCGCCGCGCTTACTGTCGTGGCGGTTCTGAGTTTCGGCGGAGTTGCCTTCGCCGAGAACATCTATGAGGTCCACATCGCGAAGTCATCGCCGAAGGGGAAGGGCACCCCGAGCAAGCCATTGCCGGTCAAGCTGGACTTCGGCTATACGGTCGGCGACACCGAGGGCCTGCGCCCGACGGTCATCGAGCAGTACCGGATCGCGCCGGAGGGCCTTATCACCTATCCGAAGCTGTTCAAGGCGTGCAAGTTCAGCCAGGCGACCGCGCCGCAGGTCGCAAGCGCGTGCAACAAGGCGAAGGTGGGCTCGGGTCTCGTCCGTAACGAGGCCGGTCCTGGCACCGACCGCTCGGTCAAGCTCGTCTGCAACCTGAAGCTGACGCTCTACAACATCTCCGACGCCGGCAAGAACGGCGGCATGGCGATCCGGCTGGACGGCGACCCGCCGCCCGCCGCGCCGGGCAGCAAGGACGTGGGTTGCGCGATCAGCGTCCACACCGCCATCAAGGCGCCCTTCTTCAACGTCAAGCTCGAGGGCCTGAAGACCAGCGAGCTGCGCTTCACGGTGCCGATCGAGCTCCAGGAGCCGGCGCCGGGCGTGCAGAACTCCGTCGTCGAGGCGATCTCGAAGGTCGACAAGAAGACGGCCAAGACCAAGATCAAGGGGAAGAGCCGCACCGTCGGCTTCTACTCCGAGATCGGCTGCAAGGGCAAGGACCGCACCACGCGTGTCACCTTCGTCGACACGCAGGCGCGCCAGTTCACTGCCAACAGGAAGTCGCCCTGCTGAGCAGGGTCTGAAAGCAGCAAGCGAACGGGGCGGCCTGCGGGCCGCCCCGTCTGCTTTCTAGGACGAGATCGCGACGAGCAGATGTGGCGAGACCCAGGTCTCGACCGCCGCGGCGGCGAGCAGCACGGGCACGGCGATCGCCACGGTCACGAAGGTGGCCGCGAGCAGGTCCTGCCAGTCGCCCCGGCGGCTCGCGAGCATCCAGGCCGCGAGCGGGAGGAACAGCGCGATCAGCTCCGGCAGGGCGTGCGGGGCGAGCGCGAACAGCAGCGTGCCGGGCGCGACGTCGAGCTGGCCCGCGATCGATGAGGCGGTGCCGCCGATGATGTAGGCCTGCGTAGTGAGGGAGAAGAGCGTGGCGCAGACGACGAAGCCGATCGCGAGCGGACCCGGCCTTCTCGTGCACCCAGCGCGACAGGCCGCTGCGGTGCGAGGCGGCGAGCGGCAGCGAGCTGCCGGCAATGAAGCCCGCGACGCAGGCCAGCGCGTGCAGGGCCAGCACGAGCGAGTTGCGGTAGAGCACGTGCATGTAGTCCTCGAGCCCCGCCGGGGAGTTGTAGCCCGGGATGTCGAACTCGGTGAGGTCGGGACGTGACAGGAGCGCGATCACCCAGATGCTGAAGAGCAACCCGAGGGCGATCAGCACGCTCAGCCGCAGCCACGGCAGCAGCACTCCCGGCGGGCTCGCGATTCCAGCGGGTGAGCGCCAGGCGGGTGTCCTTCATGCCCTGTACGAGCACGAGATCGTTGACGCTCATCCATCCCTCAATCGGCAGCGCGCAACCCTTCGTTTAGCGATCCGCGAGATTTAGTGGTCGCTTAGGTCTGGGGGGTATACCTTTTGCCGTGGTGCAGGAACGTGAGGCCTTCGGCCCGCGTGCAGTGAGTCCTTAGCTCTGAATAACGGAGGAGTTCCGATGCGGAAGAAGACCCTCGCGGCCGTGCTGACCGGTGCGTTCGCGTTCTCAATGGTCGGTGTTGCGTACGCCGACATCAACGACACTACTTTTGACCTGTCGCAGTTCTCTGCTTCACCCGCGAAGAGCGGCACGTCGAAGAAGCCGAAGCCCGTGACCCTCAAGCTCGGCGTCAAGGGCGGCACCAAGAGCGGTACCGGCCAGCCGTCGACGTCGAAGGCTCTGAAGATCACCCTGCCGAAGGGCCTGAAGTGGAACGGCAAGGCGTGGGCCTCGAGCAAGCGCTGCTCGGTTTCAAAGGCCACCCAGCAGAAGACCGACAAGGTCTGCCCGAAGGGCTCCAAGATCGGCTCGGGTCATGTTGACGCCACCGCGCTCGGCACCAAGGAGCCGATCGACGTGACCGCCTACGTCACGACCTCCGGCAACCTCGGCCTCTTCCTGAAGGCCGACGTGCCGCTCTCGATCCGCGTCATGCTCGAGGGCAAGGTCAAGGGCAACGTGATCAACGTCGCCATTCCGCCGGAGATCCAGGAGCCGCTGCCGAACGTGCCCTCCGCCATCGAGACGCTGAGCTTCAGCCTCAACGGCAAGACGAAGGTCAAGGGCAAGTCCCGTGGCGTCGTCGAGTCCACCGGCTGCTCGGGCGGCAAGTGGACCCTGAAGTTCCAGAACGTCATGACCGACGGCTCGCTGAGCGACTCGAAGAGCGTCAGCTGCAAGAAGTAGAGAAGCCTGAAGTACTGACTTAAGCGGCCCCCGCCTCCCAGTCGAGGCGGGGGCCGTTCGTCTTCTCAGGCCCGGTCGCCACAATGGGCCGGGCGATGCCGGCTCCCTGGACGCTCCTGGGCGCGCCGCTCGACTCCTCGGGAGCGAGCCGCGGCGAGGAGCGCGCGCCGGAGCTCCTGCGCAAGGCGGGCTTCGCCGAGCGCTTGGGGATGGCCGACGCCGGCGACGTGGTCGGCCCGCTACGCGGGCCCACGCGCGATCCGGCGTCCGGCGTGATCGCGTCGGACCAGCTGGTCGAGGCTTCGCGGAACCTGCGCGACGCCGTGGTCGCCGCGCTCGAGGGCGGCGAGCGGCCCTTCGTGCTGGGCGGCGACTGCAGCCTGCTGCCGGGCGCTCTTGCGGGCGCGAGGGTCGCCTGCGGCCCGCTTGCTCTGTGGATGGTCGACGGACATCCCGACGCGCTCGACGGGGACAGCTCCCCGACGGGCGAGGCTGCGGACATGGACCTGGCGCTCGTGCTCGGCCGCGGCCATCCCGAGCTCACCGGCCTGGCGGGCGAGACGCCGATCGTCGAGCCGGAGAACGTCGCGCTGATCGGGCACCGGCCGGCCGAGCTCGACAGCGACGTGGCCGCCGAGCTCGCCCTCGTGCCGCGCGCGGTCGAGCAGACGACGGCACCGGAGTTGCGGCGGCGCGGGGCGGGTCGCGTCGCATGGGCGACGCTCGCCGCGGCCCGCGGGCACCCCGTTTGGCTACACGTCGACCTGGACGCGCTCGACGAGCGCGAGCTGCCCGCCGTGACCTACGCGCAGCCGCAGGGGCTCAGCTGGGCGGAGCTGGCAGAGCTGCTCGAGCCGCTGATTGCCGCGCCGGACCTCGCCGGCATGAGCCTCGCCGACCTCGACGCCGACCATCCACACGCCCGCCAGCACGCGGGGCGCATCGTCGACGTCCTTCAGTCCGCGTTTTCAGGCGTTCGCTGAGCCGCTTACGGCCGGCTTGCAGCACGGAAACGCGAACGTATCTATTCTTTCCGGCCATGCCCAAGCTGCGCATCATCTCCGTCGTCGTGATCGCCTCGCTCGCTCTCGCCGCGGGGGTGGCGATGGCCGCGAACACCCAGACGATCACCCAGGCCAGCGGTACTCCGCTGGGCAAGGGCAGCGCCGCCAAGCCGGTGCCCAAGACGCTGAAGATGACGTTCGAGATCGAGAACGCCGACGATCCGACGCAGCGGCCGGTGCAGACGCAGCGCTTCAGCCTCGCGGCGGAGGGCGTCGTCGACTTCGCGAAGCAGTTCCCGAAGTGCAAGTTCTCGCAGGCGCTCCAGCAGTCGCTGGCCGCCGTGAAGCGGGCCTGCGGCAAGACCCGGGTGGGGGGCGGCCTCGCGCGCAACCTCGCCGGCGCGGCCGACAACACCTCGATCGCGGACAGCCTCCGCTGCAACCTCGGCATGAACTTCTACAACCTGGGCGACGGCGCCGCGCTGCGTCTCGACGGCGATCCGCCGGCGCCGCCCGCGGGCTCCGACGCGCCGCAGTGCGCGATCTCGATCCACACTTCGATCCGCGTGCGCTACGTGCCTATCAAGGTCGACGGCGTGCGTTCGACGGCGCTCCGCTTCACGGTTCCAGACAACCTCCTGGAGCCGGTGTCGGGCGTCCTCAACTCGGTTGTCGGCGCCACCTTCACGATCACGAGCAAGACCAGGAGCGTGAAGGTTCGCGGCAAGTCCCAGAAGGTCAAGATCGGCTCGGCGATCGGCTGCAACGGCCGGACCCGCACGGCGATCGTCGACTTCACGGACGTCACGGGGGACACCCAGCGGGCCGAGAAGGAAGTGCCCTGCTAGACCGCGCAGGTCACGTCTCCGCCTCGCTCACCTGCTGAGACGAGCGTCCAGGCAGTCCCCGCGTGAACCAGAGCGACAGCAGGGCAAAGATCGCGATCGCACCGATCGCGCGCTTGAGCCCTTGTAGCTGTGCGTCGCCGTAGTCGTCCGCCAGCGCCTTCGCCTGCTCGGCGGGAAGTCCCTCGTCGAGGGCGGCGCGCTCGATGTCGTCGACGGGCACTATCGGGATGCCCGCCTCCGTGCGCTTGGCGACCTCCGCGCGGACCGGGGGCGGGACGGCCGGATTCGCCTCGATGCGCTCGATGAGGCCGTTGGTCAGCGCCGCGATCAGGATCGACCCGATCAGGGCCGTCCCGAGCGAGGCCCCGAGGTTCTGGGCGGTGCCCTGAAGCCCGCCCGCCTCGTTCGTCTTCTCGGGCGCGACCGACGACATGATCACGTTGCCGAGCTGCGACAGCAGCAGGCCGGCGCCGATGCCGAAGACGGCGAGCGCGAGCGCGAAGCCGACGTCGTTGAGTTCGACGTCGATGGTCCCGAGCAGGAAGACGGATGCGAGCGCCAGCGCGAGCAGACCCGCCTGTGCGACCCGCTTGGGAGCGAAGCCCGCCGCGAGCCTTGGCCCGAGCATCGCCGCGGCGAACATCGTCACCGACATCGGGAACAGGCGCTTGCCGGTCTCGAAGGCATCGAGCCCGAGCACCACCTGGAGGTAGACGGGCAGCACGAAGAACGTGCCGAGCAGGAGGAGCTGCTGCATCATCAGGGTCGTCAGCCCTGCCCGCAGCGGCGGAATCCTGAGGAGCGAACGGTCCAGCAGCACGTCGCGTCCCAGGCGCTCACGCCGCTCCTCCCAGATCGCGAAGCAGGCGAGCAGGCCCAGGCCTCCAAGGACGAACCACGGGACCACGGAGAAGCCGAACGGGGTGATCTCCGTCCCGCCGATGGTCAGGGCCCCACGCGGTTCGATCAAACCCCACTGGCTGCTCTTGAGGATCCCGAAGACAGCAAGGCCGAGCCCCATCGCCGACAGGCCGACGCCGACCAGGTCGAGCTGGGGGCGGGGCTCGGCCGGCGGAAAGCGCTTCAGGCGACGGCGGAGCAGCAGGATGACCGCCACGATCACCGTCTCGCCCGCGAAGACGTAGCGCCAGCTGAACTCCGTCGTCACCCAGCCGCCGATCAGCGGGCCCGCGGCAATCGCGGCACCCGCGACCCCGCCGACGATCCCGAACGCCAGTGCGCGCTGCTTGCCGCTGTAGGTGCCGGCCACGAGTGACACGATCGCCGGCACCACGAGCGCAGCGCCGAGTCCCTCGACCAGCGACCAGCCGACGAGCAAGACCGCGAGGCTCGGGCTGAGGGCCGTGATGAGCGACCCGAGCCCGTATACGGCGAGCCCGATCGCGAACGTCCGGTCGCGGCCCAGGATGTCGCCGATCTTCGCGCCGGCCAGCATCAACGCCGCCATCACCAGGGTGTAGGCCGTGATGGCGAGCTGCACGCCTTGGATCGTCGTGTCGAGATCCGCGACGATCTGCGAGATCGACACGTTCATCACGCTGCTGTCGAGCACCATCACGAACTGCGCGGAAGCGAAGATCGCGATCGGCAACCCCAGGCCCGATCCGCCCTCCTCGGCGGTCGCTGCCCGTGGACTCACAGCACTCATCGCGCTCGGATCCTCCACGACACCGGGGCCGCAGGCAAGCGCACCGCCTCAGCGCGCCTAGGTCAGGAACTCGTCGCTCTGCGTGAGCAGCCCGAAGAGGATCAGGAAGTCGATCGTGAGGACCGCGAGCGCCCACAGCGGGAAGACGAACATCACGATCACGGTCAGCATGGCGCTGAGTCCCGCGAAGGCGACACCGAGCCAGAGCCCCCAGGTGTTGCGCTGGAAGATCAGAACGCCCGTGACGATCTGGACCAGGCCGATGATCAGCCAGAACCAGCCCCAGGCGGTCAGGTCGATCCCGTAGAGCACCTCTCTGGCCTGGGAGTCCAGCGTGTCGTCGTTCGACAGCGCGGCGATGCCGCTGAGCGTGTTGTACGCGCCCGCGATCAACGCCATCACGCCCGCGAAAGTGATCCAGCCGGAGCGCCTTCGAACGTCCTCCACCATCGCGGTCTCCTTCCGTGGTCGCTGCGCTGCGGTCCGCGCGAATGTACGGCGGCCTCCGGACGTAGGCGCGCCGCGGGCTAGTCGACCGTCGGTGGACCTGCCTCGATGCGCCGCAGCGCCGGCTCGAGCCGATCGATCTCATGGTCGATGGGCCGTCGCTCGTCCCACCAGGTGGCGCCGGCCTCGATCAGGGGCCCGAGCAGATCGCGGGCGCGGGCGGCGTCGGTCGGTGTGGGGCCGCCGAGGACGAACTCGAACGGCCGGCTGGGGTCGCCGTCGCGATGACCACGGACGTAACCGACGAGCTCGCGGACCTCGTCGAGCGGTGGCACGTGTCCGTGTGTGGCGGACTCGAACAGCGGCACTGCGCCCTCCCATCGAGCCGCGCGTCGCATCGGTCGGCGATGCGGCCAGAAACCACCGATCCAGACCGGGACCCGTGGCCGCTGCACCGGCCGTGGAAGCAGCGTCACGTCCTGAACCTCGTAGTGGCGGCCGTGGTGCGTCAGCGGCTCGCCGGACCAGTAGCGGTCGAGCAGGTGCAGACCCTCGTCCAGGCGCTCGGCGAGCAGCCTCGGATCGGTCGGCTCGCCGAAGCTGCCGTATTCGTCCTCGATGGGGCCACCCAACCCGGCGCCGAAGATCACCCGGCCGGCGCTCAGGTTGTCCAGGGTCGACACCTGGCGCGCGAGCTGCTCCGGCCGTCGCCGCGGCACCGGCGTGACCAGTGGCCCCAGCCTGATCCGCTCCGTCGCCAGCGCCGCGGCGGTGAGGAGCATCCACGGATCGCCAAAGCTCCGCCGCCGGCGTTTCTCGTGTACGACGTGATCCCAGACGAACAGGGCGTCCCATCCGGCAGCCTCCGCCGCGGACGCCACCCTCGCCACCACGCTTGGGTCGGCGAAGTCTCCGAAGTTGGGAATGTTGATCGAGAACCGCATCACCCCTCCGGCTTACCCAGCGGCCGAGACCTAGCCGATCCGCTGTTAGGACCGCGTGCCAGTGAGGCAGAACTGCAGACAGGCGAAGTACGACTCGCCGCGGGCTTGCAGGTCGCGCTGCTCGGCCGCCCAGTCCGCGGCCACGTCCGGCCCGATCTCCGGCCGCTGCGCGACGTAGTCCGTCATCAGCGACAGCAGCGCGCCCGCGTAGGTCTCCTCGGTTACGTCGTTGGTAGCGAACGCGTGGCCCTGCATCTCGACGTTCTCGAAGCCGGCCGCCCGCAGCTGCGCCGAGAGCGTGCGCGGCAACGAGGGGTCGCTGAGGTGATCGTCCCAGGAACGCAGGAAGCGCTCCATTCGCGCCGGGTCACGCGAGTGCCACGAGACCGTGGACCAGTCGACGTCCCAGATCAGCACCCGGCCGCCGGGCCGCAGCACCCGGAACAGCTCTCCAAGCGCGGTGGGAATGTCGTCCACGTACTCGAGCACCTGCACCGACAGGGCCCGGTCGAAGTCGGCGTCCGCGACCGGCATCGCGGTGACGTCGCCCTCGCGGAACTCCACGTTGGCGTGACCCTCGCAGCGCTTTGCGGAGAGCGCCAGCATCGGCCCACTGGCATCGATGCCGACGACCGAGCCCTCCGGCCCGACCCGCTCGAGCGTCTCGGCGACGTAGAACCCCGGCCCGCAGCCGGCATCGAGCACGCGATCGCCGGGCGCAGCGCCCAGGGCCTCATGAACGAGCGCGCGTCGGCGCAGGATGTCGCGTTGGCTGTATACGACTTCCATCTGCGCAGCGAGCTCCTCGTTGAACTCGAGCTGAGCCACAGCGCGAGCCTAGCTCCCCACGCGCGCGCCCCGAATTCCGGAGCCGGCTAGCCGATACTGCCGGTCATCTCGAGCTGGATCAGGCGGTTCAGCTCGACGGCGTACTCCATCGGCAGCTCCTTCGTGACCGGCTCGATGAAGCCGTTCACGATCATCGCCGCCGCCTCCTCCTCGGTGAGGCCGCGCGACTGCAGGTAGAAGAGCTGCTCGTCGGAGATCTTGCCGACCACGGCCTCGTGGGCCACGGTGACGTGCGGGTTCTGGATCTGGATGTCGGGCCAGGTGTCCGAGCGCGAGCGGTCGTCCATCATCAGGCCGTCGCACTGGACGTGGGCCTTCGAGCCCTGCGAGTTGTGGCCCATGCGGACGAGGCCGCGGTAGCCCATGATCCCGCCGTCCTTGGAGATCGACTTGGCGAGGATGTTCGAGGTCGTGTTGGGCGCGAGGTGGACGACCTTGGCGCCGGTGTCCTTCCAGACGTCGCCCGACGCGACGCCGACGTTCAGGTGGTCGGCGCGCGCGCCCTCCCCGATCAGGAAAGAGCCGGGGTAGAGCATGACCTTCTTGGCGCCCATCGAGCCGCCGACCCACTCCACCGTTCCGTGAGCCTCGACGATGGCGCGCTTCGTGTTCAGGTTGAAGACGTCCTTCGACCAGTTCTGGACGGTCGTGTAGCGCGCCTTCGCGCCCTCCTTGACGAAGATCTCGACGACCGCGGAGTGCATCGAGTTGACGCTGTAGGTCTGCGCCGTGCAGCCCTCGATGTAGTTCACATCCGAGCCCTCGTCGGCGATGATCAGCGTGTGCTCGAAGGTGCCCTCGCCCGAGCCCTCCATGCGGAAGTAGGCCTGGAGCGGGAGGTCGACCTTCACGCCCTTGGGCACGTACAGGAACGAGCCGCCCGACCAGACGGCGCCGTGCAGCGCCGAGAACTTGTTGTCCTGCGGCGGCACGCACTTGTTCATGAAGTACTCGCGGACCAGGTCCTCATGCTCGGTGACCGCGGTGTCCATCGCGCAGAAGAGGATCCCGAGGTCCGCGTACTCCTTCTTGAGCCCCTCGTAGAAGGGCTCCTGGCGCCACACGCCGACCACGCCGGCGAGGTGCTCGCGCTCCGCCTGCGGGATGCCGAGCTTCTCGAAGGTGTCCTTCTGCTCCTGCGGAACGTCGTCCCAGCTGTCGTAACGGCCGGCCTCGGGCGGGGAGTAGAGGACGAGCTCGGACAGGTCGAGGTCGGACAGGTCGACACCCCAGGTGGGGATCGGCTTGCGCTCGAAGATCTCGAACGACTTGACGCGCTTTTCGCGCATCCAGTCGGGCTCGCCCTTGATCTTGGAGAGCTCCTCGATGACCTCACGGCTCACGCCCTTCTTGGCGACGAGCTGGCCCTGGTCGTTCTCCTTGATCTCGCTGGGCTTGCTGATTCGAGTCTTGTCCGTTGCTGCCATGGGCGTCAGATATCCGTTCTCCGAGGTCGGATATGTAATTCTAGCGCCGCGACCCGCGGAGCGATTCGCGCTCGGGCACGATCATCTGCAGCTTCCCGCCGGGCGAGCGCTCGAGCGCGTCGACGGTCTCGACCTCGACGGCCGGGCTTGGCACACCGAGGTCCTGCAGACGGACGCTCACCCGTTCGCGCAGGCGCGTCGGAGCGTCGACGGCACCGTTCCTGAGCGCGACCCGGAGCCGCAGGCCGTCGCGTTCCTGGACCACCTGGAACTCGCGGACGTCGGGGTCCGCGGTCACGAGCGCGAACTGCATCGGATGCACTGTCACGCCATCCATGCGCAGGACCTCCTCGGCTCGGCCCTCGAGCGAGCTCACTCGCATCAGGCTCCTGCCGCAGGGGCAGGGCTCTGGGTCGAGGGCGATCAGGTCGCTGACTTCGAAGCGGATCAGCGGCACGACCCGGTTGAACAGGTTGGTCACGAGCAGCCGCGCGCCCGTCTCGCCGACCGGTACCGGGTCACCGTCCTCGTCGACGTTCTCGACGATGCACATGTCGTCGAACAGGTGCATCGAGCGTTCCGGGCACTCGTGTCCGTAGAGACCCTCGGTCGTCGCGTAGAAGTTGTAGGGGCGGACGCCGAACGCCTCCTCGAGGCGGGCGCGCATTGCGGGTGAGAGCGGCTCGCTGCTGGTGAAGAGAGCGTCGAGCCGGAGCCGGAGCCTTCCGGCGAGCTGCTCCTCGGCGAGCAGCCCGACCACGGAGGGGTAGCCGTTCAGGTGGTTTGGCTGGAAGTCGTTGAGCCGCGCGACGAGCTCCGGCAGCGGCTGCGTCACGCTGAGGCCGAGCACACGATGCACGCCAACATCCAGGGACCGCACCCCGCGACGGCTCATGTGGGCGGCGGAGGCGCCCCCGATCATCACCAGCCGCAGCCGCGGCAGCCGCGGCCCCGCGCCGGTCCAGTCGGAGCGGCGCAGGAACATGGTGAGGACGTCGATCCAGGCCGCGCGGTCGTAGACGAACACGGCCTTCCGACCCGAGGAGCCGCTCGAGGTCATGGCGCGGTACTCGCCGAGGTAGAGCTCGTCCCCTTCGATCCCGTCGAGATGCTCGAGCAGCTCGTCGAGCCGCAGCCGCGGATCTGTCACGAACTCGTCGAAGCTCTCCATCAGGTCCGTCTTGGTGGTCGGGGGCAGGTCGCTCAGCTCGAAGCGTCCACGCGGGATCCGCTCGCGCCAGAACGGGGCGCGCTCGGCGGCATAACGCGCGAGCTCCTCCAGCCGGTCGCGCTGGAAGCGCTCTATCTGCTCACGGGGCCAGCGCTCACGCTCGAGCAGGGCCTTGCTCTGGCGTACGCCTCTTGCGAAGTCCTGAAGGCGCTTGATCCGGTAGCCCATCGTGTGATCCTCCATCGATCGAGTGCGAGACCATGCGCACGCCCAGCTCCGGGTCCACGACGTCCGGCTGGGTGAGCCGCTCGAGCTGGAGCCCGAGCTGCATTGCGTAGCGGGCGGTGGCCATCTTGCGTGGGTCCTCGGGGAGTGGCGTGCCGTCCTCTTCCGCCTGCCTCACCATCGCCTTCTCGAGGGGCTCGATGATGCGACGGTGCAGGCTGGCGAAACGCTCGAGCAGCTCGGCGTGCCGGAGCACGTGGGCCCAGAACTCGAAGAACACCGCAAGCCAGCCATCGCTGCGCCCGCCGCGCGGCGACACCGTCCGGGCGGCGGCCTCGAGGGCTTCGCGGGCCGTAGGGCGCGGCCTCGACGATCGCCTCGAATTCGGCCACGCGGGTCTCGAGCCGGCGCTCGTAGACGGCGAAGAAGAGATCCTCCTTCGACGCGAAGTTCGAGTAGACCGCGCCCTTCGTGTAGCCGGCCTCCGCCGCCACCGAGTCAAGGGGGGTGGCGTGGAAGCCCTGGGCGATGAAGAGGCGCTCCGCCGCGTCGACGAGCGCGGTGCGGGTCAGGGCCTGGCGCTCGGCGCGGGAGGGGACGGTGCGCATACCATTAGTATCTAGATACTTTCGGTATCCGTCAAGTGCGGATGCGCACGCGACGCCCGCCCCCG